>CAZXFB010000004.1:0-171359 GCA_964639725.1 uncultured Rikenellaceae bacterium
AGAACCACAGGAACCTCTCCAGGGCATTTCCCTTCCTGGTAGTTTTCTGTTACAACTACAGGAATGGCAGGCATATCGAGCCTGGCAACTGAAACATTGGATGAGGTTGTTTTGCAGGACCCTCGTGAATTTATAACTTCAACTGAATAATTTCCGCTCAGTATTGCTGTAAAGTTGTTTGAAACTGCATCAGTTATACCTGTATTGTTCAGCATCCATCTGTAAGTATAATCAGGATTATTACTGACTGACAGTATGACACTCTCCCCCGAGCAGAATGTGAGAGACGTATTTGCTGTAATTACAGCAACCGGATAAGCTGTAACAGAGGCTGTTTTGTTAACTGAATCGATGCACCCATTGATGTCCTGTGCTCTCAACCTGATATGGTAATCACCGGCATTGAGAAATCCATGAGTTCCCGGATTTTGAACGAAAGAAGTTTGTCCATCACCAAATGACCAATCCCATGCGGACATCGCCAAACCATTTGTGTTTGTTAAATTGATTATTGTTGTTGGAGATCCCTGGCATGCAATATTCACCATAAAATTGACTTCAGGCTTAGGTTTTATAATTACTGGCTTCGTAATTGAATCGGAATATCCGGCAGAAGTTATTACTAGCTTAACTTGGTAAGTCCCTGAATCTGCAAATAGATGTACAGGGTTTTTGTCAGATGAAGTCTCTCCGTCTCCGAATTCCCATTTCCACATTGTTATTGGTGATCCCAGAGTGGCAGATTTATCGGTAAAGCTAGTAGTTGATCCTTTGCATACAATATCTGAGGTGAAGTCACAGATCAATACGGATCTTCTCAGTATTTGTTCGTCTGCCCATTTACCACCCATAAATCCCTGGTCAATTGCCTGTACACTCCAGTAATAAGTCCCGATTGGCAGATTTTTTATTTGCCACCCTAAATTTGATTGGGCATTCCCAGGTTGAGGGACTCTTCGGAATCCTGATCCGATATCTGACATTGAAGATATAATTTCAGACCCTCCTGGTGTTGTACCTACTCTAATATTATATGACAAACCCCCGCTAGTGCTTTCGCTATCATCTGCCGGATTCCATGATAATACGACTTTTGAACTTTCTGCTTTGAAGTTTAATCCGGTTGGTTTAACAGGAGGAGTATTTTTCTTAATAATATTATTGCTGTATACTGTCTTCTGGTTGAACATATCCAGAGATCCGTCAAGGTTTTCATCACCAATGGCTATATCCTGTGTTATTGAGGGAAGTCCTAATTCTATTTCCTGAAAGAGATCATTTCCCAAATTCTCATATACTTTATTGAGATATACATCTAAATCTCCATCGTTTTCGTAATCAAACCATTTGCAATATGATTTTTGCCAAGAGGTCACTCCGGTATAGCGACTCGTCAGTTCCGGAAGTTCATTGAATTTCCCGTTATTGTTTTTATAGATTAAACAATGGTTAGTACCCGTAAGATCAGTCCCTGATAATAAAAAATCCATATCACCGTCATTATCATAATCTCCAATATCTATCCAGCTATCTTCAAGATTCCGGAATTCATTTGCAGAAATTGCAAAGTTGTTGTTCCCGTCATTTTCATATAATGCAGTAAATACATCCCCCGAGGATGTCCGGCCACTGATAAATATGTCCAGATCCATATCATTATCAAAATCAATCCATCTGACTGCACCAAAACACACTTTTTCCAGTTTGTTATCAATTCTGGTGAAGATACCGTTACCATCATTAAGATAGGTCGAGGTTATATTGGTAGCCGATTGTCTTCCAATTATAATCAGATCATTATCACCATCATTATCAAGATCACCCCAGTCAGCTCCTCCCTGTGCTACTCCCTCAAAGATTGTTTTATTGACAAGAAAGTTAAAACTTCCATTATTTGTTAAAAGCCAGCTTCTATAATTATCATCCCATAGTTCTCCGGGTAAGATCATATCAATATTTCCGTCGTTATTGTAATCTGAGAAAGAAGGAACAGGCGTGGTACCTTCATAAATTGAGTTACTGATTAATGCATAAGTGTTGTAACCCAAATGATTTTTAATTTCATAATAGCCATATTTAGAGCTTAGCAAGTCATAATCATTATCATTGTCCAGATCAGCAAAGCGTGAATGATCTGAGGAAGATGCGATATTTATTATCCTCTCGGTAAAGGGAGTGATCACTGTGAACGATTTTTCAACTGAGAATTCAGAAGCTATATATGCCTTATTAACTGATTGAACCGAAAAATAATAGGTGCCAGGGGTAAGATTATTAATCCTCCATTTTTTATTATAATCCATGTTCCCATTTTGGGGAACTCTTAAAAATCCGGTTGCAGTGTCAGCTAAACAGGATATTATTTCAGATCCTCCCGGTGTTGTCCCTATTCTTAAATTGTAGGTCAGTGAGGTATCGGCGATATTCACAAAAGGGGAATTATCCCAGGTTAATGTTACAGAATATCCTACAATATTTGCATTCAGATTTGTCGGCTTTGGAGGAACTATTCGCCCGGTTTTGTTTAAATTTTTAAAAATCCCGACGGATGTGATCAGGTCAAGGTCGCCATCGTTATCAATATCACCACATGCTCCTGCCCTGTATTCGCTATTGGCTTCTCCATAAAGAGCTCTGAGAGATGTGATAGCATCAGAGTAATAGTCCAGCCGGGGATTTTTTTTAACGTTTAAACCAATCCTGTCCCAGAACAAAAAATCATTTTCCCCGTTTAAATCAATATCTCCCGATCCTTTGAAATAGCTGTTAAATGACAAATGAGTATCAACAAAATCTCCTGCCTGATTATTATATACTTTTGTTAGCGGGCTGTAATAGTCAGCCAGAACATTAATAAATGCCGAGATAATAATATCAAAGTCACCATCATTATCATAATCGCTGAAGAATACCTGTTGATCAGAGGAACCTGACGGAATCCCGTTAAAAGGTGTAAAGTTACCAAAACCATCATTTTTATATATTCTGGATTCATTATTACCTGCAACCAGAAGATCAATGTCTCCGTCATTATCCAGATCGGCAGCATCTGATGTGAGTACGGGAAAATCGATCATGAATTTTTGCATTAACAGGTATTTACCTGTTTTATCCCGCGCGTAAATAAATGCAGAATCTCCTGAAGCGAAGAGATCCAGGTCGCCGTCATTATCAACGTCAAAAATATTCAGGATCTTAAGCCTGGTATCAACTAATTTTAAAGAGGAATAGTAGTTACCGTTCTTACGGTTAAGGTATACCGAATTACCTGAAATTATATCTGCATAATTATCATTATTAAGGTCCTCCAGCAGGAAATTGGGACCAGTTAAATAATTGTTGTTAGTCAATTTTCTGAATACCCCATTGTCATTTACCTGGACTGAAATACTATCTTGTTTTGATTTAATCACAATATCAAGATCCCCATCGTTATCAAAATCACACAGTTCACTAATTCCCATATTGGCAGGCAAAACAGTCGCATTTTTCTTAAAGTCACTTACAATAATTGTATAGTCTTCAGTTTCACCGGAAAGATAATCTGAACAGGAATTGATGCTTGAAGTGCCTGCTGCACATCTTATCCTTAACCTGAGAGAATCACCTTCAGTAACATTTGAAAAAATAAAAGGGATATTGATTTTTGAAGCATAGGATGTCGATATAATGACCTCTCCTATTTTCTCCTGTGCATCCTCAAAACTTCCGTTGCTATTATAATCAATCCAGGCAGCGCAGGTTTTGGGCATCCCGTCAGGTGTTATTATATTGATCTTATAATTCATACCTGAAAATAAATATGCCTTAAGATGAGTGAAATCACAATATGTTTGTGTGGCAAAGGTTGTGGTATTCTTAAGCCCTTCGATTGTTACTTCTTTTATAAAATACGAATCCAGATTGGTTATTTGCGTTTCCGGGATACAGTAGTTTTGAGAGAATGCAGTATAAGAGCTTACGAAGAGTACAGAGAAAATTATTGCATTTATAAATACAGATCTGTTAAACAAGAATGGTTTAATCATCATAAATGATAAATATTTTATTGAAAATCAGATTACTTTCATTCTACAATCACTTTCCTGTTGGCAAGATACCTTTCTAAAAACATGTTAATCAGGTATATTCCCTTAGGCTGCCCACTCAAATCGATCTGACTCGAAAAATGTTCAGTCGTCTTTTCGAATTTAATGTTCAGGATTTCTTTTCCAAGCTGGTCGAGAATGCCTATCTTAAGTTCACCGTATATCTGATTATCCATTTCAATAGTAAACATTCCCGGGGTAGGGTTGGGATAGATCTTCAATCCGGCAAAAGGATTAATATCCTCTATTCCTGTTGTACCTGTAGGGATAGAAACAACATCGCTCATTGTGAAGCACCCTTTTGTATTGGCAATGCTTACCTTGTATTTACCCATTTTCCGGTTTGCAGCATAAAAGTACTTATCGGCACCTTCAATCAGTTTATCGTTACAATACCATCTGTATTTTGAAGCAGAGTCGTTACTGCACGCAAGGTACCATACAGTAGGTCCCTGGGCATATAACATAGGCTTCTCAGGTGCATCGGGGAATGATATACTGAACATATCAGACTGGGCTTTGCATCCGTTAAGGTCAGCTTCAAGCATATAGTCACCCTGTTCAAGAAATCCGTCGAGTGAGGATGATGCTGCATTGCTCAGAGGGATACCATTCCTTAACCACTGATAACTATAACCTGATACCTCCTGACTTACAATCAGTCTGATCGGATCTTCTCCCATGCATTTACCTGGCTGGTAGTTTTGGGACTCAATTACAGGTTTATATGGCATGGGCTTTACAACTACATTTACTGCAGTTGTTTTAACAGAACAACCTGATATATTCGAGATCTGCAACTGGTAACTCCCTGAAGAGGTTGCAGTATAACTGCTGGAGGTTGCATTTGCAATAAACCCTGTCTCATTGCTCCACTTATAAGTTTCTTCAGCAGCAGCAGGAATGCTGAGAGTAACATTTCCGCCCTGGCAGAACTGGATGGCTCCGCTGCGGTCAACAGCAGTGATCTTAGGCCGGGTTTTAACTGTAACAATAACATCATTAGAAGATAAGGATGAACATCCGTTACTGTTCTTTAATACAAGGTTGTAGGTTCCTGCATTTTTTGCAACAAATTGACTTGAATTAGAGCCCACAGCACCACCGTTAAGTTTCCATTGATAGACTATATCATTTATCGGACTAACATTAAGAACCACACTATCCCCATCACAAAACTCTTTACTCGTTGAATAAGTAATTTCCGGACTAAGCGGGACATCATTCACCAGGATATTTACAGGAGCTGAAACTGAATTACAATTGCCTACCGGATTAGTGACACTGACTGTATAGGAACCGGTTTTCCTCGCAACATAGACACTTTTATCTGCATTCGTTATGTCTAATCCGCTCGTCTGCCATTTGTAAATATATGTGTCAATAAATAAATTTGACAGTGTGATACTATCTCCTGAACAGAATGTTGGACTTCCACTCGACGTTATTGCAGCGGTCGGGATGGCACCGATGATCACAGAGTTTTTAATTGTGTCGGAGCAGCCATTATCTGCAAGTGCCGAGAGTGTGGCAAAATAGGTGCCGGGATTAAGATAACCATGTGTGCCGGGATTCTGTAAATCAGAATCAGAGCCAACATCTCCAAAGTTCCATGTCCATTTTATTATTGTGAGTCCGTTCAGGTTTGAAGAGTTTGTAAATGCAGTGGCAGCACCTGTACAAACAACATTTGTGGAGAACTTTACGTCAGGGATTGGCTTCACAAATACATTATTTGTAATAGAGTCAATTGCTACACCAGACCTTACAACCAGCTTTACAGGATTATTACCTGCTTTTGTAAACCTGTGCGAAGGATTCTGTGCGGAAGAATATGTTCCGTCTCCAAAGTCCCAGTACCATGAATCAATTGGACTGGTTGATACACTTCTATCATTCAGACGGGTATCAAAACCAAGACATACAATATCATTGTCAAACAGTGCAGTTAATGAGCTCAATTCGAAAGTTTGAACCGGGGCCCATGCACTTCCGGTTAAAGAATTATCTATTGTCTGAACGCTCCAGTAATATTTCCCTAACGGGAGGTTCTCAAGAGTCCAGGATGTATTGGTCCCAACATTACCCAGACCTTCAACATAACGATAACCTTTCGTCAGATCAGCCATTGGAGAAACTTTATCTGCCTTATTGCTGGCTGTACCAACCCATATATTATAGGTAACTCCTTCGTTGAGTGTCAGTTTGTCCCAGCCTTTGTTCCAATTTAGTATGACTGTAAAGCTGTCTATTTCACTGCTTAATGTTGAAGGAGGTTTGGGAGCCTGGTTTATAAAATTGTTATTATTGGTGAATATTGTTGTTTCAGTATTGAATCCTACTGTAAGATCCACCTTGTTGGTACATAAAATATCCTTATCCTTATCGTTATCGACATCAATGGCTTTAATGAATGCTGCAAATGCAACATTGTCAACTGCATTGCCAAAACCTTCAAATCCGGTGTTATTATTGTTCAAATATATTGAGTTATCAATGTCGTATCCTACCCTTGGCATAATTATATCAAGGTAACCATCGGTGTTGAAGTCGATCCATGTAGAACTATACCTGTCGGCAGGCCTGGGGCTTAGGTTTGTTGTAACTAGCTTACCGGTCCCATCATTCAGAAATATCTGGTTTGTATTATTTGTATATTCATCATCACCTGTAATCAGCAAGTCGGGATATCCGTCAAAATTGAAATCGTTCCAGTTGATATCAGCAGGATTTGTGGCAATTGAACCTGCATCAATAGTGAAAGAGGAGGGACCAATTCCCGGAAGGATGGTCTGAAAAAGTGAAAACTTCATATCCCCACTGTTTTTGTAAACAGAAGTATAGCATTTTGAAGCACTGAATGAGTTGGTTCCCTTTCCGGATGAGAGGAAATCAAAGTCCCCGTCACGATCAATATCAATTGCGGAAAGTGATACTGTGTACATGATTTCGGGGAAGGGAAGCTGTGATCTTGTGAACTTTAGATTCCCGGTATTTTCATATACAAAATAACCCTGGTCATATGCAAGTATGTCAATATCCCCATCATTGTCAAAGTCAGCTGAAGCAACTGAAGATAGAGACATGGTATCTATCTTTAACGTCCTGAAATTCATGTTCCCAAGGTTTATGAACAATTCAAGCGAATCAGATAACTCAGCTCCCTGCTTTTTGTGCTTTATAATTATATCAGGAAGATTATCATTGTTAAGGTCATTGATCCCAAGTAATTCACAGTTAGCTCTCAGGGGTATGGAAGAATAAGTATAAGGAGATGTCTGCCTGTGTATTGTGAGCACAACATCCTTTATTATCAGGTCAATATCCATGTCTCCGTCAAAATCAGCCCCTGCAGCTGATTGATTTATCCTTCCCGGCAATAAAACAGATGTGGAAGTCATAGGTTGAAGAATTGTAAAACTCCTTGGTGTTGAAAATGCTGAGGCTGTTCCTGAATTGTCAACTGTCTGTACACTAAAGTAATATGTGCCAGGTGAAAGATTTAAAAGGAACCATGATGTGTCATTAACATTGCCCATACCTGGTTTAAGTAAGGGGTTATTTGTTGCAGAACTGGTCATCGATGAGAATATGTTATTTCCTGTTGGGGTTGTTCCTACCCTTAAATTATATGTCAATCCTTTTTTAGGTGTCTGTGCATCAAATCCTGCACTCCACTTCATGGTAACTGAATAAAAACCTGAGTCACCTATTGACACTGAGGTAGCCTGCGGGGCTGTAGGGATACTATTTGAGAGTGAAGTCTGGTTTTTAAATATATAAGCCTGGGAGCCGTTAATTATGATATCCTGTTTCCCATCATTATTATAATCACCTATTGCAAGATTATCTCCTGAGGAAAATAGCTGCTGATCCAGCAGAAATGAGTCAACACCATTATACTCATGGATTGTTATTCCCCAGATGTCCTGGCTTATAAGCTCCAGATTTCCATCATTATCAATGTCTTTCCAATGACCAGCATCATTAAGACCATCCTCAGACTCTAAATATATCTGCTCAAATGTATTATTTCCATTATTCCGGTATATAACTCCTCCGACGATTAAATCGGGCAGCTTGTCGTTATTGAAATCGCCAAATTCTGAACTTTCCAGCCAGCCAATTTTTTTAAGGTTAGCATTAATATTTGTAAACTTCCAGTTGTTGTCATTACGGTAAATAATAGAATTGGTATTTGAATACTTATCGTTTCCTGATATGAAAATGTCAATATCCCTGTCATTGTCATAATCAGCAGTAAGTACCTGGCCGTAAACACCTTTCAGGTTATCATTTACAAGAATAAATCCGGAGGCGGTATTCATGTAGATATACGTGTAGGGGTCATTATCAATTGCCTGACCGCATACTATTATATCCTGTCTTCCATCATTGTTTAGATCTGCTGCTGCAGAGTATCCCCTCATCAAATCAGGAATACCTGTATTTACCAGGCTCAATTGGGATCCTGTCCTCTGGAAATATACAGTTCGTGGGGATGATGATGAATACCGGTAATTAAACAGGAAATCAAGCTGGTTATCGTTATTGAGATCGCAGATATTAAATGTAAGGTTATCATTATTCAGTTCAGGAAGATCTCCGTTAATGAAGTCTGTAGGTATGAATGTTCCTGCTGTATTGTCATAAAATGTAAGCGGGACATAAGGTTCGCTAAAAGTGTTCTCATTATGCATAATTAGGTCATAATCAGCATCTGTGTCTTTATTGAAGAAGGCAAGTTTTCCTGCACTTATTCCAGAAATTCCTGCTGCAATCTTCTGGAAATCAGAAATGCTTATCACATAATCCTCAGCTTCACCATAAGAGTAATTGACACAAGGATCTGCATAAACACGGGAAAGAGAGCTGTAAATGCATCTTACGCGCAGGCGAGTGGTAGCGATACTGGCTGTGACAGGAACAGTGAACGAAAATGTAAATTCCTGATTTGCTGCAGTGGTTTTAAACTGGCCCAGTTTCTCATCGGCATCAGAGAAATCCTTATTATTGTTATAATCTATCCATGCAGCATAATACATGTAAGTAACATAAGGTCCGCCGTTTATTGTTATAGTATATGATGATCCACGTGTGAGGAGTGTTTGACCATGATACTCCTGAGTATAATCATTGTAACAGGTATCTGTTGGGGTGACAGCATCCTGATAGTCAATATCCTGAAGTCGTACCCTGTCAATATATGTGTTCCTGACAGATGGGGCATAAGTAGTTGCAGGGGTACAATAATATTGTGCAGTGATAATGTTTGTGATAAAAAGCAGGATTAAAATATATAACGGAGATATATAATAATATCTTGACATTGTTCTGAATTATTATGTGACATTAATAATTTGAAAATATATCAAAAATATAAATTATTAGCAAAGATTTATTTGCTTATTTGACTAATGGGAGGAATGGTTGGATTAAATGAAAATCCCTGACATAAAGATCCTGAGATTAAAAAGATCCTCTACCTTTAATCTCACACCCTATACTTCCAAACATTAAACTTTTATTCTACAATCACCTTTCTGATGGCCGAAAATTCTTCCAGAGCCAGATTGATAATATACATCCCTTTTGACTGACCACTCAGATCGATCTGGCTGGCAAAATGTTCCGTTGTCTTTTCGAATTTAATATTCAGGGTTTTCTTCCCGTCCTGTGTTACAATATCTATTACCAGTTCTCCGAATACCTGGTTCTCCATTTCAATAATAAATAGTCCCGGAGTGGGGTTTGGATAGATTTTTAGACCTGAAAAAGGATCGGTATCTTCTATTCCTGTTGTTCCTGTTGGGATAGAAATCACATCGCTCATTGTGAAGCACCCTTTGGTATTTGCAATACTTACCTTGTATTTACCCATCTTACGGTTAGCCACATAATAATATTTATCGGCTCCTTCAATCAGGTTATCATTGCAATACCATCTGTATTTTGAGGCAGAGTCATTACTGCAGGTCAGGTACCATACTGAAGGACCCTGTACATAGATAAAAGGTTTTGCAGGAGCTTCATCATAAATAATTGTTTTCACTTCAGATTCTGCTTTGCAGCCTTGCTGGTTGACAACAACAGAATAATCACCTGCCGGAAGAAATCCCTGGTGACTGCTTGTCAAAGCATTGTTAATGGGTGTTCCGTTTCGTTTCCACTGATAGTTATATTCATTCACAGGTTGATCCACTTTCAGAACCACAGGAACCTCTCCAGGGCATTTCCCTTCCTGGTAGTTTTCTGTTACAATTAAAGGAATGGCGGGCATATCAAGCTTAACAACTGAAACAATCGCTGAGGTGTCAATGCAGGAGCCACGCGTATTTGTTACTTCAACTGAATAAATTCCGCTGAGGTTTGCCGTAAAGTTATTTGAAACTGCACCAGTTATACCTGTTTTGTTCAGCATCCATCTGTATGAATAATCCGGATTATTAGTAACAGAAAGGATTACACTTCCCCCTGAGCAGAATGAGAGAGGGGTATTTGCTGTAATTGCAGCAATTGGATATGCACCGACTGTGACACTTTTTGTAACCGTTCCGGAGCATCCGTTATCAGCAGTTACAGTCAAAGTTAGTTGATAATCACCGGCATTAAGATAACCATGAGAACCTGGGTTCTGTAATATAGAGCCCTTCCCGTCACCATAATCCCATGACCATGATGTAATGTTAAGTCCTGAATTATTTGTCAGGTTGACCAAACCTGTTTCACTACCCTGGCAGGCAGTTGTTGCAGAAAAATCTGTTATGGGCCTTGGTTTAACTAAAATTGTTTTCTCAAGAGAATCCTTTATTCCAGATGTACTTGTAACGACTAATTTAACATAGTGAGCTCCCCCTGAGCCAAATGTATGAACAGGATTTTGTAATGAAGATATTGTTCCGTCTTTAAAATCCCATTTCCATGAGGCAATACCTTCAGAGGCAACAGATTGATCTGTAAAATGAGTATCTAATCCCAGGCAAACAGTATCGGTTTTAAAGAATGCCTGTGTATTTTTAACAGTAAACGAATCAACAACAGACCAAACTCCTCCCAAATATCCCTGGTCGACAGCCTGAACATTCCAATAATATTTACCTGATTGTAACTTTCTCATCAGAAATGTTGTGTCAAGCTGGGCATTACCAGGAGAAACGATCCGTCTGTATCCGCTGATGCCGGAATTAGGGGAGAGAGTTTCAAAACCATTTTTACTGATACCAACCCTTAAATTATAAGTAATGGTCTTATATTTGGTTTCATCGGTTTTTACAGGATTCCATTTTAGTAAAACTCCGGCAGATGTATTTTGGGTTGAAGTTCCGGCAGGAGCTTCAGGTATTTTATTAGCTATAAAATTTCCTGCGGTCATAATTGTGTTGTTACGGTATATGCGTGATGCATGAATGGATGCCGTATATCCGGTTAACAGAAGATCCATATCCCCGTCGTTATCATAGTCTCCCCACGATGTTGAACTTCCATCAACACCGATAAATGGAGTCAAAACTTCAGAAAACTGATTGTTACTATTGTTTTTATAAAGCTTGGCCATCCTGCCGTTTAAAAGATTATATCCTGAAACTAAAATATCAAGATCTCCGTCGTTATCAAAATCAACCCAGTTACAGGATGTCCTCTCAACACCAACCCCCTCAATACCCGTTACAGTTTGTTCAACAAGGTTAGTATCATTAACATTCTTATAGATTTTGGCATTTTGGACACTCCAGTCACCTCCGGACATCAGAAGATCCAGTTTACCGTCATTGTTATAATCACCCCAATCGACTGAACCCCTGGCAACTTCCAATAATGAAATGTTAGTATGGGTTACAAAAACTCCTTCTCCTTTATTTATGTAAATCTCAGAATAATAGCCTTTTGATGGGTTATTTCCTGTTAATTGTATATCTAGATCTCCATCATTATCGTAATCGGCCCACGAAGCAATGCTATTGCCGCAACCAGGCAAAGAGATCCCTGAATTGGAAAAATTCCCATTTGTGTTCTTGTAGATCGTGGTAATATAGGTTGTTCCGGTATAACCAGTAAGTAAGATATCCAGATCTCCATCGTTATCATAATCACCCCATCTTACGCAACCTTCTGACGTCCCTGTAAGTGTGACATCGGTTCTCTCTGTAAATACCGCAGATCCGTTATTATTGTAAAGTTTTGTTTTATATGCCCCTTCGAAGTAGCCATTTATTAGTACGTCTATATCACCATCATTGTCATAATCTCCCAGGCTTACAAAGGATTTATCTGCATCCGGCAGTAAGAGTGCTGGCTTTGCAGTAAAACTATTATTGCCATTATTTATGTATAGTTCGGAGCCATAATTACTTACTAACAGGATATCGAGATATTTGTCATTGTTAAAGTCAGCCCATAAAGCAGAAGCATCAATAACTGATGCCAAATCAATAGTGGTTTGTTCAGTAAACAATGCTGAACCAAATACACCGGGATTTGCATTTGCCGGTGGTGTAAAATAGTGTTCAGTTCCGATACCACCTGTATATTCAATAACGTGGAAAGTGTAACTAAAAAGGTCTGACATACCCGAAACTACCACACTATCGTTTTTGCCGTTATATACACAATACCAACCTGATGTCCCCACCTGACTCCCAAAACCAAACTCATTATCTGCAAGATAACTTGTATTATCAACGGGAGAAGCTACTGTTGTTGATCCTTTTTTACAGAACACAACACATTTCTCTCCATTTCCTCTCAGCCATTTTAGGTTGATGCTATTACTGCTGATAATCTTTGCCTGCAAACTGTCTGCCTGTACTTCATTTATGATAATACTCTTTTCAGTTGTAAAAGCACTTCCCGCAAATGAATTATCAACTGCCTGAATACTATAATAATATGTTCCTGGAAGCAGGTTCTTTATGATTGTGGATGTATCTAACTGCATGTTTCCAATGGAAGCGATCCGTCTGAAACCATTTGATGCAGAATGTGGGCTTACAATATTGATTCCTCCGGGAGTAGTCCCCATGCGCAAATTATATGTCATTGCTTTATACGGAGTATTGTCGGTTGCTACTTTGTTCCACTTAAGTTTTAAATCGACTCCAATGACCTGGGATTGTATGCCGGCAGGAGTTGCCGGTATTATATTTGGAGTCTTGGTTTCATTCCTGTATATCTTTGAAAATTTCCCCTGATATCCTTCACCAATCAGAAATAAATCAAGATCTCCGTCATTATCATAATCTCCCCAGGCGCATCTGCTGGAATGTAATTGGGGTAAAGCATTTTCAGGAATTTCGGAGAAAAGATCACCTCCATCATTATGATATAGCCGGGTGACCTGTTTAAAGTCAGGCCATGCACCGGTAGTACCTCCGGTTAAGAGGATATCGAGACGTCCGTCATTGTCATAATCACCCCATGATGCATTGCCTCCCCAGACTCCTGGTAATGAAACATTAGTCAATTCCGAAAATTTATTACTCCCGTTATTTTTATAGATTTTGGATATCTGTCCGGTTAACAAAATATCGAGGTCACCATCGTTATCGTAATCACCGGCGTCTATAGACCCGTATGATACGTGACCTACAGAAGTATTTTCAAGTTCAGAAAATGAGTTATTACCATTGTTATGATAAATATGCGTTTCAGGTACTGTTGATCCGGTACGTCCTATAAGAATTATATCAAGGTAACCATCATCATCCAGGTCGGAGGCAGATATGGCACTATAGCCAAGTGAGGCAAATGGCAGCCCGACAACTTCAATAAATTTGTTCTTCCCAAAATTCTGGAACAATTTTGTAATTCTTACTGAGCTTGATTCTCCGGTAACGAATATATCCAAATCACCATCATTATCATAATCAGCCCATGTAACACACCCTTCAGTCACACCTGGGATCTGAATATCTGTTTGTTCTGAAAATGTTTTATCCCCATTATTCCGGAAAACAGCTGTGGCTGGACCAGTTTTATTGCCACAAATAAGAATATCAAGATACCCGTCTTTGTCATAGTCACCCCAGGCTGCAGAATTTGAGGAGAAACTGCTTATATTAACTGTTTTTGCAAAAACACCATTCCCCTGATTACTAAAAACTTCTGTGACCCCGAAACAGGCAATAAGAATATCCAGATCTCCATCATTATCATAATCGCCCCATAAGGTTGTTCCTGATGTGGCATTTGAAAAAGCTGCAGGAATTTCTATAAAAAGGTTAGTCTTAAATACCAGTGGGTTTCCATTCCCGGTTTGTGTTAAAAATTTTTCTGCCCCTGCTGCTCCATCGAATTCGAACACCTGACAAATATAATTTGTTCCAGCAGTTAATCCCTTTATAGTTACAGAGTCTGATACTCCCTTATATACACAGTACCAGCCGGTTAATCCGATCTGAGTTCCGAGTTTAAAAACTGATTGTGCTGTATAGATTGTGTTATCAACAGGTATTGCAGTTCCGGAATTTCCTTCCCTGGCAAAAACAATACAATTGGTGCCATTGCCCCTTGTCCATTGCAGCCGTACTTTCGTACCGTAAATGTTTTCCACATTCAGTTCTGAAGCCTGAGAGCTTTGAGTAATGACAAAAGAACCTTCCGGTGAAAATGTACTACCCTTATATGCCTGATCAACAGCCTGGACACTCCAGAAGTAGGTACCTTTCTTAAGATTCTTTAAAATAAAAGTAGTATCAAGTTGTCCGTTGCCCATTGAAGGAATCCGTCTGTAACCATTTACAGCAGCACCTGGAGATACAATATTTATTCCTCCTGTTAATGTTCCAACCTTCACATTATAAGTAATTGTTTTTGCCGGAGTATGGTCATCAGTGACCTTTCTCCATTTTAAAACAACATCTGTACCACTAACTGTTGCAGGAGATATTGAAGAAGTTGAAGGTGCATTATTAGCAATGTTCAGACTATTTTTGAAAATTTTTGAAACTATAGTTGATCCTGTATAGCCAGTTAACAGTATATCCAGATCGCCATCATTATCATAATCGCCCCATGCACTTGAACCGTATGAAACACCTGTTAATGATGCAGTTGTAAGTTCTGTAAAGGTGTTATTCCCATTATTCTGATATACTTTTGACAGGTAATTACTCCCGGCATTTCCTGTAATGTGAAGATCAATGTCGCCGTCATTATCATAATCCCCCCAATCGGATGAACTGTTTGTAACTCCTGTCAGCGAAATCCCGGAAACAGCTGAGAAAGAATTGTTTCCGTTATTCCTGTAAATTTTTGCTATTTGTCCCGAACTCGAATATCCCGTACAAACAAGATCAATGTCACCATCATTATCGTAATCGCCCCATTTTAGCGAGCATGAATATATACCAGGTAATACTATTCCGGTTTGTTCTGTAAACGAACCATTCCCATTGTTCTTATAGATTTTAGCTATATTAAAGCCATAACCGAATTCCCCTGCAATAAGAATGTCCAATAATCCATCATTATCGTAATCGCCCCAGGCTACCGATCCTGAAGTCACTCCTGCAAGCCGGGTTCCTGTTATTTCAAGAAAACCACTATTGCCATTGTTCCGGTATAATTTTGTTGTTCTTAATGAATTTTTATCACTTCCGCTTAAAAGTAAATCCAGATCTCCATCATTATCATAATCACCCCAGGCGGATGTGCAATGTGAAACTCCGGTGAGATTTAATCCGATGACCTCATTAAACACATTACTTCCATTGTTACGATATATTTTTGTTATTGATGAGAAGTCTGTTCCATCTGTTGATCCTGATAAAAAAATATCCAGATCACCATCGTTATCGAAGTCTACCCATGCATTTGAACTATTAAATACACCTGTAAGTAAAATTGTTGTTTGTTCAACAAAACCTGTACCTCCATTGTTTTTGTAAACTTTTGAGACAGGATTAAAATTTGAATCATAACCAACAGCTCCACATAACAAAATATCCAGATCACCATCGTTGTCGTAATCACCCCAGGCAGCTGAGCTATACACAACACCGGTTAATGATATGCCAGTTTGATCAGCAAATGTTTGGGAATAAGTATTCTGACTTATCACTGAAAGTAGCAGAAAAACTATCTGACTTTTTATTGATGGTATTTTCATCAGGTACAGGTTAAGAGAATAATTGAGAAAATGTAAAACATTTTTTCATCAATAGCAAAAAAATAATTAGTAAATAGACCTGTATGAAGTCAGCCAGATATCAATAAAATGGTTTGAGGTTCCTAAACATCTTTCCGGATGATGGATATGAATTATTGTTCTTCTCGGCGGTAAGGTTTCTCTGATAACCTTAATCATTGAAAATAATCTACTTATACCCTTAGCTTTATAAGTGGACCTGGACATCAAACACAACACCTCTGTTATGCTACCCCATTACTTCAGGCAAAATATTTTTCTCAGGTCAGGGTTATAGTAAACATACTTCATACAATTCACTTCAGATAGGTCTGAATTTAAACAGACAGACAAATTCAAACTTAAAAACATGCTGCGTGAAATCCTATATTCATAATTTTTCATACCTTTAATAATAATAATGAAAAATGGTTTTGCTGTTTTCGTTAAGGAGCTTGCTAAATATTCAATCAGCGACAGGACAAAGCCTTATTGTGAAGAGTGGCAAGGAAATGTCAGAGCAGAAAGCTGGTGTGAAGTGTATATTCCGGACCGGAAGTTGAAACAGCTGGTGAAAGACAAACTTCATGTAAAATAGTTATATTTGGGTTACTTAAATTATTAAGGTCATGATTAAAAAGAGATTGATTTTCACACATGTTCTTTTCCTGGCTGTAATAATTGCATCAGCTCAGGAAAAAGTTGCCCCCTCAGATTATGGCTACAGTAAAGGGGTAAAATCCCAGTATGTTCTTAGGGATGACTTCACAAAATTCAGTAACTACTGGCTTCTTGGCATTGAGGAGAACAGCTGGTCAGAAAATATTGAAGGAGGACATCTTATTTTTCAGTCACTGACCGACAAAGCCAAAGAAGACCTTCTTCCGGTAATTATTGACCAGAATCGCAACTTTGAAATCGAAACTTCAATAAGGTTCGTCGTAGGGAAGATGGATAAAGGGTATGGCCTGCAATGGGGCAAAGCAATAAACCCTATGAAACAGTTCGACTTTCTGCTGACAGGAGCGGGTCACTTTACAATAGATAAGTATACCGGTGAATTCATTGATTACATTCCATTTACACTTTCAGACAAAGTCAACAGGTACACTTATAATAAGCTGACTATAAGGAAAGTGTCTGACATGTACTATTTTTTCATTAATGAAAAACTTATTCACTCTATGCCTTTCGAACCATTTTTTGGCAACCTTGTGGGGTTTCAGGTTGCTGAAAACTCAACAATAATGGTTGATAATATTGATATCGCTTATCTGGATAATAAAAAAGAGAGTAAATCCAAGGTTTTGATTATGGATTATAAGTTCAATACAAATAGCGATAAAGTATCAATAGGAAAGCCAGTTACTCTGACCCTGAATGTTACGAATGTTGGTGATAAAGATGCAGACGGACTTGCTATTAATTACAAAGTTCCGGATAATGTAGAAGTAGTTGATTATAAGTCTCTCACAAGCTTGAAAACAGGTGAGTCGCAGCTGATTAATCTTCAGTTTTTTGCAAACAGGAATTACAGCGATTCATTAATACCAGTTAGATTTGAGATTTCAGGAGCCGATATTACAAATGTTAATGATATGGACCTCTCAGTGTCAATTGACAAGCCTGTTAGAAAAACTGTCGATAAGGCTATGGCCCAGAATTACTCTGAGTTCCGTGGAGGTAACGATCCCCTGAAAGGATTAAATGTAGCCCAGGCAATGAAGCTGGTTGAGGTTGGTGAGTATTATGGCCTTATAATTGGCATTGATGAATATTCTGGAGAGTGGCCAATGTTAAAAAATGCTGTTAATGACGCCAAAGGTGTCGCTGACGTAATATCTTCGAAATATACTTTCCATTACATGAAGACTCTTTATAATAAAGAAGCAACACGCGATAATATTCTGAAAGAGTTCGAGTTGCTGCTGAAAAATGTTAAGGAAAATGATAATGTGTTCATTTATTATTCGGGTCATGGAGAGTACATACAGAACATGGATAAAGGTTTCTGGGTACCAGCTGATGCTTCAGCAAAGTCAATCTCAAAGTATATCTCAAATGAAGATATACGATCTTTTCTTAGCGGAATCCATTCAAAACATACTTTACTTGTTACTGATGCATGCTTTAGCGGTGATATCTTCCGAGGCAAGACAATGACAATTCCATATGAAAATTCTACCAAATATTATTCAAAGATGTATTCTCTAAGTAGCAGGAAAGCACTAACATCAGGTGGTATAGAACCCGTACTTGACAAGGGAAAAGAAAACCATTCGGTTTTTGCCTATTACTTTCTGCAGTCACTGAAAGATAATAAGGAGAAATATTTTGATGCCGGACAGATATTCGATTTCTTAAAGATACCTGTGGTTAATAATTCATACCAGACTCCGGCATACAGCCCTATTAGAAATGCTGGTGATGAAGGAGGGCAGTTTATTTTTATTATGAAAAATTGATTATTAACAGGGTCTCTACTTTCAAACATTTGTATTCCTGATGGTTAAAAGAGTTTGGTTATTCTTGGCGATATTTATACTACTCTGGGCCGATCTGTTTTCCCAGCAATATTTCTTCAGAGGATATTCAGTAGAGGAGGGCTTGCCACAATCTTCAATTTACTGCCTGCTGCAGGATTCCCGCAGATTTATTTGGATGGGAACCGATGGTGCAGGTGTAGCCCGATTTGATGGACAAACCTTCGAGACATTCAGTAAACCAGATGGTCTCTCCGACAATATTGTCAGGAGTTTAATGGAAGACAGCAAAGGAAATATCTGGATAGGAACAGATAACGGGTTAACTTTTTTTGATGGATTTAGTTTCAAAACAATTGGCAGGGAGCAGGGTTTTAATGGTAGTTCTGTTCTTAAGATCGTAGAAGGAAGTAACGGGATAGTATGGGCAGCCTCACATGATGGAGGACTTGGAGGAATAACAATTGGCGATTCTGTTTCAGTTGTAAATTTTTCTAAAGAAGATGGCCTGTTAAATGATTTTATATTTGATATTTACGAAGATCCTGATAAGAAAATCTGGCTGGGTATGGTCGGAGGATTAAATATTATTGAGTTTGAAGATCAATCCTCAAAAAAAATAAAAAACATATATAAGCCGGATATTGAATCAACATCTGTTTTAAGAATACTTTCAATTGAACCAGGGGAAGGGGAAACAGTATGGATTGGAAGTTACGGCAACGGTCTCTTTGAAGCGACTCCATCTTCTGATAAAAAGAGTTATATAATTAAACCTTCTTTTATCAACAAAGCTCTTCCTGGTCTTATCATCTGGGATATTTCCTTCAGGAAGAATGGAGAACTGTGGTTAGCTACTAATGACAATGGAGTTATTAGGCTTTATGGTGAAAAGATTACAGGTATTTTTAACAGGGAAAACGGACTCCTTTCAAACCAGATACTTGACATAATGGAGGATAAGGAAGGGAATACCTGGTTCGCCACATTCGGACAGGGTGCAATGATGTATGATGATAAAAAATTTATCACTTATAACCAGAAAGACGGTATTATCGGTACCCAGGTACTCGATGTTTTATTTACCCCTGACAATATTTTCTATGTTGCAACAGACGAAGGACTGTTGCAGTTTAAAAAAGAAGGAGAAACCATCAGGCGGCTGAAATATTTTACAGCAGGAAGCGGATTAAACTCTGTGGGGGCTAACGCGCTCGAAAAATCCGGTAAAGATCAGATCTGGGCAGGAACTAAAAATGGGATTAATATTATACAGGGCTCATCGATAAGAGAGTTTCAGGGCAATGACAACCTGGGCAATCAGGATATAAGCTCCCTTTTCACTGACAGTCATAAAAATATGTGGATAGGAACAGCGGGTGGATATGGGAAATTGTATGATGATAATCTCTTTTTTATGGATCAGAATGAAGGGCTAATCCATGATGAGGTTCAGACAATAATTGAAGATAAAAAAGGTAGAATATGGATGGGTACAATGGGTGGGCTTGTGAGATTAGACGGGCCAACCTATACAGACTTCAACGCTGAAGATGGTCTTACCTCATTGAAAGTATACTCTCTGGCTGAAGATCCATCAGGTGATATATTTATAGGAACATTCGGTGGTGGAATATTCAAGTTTGATGAAAGAAAGGATTCAATTCCAATTACCATTTTTGCTGCAAAGGGTGTACTCTCATCAAATACAATTAATAGCCTTCAGTTTATTTGTGATACGTTACTTATTGCCGGAAATGATAAAGGTTTTGACCTGCTTGTTGTAGATAACAACCAGAATATAAAAAGAGTGTTTAATTATAATTTTTATGACGGCTTTTCTGGTGGAGAAAATAATCCAAACTCAGTTTCAGTTGACAATGAGGGATTAATATGGTTCGGGACAAAAAAGGGTCTGGTAAGATATGATCCGGCTATTGACTTTGAATACACATATTTGCCTGAAGCATATATTACCGACATAAAACTTTTTTATGAGAAAGTAGACTGGGGATCAAAGAATTTTAAGGTCAGCAGATTCTCCAATCTTCCTGAGAACCTCGTTCTTTCACATAATGATAACCACCTGACATTTTATTTTACCGGTTTTTGCTACCATAATCCTGAAGACCTCGAGTTTTCATATTTTCTTGAAAATCAGAGTAAGGAATGGTCACCGTTCAGCCGTAACAGGGATATGGTCTTTTCAGGATTGACCCCTGGCAGCTATTCGTTTAAAGTTAAGGCAAAAAATAAGTTTGGTATCGAAGGGAACACTACAGAATACCATTTCGTTATAAACCCTCCATTCTGGCAGACACCATGGTTTTTAATCCCTGCTTCAATTCTTTTTATTTTTCTTATAGTATTAATTATCAGGATCAGGGAAAGGAAACTGATAAAAGAAAAAATCAAGCTTGAGAAGATTGTTGAGGAGAGAACAAGAGAAGTTGTGGAACAGAAAGATGAGATTGCGAAACAAAGAGATGTGGTAACTTATCAGAAGAAAGAGATAACTGACAGTATTCACTATGCCGAGACAATCCAGAGAGCCGTACTTCCTGAAGAAAGTATACTAAAACTTAATTTTTCTGATTATTTTATTTTATTCCGGCCTAAGGATATTGTCAGTGGCGATTTCTACTGGATGTCAAAAAAAGATGACCATATAATTTTCACCGCAGCCGATTGCACAGGCCATGGAGTGCCGGGAGCTTTTATGAGTATGCTGGGAGTAAGCTTCCTTAATAAAATAGTCAATGAGACAGGGGTCGTTCAACCGGCAAAGATACTGAACAGCCTTCGTGAAAATATCATAATGTCCCTCAAGCAGAAAGGTTCATTTGAGACAAGTAAAGACGGAATGGATATCGCTCTATGCTCTATTGATCTGAAAAACATGCGTCTCCATTTTGCTGGAGCAAATAATCCGCTTGTACTAATCAGAAAAGAGGAGAGAGAATATGTGGTGATTGAAATGAAAGGAGATAAAATGCCGGTTGGAGTCTATTCGAGAATGAATGATTTTACGGCCCATGAAATAGATATCCGCAAAGGAGATACTATTTACCTCTTCTCAGATGGTATAGTTGACCAGTTTGGAGGACCTGAAGGGAGAAAATTCATGAAGCCCAGATTTGTTGAATTGCTAATAAAAAATCAGGATGCCGGAATGAGTATTCAAAGAGAAATCTTTAATTCGGCTATTGAGGAATGGATTAACTATTCTTCGGATGTAAGTATGCCGTATGGACAAATTGATGATATAATCCTGATGGGAGTAAGGATTTAACCCGTAAGGCTGAAATACCAAACTAAAGGGTATTGAAAAATGACCTTGATATTGTCATTAACTTTATAAATGCTTTCTTAAGCAGTTTTTCTGTAGCGTCTTACTGCAAAAGCTGTAAAACATACTGCAATTATGATAAGGGAGTATATATCCCTGCTAATATCGCTCATTGAAGATCCTTTGAGCATTACCATTCTGTTTATCCGCATGAGGTAAGCTACAGGATTTACCAGATTGAAATCCTGTGCCCACTTTGGCATGCTTTCGAATGGAGTAAAAATTCCACTCATCAGAATGAAAATTATCATACAGAAAAATGCAATGAACATATACTGTTGCTGTGTCCCTGAAAAAGTTGAAATAAACAGAGCCAACCCGAGAACTGCAATCAAAAAAATGGTCGCGCACATAAATAAAAGTGGTACACTTCCAACAAAAGGGATATTAAAAGCAATCTTCCCGATAATTATACCTAAAGCCAGATCAATAAGTCCTATTATCAGGAAGGGGAACATTTTGGCAATAATGAACTGATATTTTTTTACCGGTGTCACGTTAATCTGTTCAATTGTACCAACCTCCTTTTCCCTGACCATATTGAGTCCGGCAAGAAGGAATCCGATAGCAGTAACAAGTATGCCCAGGATTCCGGGAAGCATATAGTGCTTGTAGTTCAGCATCTCATTATACCAGTACCTGTTAGTTATCAGAATTTGTGCAGGTGAGGCCGCAGGAACTGAACTGAGATTATCCATCATTATATCAGTATTGTAATCTCGGATGACTCCGTTCAGATAAGCCCATGAAAGTTGTGCTGTTGAAGAATTTATAGCATCAATTGTTGCCATAATTTTTGCCGGTTTACCTGTTCCGATATCTTTTCCGAAACCGGAGGGTATACTAAGAATAAGATCAAATTTATTCCTGTGAAGCAGGTTTGTTGCTTCCAGATCAGAAAATGTTGAGAATGATACCTTAAAAAAAGAAGAACCTTCCAGTTTGCTGATAAGCCCCCTAGATTCTGTTGTCATATCTCTGTCAATGATCCCAAGTCTTACATTCTTGATCTCAAATGTGACAGCAGGTACAAGTATGAGCATCTGAACAATAGGTACTGCAAAAATCGCTTTCGAGATAAATTTATTCCGGAAGATCTGCAGGAACTCCTTTCTTATCAGAAATAGTATTGTTCTCATTTATAAATGTTTATCTTTTGCATTTTTCCCTGTAATCCTTCATCGGTCATAGTACACCCTGTCATATCATTTCCCCTATCTTCTTACTCAAGTCTTACCTTGAATTTTCGCACACTTATCCATATGAAAATTATTGTCATCGAAAGAAGAATGAATGTCTCACGCCAGACATAAAAAAATCCGGTGCCTTTTATCATTATACTTTTTATAACAATTATGAAATACCTGGGAGGTAAAATAAGACTTATCAGTCCGTATACCTTTGGCATGTTTTCAATAGGATAGATGAAGCCAGAAAGAAGTATAGTGGGAAGCATCATTCCTATAAGTGAAATGAATATTGCTTGTTGCATAGTGCCTGAAACTGTTGAAATAAGAATTCCAACAGAGAGACTCATCAGAATATACAACATTGATTCGGCCAGAAGAAGTATTATACTCCCTTTAACTACAAGGCCAAAGACCAGCCATGAAAGTACAAGTATCAGTAAAACATTTATAAAAGAAAGCAGGAAATAGGGAGTAACTTTCCCTAGGATTATCTGAATTGGCTTCAGAGGTGATACAAGCAGTACTTCCATGGTACCAAACTCCTTTTCCCTGGCTATTGTAACTGATGTCATCAGAGCACAAATAAGTATTAGTATCATTGTAATAACACCTGGCACAAACATATGCTGACTCTGAAGGTTGGGATTATATAACATTTTTACTTCGGGCTGAATCAATCCTGTATTAATCCCGGGAAGACCTGAAATTTCTCTGTTAAAGTCATTTACAATAGCCATTGTATAATTGGTTACCAGAGTAGCAGTATTCGGTTCTGAACCATCAGCTATAATGCTTATGTTTGCCTTGCCTTCTTTCAACAGGTTTTTCCCGAAATCTTTTTCAAAAATAACAACCTCTTTTGTTTTCCCTTTTCTGAATACTGCTTCAATTTCATTATAGTTGAATAGAGTTTCAGTCTGTTTGAAGAATCCGGATGAGATAATCTTATCTTTAAGTTTCTGGGTTGTCTCATCATTTGCGAGATCCAGAAAGGCAACTCCTGCATTTTTTACATCAGTGCTGACTGCAAAACCGAAAATAAGTATCTGTGCAGCAGGTATCCCAAACAGGATAAAGAGAGTTCTGTAATCCCTGAAAATATGCAGGAACTCTTTTTTTACAAACCCAAGAAATCTCTTCATACTTTGATTATTCTGTTATAGTTTTCTTTGTTAAATTAAATGATCCTCTAGAGTCCGGGCCGGGCAATCTTAATAAAAACCTTTTCAACTGACTCCGAATTGTACTGCTTTTTAAGGTTCTCAGGAGTATCAAGTGCTACAATCTTTCCTTCACTCATAATTGAAATCCGGTCACAATATTCAGCTTCATCCATATAATGAGTTGTTACAAATACGGTTATCCCCCTTTCGGCAGTCTCATATATCATTTCCCAGAATTGCCTGCGTGTAATAGGATCAACACCTCCTGTAGGCTCATCGAGGAAGACTATTTTAGGTTCATGAAGAACAGCTACTGAAAAGGCCAGTTTCTGCCTTAAGCCCAGTGGCAGGTCAGCAATTATCCTGTTTTCAAATTCCCTGAAATGGAGTTTTTCCAGAAGTTCAGTATTCCTTTTCCTGATGAGATCCCTTTTCATCCCGTATATTCCTCCATACAGTGTAATGTTTTCTCTGACAGTGAGATCCTCATAAAGGGAAAATTTCTGGCACATATAGCCAATATTCTTTTTAATCTTCTCAGCCTGACTCATAGCATCAAAACCTGCAACAATAACCTTCCCCGATGTGGGTACTGATAATCCTGATAAAATTCTGATTGTAGTAGTTTTGCCGGCCCCGTTTGCACCCAGAAATCCAAATATTTCTCCTTCATAAACTTCAAAATTCAGATTGTCATTTGCCGTGAAGCTGCCGAATTTCTTTACCAGGTTATGAACAGATATAACAGTGTTTCTCATTTTAGTGGTATAAACTACTGACAATACTTTGCAGATATATTCTTATGCTATTGCACTATTATGCTATCAGGTCTTTACTTAAATCTTTTTCCATCAGTTCCAGGAACCTGTCTTCAATAGTTGCAACAATCTCTTCAATTGAAATATTTGTAATACCTGAAGATTTAAGATGATCCAGGAGTGCATCATCAATCCTGTTACTGGTTAAAGTTATATGAACAGAGTCGCCGAATGGATATACAGTTAATATTGATGGAAATTTTCTCAGAGCATTGATGAGATGGTACTTCTCCACTCCTCTCACAGAAAAAAGTCTTCTGCTGAATCCTTCCCTGATTTTCTCCGGCTGATCAATGGATAGAATGATCCCGTTCTGGATCAGTGCAACTCTGTCGCATCTCATAGCTTCATCCATATAAGGAGTTGATACAATTATTGTAATGTTATGCTGCCTGAGTTTAGCGAGCATTGTCCAGAATTCAGTCCTTGAGACAGCATCAACTCCTGTTGTAGGCTCGTCGAGTACGAGAAGTTTCGGTTTGTGAATAAGAGCACAGGAGAGAGCCAGCTTCTGTTTCATTCCACCTGAAAGTTTTCCGGCAAGCCGGTTTTTAAAAGGTTCGATGTGGGAGTAAATATCGGCGATAAGCTCATAATTCTGCTTTACTGTTGTTCCGAAAACAGTTGCATAAAATTCAAGATTCTCCTCAACTGAAAGATCCTGGTAAAGGCTGAACCTGCCAGGCATATATCCGATATTTTTCCTGAGTTCCTTAAATCCTTTGATACAATCCATTCCCAGAACAGTCATCTCCCCTGCATCAGGAAGAAGCAATGTTGTGATAATCCTGAAAAGAGTTGATTTCCCGGCACCATCAGGACCAATAAATCCGAATATCTCAGATTCATCTACCGAGAATGAGATATTTTTGAGAGCTGCTGTTTCTCCGAACTTTTTACAGATACCCGACGATTCGATTATTTTTTGCATAAACTTTGAGTTTCAGAATATTGCTTCGCCAGGCATTCCTGACTTTAGTGTCCCATCATTTATTACATCTATATTGGCAGCATAAACCAGTGTTACACGCTCCTCTTTGGTTTGAATAATCTTGGGAGTAAATTCAGCTTTGCCTGATATAAAGCTTATTGTTCCGTTATATGTGTTGTATCCATTTTTGCCGCTATCAATTCTGACTTTACATTGCTGACCAATTTTAATGCTTCCCAGTTGTGCTCCGCTTACATAAACCTTAAGTTTCATTATTGAAAGGTCAGCTATCTTAACAAGAGGCTTGCCTGTCGCTGTTATCTCACCTGCCTCTGAATATTTCTCAATAATTGTTCCGTCCAGCGGGCACTTAATGTTGCAACGATCAACCTGTTCATTAAGTGTCTCCAGTTTTGATCCATAAACCGAAAGCTCAGCTGCGATTGAAACTTTCTGGGTATTATTGGCAGCTATCTGTTTCTGCAGGACCGATGACTGACCGGTGAGATCATCATATTGTTTTTTAGTGGCTGCATCGTCTCTCAGCATGTTTTCAAACCTTAGTATATTAACTTTGAGATTTGCTATCTGCTGATCCAGAATATCATTTTGTGCATTAATAGATCCGATCCGGGTTCTTACACTCCTCATCCCTGCTTCAATCTCTCTTTTCTGAAGGTGAAAGAGTGTTGTGTCGATAAGAGCAATTTCAGCTCCTTTGGTTATTTTATCTCCTTCTCGGACCTCAAATTTTATGATCCGGCCATTGGTCTCTGCAGAGACTATTACCTCAGTAGCTTCGAAATTACCAAAAGAATCAGCCTCTCCGGTTTTATTTTTGCACCCGGACAGAAGCATGGCACCAATTATTACTATTACTCTGGTTTTCATATTGTTGTAATGTATTTTTTCACAATTATGTTACTATTAAAATTTATTTTTCTCCTGTTCATATTGTTTATACTTAACAAAGGGGACTTGAAGATCAAGTCTCATTTTATCTTCCCACTGGTTTTAAAGTGGGAATTATTCAACCTCTTTTCCACTAATATTTATATACTCAACCCTTGAAAGGGCAAGGTTTATTTTATGTATCTCGTAGTTTATCACAGCCTGCTGTTCTGAATTCAACTCGTTAAGGTATTCCGTAGCATTAATTGTTCCGTTTTCGTATTGTGATTCTGCTGCTGCTGTAATTCTTTTTCTGAGTGTGATAAGTTCAGAGTCGGTAACGATCAATGCCTCAAGGCTTCTAATCTCTGCATTTTTTATTTCAAGCAATCTTCTCAGATTATCTGTCAGATCGGTTTTCCTGTTTTCGATGATCCCCTTTTGAAGTGAGACCATTTGTTTCTCATTTTTTGCCTTGTTCCAGTCAAAAATATTCCATTTGATTCCTGCACCTACGATATAATAAGGTGCAAACTCATCTTTAAAGAAATTGCTTCCGGGCGGATTCCCATAACCAAGGGTAGCAAAACCAAAAGCTTTTGGCATTCTTTTACTCTCAATTACTTTTACACTTGCTGTAAGTTGTTCTTTTTTAAGATCGAATAGTTGTATTTCGGGTCGTAATAGTTCAGTAGTCAGTTCACCAGTATGAGTAGGGGGGATAAGTTTAACTGAAGCATCCATATCTTTTCCCGTAATGTCCGACATCAGTTTCATAAGAGATGTTTTCCTTATTTCGTTTTCCGATAATTGTTGTTCTATCTTAATTTTTTCTGAAGTCAGTATATCTATGTCGGACTTTATAATTATACCGTTATTCAAAGCTGATTTCATCGAGGAGATCCTCTTCATAATAAGTTCCAGATAGTTACTGAGTAATTCTCTTTGCCGGTCGAGGAGCATCAGGTTGAAAAAGTAGTTGTTAATTACTCCACGTATTTTGTATATGTCAGTTTCAGTCTGTTTTTCATTTACACTAAGCTCGGCTTTTTCAAGTGCTCTTGCATTTTTTATTGCACCACCGTCGTAAATAACCTGATTAATATCAACAGTAATCTTGTATTGATCGTGTGGTAATGGTTTCAATGCATTCCCGATTCCAGGAATTGGCAGAGATGCCAGGGCGCTGCTCATGTCCACAACAGATGAATTGTAAAGCAGGCTTCCGTTGGCATCAAGCGTGGGGAGCCAGCCTTTTGTAAGGTTGTTCTCTTTTAGTCTTGATATTTCGGAATAGGCAGATCCTTCCCCTGCAAGGGCATTTGCAGCCAGTGCAAGATCATAGCACTCTTTTAGTGTCAGGATCTTCTGTGCAGATACTATTTGCGACCAGGGAATTATCAGAATTATGAGTATGAGAAGTCTCCTTTTCATTTATTTTCAGTTTATATTTTTAACTTTTAGCATGCTGGTCTGAATTAGATGAATTTGTTATTGCATTAATAACAAATTCTGCAGCAAACTCTTTCCTCTCCTCGATGAACTTATCAAAGTTGATCCCGGTATTTACTAATATCCCTTCAATTATCCCTTTAGCTGCAAAGGGGAATACACTTAATGATGCTATACTTACCATAAGCTGAGGGACTTTTTCTTTTGTAATATTGTACTTATTCAGTTCTTCAGAGTGTTGGTTGTAGAGCTCTTCCCAGAGTTTGTTGAAATTGACATTATTTAGGATTTTTCTTATCCTTGCAGGATTTCTGTTTATCTCATACAGGATAAATCCAGGTAGTTTTGGATTCTGCTGCAGGAAGGTAATATGTTCCCTGAAAAAGAATCTTATCTTATCCTCCAGAGAAAGTGTTTCATCGAAAACAGGTGCAAATTTTTTCAGAATTTTTGCGGCTATCATCTCGAAAACAGCATTGAAAAGCTGATCTTTTGTTCGGAAATAGTAATGTAATAATGCTTTGTTTATTCCTGCATGGTTGGCAATATCCTGCATTCGCGCACCATCCATACCTTTCTCTGTGAAGACCTCTGTTGCGGCCTCAAAGATTATCTCCTCAGTTTGTTTATCGTTTTCAGACATAGTATTTAACCAAAGGGTTTAACCAATAAGATTAACTGTATAGTTTAACCAAACGGTCAAAAGTATGAATAATTTATTTAATCAGCAAATATTTAATTAAAAAAGTGTTATAGCAGAAGAATTTCAGAATAAAATAGCACTGCAAATTATTTAGCATGCCACGTTGTTATGACTTTAAACAGGTTTTCCGGAATGTTAAACAGACTGAGTTTGAAAAAATCGGAGTTTTGTTGTCCAGTATTTACAGATGAGATTTCTGTAAATATTGTTAAATGACAACCAGGGTACACAACAATAACTGATCATATTAATTTGTTGACTTATTTGGCTTACCTTATATACTATTTATTTTAATAATTATAACTTTATGCACTTTAGCTTCCTTAGTTCACTTCAGGCTCTGTTTGGTTACAAATAATCAATATGGTAAAGCATATTTTAATTATCGGAACAGGTGGGTTTATTGGCAGTATTGCAAGATATTTTCTTTCTATGCTGAATCTGAACATTGATTTTTTTTCAATTCCTTTAGGGACTCTTATAGTTAATGTTACCGGAAGTTTCGTTATAGGATTTCTTGCCGGAGTTTCAGAGAAGAGTACTTTGCTTACTACAGAGTGGCGTCTCTTTCTGATGGTTGGCCTGTGTGGAGGATTCACTACATTCTCATCCTTTACCAACGAAAATCTGATGTTGCTTCATAATGGACAATTCCTATCAATTCTTTTATATACCGGGTTAAGTATTTTTCTGGGATTCATTGCAGTTTTTTTTGGTTATGCTTTTACTAATCTATTATAACAATGGAAACTTCAGGGAACGCTGTTTTAAAAATTTATGCCAGCTCGACTGACAGGTATGGTTCGAAACTTCTTTATGAGCATATTGTACATAAAGCAAAGGACAATGGTGTATCTGGGGTGACTGTTTATCGTGGTATTATGGGGTATGGTCAGAGTAGTCATATAAATTCTTCAAAGTTTTGGGAACTGACAGAGAAACTACCTGTAATGATTGAAATTGTGGATAATGCTGAAACACTTGAAACGTTTTATAACCTTATTGAACCTGACCTCCATAAGATGCCTAAAGGATGTCTTGTAACCATCGAACCTGTTACTGTAAAACTGCAAAAGCCGGGGAATACGAAAAAACAAATTATATAGCAACAGGATTATTACATTATAAATCATTAAACCATACTTAAATGGCAAAAGTAGCAATGCTCGGGGCCGGTTTCATCGGCGATTTTTACACCTCTTCTCTTCACGGACAACGTAGCCGTGACGAGGTTCACATCATCTATTCACGTGATGAAGCTAGAGGAAAAGCTTTTGCAAAAAAACACGGAATAGCCCGGTGGACAACTTCAATGAAAGAAGCTGTTAATGATCCGGAAGTAGAAATTGTTGTAATTGGATTACCTAACAATCTTCACCTTGAGGCTGTACTATTGGCAGCAGCTGCAAAAAAGGCTGTTTTGTGTACAAAACCGCTGGGGCGTAACGCCGTGGATGCAAAAAAAATGCTTGATGCAGTCGAGAAAGCTGGTATAATGCATGGTTATCTCGAAGATCTGGTTTATACACCAAAAACACTTAAAGCATTACAATCGGTTCGCTCCGGTGCTATTGGTAAGGTAACATGGGCAAGGTCCCGTGAAACACATCCAGGGCCTCATAGCGACTGGTTCTGGACTAAAGAACTATCCGGAGGTGGTGTTTTACTCGATATGGGGTGCCATTGTATTGAAATTGCACGTAACTACATTGGTAAAGATATCCGACCTGTAGAGGTAATGTGCTGGGCTGATACATTAGTTAAGCCTATTGAAGCAGAAGATAATGCCCTTGGCTGGGTAAGATATGAGAATGGCGCAATAGGACAGCTGGAAGTCAGCTGGACATTCAGGGGTGGAATGGATGTTCGCGATGAGGTAATGGGAACTGATGGGACAATTTGGGTAAATAATTTTCTCCGGACAGGTTTCGAGATGTTCACAGCAGCAGGGAAAGATGGTTATGTTGCCGAAAAAGCTGAAACTGGCAAAGGATGGCTATTCCCCGTTGGAGATGAGGTTGTTGAGATGGGTTATACAGATATGTTCACCGATATGTTCAATGCATTCGAAAAGGGGACCAGTCCCAGCGAGACTTTTTATGACGGATATATTGTTAATGAGATAATGGATGCATGTTATCGTTCAGCAAGATCAAAAAAATGGGAACCGGTAAAACTTATGGTCTGGAAGGGAAGAGACCACACAGAGCCTATTTCTGAAATTCGCGAATATGATAAGAATCATATCTTTGTTAAGGAAGAGATGATGCCTGACGGCAAAGTAAAAGTGATACTTAAAAATAAGAGAACAGGAAAAATATCCCAAATAGAAAAGTAAATAGGCCATTTAAAGATCAATGATATGATATAAATCCTTTTTTGAAGGATCCTGGTGGATTTTAGAGCTCAGGAAATCCAATATGCTGTAAGTTGTAGTTTGTGTATCTTTAAATAACCTTGTATAAATAACAAATGAAATTTGTTATCACTAAATTCTTGTTATACGTAAAATCAATTAAGTAATAAATGTCAGATAATTCATTATACTCAGAATTACCACCAAAATCAGGTGTTGCAGATTTTACACATAAGATGGCAGATTTCCTTTTTCCGGTTATAGAAGGAGGGGGATGTCATCCTTTAAAGGGAAATAAGCTCAAATCTCAGTTAATCAAATTATTGAAACCGATGATAGGGAGATTGTCTGAAAGCCCTGACCTCATTGCTGATAAATTTTTTAATGATCTTCCTTCAATTAAAGAAAAGCTTGAGAACGATGCTGCCTGCATAGCCTCAAATGACCCTGCAGCAACTGGTGTTGATGAAGTAATTATGACATACCCCGGATTTTATGCAATTCTGGTATATCGTATGGCACATCAGCTTGCCTCTGCGAATGTTCCGTTAATTCCCCGAATTATGACAGAGCAGGCTCATTCTATAACAGGAATTGATATTCATCCAAAAGCAACAATAGGATCAGAGTTTTTTATTGATCACGGAACAGGTATTGTTATTGGTGAAACTGCCATAATTGGCAACAGGGTAAAGATATACCAGGGTGTGACTGTTGGAGCACTTAGTGTAAGCAAAAACATGGCAAGCACAAAGCGTCATCCTACTATTGAAGATGATGTAATAATATATGCAGGAAGTACAATTCTTGGTGGTGATACAATAGTAGGTAATAACAGTATTATTGGTGGAAACGTATGGTTAACGGAATCTGTTCCACCCTATTCGATGGTTATTAACCAGAACAAGGTAACCGTAAGGGAGCGTCCAAATAACGGGTAACATCAAAAGAGAAATAGCGCGATCATTTTTAGTTTTAAATGTATGACTGGTTCTAATCACAGAAATGCATGATATTATAATTTTGAATAGATGGTTTTCACGAAATTAATGTATACTCTTTTCAATTTACAGAGAACCTTAATGATAAGATTTTCTTATAATATTTGTTTGAAGATATAAATTTTCTAAAGAAACATAGTTGTGCAGATGATCCTATCGTCCGTATTTTAGAACTTCAAATAGATGGAATGACAATGTTTTCCAGATGTTTTTCGCAGATCTTATTTTATCTGCAAATTAAATTTTCTTTTCATGAATTAAAAAATATGTAAGGCTCACAGCAAGTTCATTATTTTTTAGTCTCCGTTCATAGGGGATAAAGTCAAGTTTGGAGAATTCTATACGTCCACCAAAATTACAGGAAATAGTTATCCTATATTTTTGTCCAAAATCTTTCGAACTCCCAATTGTGTACTGGTTCATAAATCTATTTGGACGTTTATAAGCTATTTGGTACTGGAGAATATTGTATGAATACTGATGGATAAAGCCTTGACCAACAGGATCCAACCTCTCGCAGAAATATTTCCCTGTTAGCAAGGTATTTGGTCTGATCCCGATAAAAAATATGGGATACTTTTTTTTATTTAAGGTTAACTCCAAGGTAATTGGCATACAAAGTTTATGTAAAGTGATCTTCTCAGAATAATCATAACCAATCATCTTATGCTCAATAAAATCAGATTTATGAAAACAGGTGCCGAACATTTCGTATTGGACACCAGATATAAGTTCGAAGCGGTTACTCAGAATAATTTGCCATATAATTCCCGCCACAGGACTTATTAATCCAGGAGCTTTATATGAAGATCCGTAAACACTCATAAATTTCTGAGGTGTTGAAGTGACTAATCCTAAATCAAATCCGAGTTTAGAAGAAATTTGCCCAAAAGTATTATTCAGAAGAAAAAGAATTAACAGGAGTAATGTTAAAGTTATTCGCTTAATACTTTCTATTGAGATTAAATTCATAACCATTTCATCATTAAAACAAAGTTATGTAACAATCTGACACAAGTCAAATTTGCGTTACATATTATTAGATCTGTAGTAGATATCCACTTGATTTAAAGTTTCATTTAATCTAACTTTGATATAATAAGGCTGTGATTTGAATTATTATGAAATCACCGGTTAATTTGATTAAATCAATTCTGGTAATAGTATTAATCCTTTACGATAATCCTGCAATGGCAAAGGGCAAATTTGAGTTATCAATGGGATACGGGATGCCTGATATGCTAAACTTAAGATTTTTATACGGTAAAAATATCCAGGTTGGAGCATCTGTCGGAGGAATATGGAATAAATCGAAATCAATAGAAATATTGTATCATTTTGCCGGGAAATCAAATTATGTTAGTCAGGCGCCATGGTATCTGTTAGGTGGGTTAGGGTTTAATGACATTAAAGGGATCCCCTCTTTTGCTGTTTATGATATTGGTTTCAATTCAAGAATAGGCAGAACTATAAATTTCTCAGGAAAAAAAGGCATTAATATGGATATTGGACTCTTTCTTCCATTGTCTGCGGCATCTGACGAAGGTTATTCATATGACTTTAAAGCTCTGCTCTCGTGGAGTATTGGATTTTTCATCAGATTATGAGAAGTTCAGGTATTCTATTTCGACTTTTCATGCATGTACTTGGAAATATATTGTTTAGCTGAAAGTCCATCTGTTATTTCCTGAATCATTATGTTCTCATCATGAACCTGAATTGTTGTTGAATAATTGACATATCTCCTCTTCAGGTAGATAACTCTCCTGTTGACTTTAACCCCGACTTTTGCAAAGATTTTAATATTTTCAAGATGTGTTCTTATTTTATCAATTTTTGACTCAATCATAACAATATTAGTAATTTCCCTGTCAATCATCGAAAGCTTATATTCCGAAATCTTACCCGCTAAACCATCATCTCTTATTTTGCGTAAGCTCTCAGTCTTAACTCTTTGATCCTTAATAATAGAACTGGCCTGTGCAATAATACTATCACATTCTGATATCATTTCGGAATATCTTTTTGCTTGTTCTAAATCTCTGCCACAGCCTACTAGTAGTAATTGAATTAGGATAAATAATCTAACAGCTGTTTTTTTCATAATTTTTGATTTGTGCATAATGTCCTGTAATAATTGCAATCTATTTAGTAATGTCAATACTCAATTTATGTTTTGTAAACATCTTAGGTGTGCAACTATAAAAACTCATTAATTTGCTTTCTTTTTAGTAGTAATTAATATAACACCATCGTTGGCTTTTTCCCCATATAACTTAATGATTCTTTCATCTTTCCGGACACTAATAGATTGAATGTCACTTGGATTAAGTCCCAATGAGCCATGATTGCTAATCACTCCGTCTATTATAATAAGAGGTTGACGTCCATTTATCCCTCTTATATTGATAGATTTTGGTGAATAATGATGATTTGTTGAAGTGTATGACTTCATGGTTTTTAAGTTTTCATTTAGAAAAGATACGTTGCAACTATCTGATTGAGTTGATAATGTATCAGATTTTGTCTGTGCTGTTGATGATAAAGTTATCAATAAAATCAACAAAGAATTAAGGATTTTTTTCATTTTGGGTTGAATCGGTAATATTTCATTTGCAGCAAAAATTATGCCTCTTCATTTGAAGTTTGATATAAAAAATAAAGAATACCCCATTCATTAACTCTGCTATAATGCAAATGTTTCAAGATCAAAAAATACAGATTAGTTTCAGGATTAGATTTTATCTTTTTCACAAATACTTGATTCACTTTCTTTTTAAGCATTAGATTTAATATATCCTGTTTAGCCACTTTTGTGGAGCAAGGCAGGAGGGGGTTTAAGTGGCTTCCGTAGTCATATTGATCCATTACAGAGGAAAAAGCAATCTTTTTGGATTTTCCTTTTGTCATTAAGCATGGATTTTCTATATTTGGTATCTGTTTCCTTAAGTGCTAGTTAATTTAATAACATGTTAGTTAAAACATTTGCCAGTGCCGTTTCCGGTATTGAAGCAGTGACAGTTACAATTGAAGTAAATGTATCCCGTGGCATACGGTTTTTTTTGGTAGGTCTTCCTGATGTTGCTGTAAAGGAGAGTCAGCAGCGGATAGAGTCAGCATTAAGATCACTTGGAAGTCACTGGCCAGGTAAGCAGGTATTGATCAATATGGCTCCTGCTGATATCCGGAAAGAGGGCTCCTCATATGATCTTCCGCTGGCACTGGGCATTCTTGCAGCTGATGAAAAAGTTATAAAAGGGGAGATAGGCACCTTCATTATCATGGGAGAATTATCTCTTGATGGTACATTAAAGCCGGTAAAGGGGGTGCTTCCCATAGCCCTCAGAGCCAGGGAAGAGGGATTCAAAGGTGTTATAGTACCATTAAAAAATGCTCGTGAGGCTGCTGTTGTAGCGGATATTGATGTTTATGGAATGGAAAACCTGAGTGAGGTGGTTGATTTTTTTAATGGAACTAAAAAATTTGATCCTGTCAAAGTAGATTTGTTTGAGATATTTAATAATGAGGCGAACAAATATGAAATTGATTTTTCAGATGTCAGAGGTCAGGAGAATGTTAAAAGGGCCCTTGAAGTTGCAGCAGCCGGAGGGCATAATATAATAATGATTGGGCCTCCTGGAGCAGGGAAGACAATGTTAGCAAAAAGGTTACCGACTATTATTCCTCCTCTTACACTGGAGGAAGCATTGGAAACAACAAAGATACATTCAGTTGCCGGGAAAATTGACGATCACATACCTCTCATGACCAGAAGGCCATTCCGTAGTCCTCATCACACTATATCTGATGTCGCCCTTGTAGGTGGAGGAACATTTCCCCAGCCGGGCGAAATATCTCTGGGTCATAACGGAGTGTTGTTCCTTGACGAGCTTCCTGAGTTCAAAAGAACTGTACTTGAGGTAATGCGCCAACCACTTGAGGACAGGGTTATTACAATTTCAAGAGCAAAATCAACCGTTGATTATCCGGCAAGTTTCATGTTGGTGGCAAGCATGAATCCGTGTCCTTGCGGGTTTCATAATCACCCTGAGAAAGAGTGCATGTGTTCGCCGGGAATGGTACAGAAATACCTGAACAGAATATCAGGTCCCCTTCTGGACAGGATTGATATTCACATTGAGGTCGTCCCTGTAAAATATGATAAGCTTTCCGATTCAGAAAAGACTGAGAATTCAGCAATGGTCCGTGAACGGGTTGTTAGAGCAAGAGCTGTTCAGGCAAAACGTTATAAATCAGTATATGGAGTATATTCAAATTCACAGATGACATCATCAATGCAGAGAAAATATTGTCAGCTTGATGAATCAGGAGGCCGGTTGCTTAAAACTGCCATGGATTTGCGTGGCCTCTCAGCCCGAGCTTATGACAGAATACTTAAAGTAGCCAGAACAATTGCTGATCTGGCGGATTCTGAAAATATCACTGCAGAACATATTTCTGAAGCAATAAATTACCGCAACCTTGATAAGGAGGGTTGGGCAGGTTAAGATATATCCGGTGAGTCTGGCCAAATCATGCCCCTAAATCTCAACAGGTCAACTCGCCATAGATTTATTTTTCAATAACCTTTCTGCATGTTTAAGTTGGCGGAATGATCATTTATTGTTACATTTATAGCCTTATTTACATACCACATTTTCTTTGCATGGATCTTACGCGCACAATACGCGATAAAATGATGAAAGAACGCCTCATGTTTGTTTACAGAGGTGTAGTAACAAATGAGAATTCGGTCCCACTTCTTATGTTACTGGAGAAGGAGATGGAAAACTCTGAATTTGGATTTGTAGGAAGAAAGAGGCTTTTTATGTTTGTCCTTGAAAGCCTTCAGAATGTATCAAGGCACAGCGATAAAAAGCAACACGCCAACATGTCACTTGTTGTCTATTCCAAATCGAATGGTGGTTATACTGTGACAACAGGGAATGTTATATCTGCAAAAAGTGTTGATTCCCTTAAATCAAGACTGGATGATATCAATAAGCTTGAAACAAACGAGATACGAAATGTTTACAGGCAGATGCTGAGTACCTCTGAATTCAGCAGTAAAGGAGGGGCAGGACTGGGTCTTATTGAGATGGCAAAAAAGACAGGGAACAAACTGGATTATGATTTTGTACCGATGGATGACAACAGTTCATATTTTATTTTGAGCAAAACTGTTGATTCCGAAGGAGTAGGTATGCATTACGGAGGGAATGAAAGTCTCTTTCAGGGCAAATCGGTAGCTCAGCTTGAGCGCCTGATGGCTGAGAATAATGTATACCTGATATGGTCAGGACATATTTCCCCTGAAGTGGGAAAAGAGGTTCTGTCATTTACCGAGACTAAACTGACAGAAGAAGATATTGAATCAAATATCAGGAGAAGGGTTTTCAGCATTCTTGTTGAGATACTCGAAAATGTAGCAAAATTTACTCCGGGCAGGGAACCTGAAGAAAAATATGGAATGCCGGTTGCTATGATCAGATTGGAGGGGAAAGAATACTCACTGACTACTGGAAACCTCATTCTGAATAACCAGGTTGAGCATCTTAAGGAAAAGCTTGAAATCATCAATAAATTTGATAAGGTAGGACTTAAGGAGCTATTCCGCAAGTCGCTTTCAATGCAAAACATATCCACTGACAGTACAGGAAATATGGGTTTGATTGATATGGCGCGGAAATCGGGTAGTAAGTTGGTATACAATTTCGAAAAGGTTAATGAAACCTATTCTTACTATACTTTAACAGTTAAGGTTGAAGAACGGGTTGATTAATTAATCAAGGATTCTGAAGTTAAGATAAGTGCCATCCCATTCAGCAAAGCTTCCCTTTTTAATCCAGTCACCAAGAAAAACAATTTCTGTTTCCTGTTTTAATATATATCTCATTTCCAGATGGCGGTGACCAAAAATAAAATAATCGATATTATCTTTTTCACGAATTGATTTTGCATACCGGATAAGATCCTCTTTCTCCTCTCCAAGGAACTCTTTCGAAATACCCTTCCCGAGTCTTGAATTCAATGACCAGCTATGTCCAATCCCTAATCCGATGGATGGATGAAGAGCTGAATACAAAATACGGAGTGGTTTATTATGGAATATTGACAAAAGAATTTTGTAAAAAGGATCTCTTGTTCCAAGACCTTCCCCATGGGCAAGATAAAATTTCTTGTTGTCAATAATTACCCTGTATGGTTCAGTATGAACAATGATTCCGCATTCACCGGAGAGATAATCTTTTACCCACATATCGTGGTTGCCTGGTAAAAAATGTACCTGAATTCCTGAATCGGTAATTGCTGAAATAGTGCCGAGAAATCTTGTGAATCCCCTTGGAACAACAAGCTTATACTCCCACCAGAAGTCAAAAACATCACCTAACAGGTAAATCTCTTTTGCATCAGGTGCAATTGAGTTTAGCCATGCAACTACTTTTTTTTCTCTCTCAACAGGAGGAGAGCCTGCTGGTAAGCCCAGGTGAAAATCAGAAGCAAAAAATATTTTTCCTTTTTTTGGCAATGTATGTGTTTAGTTGTTGAATAACTGGTTAAGTTTCAATTGAAGTGATTTACCATGGAGGTTTGTTGCAATAATCTCCCCGCTTCTATCAAAAAGATAATTGGTTGGAAGATCTTTCACATTAAAAAGCCTGGCATTTACAGGTTTAAGTGGGTCATCTTCCCTTGTATTGATCCATGGCAATTCATCAAAACTAACAGCCGATTTCCAGGTTGCTTCACTTTCATCAAGGTTTATCTGATATATTTCAAATCCCTTTTTGTTATAGGTCTTATAAAGCTCCTTAAGTTGAAGGTTTTCAGCTATACATTCAGTAGATGTAACTGACCAGAATGTCAGTAGTACATATTTTCCTCTGAGCGAAGAGAGAGCAATCCTCTTCCCGTTAATATTTTTTAAGTTTGGATCAAGTTTTGTTTCAGGAATAGAGTCAGTGAGTTGTTGTAACTGATTGGCATACAGCTGATTTAATTCTTTTTTTAACTCCCTTGCAAGGGTCTGGGTTTGTTTAGAATTAGGATAGTGATAAAGAAGTGAATCTGTAACAATTTTAAGGTACTGAACATCACGAGGTTCATAAAGAACATATGTCTCGGGATTGATTTTTTGATAAAGTGCTTTAATTGAAGCCATTGAATTGATATTAGTAACTATAAACTCAATGTTTTTTTTCCGCTGATCTTTTATCAGGCTGATAAACTCTTTCTCCAGTTCCGGACCTTTAACTTCAAAACCTGGTTCCTTTGATGCCTTTTCATAAACAGATCTTAGTGAATCAAGTTTTCTTTGTGTAGTTAAAAGTATAAGATCGAGCATTTGTAATTGCTGAGATCCTTTTGATCCTTCTATTGAGTAGTTTTCCGAAAGTCGTTTATCCTTGAATTCAAGGGTGATTTTCTCACCCGGTTCTGCCAAGAGAGTTATATAGTCGGACGAAGAGTATCCAAGCTGGAAAAAATCAGGGCTATTTGCCTTAATCTTAAAGCTGAATCGACCATTTTGTCTGATTTTTGAAGAGTCAATCAAAACCGGGGTGTCAACATCAACCCTGCTGATATAAACATATTTCTGATTCTTATTAAGTAACGCTCCATCAACTGTGAATCTGTTTTTTTGATTGCATCCGGCTAAAATCAGAACTGAAAACAGGAAAAAGAGTAATCTTCTCATTGGGAAATATATTTAATATATCAGAACAGGAATCACCATTATTTTGAAAACACTTCAGCTAATTTGGCTTGTAATTGTTCCCCTCTTAGATTTGAAGCGATTATCCTCCCTTCGCGGTCGAGAAGAAAATTAGTAGGAATCTGTTCAATCTTATATAACGGAACCACAATTGAATTCCAGTACTGAATATCACTCACATGAATCCATTTTTCAAGATGATCATCCTGAATTCCTTTTATCCAGGCCTCTTTAGTCTTATCCAGGGAAACCTGGTAGATCTGAAATCCCTTGCTGTGATAAAGATTATAGGATTTAACAAGATTAGGACTCTCCTGCCTGCAGGGAGGGCACCATGATGCCCAAAAATCCAGTAGAACTATGGAACCCCTGGTTGATGATAGTTTAATTGTGTCACCTTTTGTTGAAGGAAGAGATATTTCCGGGGCTTCAGCTCCTGAACCCGATTCCGGAGTAGTAGAACTTACAGGTTGGTTCCGGGATGTGAAATCCTGAACCTGCTGATGAAGTGATTTGACAGGCTCATAATCAGGGTACAGTAATGATAATGACGAGTCAACTTTTATGAAATAACGCAGGTCCTTTGCTGGATTTAAAACATATGCGCTGGGGGCAACTTGTTGATAAAGAGCAACAAGGCTAACAAGTGAGTTAATGTTTTCATCAATATAATCTTTTGTGTAAGCATTAATCTCGTTAAGATAAATCTGGGCAATACTGTCAAGTGATTCAATAACCTTTGGCAGATCAGGACTATTTTGTTTTTGCATATATTCGTTATTCAGGGCCATCAGTTTATTGATAGTTCTCCTCAGGTTCATGTTATATTGAGTCATTAATTCAGTACCTTTGGATCCTGAGATATTTATAGGGTAATTCAATGAGTCGTGGTGAACTTCCATTTTAATTTTTTCTCCAGGCTCCAGCAGCATGGTAAGGAAGTTGGCTTCATTTAATTTAAGAAGATAAAAAGAAGGGAATTTAGGCTCAAGTTTAAAAATAAATGTGCCATCATCAGGAACCAATAATGAATCTACGGTAATAAGCTTATCTGATTTTAGTTCGTCAAGATATATATACTCACCTTTTACCGGGTTATTGAGTTTGCCCGAAATAACGACTTTATTATTATTACACCCTGCAAATGCAACTATTACAAGCGCGAACAGAAAATGTTGAATTCTCATGAATTAAAGTGTTTGGTTATAAATAATTTCAATTATTGAGATGCAAAGTTATTCTTTTTTTTTTCCGGCGATACTTTTGCAAAATTTTAATATTTTTAAAGGGTGTGGGCTTCAGTTTGCAAGGTTCGAAAAAAATTGGTATCTTAATAAACTTTTTTAAATTGGATAAATAGTATTTCTATGAGCTATATTAAGTTCGACAAGAGTCAGATAGTAAATCTTGAATTTTCACTGGGGAGGGAAATAATCAGAACAAATAGAGCAGGTTCATACTCTTCCACATCTATTCTGAGTTGTAATACACGCAAATATCATGGTTTGCTTGTATGCCCGGTTGATGAGTTTGGTGGTGAAAGATTTGTTCTCCTCTCCTCGCTTGATGTAACAGTGGTAAATAATGACAAGAGTTTTAATACCGGAATAAGAAAATATAAGGGTGATTATTTTAGTCCGAAGGGGCATAAGTATATTGAGGATTTTGATACAGATAATTTACCTTCAAGAATTTATAGGGTTGGTGGCGTAATACTTAAACAGGAAAGGCTACTGGTTCATTATGAGGAACAATTTCTTCTCAGGTTTACTGTACTTGAAGCTACAGAGTCGATGAAGCTGCAGGTGCGTCCATTCCTGGCTTTCAGGAATATCCATCACCTGACACATGCAAACCTGCATGCAAATACAAAGGTAGATCCGATTGAAAACGGTATCAAATCAAAGTTATATCCGGGATTCCCTTCACTTAATATGCAGTTTTCCACAAAAGTGGAGTTTATCCATGTACCTGACTGGTATCTTGGGGTTGAATACCCTGAGGAACAAAAGCGCGGTTATGACTTTTCAGAAGATCTTTTCACTCCCGGCTTTTTCGAATTTGAAGCCAGTGAGGGTGACATGATTGTGTTTTCAGCCTCCACCAAAGAGGAAAAGACCTCAGGACTGAAACAAAAGTTTACTAAAACAGTTTCCGGGAAAATTCCCAGGGATAGTTTTATCAACTGTTTGAGAAATGCCGCTCAGCAATTTGTTGAAAAAAGAGGCGGTAAGACTCTAATAATAGCAGGTTATCCATGGTTTGGTGCATGGGGGAGAGACACTTTTATTTCCCTCCCGGGTTTGGCTCTGGCCCGTCACAAGCTAACTCTTTACAGAGAAGTTCTGGATACTCAGATTGAAAGAATGAGAGATGGTTTATTTCCTAACATGGGAGAGGCCTCTAATCCGGCTTTTAATTCAATTGATGCTCCTCTCTGGTTTTTCTGGGCTGTTCAGCAGTACGTCTTACAAGGGGGTACTGATGGATGGGAACGATATGGTTTAGCAGCAAAATCTGTTCTGAATGCTTTCAAAAATGGGACTTCTTTTGGTATTCACATGAGGGATAACGGACTTATTTATGCTGATTCACCCGGGAAATCTCTTACATGGATGGATGCGGTTGTAAATGGGATACCTGTTACACCCCGCAGTGGGTACGATGTTGAGATTAACGCTCTCTGGTATAATGCTGTATGTTTTTCTCTTTCGATGGCAAGAGGTATAAGTGATAAAAAGTTTATTAAAGAATATGAAAACCTGCCAGTATTGATAAAAAAATCATTCCTTGAAATTTTCTGGGATGAAAAGTTAGGCTACCTGGCTGATTATGTTAACGATTTTGAAGGTAAGAACACTTTTGTAAGACCCAATATGGTGATTGCAGTTTCACTGCCATATTCAATGCTCGATAAAGAACAGATGAAAAAAGTTTTAAATGTAGTAGATAAAGAGCTTGTTACAATCAGAGGGCTGAGGACTCTTTCACCCGGGAACAGATTTTACAAGGGGGTATACAAGGGAAACCAGGAGGAGAGGGATAATGCATATCATCAGGGTACTGTTTGGCCCTGGCTTTTCGGCCCATTCTGCGAAGGGTGGTTGAAGGTATATGGGCAGCAGGGGGTTCAGAAGGTAAAAAAACTGATATATGGACTTGAAGCGGTGATGAGTGAGCATGGAATAAGCACCCTTTCTGAAATACATGATGGAGATCCTCCTCATTCACCCCAGGGAGCAATTTCACAAGCATGGAGTGTTGGTGAAGTACTAAGGATAATAGACCTTCTTGAAACTAAATATCCAAATTAATAACTGAGATAGTTTATGCGTGTATTAATGTTTGGATGGGAATTTCCACCTCATATCTCAGGCGGATTAGGGACAGCCAGCTATGGATTAACCAAAGGGATGGCGACCCTCGAAGACCTGGAAGTGATTTTTGTTGTACCCAAAGCATGGGGCGATGAAGATCAAACTGGGGTAAGGCTTGTTGGTGCCAACAAGGTTCCTGTAGCTTTCAAACAGGTTTATTATAAAGGATTTAAACGTTCAATTGACAAGATTGAAATATCCTCAAAAATAGTGCCATATACCGATCCTGAAGATTTCTGGAAAATGACCAGGACGGAAGTTTCCGGTCATAATCTTTTTGTAAATACAACCTGTCATGGTACGGTAGAGTTTTCAGGAAAATATGACAATGACCTGATGGATGAAATTTACAAATATGCCGTTGTTGCTTCTGTGATAGCTGCTGAAAATGATTTTGATATTATTCATGCACACGACTGGTTAGCATATCCTGCGGGTATTGCTGCAATGGAAGTCTCGGGGAAACCTCTTGTTATTCATGTTCATGCAACTGACTTTGACCGAAGTGGGGGAAATGTTAATCCTGATGTTTACCGGATTGAGAAAATGGGAATGGATGCTGCCTCTAAGATTATAACTGTAAGCAACCTCACCAGGGAAATTGTTATAAATAAGTATCACATTGACCCTGAAAAAGTTGAGACAGTTTATAATGCTGTTGAACCGGTTCACATTTCTGAAAATATGATAATAAAAAAGGGGTTTGATGAAAAGGTAGTCACATTCCTTGGCCGTATTACCCTTCAGAAAGGACCTGAATATTTTATTGAAGCAGCATATAAGGTTCTACAGGTAGTGGATAACGTCAGATTCGTAATGGCGGGATCGGGAGATATGATGGAAAGAATGATGCGAAGAGCTGCAGCTTTGAAAATTGCTGATCGCTTCCATTTTACAGGGTTTCTTAAAGGCTCAGACGTTTTTTCGATGCTTGATATGAGTGATGTTTATATAATGCCTTCAGTGTCAGAACCATTTGGAATCTCCCCGCTGGAAGCAATGCAGTCAAATGTTCCGGTTATTATTAGCAAACAATCAGGTGTTGCTGAAATCCTTACCCATGCAGTAAAAACAGATTTCTGGGATATAGATGCAATGGCTGATGCAATTTATGGCATCCTGAATTATCCTGCACTTGCCAGGATGATTATTAAAAATGGGAAAGATGAGGTCATCCGTTTTAAATGGGACAGTTCAGCAAGGCATGTCAGGGATATTTATTACAGAGTTATTGATAATCACAGGAATTAAAATATGAGTGCAGCAGTCAAAAAAGCTATATGCTTCTATTTTCAGGTTCATCAGCCATTCCGTCTAAAACGGTACAGGTTTTTTGACCTTGGTCATGATCATTATTATTATGATGATTATACTAATGAATCTATAATGCGAAAAGTGGCAGAGAAATGCTATATCCCTGCCAATAACATTATTATGGATCTTATACGGAAGCACAAAGGAAAATTTAAGGTAACCTTTTGTCTCTCTGGTCTTGCAATAAATCAATTCAGGCTTTATGCTCCGGAAGTTCTTGATTCTTTCAGGGCTCTTGCAGAGACAGGTATGGTTGAATTCCTTGCTGAAACCAATTCGCATTCGCTTTCATCACTTAAAAGCCGAACCGAATTTGAATTGCAGGTTCTGAAACATAAAGAAATGTTGAAGGAATTTCTTGGTGTGGAAGCATCATCATTCCGGAATACTGAATTAATATACTCTGATGTAATAGGATCATGGGTTGCCGAAATGGGATTCAAATCGATCCTTACTGAGGGGGCCAAGCATGTATTAGGCTGGAAAAGTCCAAATTATCTCTATTGCAATGCTATAAATCCAAGGCTTAAAGTACTTTTAAGAAACTTTGTACTCAGCGATGATATAGCCTTCAGATTTTCAAACAGGGACTGGATAGCCTGGCCTTTGACAGCAGATAAATATGCCTCATGGATTAATAAAATTGCCCCTAAAAGCGAACTGCTGAACATATTTCTCGACTATGAGACCTTCGGTGAACATAATTGGCAGGAGTCAGGAATATTTGATTTCCTTTATCATATGCCGGGAGCTATAATAAAGAAAACTCCATTTGTGTTTATGACCCCTACAGAGATTGCTGATACGATACAACCTGTATCCGCAATAAGTATACCGTCTCCAATATCATGGGCTGATGAAGAACGTGATATTACTGCCTGGATGGGAAACGAACTTCAGGTAGCCGCTGTTGATAAATTGTACAGTCTGGCCCGGAAGGTCAACAAATGTGAAGATGAACATATTAAAAAGGATTGGGAGTTTCTGCAGTCGAGTGATCATTTTTATTACATGGCAACAAAATTCTTTTCAGATGGTGCAGTACATACCTATTTCAATCCCTACGAAACACCATATGATGCGTTTATGAATTATATGAATGTGCTTAGTGATTTTGAAATCAGGTTAAAAAAATATTTCCCCGATACTGCAGAACAGGATCAGATTTTTAAATTAGGCACACAAATCATAGAAATGGATATGATTATTGTTAAACAGACTGAAGAGATTCAGCGATTGAGAAAAAAAGTGTCTAAAATCAAGCCAGTGATAAAGAGAGCAGATAAAAAAAAGGTAAAAGTTCCGGATGATCTCCTTTCAATTGATGAAACTGCTCAAAAGGTAATTATTCCATTAAAAGAAGGGAAAAAAAGAACAGTTAAGGAGAAAGTAAAAAAAACACCGGTGAGAAAGCCAAAAGCAGAAGTCATTGGAAAAATTCCAAAAAAAAGAGTATCATTAAAACCGCAAAACATAGTTAAGAAGAGGAAAAAGTCTGAATAATATTAATTTCAAACAAATAAAAACTGAAGATGAAGGTTGATTTTATTTTTGAAACCAGCTGGGAGGTTTGCAATAAAGTAGGAGGCATACATACAGTTATCTCCACGAAAGCGCTTAACATATTAAATGAACTCAATGATAACTATATACTTATTGGACCTGATGTATGGAGAGAGGATATTACCAATCCGGAATTTATTCCGGATGAATCATTATTTGCGGCATGGAAGTGCAGGGCTGCCTCCGAAGGATTAAGAGTTAAAACCGGAAGATGGAATATTGCAGGAAAACCAATTGTTATTCTTCTTGATTTCACACCATACTTCGGACAGCAGAATGAAATTTTTGCGGGATTATGGGAAACATATAAGCTCGACAGTATTACTGGCCAATGGGATTATATGGAGCCTGCTCTCTTTGGATATGCTGCCGGGAAACTGATTGAAAGCTTTACCTCTTTTTATCATGATCATCATAATGTTATCGCTCAGTTTCATGAGTGGATGACTGGAACAGGGATCCTTTACCTTAAAAAATTTGCACCATGGGTTGCCACCTCTTTTACAACTCATGCTACTGTTCTTGGAAGATGCATAGCTGGAAACAATCGTCCTTTATATGGTAAAATGAAGGAGTTCAATCCTGGCCAGATAGCTCGTGAGTTTAATGTTCTGGCAAAGCAGTCGCTTGAGAAGATTTCAGCCTCAGAGGCAGATGTTTTCACTACAGTAAGCGACATTACATCAAAAGAATGCAGTCATTTTCTGGGTAAGGATGTTGACATTGTCACACCTAATGGTTTCGAAGACTCTTTTGTTCCATCAAAGGATGTATTTGAAGAAAGGAGGCAGGCAGCAAGGGAAAAACTTATCAGGGTTGCGGAAGCACTACTTGGATATTCAATCTCAAAAGATTGTGTTCTTGTAGTTAACAGCGGAAGATATGAATTCAGAAATAAGGGAATTGATATTTTTATTGATTCACTGGGTGAGTTGCAAAGAATGGATAATCTTGGAAAAGAGTGTGTTGCTTTCATCCTCATACCTGCATATCACAAGGGGCCACGACAGGATATTATCGATATAATAAGTAATAATGGCCCGGCAAATTACGGAGATAAATATCTGACTCATGGTCTGCATTATCCCCAGTCTGATCCGGTTTTACAGCGAATAGCAGCAAATAATCTTAATAACGATAAGAAATCTGAAGTGAAGATCATTTTTGTTCCATCTTATCTTAATGGTAATGACGGGATATTTAATATTCCATACTTCGATCTGCTGATTGGATTTGATCTTTCAGTTTTCCCATCTTATTATGAGCCATGGGGATATACTCCACTCGAAAGTCTGATGTTTTCTATTCCAACTGTAACAACTACGCTATCTGGATTTGGTCTTTGGGTTAAAAACTATTTCAGAGATCCAGGGAATGGAATATCAGTTATTGAAAGAACTGATGATAATGAAACCAGTGTTATCTCAGAAATAAGAAGCTTTATGTCAATGTTCATCGGGTTAGATGAAACCGGAATTAAAAATGCCAGAGAAAAGGCACATGACATATCAAGGATTGCAATGTGGGATAGCCTTGTGAAACACTATTTCACTGCCTACGAACTTGCTCTCATGCATAGCGGGGAAAGAAGAGATGAGCCACGGGAATTTGTAAGTTTTGTTGAAGCCCCGGGATTAATTGTTCGAAAACCTCACCAGGTACCTGTCTGGAAAGATATTTATGTTCAGAGTGATGTGCCTGGGAAGCTTTCAGCTTTGAAGGAACTTGCTAACAATTTATGGTGGTCGTGGAATTCGGAAGCTGAATTATTATTTAAGAGGATGGATCCTTCTCTTTGGGGGGAGGTGCATCATAATCCAAAACTCTTACTTGAAAAAATTGATTATAAAAGACTTCTGGTACTGGAGGATGATGATGACTTCGTAGCTGAACTGAAAAAGGTTTATGATATGTTCAGGGTTTACATCAATCGTCCAGTTAATGATATAAATCCTTCAGTTTCATATTTCAGTATGGAATTTGGTATTCATCCCTGTCTGAAGATCTATTCAGGTGGACTTGGCATACTGGCAGGTGATTACCTTAAAGAGGCCAGCGATTCAAATCTGAATATAACAGGAATCGGTCTGCTTTACAGATATGGTTACTTCAAACAGAAAATAGGACCAAGGGGAGAACAACTTTCAATATATGAAGCTGAAGAGTTTTCCCGTTTGCCAATTATCCCTGTAAAAGATTCATCAGGTAACCATCTTATAGTGAGTTTGGTATGGCCAGGAAGGATAGTTAAAATTCGGGTGTGGGAAGCCAGGGTTGGAAAAGTTCTTTTAGTATTGCTCGATACTGATTCAGATGATAATTTACCTGAAGACCGTACAATTACACATCATCTTTACGGAGGAGACAATGAAAACAGGCTGAGACAGGAACTTATTCTTGGCATCGGAGGAATCAGAGCTCTTGAAGAAATGGGCATAAGGACTGATATTTATCACAGTAATGAAGGTCATTCAGCGTTTATAAGCCTTGAAAGACTCAGAAAGCTAATTGATGAACATCATCTTACATTTAAGGAAGCTCTTGAAACAGTAAGATCTTCAACCCTGTTTACTACTCATACTCCTGTTCCGGCAGGTCATGATGCGTTTGAAGAAGATCTTCTTCGTAAATATATTTCACATTATCACAGCCGTCTGAATATCTCATGGGGTGAATTGATGGCTCTGGGTCAATGTGAAGGTGATTCTGATAAGAAGTTCAATATGAGTTATCTGGCTGCAAGAATGTCGCAGGAAGTGAATGGTGTAAGTAAACTTCATGGAGAGGTAAGTCAGGGCATGTTTAATAAGTTGTGGCCTGGTTATCTGAAAGAAGAACTCTTTATAGGATATGTCACTAATGGAGTGCATCATCCTACATGGACTGCACCAGAGTGGAGAGAGGTATATAGGGAACTGACAGGAGAAATCAATTTTGATCAGACCGACAGGAGCTTATGGGAAAAGCTTTATAGCCTTGATGATATGAGAGTCTATGAAGTGAAAACCAGTCTGAAAAAGAGCCTCTTTTCCAATATCAGAAAACGACTTCAGTCTGATATGATGGAAAAGCATGTGAGCCCGCGAACTCTACTGAATATCAGCAGCCATCTCGATGAAAAAGCACTAACTATTGGTTTTGCCCGCCGGTTTGCAACATATAAAAGAGCTTCACTTTTGTTCAGGGACCTTGACCGGCTTGACAGGATCGTTAATAATCCTGAAAAACCGGTTCAGTTTATTTATGCAGGGAAAGCTCATCCTCATGATGGCGGAGGGCAGGATCTTATCAAAAGGATTTTTGAAATATCGCAGATGCCAAGGTTTGCAGGGAAAGTTATATTTCTGGAGAATTATGATATTGAATTGGCAAAATATCTAGTAAGGGGTGTCGATATTTGGTTAAATACACCTACAAGACCTCTTGAAGCCTCAGGAACCAGTGGTGAAAAAGCTGTTATGAATGGAACAATCCATTTCAGTGTGCTTGATGGCTGGTGGGTTGAAGGATACAGAGCATTTGCAGGATGGGCTCTTCCAAAAAAGAGAACCTTTGAAGATCAGGACCTTCAGGATGATATAGATGCTGAGACTATTTATAATATGCTTGAATATGAAATAGTTCCGGCATATTATTCATTTAACGAACAGGGAATACCTGTCGAATGGATTAGCCTGATAAAAAACACTATGGTAAAAATAGCTCCTGAATTTACCATGAAAAGAATGATAGATGATTACTATGAAAAATATTATTCCAAGCTTTCTGTCCGGCACAGGTCAATGGTTGAAAACAATTTTGAAAAGGCCAAAGCGCTTGCAGCCTGGAAGAAAGTTATGAGGGAAGAGTGGGATAATATTGAAGTTATAAATTATAGTTTTGAGAATGCAGGAGAAAATGTTTATCGTTCCGGTCACGACTACAGGGCAGAAATAGCTTTGGATGTTAAAAAGATCCCTAAAGAAAATGTTGGTGTTGAATTTATTATCACACACATGAGTAAACGGGGTGAACATGAATTCGTAGCAAGTGAAGAGTTCAAATTAGTCAGTTGTAAGAGCGGTAAATGCCTCTATAGGGCTAACCTTGTACCTGAAAAAGCTGGCTCTTTCTTTTATGGGATAAGAATTTACCCGAAACATAAAGATCTTCCTCACAAACAGGATTTTTACCTGCTTCGATGGATAGATTAAATACTGGTAGCTTTACGAACAGGTTCCTTTTTAAATACAAGTGCTGTTCTTGAAGGCAGATACAGATAAAGGTATAAAGGAGCATTAATAATGTTCCTTTCGGCTTTTCTTATCGACAGGTAAATTGTACTTCTGTCTACTCTGTCGAAACCTCCGAATTGCTGATCATCTGTGTCAAGAGCAATCCTGAACCTTCCCTGAACCGGTATTCCATAATTGGTGAATGAATTAGTTGGATGAAAGTTAAATACAAAAAGGAACTCTCCTCTCATGTAAGCAATAACCTTGTCGCTGTTATTCTCATAAATTCTTGTAACCGGGTGTTTATCGAGTATTTTAAAATCATGGTGAAGTTTTACCATCTTTTTGTCAAATTTTGCCAGGCTATAATACTTGAGATCCTTATTTTCAGCCAGCTGCCATTGGCGACGTGCGTATTTATAACTCCAGTTATTTCCCTCCCTTGGAAAGTCAATCCATTCAGGATGGCCGAATTCATTGCCCATAAAGTTAAGATACCCACCTCCTGACGTACTGAAGGTTATAAGTCTGATCATTTTATGCAGAGCAATTCCCCGGTCAACAACAAAACTGTGATATGTTTTGGCCATTCCATAATACATTTCAGCATCGATCATTCTAAATATCAATGTTTTGTCGCCAACAAGAGCCTGGTCGTGCGATTCGCAGTATGAAATGATCTTTTCTTCAGGACGATGTTGAGTAAGTTCATACATTAACTTACCCATATCCCACTCCTCATCAAATGTTTCCTTTACAAGTTTAATCCAGAAATCAGGAACTCCCATCGATAGCCGGTAATCGAAACCAAAACCTTTATCTTCTGTACCTGCTGCTATTCCTGGCATACCGCTCATCTCTTCAGCTATGGATAAAGCTCCCGGTTTATAGGTGTGTATTAATTTATTTGCCAGATACAGGTATACAAGTGCATCTTCATCCTGATTTCCATCAAAATATTCATCATATGAAGTAAAATTCTTTTCAAGACCATGATCATAATATATCATGCTTGTAATTCCATCAAACCGGAAACCATCAAATTTATACTCTTCAAGCCAGTAACGGCAATTGGATAAAAGAAAATGGATTACATTGTCCTTTCCGTAATCAAAACACAGAGAATCCCATGCTTTGTGGAACCTCCTTTCATTAGAGTGAAAATACTGACTAGTTGATCCATCGAAAAGACCAAGTCCTTCATCAACATTCTTAACCGAATGGGAATGAATAAGATCCATGATAACACTTAACCCTGCCAGGTGTGCTTTATCAACGAGTTCTTTTAAATCTTCAGGTGATCCGAACCTGGAGGAAGCAGCAAAGAAGTTTGAGACATGATATCCGAAAGATCCGTAAAATGGATGTTCCTGGATAGCCATTAATTGAATGGTATTATATCCTGACTTTGTGATAAGGGGAAGGATATTTTCTGTAAACTCCCGGTAAGTCCCTGTTCTTTCTTCTGAAGCTGACATTCCGATATGTGCTTCATATATCACAGGAGATGTTGCAGGGACCTTAAAATCTTCGATGCACCATTTATATGGTTCTGAAGGAGCCCAAACCTGAGCACTGAAAATTTTAGTCTTATCATCCTGAACAGCCCTGTTACTGTAAGATGGGATTCTCTCTCCTTTTCCGCCATCCCACTGTATAGAAAGTTTGTATAGATCACCATGTTTAAGTGCTGAGAGAGGAAGTGTTATTTCCCAGTCACCATATTCATTTATTCTTCTTAAATTATATTCCAGTTTCTCTTTCCAGTCTGTAAAGGTTCCTATAATCCCGATGTATTTAGCATTTGGTGCCCACTCCCTGAATATCCACTCCTTCCCGTTAGAATGAAGGCCATAATAGTGATGCCCCATGGCAAAATCGCTAATAGCTTTATTGCCAATAAGTTGCTTTTCTTTTAAATGGCATTTATTTATCCTTTTATCAATGATCCCGGTATATGGTTTAAGCCAGGGATCGGTATTATAAAAAGATACAGGTTTCATGGTGTAAAGATAACTCCAATAAAAATACAAAAACAAAATCATTATTTTGTCTCAAATCATATGGCTTTGCTATTTTTACACCGGTAAACAGATTATATGATAGTACATAATGGATTTGAGAACCTCGACTTATGTTCTCCTGTTGTGACCATGGGGATTTTTGATGGTGTACACCGGGGCCACAGATCACTCCTCGACACTCTGGTTTTACGTGCAGCTCAGGAGAAAGGTGATCCGGTAGTTATCACCTTCAATCCACATCCGAGGCTTGTTCTGGAAAAAAATCATTCAGGGCTTTCTTTCTTATCCACAATAACTGAGAAAACTAAGCTTCTCTCAGAAGCAGGGATTGGACATCTTGTTATTATTGAGTTCAATAAGAGTTTTAGTGATATTGGAGCCTGTGATTTTATACAAAAAGTTCTTGTTGAAAAGATAAAGACCAGGCATCTTATTATAGGCTATGATCACCATTTTGGGGCAAAAGGGGAAGGAAATTTCAAAACGATAAAACAATGTGCAAAATCGTTTAATTTTACAGTTGAAAAAGTAGAAGGATTAAATTCTGCAGAGGGGCCGGTGAGTTCCTCTTCAATACGTGAAGCATTACTTAAAGGAAGGCTTGAAGAAGCTAATAATTGGTTGGGATACAACTATTCAATTAATGGCAGGATTGTGGAAGGGAAAAAAATAGGAAGATCACTCGGATATCCTACAGCAAACATTAAACCTGATTATGAGTATAAACTTATCCCAGCCGACGGTGTTTATGCTGTAATGGTTAGAATAAATGAAGCTGATTTGCCCGGGATGTTGAGTATTGGAAAGAATCCAACTATCAATAGCGGGGACGATAGCAGAACAATAGAAGTAAACATTTTTAATTTTGATAAAGATGTTTACGGAAGTAGTATTAAAGTTACTTTCAGGAAGAGGCTCAGAAACGAAATCAGGTTTGGGAGTATTGAGCAGCTGGTCCGTCAAATGAATAGGGATAAGGAACAAGCCATGATTATTCTGGGCTTAGAATAAATTAGTTTTTTACTATCTTTGTGACCTTCATTTTAATAAAACATATCATTAGAAAAATTGAAAATGAACTATAAAATAAAAGATATATCACTTGCCGGTTATGGCAGGAAGGAGATTGAAATTGCTGAAAAGGAGATGCCGGGTTTACTCGCAATAAGAAAAAAATATTCTGCTGAAAAACCCTTGAAAGGTGCACGAATTACTGGTTCTCTCCACATGACCATCCAGACTGCCGTCCTCATCGAAACGCTGGCAGAGTTAGGTGCTGATGTACGTTGGGCAAGTTGCAATATCTTTTCAACTCAGGATCATGCTGCTGCCGCAATTGCTGAAAGTGGAATTCCTGTATTTGCATGGAAAGGTGAGACATTAGAAGAGTATTGGTGGTGTACTGCTCAGGCACTTACATTTCCCGGTGGGAAAGGGCCACATCTCATTGTTGATGATGGTGGTGATGCATCAATGATGGTGCACCTCGGGTATAAAGCTGAAAAAGATCCGGGTATTCTTGACAGAAATCCGGCAAACAGGGAAGAAGCAATTATTCTCTCCACATTAAAGGATCTTCTAAAGGAGGAACCTGGAAAATGGTCAAGAGCTGTCAAAGATCTTAAAGGAATTTCAGAGGAGACTACAACAGGAGTACACAGGTTGTACCAGATGATGGAAAGTGGAGAACTGCTGGTTCCTGCCATCAATGTGAATGATTCTGTTACCAAATCAAAATTTGACAACCTGTATGGTTGCCGTGAGTCGCTGGCTGATGGGATAAAGAGGGCAACTGATGTAATGATTGCAGGTAAGGTTGTTGTGGTTTGCGGCTATGGTGATGTTGGTAAAGGTTGTGCTAAGTCAATGAAAGCTTACGGTGCAAGGGTAATTGTCACAGAAATAGATCCGATATGTGCTCTTCAGGCATCTATGGAGGGTTTTGAAGTCAAGAGAATTGAAGATACTCTCGATGAGGGAAATATTTTTGTCACTGCAACCGGTAACCTGGATATAATAACGGTTGGTCATATGAAGAAGATGAAAGACCAGTCTATCGTTTGCAATATTGGCCATTTTGATAATGAAATCCAGGTTGATGCACTTGGTGAGGTAACAGGAATTAAAAAGATCACTATTAAGCCACAGGTTGATAAGTATCTTTTTCCTGACGGACATTCAATATTTATACTCGCTGAAGGAAGACTGGTAAATTTAGGTTGTGCTACCGGGCATCCTTCCTTTGTGATGAGTAACTCTTTCAGTAATCAGACGCTTGCCCAGCTCGATCTTTGGAAGAACAATTATGAAGTAGGAGTTTACCGGTTATCAAAAGAACTTGATGAAGAGGTTGCAAGGCTGCATCTGGATCAGCTGGGAGTGAAATTAACAATCCTGACAAAAGAACAAGCGGATTATATTGGTGTACCTCAAAAAGGACCGTTTAAACCTGAACACTACAGATATTAGTCATTAGTAGTTGGTTACAGTAATTGAATTGCCATAACTTATTACCTTGTAGTTTTTTAGTGGATACCTGCCTATGCCTGAACTTGGGGTTCCCCCGTTTGGAAGTGCATACCTGGTATGGCAGGTGGGACATTCGGCGTACAGGATATCAACGACATTTACTTTAACACTTAATCCGCTTGTCACATAGTCGTGTGGACATGTGCGATCATAGGCATAAAATTGATCAGCCCCGCTAAAGATAATAATTCCATTTCCCTGGAACCCCCCGGAATATTTCCAGTTATTTGTATTTGCAGTAATCAGGGCAGTTCCAAAAGTTGAATTCAGGGCTGTAAATTCAGGATCGCTGAGGTTAAGTGTGAAATCAACATAAACATAAGGAATCACATCATTCTTTTTATTACATGAACTTATGGTTGTGACAAGTATCACAAAAAGTAAAAAATACCTTATTTTTGAAAAAGAAGCCATGTGAATATAATTCATATTGCAAAGTTAGTATTACCACCTGGAATTTAACGGTATAGTAAAAAAATTATTTTAAATGAAAATGTATAATTTAGGAATAAGAAGATTTTCTCTTTGTATTGTCATTTTGACATTTGGATTATTATCATGCAACGCCCAGCTTTTACATAAAAAACCTGAAAAGAAATTGTTCGGTAAGACACTTGGTAACAAAAAGGAGGTAAAGATAAAAGAACCAAGAAAAGTGATGAAGGCCAAAAAGAAACAGGAAGCTAATGATCAGAAGCTTAAAAGGGAGTATTCAAATTTAGTGAAGAAATCTCAGAAAAGGACATTAGATATACAGACACCTGAAGTAAAGGAGCGTATGAAGCAGAATCAAAAGGACTCTGAAGCTAAGTATAAGTCTAAAAAGAAAAACTCCAGCTCCAGTACAAAAAAGGCTGGAAGAAAATACAAATAATACTGTTTGATTGTTGAACCCCGCAATTTAAAAAACTAATATTTTTTTTGAAAATTGCAAAAGGATTTTTATATTTGTGTTATGAAGAGTTCCGGGGACCCGGAATTCTTCTTATTTTTTTTAAATATAACAGGGAATAATGTCAGAGGTAATTTATGTGACAGAAGAGGGTCTGAATAAACTCAGAGAAGAGCTTGACCAGTTAAGGAATGTCGAGAGACCTTCAATATCGCGGCAGATAGCAGAGGCAAGAGATAAGGGAGACCTTTCAGAAAATGCTGAATATGCTGCTGCAAAGGATGCTCAGGGTATGCTTGAGATGAAGATATCAAAGCTAGAGGATATGGTAGCACGATCAAGAATTATTGATGAATCAAAAATTGATAACCTGACCGTTAGGATACTTAATAAAGTAAAGATCAGGAACCATACAAATAATACTGTTATGGAGTATCAGCTTGTTCCTGAAAGTGAGGCAAATTTTAAAATGGGTAAAATTGCTGCTAATTCCCCGATTGCTCAAGGCCTTATGGGTAAAAAGGTAGGAGACATGGTTCAGATTAAGGTTCCTTCAGGCATGATTTCTCTTGAAGTTATTTCTATATCTGTTTAAATATTTGAATTTTACTATGGCAACTATTTTTACCAGAATCATAAATGGAGATATACCCTGTTATAAAGTAGCTGAGGACGAAAACTATTTTGCATTTCTGGATATCAATCCATTAAGAGCAGGTCATACTCTTGTTGTTCCGAAAGAAGAAACAGATTATGTATTTGACCTTAGTGACAGCCAACTTTCAGGCCTTATCATTTTTTCCAGAAAAGTTGCAAAAGCAATTAAGGAGGTTTTCCCGTGTAACCGCATCGGAGTTGCTATACTTGGACTGGAAGTACCTCACGCTCATATCCATCTTGTTCCAATGGATACTATGGAGGATATTAACTTTAAAAATCCTAAAATTAAATTCACCCCTGCAGAGTTCATGGATATTGCAAAAAGAATAAGTGATAAGGTGCTGCTCTGATCAATAATTATTCATATTTTCCCGTGAATTATTTCAGTTTAATATCTTTACATGAAATAATTCTGTCCGCTGCATGAATTTCTTTTATGATTTATGGGATGATTTTATAAGTCTTCTCTTTCCAAGGCTTTGTTATGGTTGTGGAAATCATCTGATTCGTAATGAGACACTTATATGCACAGAGTGTTTTATAGTAATTCCCAGAACCAATTATCATCTTGTTAAGGATAACCCAGTGGCACAGCTTTTCTGGGGGCGGTGTTTAATTGAAAAAGCAGCCGCTTTCTCTTATTATAACAGAGGCAGCAGAATAAGAAACCTCATTCACAATCTAAAGTATAAGGGGATAAATGAACTTGGAATAGAACTAGGCAGAATGTATGCCTTAACTCTTCATGAATCAGGTTTTACAAAAGGCATTGATCTGATTGTGCCAGTTCCTCTTCACCCTGTTAAAAGGAAAAGGCGGGGTTTTAATCAGAGTGATCTGATATCTCTTGGAATTTCAGAGGTTATAAACGTTCCGGTTGATAACATTTCACTCACAAGGACAGCTGTTACTGGCACTCAAACAAAAAGATCGAAATATGATAGATGGACAAATGTTGAAGGGGTTTTTACCATAATAAATCCGGAAAATGTCAGAGATAAACATATACTACTGGTTGATGATGTTATTACAACAGGATCCACAATAGAATCGTGTGCAGGAGAACTACTTAAGATTGAAGGGGTGAAAGTAAGTGTTGTTGCTTTAGCTTTTGCCGTAATATCATAGGAGTTTATCTTTTCACCCTGGTGGGATTTTTATTCATAAAATCTTTCCAACTGTTAAAACTTTTTTCCGAAACAGGATTGTTTGTCTGATAGAAATGGCACAAAGCTGCTGCTAATCCATCGGTTGCATCGAGGTTAATTTCAGAGATGTCAAATTTTAGTATGTTACCCAGCATTGCAGCTACCTGTTCCTTTGATGCGGCCCCCTGTCCGGTAATTGACATTTTAATCTTTCTGGGGGCATATTCAAATATTGGCATTGATCGGGTCAATGCTGCTGCGATAGCTGCCCCCTGGGCACGTCCCAGCTTTAACATCGACTGAACATTTTTTCCATAAAAGGGAGCTTCAATTGCCAGTTCATCGGGATGATATTCATCGATGATACCCACAATCCTTTCGAATATATGCTTTAGTTTGAGATAATGATCTGCATATTTCGACAGATCAATCAATCCTATAGTTATAAGTTCAGGGATTGTACCGACTGTTTTAATAACACCATAACCGGTGATACTCGTTCCGGGGTCGATCCCGAGGATGATTCTCTCTATTGGCTTTGACTTCAAAATTCAGTTTGTAAATTGTTGCCTTACCTGTTCTCAATGAGCAATCCATTTCTCACCCATAACGGTTTCTCTGAGAACTGGGGATAACGGTTAAATTCAGAAGACCATTTTGTTGAAAGAGAACCTGTTTCAAGATAATGTATTGCCTCCTTAAGACATAATTCTTCTCTATCGGCAAAATCGTGGGTAATGTCATCAGAAACAGTTTTAGCAGGGTAAATGCCGTCAAAGTAATCACCCTGATTATTGGCATTCACCATTTTAAATGTAACAGGATAAAAATAATATTTTTCCCCGATAGCCCTGCCATCCATTCCTGTTGGCTTTCCATCGGTTGTATCCCCAATGCACACCACATTTATTTTAGCCATAAGCCCGTTAATCACTGATTCACTGGCTGAAGCTGTTGATCGCGATGTAATAACAACAACTCTCGGAAGTGCAAGGGAGTAAGATGTAGTTATAAAACTAAATGTTCTGTTTATTTTCGGATTTTTATCATTGTACTGTAATTTGGCAAATGGGGTTCCGGCAATGGTATTGCCTGCAATATAACTGGCAAGCGTTTGTGCAATAGAAAGATAGCCACCTGAATTATATCTCAGGTCAAGGATCAGATCTTTCACATTTTTTGCCTTAAAATATGAAAATACAGCAGCAAGCTCCTGTACCGAAGGATTAATAAATGATTCAAATACTAAGTGCCCGGTAATTCCTGATGAAAGATGCAGGGTATCATAGTGGATAACTGTATTTATATTAAAAACACTTTTTGTAGATGATAATGTAACATCCTTTCCGTCAGCAGGATTCTGGAATAGAAATATATTTGTAATGCCTGCAGTTGATGGCCCGATAACATTATTATATGCTACTGCATCTCCCGATTTCAGGATTGGAGCGATGTCAGTACTGTTAATTGCTTTTACTATCCATCCCCTTTGAACACCATTTTTGTGAAGAGGTGAATTTTCATAGATCATGGCGATCCTTGCTTTACCGTCATCATCAAGACCAATCCTGAATCCATGCCCGACAAATTCTCCATTCATCTCAGAATTAAAATCATCATAGTCAGCAACGAAGCTCCATCTGTCGAGAGCTTTATATCTCATAGCATCCATCAGTTTAAAAGGATCATCATAATCTTTTTTATTTACTGCAGGCATAAGGTTATACCAGTAATACCACTGGTTCATCATATCATAGAGACTATCAGTTGCCATTAGTGGAGTAACCTCCACAACTGTTTCAGGTTCCTCTTTCCTGCAGGAACTGAATAATATCAGAAGAATAACGGGAATGATTATTAATATTTTCATTATAAACACTTTAATATTGAATATTTTTTTCAAAGATAGCTATTACCCCCTTGCAGACTTACGGTTCTGTACCAATATACCGGCAATGATCAATAATAATCCTGCAGGAGTAGTATAATAAACGGGTTCATGGAGAATAAAGTGTACAAAAGCCAGAGAAATAAATGGAGCAAGATATACCAGATTACTGACCTTGTCAGTTGTGCTGGCTAGTTGAAGGGCTTTGAGCCAGAAGAAGAAAGTTATACCCATCTCAAAGATACCTACATAAACTGAAGCTGCTATTCCCCTGAAACTGAAAACACCCTGCCACATTTCTGTGAATGTCATTGTAATAATCAGATAAAGTGATCCAAACAGGAAATTAAGGAATAGTTTTATTGCTTCATCCCGCTTATCTTTCATGTTCATGATAAAGTAGATAGCCCAGAAAACCGAACTACCTGTTGCAAGAAGTATTCCTATTATATCGGAGCGACCCGGGTCAAATGGTTTTCCCTGTGATGAAATAAGATATACTCCGGCGAAACTTATAAATAACGCAATAAAACTCTTTCTTTTGATCCTCTGGTGCAGTATCAGAACCGAAAGAAACACCAGAATGATAGGCCAGATCATGTTTAGAGGCTGTGCAACCTGGGCAGGAAGCAATGAATATGCTTTAAGCAGGATCAGATAATATAAGAAAGGATTAATAAAGCCCATAAGAGCTGACATCAAAAGCTCTTTTCTACTGGACTTAATGATGCCTTCCAGATTCTTACCGGTATAAACAATTACGAATAGGGCTATTGAAGATGAGATTGAAGCAATGGTAAGTACCTGCAGAATAGTCATCTCTCCAAGACATATTTTGAATGCAGTGGGGACTGTTGACCAGAATAAGATCGCCAGTGCGGCATATAAATATGATTGTCTTGTTTTATCCATATTATTTATGAAGTCAAAACGAAGAACACTCGGGAGTTGAATGCAGGAATATTTGGTTTATTGATATCAGTCTGTTATTTATATTTACTTATACTAAAGTCATAACGGATCTAAATTTAAAGAAGACTCTCTTCTTTTTAGTTTATAAATTCAAATCCGGTATATGGTACCAGAATGGAAGGTATTTTAATTCCTGATTCAGTCTGGTAATTTTCAAGTATTGCAGCTACTATTCTTGGTAAAGCAAGTGCGCTGCCATTAAGTGTATGTACAAAACGTGTCTGTTTATCACCCTTATCCTTGAACCGGCATTTAAGACGATTAGCCTGGAACGATTCAAAATTGGATACTGAACTTACCTCGAGCCACCTTTTCTGAGCTGCTGACCATACTTCAAAATCATATGTAAGTGCTGAAGTAAATGACATATCCCCACCACAAAGCCTGAGGATCCGGTATGGAAGTCCTAGTTTGGCAACAAGACTTTCAACATGATTAACCATATCGTCAAGTGATTTATATGAATCATCTGGATGAGCTATCTGAACTATTTCAACTTTATCAAACTGGTGCAGACGATTAAGCCCTCTGACATGAGCGCCCCATGAGCCTGCTTCTCTTCTGAAACATGGAGAGTAAGCAACGTTTTTGACAGGAAGCTGATCTGCATTTAATATTACATCCCTGTAAATATTTGTTACAGGTACTTCAGCAGTAGGTATCAGGTAAAAATTATCCAGGGAAGCATGATACATTTGCCCTTCTTTATCCGGAAGCTGACCTGTTCCGAAGCCTGAGTCTTCGTTCACCATAATGGGGGGCATTATTTCAGTATAGCCGGCTTTTACTCCTTCGTCAAGAAAAAAACTGATAAGTGAACGTTCGAGCTTAGCACCCTTTCCTTTGTATACCGGGAATCCGGCACCTGTAAGCTTAATTCCCAGGTCGAAGTCGATTATATCAAATTTTTTTATCAGGTCCCAGTGAGGAAGTGCAGTATCCTGTAAAACAGGAATCACTCCACCCTCTTTCACCATGACATTGTCATCTGAGCCGTGTCCTTGAGGAACAGATACATGAGGAATATTGGGAAGTCTGATGATCTCATTTTTCAGTTCTGTCTCAATCGGACCAATTTTGTCGGAGAGAGACCTGATATCTTCTTTAAGTGCATATGTTTTTGCTTTGTAAGCATCGGCTTCAGCTTTTTTTCCTGCTTTCATAAGGTTGCCGATCTCCTTTGAGATCCGGTTCATTTCACCCTGCAGCATATCTGTCTTCGACTGTATTTCGCGGCGGGAAGCATCGAGTTCGAGAATGTTGCTTAAGATCTCTTCTGCTTTAAAGTTCTTCACTTTAAGCCGTTCTATAATAAAATCTTTGCTTTCCCGGATAAGGTTGATTGTTAACATTTGAAGGTATAATTAATTAAAAAAGCAGGCTTGAAGAAGCCTGCCATAAAAGTATAAAAAACTCCCGAGAATGATTTCCAGTAAGGGAAAGAATTTAGGGAGTCAGAATATCTCCTGATAATAGATTATTCTGTCACAGGTTTGATTGAAACATATGACTTATTATCTCTTTTTCTTCTGAACTCAACAGCTCCATCTGTGAGAGCAAAAAGAGTGTGATCTTTTCCGATACCTACGTTTATACCCGGATTGTGTTTGGTTCCTCTCTGGCGAACGATTATATTACCTGCTTTGGCAACCTGGCCGCCGAAAAGCTTCACTCCAAGTCGTTTACTTTCCGAGTCGCGACCGTTGCGTGAACTACCTGCTCCTTTCTTGTGTGCCATAATTATATCTTATTAAATATTATTTATTAAGCTTTTCCTTTTGTTGTTTTTTTTTCAGCCGGTTTTTTCTCAGCTGGTTTCTTGTCTGCAGCTTTCTTAACAGAAGCTTTTTTTGAAGGAGCTTCTTCTTTTTCTGCTTTTGTCACAGCAGGTTTTTTTGAAGCACTTTTTTTCTCCTTCACAGGCTCATCAACAACCTTTGATTCAACTGCCCTGGTCTCCTCTTTTTTTGTAGCAGTTTTTTTAGTCATTCCATTACTGTTAATACTTAAAATTTCAACCTGTGTAAAGTTCTGCCGATGACCATTTCTAACCCTGTAACCTTTTTTCCTTTTCTTTTTAAATACAATCACCTTGTCTCCCCTTACATGGTCGAGAACTTTTCCCTCAACAACGGCATCTTTAATAACCGGTTCCCCGATAGTGATTTTCCCATCTTCATCAATTAAGAGGACCTTATCAAAATCAACATTATTTCCTTCTTCAGCTTCAAGGCGGTGTACAAAAATCTTTTTGCCTTCCTCTACTTTAAACTGCTGACCAGCAATTTCTACGATTGCGTACATTTCTTTTTCTTTATTAGTTACTCCGTGAGGCGTATATTACTTAAGGTTCATATAGCTTGAATTTGCCCCGGCGGATTTATTCAAATTCGGACTGCAAAGATAAACAAATTAGGTTATTTACAAATCATTCCTCTCTTTTTTTTAAAGAGTTTCATAACAGAGTATCATGTTGCGGGGAATTCACTAAACATAGCAAATATTTATTACCCGGAACTGATATAAGAAGCTCTTGTGTAAAAAAAGAATTAAGTTGCCATCACTCTTTCTTCTAATATATTTATATTTGTCTGATACAATAAGCAAGCGGGGATGCAGATTGCCCATAAATAGTTGATATGAAGAGAATAAAGCTTAAGGTAATGGGTATTTCATACAGCCAGACACAATCAGGAGCTTATGCACTGATTTTAATAGAAGAGAATGGCGAACGGAGGATCCCGATTATTATAGGAGGATTTGAAGCTCAGGCAATTGTGATTAAGCTTGAAAATCTTGATCCTCCACGTCCCTTAACCCACGACCTTTTTAAACGTTTTGCAGATGAGTTTAATATATCAGTATTTGAGGTTATGATATACAAGCTTGAGGATGGAGTGTTTTATTCGAAGCTTGTATGCAGTAACGGGGAGAAAGAGTTTGCAATTGACAGCAGGACATCAGATGCCGTTGCTCTGGCATTAAGGTTTGAATGTCCGATTTTTATTACCGAAGAAATTCTTGAAAAAGCAGGAATAACCATAAATCCTTCCGATTCAGAGATCTCAACAGCTAATGAGGTGGAAGGCTTATTCGAAACTGTTGAAAGTAAGTATTCTTCATATTCGAATGAGGATCTTTTTAAAATGATAGATGAAGCCGTTAAAACAGAAGATTACGAGCGCGCTGCTGCAATTAGGGATGAGTTAGGAAAGAGGAAGAAGAAGAAAAAGTAGTTTCATCCTGTGAATAAAATTCTGTTAAAATCAATATTAATTATAGAATGAAGAAGGTATTATTAAGCATTGTATTAGTTTTTATCGTATCTTATTCTTTTTCAAAGGAATATAAGTTAAATTCTCCTGATGGAAAGATAGTACTAAATGTTAATTCAGGTCCATCAATTACATGGTCAGTAACATATAATGGGAATCAGGTAATTGAGGCTTCTAAGATTGCAATGGTATTCAAAAGCGGACAGACTATTGGTGAAAATGAGGTTGTCAGAAAGGCAGTTTTCAGTTCACTTAATGAGATTGTTAAGCCTGTTATTGCTAATAAGCAATCGGTGATATCTGACAATTGTAATATATTGTCTATTAACTTCAAATCAGGGTTTGCACTTCATTTCAGGGCATATAATGATGGTGTGGCTTACCGGTTTGAGACTCTTATGAAGGACGATCTGATTATAAAAAATGAAATATTTGAACTTCAGTTCGCGTCAGGTTCAATTGCCTGGTATCCTCTTGAAGAGAGTTTTATGTCGCATAATGAAAGGAATTATATCTATTCTTCCCTCGATACCATTCAAGACAAACATCTTGCAAGCCTTCCGGCCCTGTTTCAGGTAAAAGGAGTTAACGTTCTGATAACAGAATCAGATATTACAGATTATCCTGGAATGTGGATAAGAGGTGCAGGGTCAGGGAAAATATCTGCTACATGGCCAAAATATCCTGAAAGCGAAAAACTTAAAGGAGACAGGGATCTTTTTGTTACAACTACAGGTGATTATATAGCAAAAACAATAGGGACAAGACAATTTCCATGGCGGACAATTGTAATTACTGATACCGATGGCAAACTTATTGAAAGCAACCTTGTTTTTAAACTTGCCGCTCCCAATAAAATTCTGGATACAGAGTGGATAAAGCCTGGACAGGTAGCTTGGGACTGGTGGAATGCAAATAATATATATGGCGTTGATTTCAGGGCAGGAATCAATAATGATACATATAAATATTATATTGATTTTGCTTCAAAAAACGGGATAGAATATATTATTCTCGATGAAGGCTGGTACAAATCAGGTACAGTTCTCGAATCTATACCTGAAATAGATATCCCGGAGCTTTGCAGATATGCCGGCAGCAAAAATGTCGGAGTCATACTATGGGTTGTCTGGAAAACATTTCAGGATAGGATGGATGAAGCTGTTTCACTCTATGAAGAATGGGGAGTTAAAGGTGTAAAAGTTGATTTTATGCAAAGAGATGATCAGAAAATGGTTAACTTCTACACTGAAGCTATTAGGAAAACAGCCGATCACCACCTTCTAATTGATTTCCATGGTGCTTACAAGCCTGATGGGATAGGTCGGACATATCCAAATGCGATAACACGTGAAGGAGTGAAAGGGATGGAAAACAATAAGTGGAGCAAAGACATAACACCCGAACATGATGTTATCCTTCCTTTTACAAGGATGGTGGCAGGGCCAATGGATTATACTCCAGGGGCTATGGTTAATATGGATAGAGTTAATTTCACCCCTCAGTTTACAAGACCCTCAAGTCAGGGAACAAGAGTTCACCAGATGGCTTTATATATAATTTTTGAAAGTCCTCTGCAGATGCTATCTGATGCACCTTCCAATTACCTTAAAGAGCAGGAGTGTACCGATTTTATTGTAAAAATACCGGTTGTATGGGATGATATTAAAGTACTGGCCGGAAAAGTTGGAGATTATATTCTTCTTGCACGAAGATCTGACAAAGAATGGTTTGTCGGCGCATTGACTGACTGGGAAAGCCGCACACTTGACCTGGATCTCTCATTTCTTCCTGAAGGTAAATTTATGATTGAGATATTTCAGGATGGTATTAATGCTGACAGATATGCATCAGATTATAAACATATCAGATTAGATGTGAAGTCTACTGACAAAATGCAGATAAAACTCGCACCAGGCGGAGGATGGACAGGAAGGATTTCTCCAAAGCAATAAAATAGACTTAAGGCATGAAGCAGTACCTTGATCTACTTGATCATGTATTAAAAACCGGGATTGAAAAAACCGACAGGACGGGTACCGGTACTCTGAGTGTATTTGGTTATCAGATGAGGTTTAACCTTGAGGAAGGATTTCCTGTACTTACTACCAAAAAGCTCCATCTTAAATCAATAATACATGAGTTGTTGTGGTTTATTTCGGGTGATACAAATACTAAGTATTTGAATGACAACGGAGTGCGGATATGGAACGAGTGGGCAGATAAAGATGGTAATCTGGGTCCGGTTTATGGATATCAGTGGCGTTCCTGGCCTGCAGCCAATGGTACAAAAATTGACCAGCTTGCGAATGTGATAGAAGCTATCAGGAAATCGCCTGATTCGCGCCGCCATATAATAAGCGCATGGAATGTGGGAGAGTTGGAGAAAATGGCACTACCTCCATGCCATCTTATGTTCCAGTTTTATGTTGCCAATGGGAAGCTTTCATGCCTGCTTTATCAGCGCAGTGCTGATATATTTATAGGAGTCCCGTTTAACATTGCTTCATATGCATTGCTCACAATGATGATTGCAAGAGTCACAGGACTTAAACCCGGAGATTTTGTTCATGTACTTGGTGACGCACATATTTATCTTAATCATATTTTACAGGTTAAGTTGCAACTCACAAGAGAGCCATATCCTTTGGCAAGAATGATAATTAATCCCGAAGTTTCGGACATTTTTAATTTCAGGTATGAAGATTTTACTCTTGCTGATTATATTGCGCATCCACATATAAAAGGAGATATTTCGGTCTAAAATAAATAGTATGATTTCAATTATTGTTGCAGTTTCTGACGATTGGGGTATTGGAAAAAATAATGAACTTCTGTGGCATATAACAGAAGATCTTAAGCGGTTCAAAAAGCTTACTTATGGAAAAACTGTTATTATGGGTAAAAAAACCTGGGAATCATTACCCAGAAGACCTCTTCCAGGGCGTAAAAATATTGTTCTTACAGATATACCAGAGGAATGTATAGAAGGATCTGTAACTGCATATTCATTGGATGATGCCTTGAGTAAATGCGAAAAAGGAGAGGAGCTATTCATAATAGGAGGAGGAACAGTTTACAGACAGTTTATGCCTTTAGCCGATTACCTCTATATTACCCATGTTCATCAAAGAGGTCCTGCCGATGTTTATTTTCCTGAAATTGACCCAGCACAATGGGAAGCGATAGAAAAGGAAGATTTCAGGAATGTTAGTGAGACTATACCGTATACTTATATTAAATACAAACGCAGGAAAAATTAATTTAATTCAGGTTAAACCTTTTAAGATATGTTTCATCTAAAAGTTTGTTAATAGGAATTAGTTAATTTAAAATAGCAATTATGAAAACAAAACTTTTTTTAATGATTTCAGCCATATTCGTGCTTTCATTATCTTCATGTAAAAAAGATTCAACCATGATAGATCAGACAAGTGTTGATCTTGCTGATGATGATGCCGTAAGTGATGCAATTTTCGAAGATATTTTCAACACAGTGGAAAATGCGAGTATTATAGGTGAGAGTTTTAAAGGAGATATTTCTAAATCGGAAACAGTTGTAAGTGACAGTTGTCCAACAGTAAAAGTTACTCATCCTTCGGGTGGGCTCTGGCCTAAAGTCATAACTGTGGATTATGGGGCAGGTTGTCTTGGTTTATATGAGAATACCCGTTCGGGTAAGATAGTCATCGTGGTTACAGGGCCGCGTCTTGAGACTGGTTCAAAGAGAACTGTAACTTTTGAAAACTATCTTTTTAACGGAATTAAAATTGAAGGAACCAAGGTTTTTGAAAGCATGGGTAAAAATGCAAACCAGAACTTTGTTTTTTCGATAAATCTGACTGGTGGCAAGTTGACACTTCCAAATGGTAAAACGATTGTGCGCGCATTTGAACATAAAAGAGAATGGATTGCCGGTATACTTACAAAAAATGTTTTTGATGATGAGTGTCTTATAACAGGGAGTGCCAGTGGTGTAAACATTAATGGTGTTGCTTATAAGAATACAATTTTGACGGCATTACGATGGACCCGTGCCTGCAGATTCATTGTCAGCGGTGTTGTAAAGATTGAAAGAGAGGGTGCAGAACCTATTGAAATTAACTATGGAACAGGTGATTGTGATGCTAAAGCAACAGTAACAAGAGGTGGTGAATCAAAAGAGATACTCCTAAAGTACAAGCATAGGATAATGGGGAACTAATGAGTTCAGAAAATAAAAAGAGGCTGTTTTGAAGCCTCTTTTTTTATGATGCCTTTAGCACCTTCATATCTATTCTTTCGAGTTTGTGACTTGCATAATCGATTGTAATAACAAACTCATCTTTCTCAAGGGATGGCATTTCGAACATAGCGTCAAGCATAATAGCTTCGCAGATTGACCTGAGGCCGCGGGCTCCAAGTTTGAATTCAATAGCTTTATCAACTATATATTCAAGGACTCCATCAGCAAACGTAAGATCAATATTATCCATTTTGAATAATTTAATGTACTGTTTTACCAGTGCATTTTTTGGTTCAGTGAGTATAGCCCGGAGTGCTTTTCTATCGAGTGGATTAAGATGAGTGAGCACTGGAAGCCGTCCAATAATCTCAGGTATAAGGCCATAAGCTCTAAGATCCTGGGGAGCAATATATTTCAGTAAATTGTCTTTATCGATTCTATCCCTGTTCTTTGATGCTCCAAATCCGACAATCTGTGTGTTGAGCCTTGATGCAATTTTCTTTTCAATACCTTCAAATGCTCCGCCGCATATAAACAAAATGTTTTTTGTATCAACGGGAATCATCTTCTGCTCTGGATGTTTACGTCCTCCCTGTGGGGGGACATTTACAATAGAACCTTCGAGTAACTTTAAAAGACCTTGCTGAACTCCCTCACCGGAGACATCCCGGGTTATAGAAGGATTATCTCCTTTTCTCGCGATTTTATCGATCTCGTCAATAAAAACAATTCCTTTTTCAGCTGATTTGACATCATAGTCGGCATTCTGAAGAAGCCTTGTAAGCAAACTCTCAATATCTTCGCCAACATAACCGGCTTCTGTAAGAACTGTTGCATCAACAATTGTGAAAGGGACATGAAGCATTCTTGCTACTGTTCTTGCAAGGAGGGTTTTTCCGGTACCAGTCTCCCCTACGAGGATAATATTGGATTTCTCAATCTCGATCTCATCAGCATCAGGCTTTTGCATAAGCCTTTTATAATGATTGTAAACAGCAACGGAGATTATTTTTTTTGCCATATCCTGACCGATAACATACTGATCGAGGAAGTGTTTTATTTCAGATGGTTTAAGAAGATTTATAGATTCGAACGGAATATTCTTCTTGCTGCCAAGTTCTTCATTCATAATGCTGTGAGCCTGCTCAATGCAATGATCACAGATATGGCCTTCCAGACCGGCTACAAGGAGGTTGGATTCTTTTTTAGTTCTGCCACAGAATGAACATTTATCCATTTATCTTAATGTTCGTTTTTCTGAAGTATCTCATCAATCATTCCGTAATCTTTGGCTTCTTTTGAAGTCATCCAGTAATCCCTGTCAGAATCCTTTTCAACTTTTTCAACAGGATTTCCAGAATGTAAGGCTATTATTTCATACAGTTCTTTCTTCAGTTTCATTATCTCACGGGCCTGTATTTCGATATCTGAAGCCTGTCCTTCTGCACCGCCCATTGGCTGATGAATCATAATTCTGGAATGTTTGAGTGCCGATCGCTTGCCTTTTGTTCCGGCTGTAAGTAATACTGCTCCCATGGAAGCTGCCATACCGGTGCATATAGTAGCAATATTTGCGGAGATATACTGCATTGTGTCATAAATGCCCAAACCGGCGTGCACTGATCCGCCCGGAGTATTGAAATAGATCTGAATATCTTTACCGGGATCAGCAGAATCGAGATAAAGCAACTGAGCCTGGATAATATTAGCGACATAATCGTCTATTGGTAATCCAAGGAATATGATTCTGTCCATCATCAGACGGGAAAACACATCCATTGAGGCAATATTTAACTGTCTTTCTTCAATGATAGTAGGAGAAATGTAGCTGCCCATTATTGATGCGTACCTGTGCATTGTCAAACTGCTGACTCCATGTTTGCTTCTTGCATATTTTCCAAAATCACCAAAATTGTTCATGTATTTAGTCTAAATAATAATTGTCAAAGATACGAAAAATAAAATATTTCACTCCAATGCATTGATTCCTATTCAAAAAGCTTATTGAATTCCTCAACCGTGGCACTCTTTGTTTCGAGCTTTACAAGCTCTTTCATTTGAGTCAGGACTTTTTCCTCAATGATTTTATCGGCAATTCTTTTAGCATCATCCTCACGTTTGAGTGTCTCTTTTGCATAATTTGAAATCTGTTCATCAGTTGCATAGAATAAACCATATTGTCTGAACTGATACCTTGTAATATTTTCAGCTTCAAGTTGCAGTTCTTCTTCAGTTATCTTCATTTCGTTATCCTTGGCCACTTTGTTTCTGATCAGCTGCCATTTAAGGTCGGTTCTGAAGCTATCAAATTCTTTTTCAATAAGGTCTTCTGTTGTTTTTTCATTAACTCTTAAGAGCCATCTTTTCAAAAACTCTTCAGGAAGCTGGAAATCGGTTTTTTCTAATGCGAGTTTTTTAATATCCTGCATTAATTTAAACTCCGATTCTCTTGTCAGGCTCGCAACAATCTCTTCCTCTATTTTCTTCATGAATTCCTCTTCAGTTGTTACAATTCCTTCACCGTATATTTTGTCATAGAGCTCTTTCCCTAATTCTGCTGGATGGAAACGGGTTATTTCGTTGACTGTAAAAATGAAATTGCCATTAATGCCGGCAACTTCTTCCTTTTTTATTTTCAATAATCCAGCTATTTCGATGTCGTTAGGGAATGCTTTTTTCAGATCAAAAGTGACAGCATCATTCACTTCTTTTCCAAGAAATTGTTTTTTTATGTCTTCATCTTTTATCAGATCAATCCCGAGTGATGTATTTTCGATTGATATTCCTTCAGAAACAGGGTTTCCATCGTTTTCAACAGCTTCAATTTTACCTTTAACTACATCCTTTTCTTCGATAGAATCAGAATTTCTGAATTCCCCATAACGGCGGGTATAATTATCAAGATAATCATTCTTCATTTTTTCATCAACGGAAATCTCATAATGCGAAACTTTGTTCTTCTTGCTGAGTTTGAGTTCAAACTGAGGAGCCAGACCAAGTTCAAATGAAAAAGTAAATTCCTCCTGAGTATCAAAATCTATTTTTTCCTGTTCATCTGCTTTTGGAATTGGGTCACCGAGGATTTCAAGTTTTTCGTCTACCAGGTATTGCTGTATATTTTCTGTAACTATTTTATTTATCTCATCTACCTGAATAGCTTTACCGTACATTTTTCTGACAAGACCGATTGGCACCATACCGGGTCTGAAACCTTTAATATTTGCTTTTTTACGGTAATCCTTCAGCACATTCTCAACCTTCTCCACATAATCGGTTTTTTCTATTTTAACTGTCAGGACGGCATTTAACTCATTTGTGTTTTCTCTGGTGATATTCATTTCTCTAATTATTTATTGCATATTTAAAAAAACCGCCAAAACGCACTATTACAGAGGTTACGGGCGGTTTGTTGTTTTGTGCGGATGAAGGGACTCGAACCCCCACGTCTTTAAGACACAAGATCCTAAGTCTTGCTCGGCTACCAATTACGACACATCCGCGGAAAATCCGTGCAAAAGTATGGATTTTTTTTATTATAACAAACAGGAGGGGTTACTTACGGAGTTCAAAATTTTTACCCAGATAAACTTTTCTTACGTGCTCATCTTCCGCAAGTTGCGAAGCTGTTCCGGATTTCAGGATTCTACCTTCAAAAAGAAGGTAAGCCCTGTCTGTGATAGAAAGGGTCTCATGGACATTGTGATCGGTTATTAAAATACCAATATTTTTTTCTCTGAGACGAGATACTATTTCCTGAATATCTTCAACAGCTATCGGATCAACTCCAGCGAAAGGTTCGTCAAGCAGAATGAACTTTGGTTTCAGTGCAAGTGCCCTTGCAATTTCTGTTCGTCTCCTTTCTCCTCCGGAGAGCTGGATGCCTTTACTTTTTCTGATTTTTTGCAAACCAAATTCGTTCAGGAGGGTCTCGAGTCTCTCTTTCTGTTCTGTATTTGGGAAACCTGACATTTCCAGTACTGCTTTAATATTATCTTCAACAGAAAGGCTCCTGAATACTGAAGCTTCCTGTGCAAGGTATCCGATTCCAAGACGGGCACGCAAATAAACCGGTAGTGTTGTGATATCTTTTTCATCCAGGAATATCTTACCCTCTCCAGGCCTGATCAGACCAACAATCATATAGAACGATGTTGTTTTTCCTGCGCCATTTGGCCCCAGTAAACCAACAATCTCACCTTGTTCCACTTCAATTGAAACATGGTCCACTACTGTACGGCTGCGATACTTCTTAACAAGATTCTCGGTAAAAAGTTTCATTGTGATTATATACTATGAAGAAGCAGTTTCTGTTTTTTCCTCCTCATTCATGAATTCAGCACGTTCCTTTTCTTTTTGTGTCATAACCCTTGCTGATATCAAAATGCTTATCTCATAAAGGATGAGAAGTGGAATAGCAACAAGTGTTTGTGAAAAAACATCCGGAGGTGTAATTATGGCTGAAATAATAAAGATAACCACAATAGCATGTTTTCTGTATTTTCTCATAAAGGTAGGCGTGATAAGGCCAATTTTTGTAAGAAAAAATGCTATTATCGGTAACTCAAAGACCAATCCTGTGGCAAGACATAATGATGTCAGTGTACCGATATATGATCTGACATTGATCTGGTTTACAACATCCGGACTAATCTCATAAGTGCTGAGAAAATGTATTGATAGTGGAGCCAAAACAAAGAATCCAAAGCTGACTCCTACGAAAAACAGCATCGAAGCTGCAAAAACGGCTCCTTTAGCATACCTGGCCTCGTTTGCTTTAAGAGCTGGTTTAAAGAACTGCCAGAATTCCCAGAGAATAACCGGAAATGCAAGGATTAAACCTACAACCATTGAAACTGTAATATGTGTTGTAAGCTGACCTGACATTTTTATGTTTATAAGGTTCAATGGCTTGGTATTAATGCATAATGCCGGGATATTCAAATATTCCCCAAGCTGGCAGAATAACCGGTTTGTAATGAATTGTGAGTTCTGAGGGCCAAGAATTATCTTGCCGAAAATAATATTTTTAAAAATAAATGCAAGTATCATTAACACAACAATAGCAAGAATTGACCTGATAATATGCCACCTCAATTCTTCCAGATGTTCCAGAAATGACATCTCCTTTTCCCCTTTTTTCCCTTTCTTCCACTCAAAAGCCATGATTTCGCGATAAAATTTAACCTAAAAATAAGCCTGTAAAGATGATAAATCTTATGTTGTAAAACAATACAAATTTTAATATCTGCCCAAATCCCTATAATTAATAAATGTTAATAATGTCTTAAAATGCTTATTTGATTAATAAATTTATTAATTTTATATACACTGTACATAAAATCTTTTTACAGTTATTGAGTTATAAGAGGGGAAGAGTATGCTTAATGATTCTACAATACATGATTATTTAAAGAGGTATTTTGGGTTTGATGTCTTTAAAGGAAACCAGGAACCAATTATCAAAAATGTTCTGGCAGGCAGGGATACATTTGTCCTTATGCCGACAGGAGGAGGGAAATCCCTTTGTTATCAACTTCCTGCTGTTATGGGAGAAGGGACTGCAATTGTTATCTCTCCGCTTATTGCACTGATGAAGAACCAGGTGGATGCCATGCGTAATTTCAGCACAGATGACGATGTGGCACACTTCTTAAATTCATCTCTTACCAAAACAGAAATCAACAGGGTGAAAAGTGATGTGATGAGTGGGAAAGCCAAGCTTCTATATGTTGCTCCTGAGTCACTTACAAAAGAAGAGAATATAGAGTTCCTTAAGAATATCAAGATTTCATTTTATGCAATTGATGAGGCTCATTGTATATCAGAATGGGGACATGACTTCAGACCCGAATACAGGAGAATTCGACCCATAATTGATACAATAGGTCGTTCACCAATAATTGCCCTAACAGCAACAGCAACACCAAAAGTTCAGCACGACATTCAGAAAAACCTTGGGATACTTGAAGCCGATGAGTTCAAATCATCATTCAACAGGCCGAATCTGTATTATGAAGTCAAGTCAAAGCAGGATGTTACAAAGGAGATTATCAAGTATATTAAGAACAATACAGGGAAATCGGGTATTATTTATTGTCTGAGCCGTAAGAAAGTTGAGGAGATTGCCGAAGTACTTAAAGTAAACGGTATAAAAGCCCTTCCTTACCACGCCGGGATGGATTCTGCAACCAGGACATTAAATCAGGATAAATTTCTCATGGAAGAGGCCGATGTTATTGTTGCAACTATTGCATTTGGGATGGGGATAGATAAACCTGATGTGAGATTTGTTATTCATTATGATATACCTAAGAGCCTTGAAGGGTACTACCAGGAAACAGGCAGGGCAGGACGTGATGGGGGTGAAGGTAATTGTATTGCCTACTACAGTTATAACGATATCGTCAAACTTGAGAAATTCATGCAGGGAAAGCCGATAGCTGAACAGGAAATTGGCAAACAGTTGCTGCTTGAAACAGTATCATATGCTGAATCCTCAGTGTGCCGGAGAAAACTATTATTGCATTATTTCGGCGAAGAGTATCATAAGGAAAACTGTGAAGCTTGTGATAACTGCCTCCATCCCAAATCTCAATTTGAAGGAAATGAGTCTGTTGTCAGTGTCCTTGAAACAATTCTTGCAGTTAAGGAAAAGTTCAAAGCTGACCATATAGCCAACATTCTTTCAGGAAAGGTGACATCAGCAATTAAATCATACAAGCATCATAAACTTGAATTTTTCGGAATTGGTGAAGACAAGGATGAAAAATTCTGGAATATGGTAATCAGGCAGGCTCTTATTGCAAAATTCCTTACAAAAGATATAGAGAACTACGGGCTTCTTAAACTTACACCCAAGGGGATGGAATTCCTGGCCAATCCAGTATCATTCATGCTTGCCGAGGACCACGATTATGCTGATACTACAGATGAGGAGAATGCCTTTGGAGCAAGGACAGCTGCTGTTGACGAAGAGCTTTTCAGCATACTTAAGGATTTACGTAAAAAGATTTCTAAACAGAAAGATGTACCACCGTTTGTCATATTTCAGGATCCATCGCTTGAAGATATGGCAATTCAATACCCTATAACAATTGACGAATTACAGAATATTTCAGGAGTAGGCGCCGGGAAAGCCCAGAGATACGGGGAAGAGTTTATTGAAATAATTCAAAAATATGTAGAAGAGAAAGAGATAATACGCCCTCTTGATATGGTAGTGAAATCAGTTGTGAACAAGTCGGGTATTAAGGTTTATATTATTCAGAGTATTGACATGAAGCGCACTCTGGAAGATATTGCTGATGCAAAAGGGCTCGAAATGGGAGAACTTATTTCGGAGATTGAGGCAATTGTAAATTCAGGGACACGTATTAATCTCGATTATTATATCAATAAAGTGATTGATGAGGAGAGGCAGCATGACATTTACTCCTATTTCAGAGAGGAGGCTGAATCCGATTCCCTTGAAATGGCAATAAAAGAGCTTGGTAATGAGTTTGAAGAAGAGGAGATACGGCTTATGAGGATCAAATTCCTTTCAGAGATGGGGAACTGAAACTTTGACCGGATGAAGGGAATATTGATATTATTGTCACTGACAAAATATATAAAGGATAAATTAGTGCTGCAGGCAGAAACCATCTCATCAGACCACTCCTTCCGTACCTTGCAGTAGTATTTGAAAGAATTAAAAAGTCGGGAATTGATTTCAGAATAAGAACCACTATTAACACTGTGAATAAAAAGGTGTTGGATATCCCTGCAACCAATAAAGAAATAATCAGAAAATTTGTAACAAATGTTACAATAGCCAGCAGGATGGTAAAGCTGTCAGTATAAGCACTCCCTTTGGAAATCCATCTTCTCCTTTGCTGTAAAAACAGTTTCAGGGAAGGAGATTGCGAAGTAGTTACCATTGCATCAGATGATTCCAGCCACATAATTTTTGAACCAGGTGTTTTTTTCAGACTGAATAAAAAGAAAATATCATCACCTGAAGAAATGTTATCGTGCAGATTTCCTGTGTGGTTTCTATATACATTTTTTGTAAATGCAAGATTAGCCCCATTGCACATTGTCGGATTGTTTGAGATTGCACATCCAGAAGTAATTCCCTGAAGACTGAGAAATTCAAGTTCCTGGAATCTGCCAAATAAGCCAGGTTTATTTTCAAGCTGAACAGGGCATAAAACCATGTCAGGTTTATGTTCAATAAAAAATGATACAATAGTTTTCAGCCACTCTTTTTTCATTCTGCAATCTGCATCAGTGGTAATAATAATCTGCCCTGATGAAGCATTAACTGCGGTTCTTATTGCAGATTTCTTCCCTCTTCCTTTATTTTTTACTATAAAAAGATTTGTGATTCCCTTAAAACCAGATGCAATCATATATGTTTTGTCAGATGAATTATCATCGGCAACTATTACTTCAAACGACTCAGAGGGATAATCCTGTGACATTAAATCGCCCAGCAGTAGTGGAAGATTCTTCTCCTCATTTCTGCATGGTACAATTATTGAAACGAAAAGAGAACTTTCTGATTTATGATGATAGTATTTTAGTTTTAAAAGACTTCTCCATATCCTGAGCAGGATAATAATATATGGTAAGATCAGTATAACAGGGATCCAGTACATCCCCTTAATCTTTCATCCATTCGAACATTCTGTAATGTTCTCCTGACATTCCAAGGGATTCATAGGTCTTTTGTGCCACAAAGTTATTTGTCTCAACATAGAGCCTCAATCCGGCAATAGAATGCTTATCAGCCTGTAACTTAATAAATGCATACATTGACCTGAAGATACCCTGACGTCTGAATTCTGGAAGAACATATACCGACTGAAACCACCATATGTTTGTATTACGCCAATCGCTCCATTCAAATGTTATAAGTAATGATGCAACAACCTTTCCATCATTTTCAGCAACATAATACCCACCACGGGAAGGTTCGTTAAAAACAGCTGCAACACCTTTTGTAATTAACTCATCAGCAAGCGTGAGCTTTTCTGTTTCCCAGGCCATTTTTATTTGAAAATCAATTATTGTTTCAGCATCTGAGGGTATTGCTTTTCTGATAACTAACATTATTTATGGTATTTTGGTATTATACTTTAAATATATTCGCTCTAACAAATGTTGCTATCATTTAATTCCGATGATATCTTACCCCTGTGTTTATACTCTCAACAGAATAATATCTTAAGATGTTTCAAACTCTTCAGCACTATTTGTAAGCATCCCAGCTCTTAATTGCAAGGTCGTCAATACTCATTCTGCAGAAAGCCAGGATGAAGGCACTTGCCAGCCTTGCGTTTGTAAGAAGGGGAACATTATAATCAACAGCGCTTCTCCTTATTGAATAGTCGTTATCAAGCTCACTCTGGCTAAGATCTTTTGGGATATTTACAACCAGGTCAACTTCACGGGTCCGTATAAGCTCTATTGTATTTGGTGATTTGTTTTCATCAGGCCAGTAGGCTACATGTGCTTCAACACCTGCATTTGTAAGGAACTGTTGTGTTCCTCTTGTGGCGTAAAGTTTATGTCCTTTCTCCCTTAAGGCTTTTGCGCTGTTAAGAAGTTCAACTTTTGACCTGGCTGGACCGGTAGAGAGCAAAATACTCTTTTTGGGGACTTTGTAACCAACCGAAAACATAGCTTTCAGGATAGCCTCATAAAATCCTTCACCTATACAACCTACTTCTCCTGTAGAGGACATGTCGACTCCAAGAACCGGATCAGCTTTGGCGAGACGTGAAAAACTGAACTGGGGTGCCTTTACTCCGACATAATCGAGTTCGAAAACTGATTTATGTGGTTTCTCAACCGGAACCCCAAGCATTACTTTTGTTGACAGCTCAATAAGGTTAGTTTTAAGGACTTTGGAAACAAATGGCATACTCCTGCTGGCACGAAGGTTACATTCGATAACTTTTATATCATTATCTTTTGCCAGAAACTGGATATTGAAAGGACCTGAAATATTAAGCTCTTTTGCTATTTGTCGCGAAATTCTTTTTATCCTCCTGACAGTCTCGAAATATAACTTTTGGGGAGGGAAAACTATTGTTGCATCACCAGAGTGAACACCGGCAAATTCAACATGTTCACTGATAGCATAAGCCATTATTTCACCTTCCCTTGCAACTGCATCAATCTCTATCTCTTTTGCATTTTCGATGAATTCTGATACTACAACCGGATATTGTTTTGATACCTGTGCTGCAAGATTGAGAAAATGTGACAATTCACTTTTATTCGAGACAACGTTCATAGCTGCGCCTGACAACACATATGAGGGTCTTATCAGCACAGGAAAGCCAATCCGGTCTACAAACTCATAGATATCTTCTATCAGAGAGAGCTCTTTCCATTTTGGTTGATCAACAGACAAATTATCAAGCATTTTGGAAAATTTATGTCTGTTCTCAGCCCTGTCAATTGAAACAGGTGAGGTTCCCATCACAGGTACCTTCTCCTTATATAACCTCATGGCAAGATTGTTAGGTATCTGACCTCCAACTGATACAATTACCCCCAGTGGGTTTTCGAGATCAATGATGTCCATAACCCTTTCGAATGTCAACTCATCAAAGTAGAGTCTGTCACAAATATCATAATCGGTACTAACAGTTTCCGGATTGTAGTTGATCATTATTGATCTGAATCCCTCTTTTTTAATTGTATCGATAGCATTTACCGAACACCAGTCGAATTCAACGCTTGATCCAATTCTGTATGCTCCTGATCCGAGTACTATAACTGACTTTTTATCATTTTCATAATTAATGTCGTGTTCACAACCGCTGTAAGTAAGATACAGGTAATTTGTAACTGCAGGATATTCTGCAGCCAGAGTATCTATCTGTTTTACATAAGGGATTATGCCAAGCGATTTTCTGTAACTTCTCACCTTCATAAGATCATCATTAATACGCGAAGGTGTAGACCTTAAGACATGCCTGGCAATCTGAAAATCGCTGAATCCGGTCACCTTAGAGTGTGCAAGCAGTTCGACCGGGATACTTTCGAGGCTTTTATATAAGCAGAGTTCATCTTTAATATTTATGATATTCTTAAGCTTATAAAGAAACCATTTATCAATTTTTGTCAGTTCGTATATCCTATCAATAGAGATACCCTTTTCAAGTGCCTCCGCAATCGAAAAGATCCTCATATCAGTAGGTTCAGAAAGCTCTTTCTCAATATCTTCCACCACAAGGTTCCGGTTTCCTGTAAATCCATGCATACCCTGTCCTATCATTCGCAAACCTTTCTGGATCACTTCCTCAAAGTTCCTTCCTATTGCCATAACCTCACCCACGCTTTTCATACTGCTACCAATTAGATGAGAAACCCCTTCAAACTTGTTGAGGTCCCATCTTGGAATCTTACAGACTATATAGTCGAGGGCCGGCTCAAAGCAGGCTGTTGTATTTTTTGTTACAGAGTTTTTCAGCTCATGAAGACCATAACCTATTCCTAGTTTTGCAGCTATGAAAGCCAGAGGATAACCTGTTGCTTTTGAGGCAAGTGCACTAGACCTTGATAATCGGGCATTAACCTCAATAACCCGGTATTCTTCAGAATCGGGAGAGAGGGCATACTGGACATTACATTCACCTATGATTCCTATATGCCTGATAATCTTTATTGACAACTCTCGCAGTTTATGGTATTCACTGTTTGTTAAAGTCTGTGAGGGTGCCACAACAATGCTTTCGCCTGTATGTATACCAAGCGGATCGAAGTTTTCCATGTTGCATACTGTGATGCAATTATCGTATTTATCTCTTACAACTTCATATTCAACTTCTTTCCATCCTTTAAGTGATTCCTCAACGAGGATCTGATTTGAATATGAAAATGCCTTTGATGCCAGAACTCTCAGCTCTTCCCTGTTTGAGGCAAAGCCGCTTCCCTGTCCTCCAAGAGTATATGCTGCCCTTATGATTACAGGAAATCCGAGTTTATCCGCTGCCCCCAGAGCCATATCAACTGCTTCTACAGCAATACTGCGTGGAGTACGGATATTAATTTCATCGAGTTTTCTTACAAAGAGTTCACGGTCTTCAGTTTCAATTATGGCTTTGACAGGTGTTCCAAGCACTTTGACCATGTATTTTTCAAAAACACCTGATTTGAATAATTCTGTTCCGCAATTAAGGGCAGTCTGACCTCCAAAGGAGAGGAGTATTCCATCCGGTCTCTCTTTCTCAATTACCTTTTCGACAAAATATGGTGTAACAGGTAGAAAATAAATTTTCCCGGCAAGCTCCTCTGATGTCTGAATAGTTGCAATATTAGGATTTATCAGAACAGTTTTGATCCCTTCCTCTTTTAATGCCTTAAGTGCTTGTGAACCAGAATAATCAAACTCTCCTGCCTCTCCAATTTTAAGCGCTCCTGAACCAAGGATAATTACCTTTTTGATGTCATCTTTCATCAGATTTAAATATATTTTTTAATGGTCTGAAGGAACTGGTAAACATATTTTCTGAAAACCAAACCTTCTGGTTTCATTATTTTGTTATGAGGGTCAAAAATAAGACAAATTTTTTAATAAAGATTGGAAAATGATTTAATATGAATATATTTGCAAAATAAATGAATAAATATGCAAAAGACAAAAAGACTTCTCGCAATTGAAAAGATTATTGCAGAAGGAAGCATATCGACTCAGGATGAATTATTAAGGAAACTTAAGGGGAAAGGTATAATATGTACCCAGGCAACATTATCAAGAAATATGCGGCAATTGGGTGTCAGCAGGGTTCCTGACGGAATCAGGGGCTATAAATATTCTTTACCTGACAATAACAGAGGTTTACAGGAATCTGCCGGGAAATTAAATATTATTGCTGTTATAAATGAGATTATTGAAGCTAAGAATCTGATGGTAATTAAAACTTTACCTGGAAATGCAGGTGGAACAGCCTTCTATATTGATAATTCAGGACGGTATGAGATAGCCGGAACTATTGCAGGAGATGATACTATTCTTGTTATACCCAGGGATGGTATAACCCTTCAGCAGGTTCATGATTCCCTTGAAATAATCTTTCCAGGTCTTCACAACCGGATAAAAAAGCGATGAAACTTTGAATTTAATTTTTGAAAATATTCTATAAAAAAGATTGTTGAATAATTTAAATGATTTATGATGAAAGAAAAAGTTGTTTTAGCGTACAGCGGAGGTCTTGATACTTCAGTGATTCTTAAATGGTTAATTGATAAAGGATATGATGTTATTGCATTTGTGGCTGATGTAGGGCAGGCTGAGGATTTTGAAGAGTGCAGGAAAAAAGCACTACTCCTTGGTGCATCCAAAGTGATTATTTCGGACCTGAAAAGGGAATTTGTTGATAATTACGTATTTAAGGCCATTATGGCGAATGCTCTTTATGAAGACAGGTACCTTTTGGGAACAGCCTTAGCACGCCCGCTTATAGCAAAGACACAGATTGAAGTTGCAAAAAAGGAGGGTGCAACAGCAGTTGCACACGGAGCTACCGGAAAAGGTAACGACCAGGTTAGATTTGAACTCTGTTACTATGCTCTTATGCCAGGAGTTAAGGTTATTTCACCATGGAAAGACAAAGAGTTTCTAGCCACATTCAAAGGCAGGACTGATCTTTTAAAATATGCTTCGGAGAAAAAAATTCCTGTTAAAGCCAGTATTGATAAACCATATAGTGAAGATGATAACCTGATGCATATAAGCCATGAAGCAGGTGTGCTTGAGGATCCGATGTTCTCCTTAAACAGGAGCATGTTAGAAAAAATGGTTATGCCGCAGGATGCACCTGATAAAGAAACCAGGATAGTCATACATTTTAAAAACGGTAAACCTGTTAAGGTCATTAATAAAGATGATGGGACTGTAAAAGATGATTCATATGAGTTGTTTATTTATCTTAATGAGCTGGCAGGGAAGAACGGAATAGGGTTACTCGATATGGTTGAAAACAGGTTCGTTGGTATTAAATCGAGAGGTGTTTATGAATCACCTGCTGCTACTGTGCTTTATCTGGCTCATAAGGATATTGAGGGTATCGCAATGGATAGAGAGGTAATGAGGCTGGTTAGCATGCTATCGCCAAAATTTGCAGAGATCATTTATAATGGATTCTGGTTTAGCCCTGAGATGGATTTTCTGATGGCAGCTATTGAGAAAAGCCAGGAACTTATTGACGGAAGTGTTCATTTATGCCTTTATAAAGGAAATATCCTCATTGAGGGAAGAGAGTCTCCTTCGTCATTATATAATAAGAAGCTTTCGAGTATGGACATTGAAGGCGGCTTTGATCAGACTGACAGTAAGGGTTTTATCAGAATAAATGCAATAAGATTAATGGCTCACAGAGCTATTATTGAAGCAAGCCAGAAGAAATAACCTTGATCTCAACTTTCAGGTGATTTGAGTTGATACTGAATAAAGTGCGAAAAACAAATCTCTTAATAAACTAATATAATATGAAACTTTGGGAAAAAGGGATAGCCCCCGAGCCTGCAATAATTGAATTCACAGCCGGGAAAGACAGAAAAACAGATCTGGCTCTTACAAAATGGGACATTATTGGTTCTATGGCTCATGTAATTATGCTCGAGGATGTGAAACTGATCACAAACGAAGAAAAGAATGACATGTTAAAAGCGCTACATTCCCTTTTTGTTTGGGATGAGGAAGGTAGTCTTGTCATAGAAAAAGATGTTGAAGACATTCACTCTCAGATTGAAAAGGAAATGGCATCCATTCTTGGTACCACCGGGAAGAAGATTCATACAGGTCGCTCAAGAAATGATCAGGTACTGGTTGACATTCGTCTGTACACACGGGAAGAGATCGACAAACTCTCTGTGCTGATCAGAAAGTTGTTTATTAAGTTACAATCATTGAGCGAGCAGTATAAAGAGGTTTTGCTTCCCGGATACACTCACATGCAATCAGCAATGGTTTCTTCTTTTGGTCTGTGGTTTGGTTCATACGCTGAGTGCCTGGCTGATGATATACTTCTACTATGCACAGCCCGTGCACTCAATAACAGGAACCCGCTTGGTACTGCTGCCGGTTACGGTACAACATTGCCCCTTAACAGGAAACTTACTTCAGAACTTCTTGAATTTGATGATCTCCTTTATAACTCTGCATATGCTAGTCTGAGTAGGGGAAAAGTGGAAATGGCAATTGCTTCTTCATTATCGTCGGTAGCTCAGACACTTGCAAGGTTTTCTATGGATATATGCCTTTATATGAGTGCCGAATTCCGGTTCATTGATTTTCCTGATGAGTATATTACAGGTTCAAGTATAATGCCACAGAAGCGTAATCCTGATGTTTTCGAGCTTATAAGGGCAAGATCAAATGTAATTCAAACTTTATCGAACCAGGTAGCCATATTGACGAGTAACCTTATATCGGGGTATAACAGGGATCTCCAACTGCTTAAACAATTAATCTTTGATGCTTTCAGGGAGTTGACAGAGTGTCTGGAGATAATGTTACTTATGCTTAATAATATTAAGGTTCGCAAGAATATTACTGAAAATCCTATTTATAATAACATTTTCAGCACTGAAGAAGTTAACCGGCTTGTGAAAGAAGGCATGCCATTCAGGGACGCCTATGTAGCAGTGTCAGAGATGGTTAAAAACTCATCATTCTCCAGAACTTCAATAAATGACTATATTCATGAAGGAAGTATTGGGAATCTGTGCAATAAAGAGATCGCTGATATTTTCGAGTCGAGGATGAAATGTTTTAAGAATATATCCGCCACGGAACTGGCAGATAAGATGATGCATCATGTTAAATAATGCATTAAGAGAGTTTTAACGCCCGGTTCAGGATTGAATTGAGGTAATCAGTTGCTGTATTTAAACTACCTTCATGAGAGTTACGGGGTTTAGATACAGCAATGATTTATTTATTCTTCTCAATATTCTCAATAAAAACATCAAAGAGATAATCAGTATCTGTTGGCCCGCCTGAGGCTTCCGGATGAAACTGAGTTGAAAAAAATGGTTTGGTTTTATGTTTCATCCCTTCATTGGTATTGTCGTTGATATTAACGAAAAAAGGTTCCCAATCTTTTCCCAGAGTATTGTTATCAACAGCAAATCCGTGGTTCTGTGATGTTATATATGCCTTATTAGTGCCAACCTGGATAACTGGCTGATTATGACTTCTGTGTCCGTATTTTAGCTTATAAGTGTCGGCTCCGGAAGCTAATGCCATTAGCTGGTTTCCAAGACATATTCCGAAAACCGGCTTATTATTTTCAAATGATTTTCTGATATTCTCAATTGTGTCAATGCACATTTTAGGATCCCCCGGTCCATTTGAGAGAAATAATCCGTCAAAATTCTCTTTATGGAAATCATAATTCCAGGGAACTCTTATTATTGTTGTATCGCGTTTCAGGAGATTTCTTATAATATTATATTTAACTCCACAATCAACCAGAATAATCCTGTGTTTTCCTGATCCGTACACTCTCTTCTCATGTGTACTTACTTCAGCAACAAGGTTGACTTTATTTGGATCATAAAAATCTGTTTCTGTGTCATCTGGTTCCATTTTGCCCAGCATAGCTCCTTTTTCACGAATCCTTTTTGTCAAAGCCCGTGTATCAATACCATATATCCCGGGGACATTATTTCTTTTAAGCCATTCATCAAGACTTTCAGTGGCATTCCAGTGACTATATTCAAAAGAATAGTCTGAAACAATAAGCCCGGAAATATGAATCGAAGAGGACTCGTAGAAACGCAACAGATCGTTTTCTTCAGTTTTTCCCGGAGCCCCATAGTTGCCAACAAGGGGATAGGTAAGACACAGGATCTGTCCTCTGTATGAGGGGTCGGTCAGACTTTCGGGATAACCGGTCATTGCAGTATTAAAAACCACCTCTCCTGCGGAAGGAACTGGAGCACCAAACGAGCTACCCTTATATATTGTTCCATCTTCAAGAGTTAAAAGTACTTTTTTTTGCTCTTTCATTTATTTGTTTTAAAACTGTTTATCTAATAGCTGAGACTGCTTTCTCAATCTGTTCCATGGCTTTCTCCACATTCCTGAATGATGTAGCGAGATTCATCCTCATGAATCCTTCTCCTCCAGGTCCGAATGTTGACCCTTCGTTCATTCCGACTCCCGCATTTTTAACAAAAAAGTTCTGCAACTCTTTTCCGGACATTTCTAATCTGCGGCAATCGAGCCACATCATATAAGTTGCTTCCGGTCTGACAGGGATTATTTCAGGTATCATCTTTTGGCAATAATCATTCACATATTCAACATTATGGTCGATATATTCAAGTAAATCATCGAGCCATTCCTTTCCCTCCGAATATGCTGCTATTGAAGCAATTGTGCCAAATATATTCCCGTTACCGATATGAAGGTTATCAATTTTATTATTGAAGTATTTTCGAAGGACGGGATTTGAAATTATTACTGAGGATGTTGACAATCCTGCCAGGTTGAATGTTTTACTGGGTGCAATACAGGTAACTGTTATGTCAGAAATTTTTTCAGAGAGTTTTGCTACAGGAGTATGATAGAAACCAGGTAAAATAAGATCACAATGTATTTCATCTGAAAGAATCAAGATATTATTAGTAACACAAATATCAGCGAGCCTGTTTAATTCGTCCGGGCTCCAGACCCTTCCAACCGGGTTATGCGGATTGGAAATAACAATCATTTTTGTACTTTCGTTGATTGAGGCTGATAATGAATCAAAGTCCATACACCATTTACCTTCAGACTCAACCAACTGGTTATATACAAGGTTGCGTCCATGGCTTTCAACTGCTGAAAAGAAGGGGAAATAAACTGGTGGCTGAACTATGATACTTTCACCAGGTCTGGTAAATGCCAGGGTACAGATATTTAAAGCGGGGACGATCCCCGGACTGAAGCATATCCACTCTTTATCGATAACCCATTGATGCCGGGATTTAAGCCATTCGGCTATTGACTGATAATATTTATGAGGCCGGTATGAGTATCCGAAGATATTATGATTGAGACGCTTCTGAAGTGCACTTACTATAAAATCAGGTGTATTGAAATCCATATCAGCAACCCACATTGGGATGATCTCTTTTACTCCAAATATTTCTTTCCTCCGATCGTATTTGATACAGTCTGTACCCTCTCTTTCAGGAGTTGCGTCAAAATTCCAGTTCATCAGAAATTGTTCTAAATACGGGGCTTAAAGATATACAAAAATGGAAGATAAAAGTGTGAGTTATTCTATTAATGGTATCCTGTAATCATTATCATTTTAGGGGAAATACAGTTTTAGGTACGTCATACTTGTCACTTATCAATTATCCAAAGGCTTGTGTAATTTGAATAAAATAATTATTACATTTATGGGCTCTTATAATAGTAAAAAATTAAAACTAATTTATATGAAAAGAACAATTGCAGTTGTGATACTTCCTTTGATGATAATGAGTTTTACGGGTATGACATCGTGTAAAAACAGCACAACCAATAAAGAACAGAAAAAGGTTGAACTGGAACAGATTAAAACAATTGAAAATCAGATAGAAGAGAATGTTTATCCTTTGCCTACTTCGGCAAATGTGATAAAGATGCTTACAGAGCTTCAGGTTGGTTTTATTATTGGAATTTCCAATCCTGTTGAAAACACAAAAAAATATTTCAGCAGTTCAACGCGTGCAGTAAATCTGGGTGTTTACGGAGCTGATCTTAGCTATGCGTCGTTATATAATATTCAACAGGAGGTCATCAATTACCTGAACGCTATCAGATCACTGGCAAATGAACTTAATATGTCGAAAATCTATAATGAGGAATTATATAATCAGATAAAACAAAATTTTGACAACAGGGATGAACTGGTGAAGATACTGACTGGTGCGTTTAATAACTCATATGCATATCTCGCTGATAATGAACAGCAACCTCTGGCGCTTCTGGTTGTTGGTGGAGCCTGGGTTGAAGGTATGTACCTGACAACTCACGTTTCTGAAGCTGCTTACCAGGTTTCCGGGATATCAAAAGTACTGCTGGAGCAGAAAAAATCATTTGAACTGTTTCTTGAGATTACTAAACCTTATGTCAACGATCCTAGTATCAGTGATTTCTTAAAAATTCTCGAACCTGTTAAAAAATTGTACGAAGGATTAGGAACGAGCCTTACAGATCAGAATATTAAAGATATAACAAAAGTTATTACTGAAGTGAGAACTCAGATCGTATTGTAATTATTTTTTGATTATCAGGCCGCAAAGAATTTAACTTTGCGGTCTTTTTTTTATTTACTGCCTTTATGAGGGAATCGGTTTTACTTGCCTTAATTCATATTTTTGCTATTGTATCAACTGTTAATCCGGTTGGTATTTCTTCAAGAGGCAAAAAGATTCTGCGGAGTTATCTCAGGAGGTATCTTAACAGGGAGCTTGAAGAAGAGTACTATGCACTTTTTGAGAATAACCTGGAGTTCTATTACAATGAACTGAAAAGTGTTGACAAATCGGAACTATCTGATGAAGATTCTCTTATATCATTTCAGATTACAAATATCTGCAGGCAGATAAAAAAAGGTCTTTTTCTTGAAGAAAGGATGATCGTTTTTCTTCAGCTTATCGAATTTGCATTTGAAGATAGTAAGATTTCAGAACAGGAAAAGACAATAATCGACATTGTTTCAAAGACATTTAACATCTCCACTAAGGAGTATAATAATGCCATTTCATTTATGATTGGCAGAGCATATGATGATATTTCTCCGGAATGTCTTTTAATAGTTGAGAGTGATAATCCAGATCTTTCAGGTTCTAAAACCTTCATTAACTATGACAAATGGCATCATCTGCGGATAAAAGGCTTTTCGGGGCAACTTGTTGTATTGCATATTGAGAGTACAGGTACTCTGATCCTTACCTATGATGGTCCGGTTACGCTCTATTTTAAAGGAAGAGACATAATTGCATGCAGGCCTTACCTGCTGGATAGGGGTGTCAATATTAAGGGACAGGGATTCGATCCGATCTATTATTCAAAAATCTACAAAAAATTTGTATCAAGAAAATTTCCTGAAAAAATAGTATTTGAAGGTCACAACATTGAGTATATATTTAAAAACTCGGACAATGGTGTCCGGGAAATGAATTTCAGCATTGAATCCGGAAATCTTGTTGGGATAATGGGTGGTAGTGGTGTTGGAAAAACCACTTTGATAAATCTTATGCATGGCAAAGTTAAACCATCTTCAGGGAATCTTTATATTAATGGGTATGACATTAACTCAGATTCAGAAGTATTAAAAGGTCTGATAGGATATGTTCCTCAGGATGACATGCTTATAGAGGAGCTTACTGTATACCAAAATCTCTATTTCAATGCACGTCTCTGTTTCAGTGAATATAGTGAGGAGCAACTGAAGGATACAGTTGAAAAAGTACTTCTTGACCTTGATCTATTTGAAATAAAGGACTTGCAGGTTGGAGATACTCTTAATAAAAAGGTCAGCGGCGGACAGAGGAAAAGGTTAAACATCGGTCTTGAACTGATGCGTGAACCGGTGGTGTTATTTATTGATGAGCCAACTTCAGGGTTATCATCATTTGATTCAGAGAAAGTGATGACTCTTTTGCGAAACCAATCACTGAGCGGCAAGCTGGTTTTTGCAATAATTCATCAACCATCATCCGATATTCTAAAAATGTTTGACAGGCTCTGGATCCTTGACAAAGGAGGCTATATGATTTATGACGGCGACCCTGTTGAAGCCCTTGTATATTTTAAGACAGAGACATCACAGGCAAATGCTGCAGAGAGTGAATGTCCTAATTGTGGTAATGTGGAGACTGACAATATACTTCATATTATTGAGGTTAAGGTTATTGATAATTCGGGATATCCAGGAAAGGAGCGTCAGATCAGCCCTAAAGAATGGTATGAAAAATACAAAAAAAAGATGATGCCTGTTTTTGAGCATCGTCCTTCTAAAACAGCCATTCCTCCCAGCAATTTCAAGGTTCCGGCAAAAGCCAATCAGATAAGGACATTTATAAAGCGTAACCTTACCAGGAAGATAGCCGATAGACAGTATATGACAATTAATCTTCTTGAAGCACCTCTGCTGGCTTTTATTCTCGGTTATATTTCAAAATTCAGTCAGAATGGGATATATAGTTTTTCGGAAAATAAAAATTATCCTGTTTTTCTGTTTATGGCTGTAATTGTTTCACTCTTCATAGGATTAACAGTTAGTGCTGAGGAGATCTTCAGGGACAGGAAGATTCTTGAGCGTGAAAAATTTCTGGACTTAAGCAGGTTAAGTTACCTGTTGTCGAAAATTAATTTCCTTTTTGCATTATCAGCTATTCAGTCACTCTCATTTATACTTGTTGCAAACAATATTCTGGAAGTCAAAGGGATGCTTTTTCAGCACTGGATTATACTATTTTCCATTGCGTGTTTTGGGAATATGCTGGGACTTAACATATCAGCTGGTATGAGATCAGCAGTAAGTATATACATCCTTATTCCTTTAATCCTTGTACCTCAACTTATACTTGGTGGAGCAATGATAAGATTTGATGATCTGCATCATTCGTTCAGCAAAAAAATATATGTTCCGGTTGTTGGTGATATAATGGCAACCCGCTGGGCATATGAAGCAATGAGTGTTGAACAGTTCAGGAGCAATCAGTTTGAAAAACCATTTTTCAACTATGATATGGCATTAAGCCAGACTGACTGGTATGCATCATTTCTGATCCCGACACTGAAAGTTAAAATTGATGAGTGTCTTGCTGTCGGGAAAGCGCCTGAGTATAAGGATTATTCTGAACAGAATTTTGAAAAAATCCGTTTCCATTTGAATGAACTCTCAGAGATAACCAACATTGAGCCCGGGATCTGGGAAAGCAAGATAAATTATTCTGACTTTAATAAATATGTTGCTGACGAAGCAAAATCAATTCTTGATAGTATACGAACTCAGATAAGGATAAGCAACAGAGAGATTTCGCTGAAGCGTGATTCCTTATATACAAGAATTGCCGGTAGAGTAGGGGAAAAAGAATTTGTATCGTTAAGGGAAAAGAATTATAATGAGAACCTGGCGAATTTTTTACTTAACAGGATGACTACAGGTAAAATATATGATTCACCCAGCAGGCTTATTCAGAAGTCAGACCCGGTTTTTATGAAACCAGGTTCAAAATATGGGCGGGCACATTTTTTTGCTCCATATAAACAGATAGGAAATCTTAAATTTGGGACACTTGTCTTCAACATGCTGGCCATATGGCTTATGGTCATCTTCCTGTTTGTTGCACTGTATTTTAATCTTCTCAGGAAATTCATAAGATTTCTTGAATCTCTTAAACTGCCAATCTGGAGAAAATTTGGCAGGGAACTATTACAGATTTAAATAAGGATAAACAATTATTTTCAGGGTAAATGAGTAGGGTACAACCAAAAAAGAACCTTGGGCAACACTTTCTGAAAGATGAAGGTATTGCCTTTAAGATTGCTTCGACACTTTCAGGTATCGGATATAATTCTGTACTTGAAATTGGCCCTGGTATGGGGATTCTTACAAAATACCTTATGGAAAGAGGTTTTAGTGATTTTAGGGTTATAGAGATTGACTATGAGTCAGTGAACTTTTTAAGGGAACATTTTCCGGAATTAAAGGAGATAATGCGGGGAGATTTTCTTTCTTTGGATATAGATGGCAACTTTACTGATAAACTTGCTGTTATCGGAAATTTTCCATATAATATTTCGACCCAGATACTATTCAGGGTCTTGCAAAACCGTGATAAAATTATTGAAGTATGCGGAATGTTGCAGAAGGAAGTAGCAGAGAGAATATGTGGAAATCCAGGATCAAAAACATATGGCATACTCAGTGTCTTTCTTCAGGCTTTTTACACTACCGAATACCTTTTTACTGTTCCAGAGAGTGTTTTTTCACCTCCTCCTAAAGTTAAATCGGGGGTTATACGACTTACCAGGACTAACATTAAAAAGCTTGATTGTGATGAAACCCTTTTTATGAGGGTTGTAAAAGCAGGATTCAACCAGCGGCGAAAGACATTAAGGAATTCAATAAGGTCAGCATTTGAGCTAAAACGGGAAGACTACAAGGATTTTAATTTAAGACCAGAGCAATTATCAGTTGAGCAGTTTGTTCAGCTTACAAAATGGGTTGAAGAAAACAGAGTAATATCAGAATGAGAAACCAATAGCTTCGACAGGATTCATTTTTGCAGCAGCATATGCAGGAGCATATCCGGCCACAATTCCGATTATTCCCGAGATAAATACTGCAAGAAATGCATTGGCAAGTGTTAGATACATATTAAGCTCATACAGGTAATTTATTACTATGGTTGCCGAAAAAATCATAAATAATCCTAGTAAACCCCCTATGACTGAGAGTAAAACCGATTCTACAAGGAACTGTTGAAGGATAAAGAACCTTTTGGCACCAAGAGCTTTCTGGATCCCTATAATATTAGTACGTTCTCTTACTGAAACAAACATAATATTGGCAATACCGAAACCTCCGACAAGTATTGCAAATCCACCTATCAGCCAGCCACCGATATTAATACCAGTAAATACTGCATCAAAACCCTGAGTCAGAAGGCTGGCCTTATTTACTGAAAAATTAGATATTTCATTTGGTTGAAGTCTTCTTGCAGCCCTTAAGATCATAGTTGTTTCATCACTTAATTCAAGTATTTGTACACCTGGTTTAGCTTTAATAATGAGCTGACTTTCAACAAATCTATTTTTCAGATTAATGAATGATTTTCCAAAATTCAGAGGGATTATTGTCAAATCATCCATCCCGTTGTCGCCTATTCCTCCCTTACCCTCTTTTTTAAATACGCCAATCACAGTTGTTTTAAACCCTGCAACTATTATTTCTTTTCCAACAGGATCATTATTTTCAAAAAGATTTTTTGCAATTTCTGCACCAAGGATGGCTACATTTTTCCCAGAAGATGATTCATACGGAGAAAAATACCTTCCATTTTCAATTTCAAATGACCGGACATTCTCAAAATCGATTGTTACAGCTCCCAGTGTTGCTTCATTTGCAACATTTTTTTTATATCTGATTTGTTCTGACTGGAAAACAGCAAAACAGACAGACTCGGTTTTGGTCGATTTTTTCTGTATTGATTCAAAATCATTACTGGATATTGATGGCCATTTGATAATATCCCACCATGCAAGATTAGGGTCAAATGACCATGGAAATTTCTGCACATAAACAACGTTATCACCAAGAGAGGATATACTATCCCTTATCGATTTTTCCATCCAGTCAAGAACTGTAAAAACTGAGATTATTGAAAAGATTCCTATTGTAATTCCAAAAAGGGACAAAAAAGTCCGTAGCTTATTGACAATTATGGAATTAACAGCGAAAATAAACCCCTCTTTAAGAAGTTTGAAAAACATTTATTCTTTATTGAATTATTTATGAGGGTCAAATATACGAAAATCATAAACATGGAATAACTTAAATCAACTGTTTTAAAATCGTTGATAATCATAAATATTAAATATGCAGGTTAATAAAAAAATATCTATTTTTAGACGCCATGATAGTTATTGGACAGGCAACTATAATGATCAGATAATGAATGAGAAAAAAATTGGTAGTGCTTTAATCTCCGTTTTTTACAAGGAGGGACTGGACGATATCGTCAAAACTCTTCATAACCTGAAGGTTAAGATCTACTCAACAGGAGGTACATACAGCTACATTAAAGAGCTTGGGATTGAAGCTGAAAAGGTAGAGGATCTTACTACTTATCCCTCTATACTTGGAGGCAGGGTTAAAACTCTTCATCCTTCGGTATTTGGTGGAATACTGGCACGAAGAGATAATCCGGGCGATATTGAACAGCTTGTAAAATTCAATATTCCGGAAATTGACCTTATCATTGTTGATCTTTATCCATTTGAGGAGACTGTAAGATCTGAAACTGATGAAGATGAGATAATTGAGAAGATCGATATCGGTGGTATATCTTTAATAAGGGCAGCTGCAAAAAATTATAATGACGTAGTAATAATATCAGGTAAGGAGCAATACCCTGGCCTTTTAAAGTTACTAAAGGAGAAGAATGGAATCAGTTCCATCGGCGAAAGGCGTTACTTTGCAACTGAAGCATTTAAGACTTCTTCACATTATGACACTGCTATTTTCAGGTATTTCAACAAAGAAGCCGGAATTTCTGTCTTCAGGGAAAGTATCAATTCATCCAAATTATTAAGGTACGGTGAGAATCCCCATCAGAAAGGGATCTTTTACGGTAATTCTGAAGAACTATTCAGTCAGCTCCATGGGAAGGAGATATCTTATAATAATCTCCTTGATCTTGATGCTGCCCTTTGTCTGATTGATGAATTCACAGAACCAACATATGCTGTTATAAAACACAATAATGCTTGTGGTGTTGCCACCCGTCAAAATTCATTTGATGCGTGGAGAGATGCACTTGCCTGTGACCCGGTTTCGGCTTATGGAGGAGTAATTGCTGCAAATGTATCAGTTGATGAGCAGACAGCTTGCGAGATTGATAAGATATTCTTTGAGATAATTATTGCTCCGGGTTTTACAGGCAGAGCACTCGATATACTTAAACAGAAAAAGAACAGGATTATCCTCCAGCGAAAAAAGGTTTTAAAAAATTTGGTGAGTTTCAGATCGTTACTTAACGGAGTCTTATGGCAGGAACGTGATAACAGCACTGAAGCAGCCAATGAATTGAAGCCTGTCACAGAAAGAGTTCCCGGAAAGTCTGAAATCGAAGATCTTGTTTTTGCAAACATTATAGTAAAACATAGTAAATCAAATGCTATTGTACTTGTAAAAAACAAACAGTTATGTGCAAGTGGTATAGGGCAAACATCGAGGGTTGACGCATTAAAACAAGCTATTGAAAAGGCTAACTCATTCGGATTTGATCTCAAGGGTGCAGTAATGGCATCAGATGCATATTTTCCTTTTGCCGACAGTGTTGAACTGGCAAGTAAAGCAGGTATCACTGCTATTGTACAACCGGGGGGGTCGGTACGGGATCAGGAATCAATAGATTACTGTTCTTTAAACGGAGTATCAATGGTCTTTACTGGAATAAGACATTTTAAACATTAACTATAAACTTATAAACTCTCTCATTAAATGGGACTATTTTCATTTTTAACTCAGGAGATCGCTATTGATCTGGGAACAGCAAATACGATTATCATTCATAATGACAAAGTTGTTGTCGATGAGCCATCAATAGTGGCAATTGATAAAAACACAGGCCGGTTGATAGCAATAGGTGAAGCTGCCCGTCAGATGCATGGGAAGACACATGAAAATATCAAGACTATCAGGCCATTGCGGGATGGTGTTATTGCTGATTTTAATGCAGCAGAACTGATGATAAGGGGAATGATTAAGATGATAGAAAAAGGGCCACGTCTATTTTCCCCATCCTTGAAAATGGTTGTTTGCATACCATCGGGAAGCACCGAAGTTGAAATACGTGCTGTACGAGATTCATCTGAACATGCCGGCGGACGTGACGTGTATATGATTTATGAACCCATGGCAGCTGCGATTGGTATAGGACTTGATGTGGAAGCGCCAGAGGGTTGTATGGTTGTTGATATAGGAGGAGGAACAACTGAAATTGCTGTCATCGCTTTGGGAGGAATTGTATGCAATAAATCAATCAGAATTGCTGGCGATGGATTTACAGCTGATATACAGGCTTATATGAGGCATCAGCATAATATTAAAATCGGGGAAAGAACTGCAGAAGATATAAAAATCGGAGTTGGTGCTGCTCTTCCTGATATTGAAAATCCCCCTGCAGATTATGTTGTCAGGGGACCAAATATTATGACAGCCCTTCCAATAGAAATCCCCATCTCTTATCAGGAGATTGCATATTGCCTTGATAAGTCATTATCCAAAGTTGAAGCTGCTCTTTTAAGTGTTCTTGAACAAACACCCCCTGAGCTTTACGCTGATATTGTTAATAAGGGGATATATCTTGCCGGTGGCGGGGCGCTTCTTCGTGGACTGGATAAGAGGCTCTCCGATAAAATAAATATCAGATTCAATGTGGTTGATGATCCATTGCATGCTGTTGCACGAGGAACCGGAGTTGCTCTGAAAAATGTTGATAAGTTTCAGTTCCTGATGAGATAATTTGAATGATGAATGAGGAATCTGCTAAATTTTCTGGCCAGATACAATAACATTATCATCTTCCTTATTCTTGAAGGAATAGCTTTTTCATTAATTATCAGTGATAATAATTATCATAACACCCGTTTCGTCAATGGCATGAGGGGTCTGTCCAATGGCATTAAGCAGAGGATTAATAAAACACGCACTTATCTTGCTCTCAGAGAGATCAATGAAACCCTCACTGCTGAAAATGTTTCTCTTAGAAACAGACTTGAACAAGCTGTTAGCAGTGATAATTTGCTTTTTTTTTCTGCCTCCGATACAATATACTCGCAACAATATCAGCATACTACCGCGGAAGTTATTGAGAACTCAGTAAATCGCCAGAAGAATTTTTTTACTGTCAATAAAGGAACCCGCCAGGGCATTATGGTTGATATGGCTGTTACTTCTGGTGATGGTGTAGCAGGAATAATTGTTGGATGTTCCGCTAATTATTCAGTTGCCATGTCACTATTAAATCTTGATTTTAAGTTAAGCTCAAGAATAAAATCAAACGGATATTTTGGATCGCTTAGCTGGGATGGGAAAGATATTACTTATGCCGTATTAAATGAAATACCTCAGCATGTAACTGTTAGCGTTGGTGATACTATTGAAACTACGGGTTATTCTGCAGTTTTCCCTGAGGGAATAATTGTGGGATTTATCTCTGATTTTGAAAAAACAGGAGGTGACTTTTATAGAATCAGAGTCGATCTGACAACCGATTTTAAAAAGCTACACTTTGTCAATTTGATCGGGAACTTGAAGAAAACTGAACAAAAAGACCTTGAAATACTTTTCAAATGATCAACTCAATTTTACGTTATAGCCTCATATTAATTCTGTTAATCCTTTTGCAGATTCTGTTATTCAATAATATTCAGTTCAGTGGGTATGTCAATCCTTATGTTTATCTGATGTTCATACTTCTGTTACCTGTTGAGTTTCCGTCGTGGTTGCTGTTGGTTTTATCTTTTGCCACAGGATTATCAATTGATATCTTTTCAGGTTCTCAGGGAATGCATACTTCGGCAACACTTTTTGCTGGCTTCATTCGTCCCTATGTTTTAAGGCTGATAGCTCCCAGGGATGGTTATGAAGCCGGATCGAGTCCCTCTATGCTTGTATATGGATTTCAATGGTTCTTCTTCTATACTTTAATAATGGTTCTTGTTCACCATACAGCTCTTTTTTATCTTGAAGTCTTCAGGTTAACAGATTTTTTCAGGACATTGTTAAGAGTATTTTTAAGTTCAGTTTTCTCGATATCATTTATTCTTCTTTTTGAGTATTACAGGAGAGGAAAGTAATTGGCAGCTTATGAAGGATGCATTCATTAACAGGAAATATGTTATAATGGTTTTGTTTATTGTTGCATCATTTGGATTGATAATCAGACTATTTGTAATCCAGGTTATAAAAGAGTCTTACCGGATATCAGCCGATAACAATGTTCTCAGGTATGTAACACAATATCCGGCACGCGGACTTATCTATGACAGAAACGGGAAGCTAATGGTTACCAATCAGGCTGCATACGATCTGATGGTAATACCTGCCCAGACTGTAAATATTGATACGGCACTTTTGTGCAGTGAACTTAATATAACAAAAGGAGTATTCCTTGAACGAATGAAGGCAGCTGTTAATTATCAGAAGCGTGCACCATCAGTTTTTCTGAAACAGTTGTCAGCAGAAACTTATGCCAGATTCCAGGAAAAGATGTTCCTGTTTCCGGGTTTCTATGTTCAACCAAGGACTCTCAGAAAATATTCAAAGCCAATTGCGGCTCATCTGCTAGGGTATGTTAGTGAGGTTGACGAATCTCTTCTTAAGAGAGATCCTTATTATAAGCCGGGTGATTATATTGGTAAGCTGGGGATTGAAGAGGCATATGAAAAAGAGATCAGGGGGAGCAGAGGTGTTAAAATTTATATGGTTGATGTTTATAGCCGCGTTAAAGGTTCCTATGCAAATGGGGACCTTGACACACTTGCAGTTCAGGGCTCGGATATAATTTCAGGTATAGATATGGATCTTCAGGAGTATGGTGAATATCTGATGCATAACAAATCAGGTAGTATTGTTGCCCTTGATCCTAAGAGTGGCGAGGTACTTACCCTTGTTTCATCACCGAATTATGATCCCGGGTTACTTGTAGGAAGAATTCGTTCAGAGAATTTTGCTAAGTTTCAGGCAGATACTTTAGAGCCTCTCTTTAACAGGGCATTGATGGCTTCATATCCTCCCGGATCGACATTCAAACCGATAAATGGGCTAATAGGCTTACAGGAGAATGTAATTACATCTTCCACAATTTTTGGATGCGATCATGGATATATGTTTGTGGGTTGCCATACACACTCCTCACCTCTTAACCTTGAAGGAGCTATTATGAATTCATGTAACTCCTATTTTTGCCAGACTTACAGACGAATACTTGAAAATCCTCAATACAGTTCAGTTACTGCTGCATATGAGAAATGGAGAGATTATCTGACCCAATTTGGATTCGGGAATAAGCTTGGAACAGATTTATGGAATGAACTACCCGGTTTAGTTCCATCTTCAGGATATTTTGACAGGTATCATGGTAAAAACAGGTGGAAAGCTCTTACAGTTATTTCGATGGCAATAGGACAGGGCGAGATTGGAACTACTCCGATACAGATGGCTAATATGACTGCTGCTATTGCAAACAGGGGATATTATTATACACCTCATATTGTTAGATCTATTGGGTTTGAAAAGAGGATTGACAAACGTTTTACAATTAAGCGCACAATAAATATTGATTCATCTAATTTCGAACAGATAATACTTGGTATGGAAGCGGCTGTGAATGGCGGAGCTGGTGCCACAGCAAGAGTTGCTGCCCTAAAGGATATTATAGTCTGTGGTAAAACCGGTACAGCACAGAATTCGCAAGGGGAGGACCATTCTGTTTTTATTGCATTTGCACCGAAAGTTGATCCGAAAATTGCAATTGCTGTCTATATCGAAAATGCTGGTTTTGGTGCGACCTATGCCGCCCCAGTTGCAAGCCTTATGATTGAGAAATATATTAAAGGCGAGATAACAAATAAAGCTTTGGAACAGAGAATAGTTGAACTTAACCTTCTACCTAAGTGAAACGAAACGTAAACCTCTGGAATGGGATCGACAAGATTTCAATTGCTATATTCTTAATACTGATTTTGGCCGGGTGGTTCAATATTTATGCAGCCGTGTATAATGAGGAACATAAAGAGATATTAGATATGTCTCAGCGTTACGGGAAGCAGTTTTTATGGATTATGGCTACACTGGTCCTTGCAATTTTTATTGTAATTATCGATAGCAGGTTCTACCTCTTCTTTGCGTGGTTTATTTATGCTGGTTTAATGTTTCTCCTTCTCCTTGTTCTTATTTTTGGTACTGAAATAAATGGTGCAAAATCATGGTTTGAGTTGGGTCCGTTTAGTATTCAGCCTTCTGAATTTGCAAAATTTGGTACTTCTCTCGCTATGGCTGCATATTTATCGAGAGGTCAGGATCTTACAAAACTCAAAGGAATTATCCTGGCATCCGGCATAATACTTATACCTGTTATTCTTACATCTCTTCAGCCTGATCTGGGCTCAACAATTGTGTTTTTTGCTTTTTTTATAGTACTGTTCAGGGAAGGTATGAGCCCTTATATTTTTGTTTCCGGTATATTGATGATAATCCTTTTTTTCCTTACACTTCTTCTTAATAATTTTTACCTGACCTTGGGTTTAATTGCACTGGCATTTATTCTTACCTGGTTTGCAACCAGGAGATGGAACCTTTGTTTTATTGGATTAGGAATATTCGTCCTTAATACAGGTTTTGTTTTTGTTCTTGATCACTTCTTATTTAAAAGCCTTGGTAATGAATTAGTCTTAATGATCTCCCTCATCTTGTCGGGTTTTGTTTTTGCATATTACATTTATAGTAAGAAAGCAATCTCAATAATGATAATATATCTTTTCCTTCTGGGAAGTATCTTATTCGTAAATTCTGTTGATTATGGTTTTAATAATGTACTTAAGCCTCATCAGAAGGAGAGGGTAAGCATTTTACTAGGATTTAAATCGGACCTTCATGGCACAGGATATAATGTAAATCAGTCAATAATATCGATAGGATCAGGGGGATTCTCCGGAAAAGGATATCTTCAGGGTACTCAGACAAAGTTCAGGTTTGTTCCAGCTCAGAGTACTGATTTTATTTTCTGTACAGTTGGAGAGGAATGGGGTTTTATCGGATCTTTGGTTGTTATTGGATTATACCTGTTTCTACTATTACGTCTTATTTTTCTGGCAGAAAGGCAACGATCGGTCTTTTCAAGGATATACGGATACGGAGTTGCATCCATTCTATTTACTCATATTTTCATAAATATTGGAATGGCTGTAGGGATGGTTCCTGTAATCGGAATTCCCTTACCATTTTTTAGTTATGGCGGAAGTTCCTTATGGGGATTTACAATTTTGTTATTTATTTTCTTAAGGCTTGATGCAAGCCGAACAGAATACCTGGTCTGATCAGAAAGGCATCTTTATCCTGTGAGATATGGCTATTCCAAAATCCTTTTCAACATAATCTATTAACTGAGGGAAGAACTCCATGAAGTCGTCCTGCAATGAATAATAGTTTTTTTTGAGAGCCCGCATAGCGAATCTTGTCTCGTTAGGTAGTGTTGAACGTTTACTTAAAGTATTAAGCACATGTCTAATCCCGTTGCGTGTCTGATATGATTCAATCCAGTTATTAATAATAAAGAATGGCATCATCTCTCTTACGTTATCTGGTAATATTTCATAATTATTAACCAGGGCTCTGTAAAAATTATATGTAACACTTTCAAGAGGTCTTCTTGAAAAGAAGTCCCACTCCTTTGTCAGAAAATGATCATACAGTATGTCAGTTATCACTCCGGAATATTTATGATACTTTCTTGTAAAAAAAATTTTGCTTCGGTGGACAACAGGATGGCGATCAGTAAATCCATCTATGTGGCGATGGAGAATGATACCTTTTCTGATTGGTTCAGGATATTTAAGATAATCGCGTCCTTTTACATAATCTCCTATATAATTACCGATAATAATTCCATCAGAATCACCGGAAAGGTATATGTGTGCGAGGACATTCATATTTTGTTATAATAGTACAAAGAATTTGCAACATCACTAATTAATCAAAATCATTTTCTTCAACATTATATCATCTTATTTATTAACAGATATAGTAATCAGTATATTAATGATTTAAATCATGTTATTTGCATAATGAGAAATACCATAAAACGTTCGGATTTAACGTATGCAAATTATACATTTGTTGTATCATTTTAAAACGTAAATTCATTAGAAGCAAAATTAATTTCGAAAAAACAGAGATAATTATGACAAAAAAAAATGTCATTATCATTGGTGCTGCTGGCAGGGATTTCCATAATTTCAATACATGCTACAGGAATAATTCGAATTATAACGTTGTCGCATTTACAGCAGCCCAGATCCCCGATATTGATGGAAGAAAATATCCAAAAGAGCTTGCAGGCAAGTTGTATCCTGAAGGAATCGCAATTTTTGCTGAAGAAAATCTTACAAGGTTAATTAATGAATTTAAAGTTGATGAATGTATTTTTTCCTATAGTGATGTTACTTATCAGAAAGTAATGTCGGTCAGTGCCATTGTGAATGCTGCCGGAGCTAATTTTGTATTATTGGGTCCCGCTGATACCATGTTGAAGTCCAAAAAACCTGTAATTGCTGTTGGTGCCGTCAGGACGGGTTGTGGAAAGAGCCAGACTTCAAGAAAGATAATTGAACTGTTGATGGCTAAGGATTTGAAGGTAGTTGCTATTCGACACCCAATGCCTTATGGAGATCTTAATGAGCAAAAAGTTCAGCGCTTTGCCGTTTTAGAGGACCTTGAAAAAAATAAATGTACAGTTGAGGAAATGGAGGAGTATGAACCACATGTGGTTAGAGGTAATGTCATATATGCAGGTGTGGATTATGAAGCAATACTTAATGCGGCAGAAAAGGATCCAGCAGGATGTGATGTAATTCTCTGGGATGGAGGAAACAACGATTTCCCGTTTTTGAAGCCCGATCTGATGATTACTGTAACTGATCCCCACCGGGCTGGACATGAATTAAAATATTATCCTGGTGAGGTTACTCTCCGTTTAGCCGACGTTGTGGTTATCAATAAGATTGACAGCTCATCTCCAGAGGCGATACAGGTTGTGAGGCAAAGTATTGAGAAAGTAAATAAGAAAGCGATAGTTGTTGATTGTGCATCACCCATAAAGGTTGATGATCCCTCACTTATCAGAGGGAAAAGAGTTCTGGTAGTTGAAGATGGACCCACTCTGACTCATGGCGAAATGAAGCTTGGGGCTGGTGTTGTTGCAGCACATAAATTCGGGGCAAAAGAACTGGTTGATCCAAGACCTTTTACAATAGGGAGATTGAGTGAGACTTTTTTGTTATATCCAAATATTGGAACACTTCTACCCGCCATGGGCTATGGAGAGCAGCAGTTAAAAGATCTGGAAAGAACAATTAATAACACTGATTGTGAAAGCGTTATTATTGCTACACCTATCGACCTGAATAGAATAATTAAAATAAAAAAGCCCAACACCAGAGTTTATTATGATCTCCAGGAGATTGGTAATCCAAATCTTTCGGAAATCATAAGTGATTTTATAGCAAAATTCAAACCAGGACAATACCAGTAACCAATATTTGCATATTGATCAAATCAGAACAATTTGGTTCTATTTTGAAGTAATTCGAAAGTTGGAGGATTTCCAAAAAGTATAATTATTTTACCAGTTCAAATTTACCCTTCTGCCTTATATCCTCGGAGGAACTTCCTATCATAACCTCAAAAGTTCCAGGTTCAACAACCAGATCCATTAGTCTGTCATAAAAGGCCAGATCATCATGATTCAGCTTAAATTCGACCCTCTTTTGTTCTCCCGGTTCCAGCATTATTTTTTTGAAGCCTTTAAGTTCTTTTATTGGCACTGAAACAGATGCGATTTGGTCTCTAATGTATAATTGAACAACTTCTTTTCCGCTGCGGTCACCTGTATTTTTTACATCAACACTTATTGTTACTTCACCATAAGTGCCCGTTTTTAAAGGATTGATCAGCAGGTTGCTGTATTCAAATTTTGTATAACTGAGTCCGAATCCGAATTCCCACAATGGTGTTGCAGGCATATCAGCATAGGCTTTTCCCCAACCCTCTTTTATCCAGTGTTGCTTGTCCGGCATATAATTATAGTAAACCGGAAGTTGCCCTACATGCCTTGCAACGGTTACCGGAAGTTTCCCGCTTGGATTGCAGTCACCAAAAATAATATCAGCTACTGCATATCCTCCCAATTCCCCTGGCAACCATGCCTCAATTATGACAGGTATCTTTTCTGCTGCCCATCTTATTGAAAGAGGTCTCCCATTGATAAGGACTAGTATTGTTGGTGTTCCGGTTGCATAAACAGCTTTGAGCAGATCTTCCTGAAGGCCTGTCAGATCAAGACTTGCGACATCGTATCCTTCGCCATCAGTTCCGGTTTGTTTTGGTGCACCCCACTCATTTTCTCCAAGAACAACAATTGCAAGATCAGCACTTTTAGCAATTTTACTGGCTTTGGTTATTTCATTATAATCAGTTCCAATGACATCACAACCTTTAACATATTCAACAGTTGTTTTTGGATTGACTTTAGATTTTATTCCATCTAATACTGTTACAATATCCTGTAGCACAACTTTAGCAGTATAATCTCCCAGTTGATTTTTCTCATTGTCAGCATTTGGTCCTATTATTGCAATCTTTTTCAGATTTTTCTGCAACGGTAAAAGTTGTTTTTCATTTTTAAGAAGTACTATTCCTTCGCGTGCACTATTAAGCGCTACCTCCTGGCTTACTTTTGTGTGTGTTACACTAACTGCATAATCAGGATCAATATATGGATTTTCAAACAATCCGAGTCTGAACTTCTGCTCAAGTATCCTTTTTACTGCCCTGTCTATCAGCTCTATAGACACTTTGCCCTCATTAACATTCTCTATCATTGGCTTTAAGTATCCATCCTCAAATGATATTCCAACATCAAGTCCGGCTTTGAGGGCCAACTCACCAGTTTCCTTGTCATTCTTTGCAAGCCCCAGATATGAAATTGTTCCTAACCCTCCTCCTTCACTCAGTACTAATCCTTTAAATCCTAATTCATTTCGCAGGATCTTTGTCAGGATAAATTCTGAAGCATGTGTAGGAGTACCGTTTATTGCAGGATATGTGGCCATAACACCAAGTGCCCCGCTTTTTTTGATACCTGCCACCCATGGCGGGAGAAATACCTCACGGAGCGTGCGTTCTGATATTTCCATTGCGCCACGCTCAAGTCCGCTTACAGGTTGACTCTGCCCAGGGTAATGACATAATCCTGCCACTGTTTTATCCTTTGCAGAAATATCATTTCCCTGAACTGCTTTTACAATGGTTTCTGCCATGCGTGAACAGAAATAGGGATCTTCGCTATATCCTTCCTGATTCCTGCCAAGTCTGGGATCCCTGTTAGGTTCAATAACAAGAGTAAAAATCTGATGAATCCCAACTGAACGGGCCTCCTTTGCCGCAATTGTATATATATCCTTCACTATATCCATATTCCATGTACTACCAATACTTAGACCTTCAGGGAATATTGTTCCGCCTGAACACATTAATCCGTGAGTCCCCTCTTCAGTCTGGAGGAGAGGAATCCCCAAACGTGTTTTTTCTATTGCAATCCTCTGCAGCTCATTAAAAAAATTCGCCTGTTGCAGGGTCCCTTCATGTAAAATTGTATTTGCCATTGTAAAAAAACCACCGGCAGGTCCGAGATAGTCAAGGAATTTTCCTTCTGTTAATTTTCTGCAGGCTTCGCTTTTTGAAGCAATATCCTTTCCCAGTTCTGAAACATATACACAAGGCATATTCAACTGACCTATCTTTTCTTCCAGTGTCATACGGGAAAGAAGGTCTTCGACTCTAATATCCATTGAAAAGATCGGATTTTTGTAGACTGGCAATGCTGAAAAAGCCTTTTCACCTTTTTTTGCTTTGATGTAGGCAGATATTTTCTGAACATTATCAATCCAGATACCATTTGCCGGATCATTTGCATATTGGCAAAGAGCTTCCAGTGTTTTAAGCTGTGAGGTCTGTCTTCCGTCATCATTTATTTCATGCCCGGCAAGAATCAGCCATTTACCAGATTTTTTAGCAGCTTCTATCAGTTCCTTTATCTGATCAAAGGATTTGCCATCAAGTTCCATTCCCATCAGGTTAGCCATATCACATAATGCGGGATTATTGGAATTTTCACCTAGCCACCCCCGTCCGGTTTCAAACATTGATGCAATTAAAGGGATATAACTCTTTGTATTTAACCCTCTTCCAACAAATGTCTGTCCGCATGGATATGCAAATGAAACTGGTTCTATTCCAAGAATGTGCTTCAATACTTTATTTGCAGAATCCAGTTCAGATTTCATTCTTTCCATCGAATAATCTTCAAGAGGATGCCTGTTGGAAAAATCATAATTGACAGTGCAGGAATGTAAAAGGGAATGATGCCCAATTTCATGACCGTTATTCATAGCTTTTTTCCAATCATCCAGTTTTTTCGTCAGACTGCTGATCGAGACATAAAATGTAGCTTTTACTCCATATTTATCAAATAATGGAATGCCTTTTTCGATCTGTGTGAGACGCGCATCGTCAAAAGTTAGGCTGAGAGCCATTTTTTTGCCTTCAGGCCAGGGGAACCCGGCTTTTACAGGGGTTGTGCCAACATCATAAGCCTGTGCTGAAATTTTGCCGGATGCAAAATTTAATACCATTGTTATTAGGAGAAATTGCAGAAACTTCAGATTATTCATGGTTGAATTATTTTAGAATTAATAAAATATATTTTCTTATTTATCCTCCACAACTACATGGAGATGAGTTATAGCTTTGTAACCCCATTGGTTAGACCTTTCCACTCTAACAATATAATGGCCTGCCTTTGAGTAAGAGTGAATTGTTTCTGCAAATTTCCCTTTAGTCTGCTCCTTGCGGATTACAGTTTCAGATTTGACTTTTACAAAAGGAGAACTATCACCGAAGTCCCATTCCTCATTACCTGTATCACTGTTAAATGTTCGCACTAGAAAGGTGACAGGCTCTCCTGGTTTAATATTCAGACTGGGATGATAAGCGGCTTGTATTGTAGGGAAAGTTTTTTCAGGATTTATCCTGTCATGAACATATACAGAAGTGAAATCATAATCTACATTGCCTTTTGAATCAGTTATTTTTAAAATTTCACTGTATTCTCCCGGCTTTTCATATCTTTTTTTCTGAACAGGTCCTGAAGCAGATGTTCCATCGGAGAATGACCATTCATATCTTACAATATCCCCTGAAAAACTTTTTGATTTGCTGCCATCCAAAATTGCCTCCTGCCCGGTCCACAAAAGGTGATGGGGTCGTGCAACAGCTATCATTTCAGGTTTGTACTGGTTTACATACGATTCCCATGCGTATGCATAAGCATCTTCTGTTCCCCATTTACCAGTTGATGTCTCTTTATTTGAAATTCCAAAGTGAAGATGAACCCAGCCCCCGCTTCCTCCCTGTTTTCCTATTAGCCCGATCCTTTGCCCCATTTTAACTTTAACTCCTGGTTTAATCAACGGATCGGTGCTGTCAAGGTGACTGTACCTGTAATACCAGCCACGTTTATCAACAATATATACTACATCAGTCCTGACATCACCTGGGAAATCACTGTATCCTTCAAGAGTATCCTTATTTGCAGAAACAACCAGACCGTCAGTTGCAGATATTATCTCATCCATTCCTTCAGCACCTCCGATATCATGACCAGCATGATAATAAATACTCCTGACCGAAATATCTTCACCCCAGCCAAGTCCTGATGTCTCATTCCCTGTTTGTGTCTTGCTGGCAAACCACCTCTGCCTGATAGGATAAACAAATGTTCCTGGTTGAATATACGGTGAATCTTTTGGCCATATCCTAAGCCGGGCATCTTTTTGCAACTCCCACCAATCAAAAGATGAGTTCGAATAATAATCTTTTATCACAGGGCAATCAATCTGAATCTTACCTACACTTACAGGAAGATTATAATTGCCCGAATTAAGTGTCACTTCTTCTCCATCAACCAATATTTTAACATAAGCAGCTCTTATGGCATTCCGAAGAGAGTCGCGGATATCAGTAATCTGAAGGATTTTAAGATTGACGGTTTCCCCATTACTAAGCTTAATGTCCTGGGTTTCATTGATATTTAATTCTGCAACGACTCTAACGGGGACCAGTTTGGAGGTATCATTACATGAAATTAATAGAATCAAACCTTCAATTAAAGACAGGATTAGAATAATATTTTTCATAATCAAATTTTTTTTGGTCAATTATTGAATGCTTTTTCTGTTTCTTCAAGTGATACTTTCAGGATAGTTTCACACAGAACATTTAAATCATTCTCATTTCCTTCAAAATGAAAAATTCTTTGCATATGAATAATCTCTTCTCCGGGCTTTAAAAATGCTGCCGGGGATGAGGTCTCTAACTCATAATATAATCCCATCTGGGAACCATCTTTCCCAGGGCCATCATTATAAGAATTAATGACATCGCCATTAAACGGATTCTCCTGTATCTCCAATGATGAATTGACATACTCGGTTATATTAGGAGGCAAAGAAAATTCCAATATAGTGAGAATTTTGTTTTTCCTGTCATAGCTTCCGATGTATGGCAATGCTCTTTGAGGTGAGATGCCAATTTTGCTTCTGAACTTTCCATCAGTTTTAAAATAGACAGCATTTTCGGCAATTTTCAACCTTTCTTCAGGTACCTTAACGAGATAATCATCCTTAACAATTCTACCGTAATCTCCTTTCCTGTATGGCAGAATAACTGTTACATCGGGTGATGCATTAAACATTGTTAACATCCATATCGACAGCGCTCCATTCTCTTTGTCCCATGCCATAATTCCTGTATTTTTCAATCTGTTTTCCGATTGAAATGCAACTGTTTTTACGGATTTGCCATATCTGATCCCCAGAAGTTCTGAGATCTGATTCTTATTTAACAGTGTAACTTTACGTGTAATTTTAGTGCTGAAACATGTTCCGGAATAATTTTCCAATTTAATATTCCTGTAGAGTGTTACACTATTAGCATCTTCATTTTCGATTGAAAAAGGCTCTCTGTCAAATGGTGCAGGCACGACCCATTTCCCATTTTGAAATGAGGCACCTTTCCCGAAATAGAGTGAGAACTGACCACCTTCAGGGCCCAGCCAGATTCGTTCTTCTCCTCCAAAAGGATTGAAGTTCTCTTTGCTTTCTGATGAAGCTATCAGGTCATAATTGATCCATCCATTTGAGATCCCATGGACTCCGGATGAAGAAGTTGTCATCACTCTTCCCTGGTATTCAGGTATAACCAATAGTCTTGAGTCGCCATTAATGAGTTCAACTGTTTTAAGATATTTCTGAAGGAAAACACGATCGTATCCATATTCCCCTTTTGTGAATTTTGATTCTGCTTCTCCGGTATATTTATTTTCTGAAGGTTTATCTTTTTGAGTATTCCGACACGAAATTATCAAAATAATAGTCGCAATAACAAATAAATAAACAGGCTTCATTTCAATATTGGTATTAGATTTTAATAGTTCACTAATTTGATGAGCTTGAGTAAAATATTCTTGGTAGTTCCTGTAAATAATTTCTATCAGTTATTGAAAGTTACACCTAATTGTGAATACTTATCATTTCTCCTTTAAGGTAACCAACAACTGCCTGGGTAAGATCTCGTGCCGCAGCAGGGGTGTATGGAGAAACATCAGGTTCATAACCTCCATATTTGAATTCAGATTCGGGGAGCATATACCCAAGCCATCCGTTAGTTAATCCGAAATAGAATGTATATGGAAATGGGGAAGTGTCCCTGATCTCATTTGAGATCTCACAAAATAGTTCAAGCGGGGCACTCCAAATAGCAATATCGGAATTTATTTTTAAGAAACGGATAGGTAGCTTCACAATATTTGTACCAGTTCCGGTAGTTCGTGAATAGCTCTCTAGGTCTGAAGTCCAGCCCATTTCAGGTTTTCTTGGTGTTTCAACCACCAGAGCCCCGGTTTTAAGTATAACTTCATTTGTTGTTGTTGAGATCATCTTGTTTGCAGCCAGGATCTTGTCCCCCAGAAGTACACGAAATTGTCCCAAATGTCCCGATTTTGGATTAGGGTAGACACTGTAGATAGGTGCGAGGTTGCCCATTGCTCCATTTATAAAAACTAGAGGTACCCCAGTTTTCTGCTCAACATATTCTGAAACTACTCCGGGTGCATCCCCACTGATCAGGAGATTTGCACCGCTCATGACAGTCCCGTGAATCGCATAATTGGCTATTAAAGCAAGAGGAGTTCCGTCTTCTTTATCGAGACGCATTAAGCCTATCCTACGGTCAACCGGACCATCGGGGTTTAGACCGAGTGTTGCTTTCCCGTCGACATCTACCGCGCGACGGTTAATGTTAGCCTGGGAGAATCCCCAACCAATTCCGAGACGGGCAGGGGTGAGTTTTTGCAATCCCTCTTTGATACCATCAATAATAGTTCGTTCAATAAGTGCCTGATAATCTGCATCGAATTCATGTTTGTAGCGATCCCCTAGAAATGCAGCAGCCAATCCAGGGGGGCCCACCTCAGGTGCTGAGTGTGTATGCGTTGTTGCCCACCAAAGATTCATGGGATTGATTCCAAGTTGTTTCTTAAGTTGTTCAGCAACGCGATCATACTGAGATGGTGAAAATTCACATATGTCGGAGGAGATCAGAAAAAACTGAGTTTTTCCGTCATCTAAAACAATAATTCTGTGATAGATATGGTCTAGAATCCCAATTGACTTTCTAGCCTGGTATCCTAACAACATCTGTGAGTCTGCAGGTGTGATATCAACTTTAACCACAGCAGCCCGAAACAGGTGAGAGGGGCGTGAATAAGTGATATTTTGACCAGTAGTTGTTATACTTATCAGGACAATAACAAACAACAACATAAATTTACTTGGTTTACTCATGGCTGTTTCATGTATTATAATTAACTATTTCTTGATAAATATTTTTATCTCAGTCCTTATGGAGTGAGGGTGAACAGATCAACAGCAAGGTATGAAATTTGGGACTCAATTGCTTCAGGAGCATTAAATTTTATACTTTCAGTGAGTTTTAAAACTTTGCATCTCCCCCTGCAAATAAGTAATAACAGATTCTGTAAGATGCCTGGCTGCTGCTGGAGTAAACGGAGAAACTGACGGTTCATAACCTCCATACTTATATTCTGATTCAGGTAAGAGATATCCAAGGTTTCCATTGCAGTAACCGAAGTAGAAAGTATAAGTAAAAGGTGACTGCCGGCGGATCTCATTAGAAATTTCACAAAAGAGTTCGAGCGGGGCACTCCAGATTGCTAAGTCAGTATTTATTCTAAGGAATCGTATCGGGAGACGTACCATTTTTTCTCCTGATTTTGTGGTTCGGGTGTAATTCGCTAGGTCGGTGGGCCAATCCATACCTGATTTTCTGGGAGTCTCAACTATTAACAGGGAGGGGCTTAGAGTTACATCATTTATAGTTGATGAAATCATTCTGTTTGCTTCAAGTATTTTATCTCCCAGGAGTACACGAAATTGTCCTAAATGGCCTGATCTTGGATTAGGATAAACACTGTAAATAGGTGCCAGATTACCAGCAGCACCATTGATAAAAAGGAGAGGAACTCCTAATTTCTGTTCAATATATTCTGCAACTATACCAGGAGCGTCTCCGCTTATCTTAAGATTTTCTCCACTTAAAACAGTACCATGCATCGGATAGTTGGCTATCAGAACCATCGGTGTTCCATCAACTTTATCAATCCTAATAAGGCCTATCCTGCGGTCGACCGCGCCATCCGGATTGAGCCCCAGGCTTGCTTTTCCATCTGTATCAACAGCTCTCCTGTTGATATTTGCCTGGGAGAATCCCCAACCTGTACCAAGGCGAGCCGGGGTTAGCATTTTTCTTGCTTCAACAATACCTTCTATCAGTTTCTGTTCTGCAAGTTTAGTATATTCAGTTCCAACAGGGTGCCGGTAACGTTCTGGCATAAATATCCCTGATAACCCCGGAGGACCAACTTCGGGTGCAGAATGTGTATGAGTTACAGACCACCAAAAATTTGCCGGATCGATATCAAACTTTTTCTTCAGATGTGTTGCAATCTTATCATATTCAGAAGGTGACATCTTCCCGATTTCAGTTGAGATCAGGAAGAACTCTGTTTTTCCGTCATTCAGAATAACAATCCTGTGATAAATATGGTCCAGAACACCAGTCGATTTTCTTGCAGCATAACCCGCCAGCATTTGTGAGTCAGTGGGTGTGATATCAACTTTTACAACTGCAGCACGGAACCCATCTTTTATTTGAGACCTGGTTCCCGGTTGACTCCAGAGGAATGTGGTCAGGAAAATTAAAGCAAAAATTATCTGGATTTTTTTCATTGTCATAATATTTATATCAGCATAAACTTCAAATATTAGAATTATTGAAAATATCACTTCACTATTTCTGAGAAATTTTTCATATTTTCTTTTAACAATGAAGGCTAGAAAATAAATAAATACATTAAGTGTTTATAATTTTCTATTTTCGCGACTTAATCTGAACTAATTCAGCACTACGGATATGTTCTTCATGAGTTTTCAGATCAAATTCCCTTAAAATATCCTTTATAAAAACATCTGAAGAGAGGCTTTCAATTATTGACCATTCTTCTTCATGAAAATTGGTTATTCTGACTTTTCTGCCATATTTATTCTGAATTTCCCTGAAGCGGTTTACGTAAGGCCATGTTGTTAAGAAGGCTTTTTCCATATTAACGGGGCCGCAATAAAGATTTTGGTTCCAGATTCCAGTCTGGGTTATTGTTTCACCTGAAATATCACAAAGTTTTGACGTGTTTTTATGAGTGCTGGAGGCAACAATACATTTATGTTGCCAAGCTTTTGTATTCACCATTTTTCCTCCTGCAAAAGCTGAAGGCCAAAAAATTATTTTTGCGCCTTGTTCCCTGAGCATTTTCCATCCGTCATCCCAGTTTATGTCAAAACAGATCTGGATGCCAACAGGACCGAAGTCTGTTGGTATAACAGACTGAAATAATGAGCCGTTGGTAACTCCTTTCTTTATTTCACCTTCAGTTTCATGAATTTTATTGTAAACTCCTGATTTATTTCCTTTTCTGTCAAGAACAACTGCTGAATTGTATATTTTCCCATTTACTGATGTATAAACCGGACAAATGGTATAACAATTGTTTTGTTTTGAGAAATCTGCAAATTTTTCCAAAACCTGTACCGAAAATTCTACTTTATCAGCAAGTGTCAGCTTTTTATCCACATATTCAAAAGGAAACGCTTCCGGCAGGCAGACAAAATCAGGCTGATACGAAACAACATTTTTAAGGGTTTCAAAAATTTTATCAGTCATCAATTCAGGTGTACCTGCTCTCATTCCCATCTGGGAAAGTCCTGCGATCCAGACTTCACGTGGAGCATCATCTCCTGAAGATGCTCTTGTATTAGAACCACTTACTACACCAAGAGGCACTCCTGCTGCCATGCTTGTAGTTATGGCAGTTTTTTGAAGAAAACTGCGTCGGGTAATAAGAGTGTTTTTCACGTTACAGATTTAAGTGACCTTAAGTATGGTTATTTGGTGTTGGTGTCGATCATAAAATGCTAAATATAAGTTAATTATGTAACATCATCAGATGAATTCCTGAGAGATCATGTCATACTACCACAAATTAATGATCACCGGATTATTTACTATAAGCTCAAAATAATATCTCGTTCTATATTAACGTTTTACTCTTGCATTACCTTTCCATATACTCCATACCTGATCTTCATCGGCAGGTTGGGCATAATCAGTCATAAAAGTTGTAGCAAGTGCTCCGCAAGCCCATCCGAACTGAATCCATTTTTGTGATTCCCATCCTTTTAGAATTGCATATAACATGCCTCCTACAAATCCGTCCCCTCCTCCAATACGATCAAGTACATGAATTTCGCGTGGTTCAACAACATGCCAGTTTTCTCCTTCAAGCATAATTGCTCCCCAAAGGTGCTCATTGGTGCTAATAACCTGGCGCAGGGTTGTGGCAAAAACTGATGCATTCGGGTAAGCTTTTCTTACCCTGTTAATCATTTCCTTAAAGCTTTCAATTTTGGAAGCAAGATCTTTACCTCCCTCTTCAGGGCCTTCAATTCCCAGACATAGCTGAAAATCTTCCTCATTGCCTACCAGAATATCTGAAATTCCAGCTATTTCCTTAAAAATTCCAGATAGTTCCTTCTCCCTGTTTTTCCAGAAACTAGCTCTGAAATTCAGATCAAAAGAGATCCTGGTTCCATATTTTTTTGCAGCTCTTGCAAGTTCAAGACAGAAATTACTTGTTTCGGGTGAGAGAGCGGCAATCAATCCTGAAAGGTGCAATATCTGAACTCCTTCTTTTCCGAAAATTCTGTCAAGATCGAAATTTTTTACATTAAGAGTTCTTCCGACTTCTCCTGCCCGATCGTTCTGCACTCTTGGTCCGCGCGAACCATAACCACTATCTGCAATATTAAACTGATGCCGGTAACCCCATGGATCAGTTTGTTCTACTTCAACGCCCTCATATGAGATATGTCTGGCTGCAAGGCTATTCTTAATAAACAAGGCAATAGGACTCTCTTTGACAAAAGTAGTCAGCACTTTAACCGGGAGTCCGAGGTATGATGAAATGCTTGCCACATTTGACTCGGCACTTGTTGCCTGCATATAAAATGTATCACTTGAATGAACAGGCTGTCCATTTGCAGGAGTAATGCGGACCCCCATACTTGTAGGTACAATTAAAGAATAAGTAAAGTCTTTTCTGAGTTCAATTTTCATTATAGTAACTTTTAAGAATTAATAATTAATTGAGGATTTTTCAAAAAAATCCTCTGTATTTGCTGTGTAAAGATAAAAAACAGAATAAAAACCAGTTAATTTAAAATTGATCTTGAAGTAAATTATTATCTGCAAGCCTCTATAAATTTTGCAGCGGCAGCTTTAATCTCTTCATCAGTTGAATTAATATTAATACCCCAGCCGGCCCCAAGTCCACCATCCACCACTCCAACACTTATGTTCATTGAACGACATAGAATATCATCTGTGCGGGGATATGACCCCTTAGTATGAGGCTGCCCTATTTTTTTCAGATGATCGAGTACATGTTCCATATTTGCATATACATGCCATCCACTCTGGTCTACAGTTTTTGAACCCAATTTTTTGGAAACATTTGCTGCCTTTTCGCTGGTATCAAAAATTACAGTGCATAGAGTTCCGCAGTCTCCTTCAGGGTCATTTAAGGTTCTGAACTTAAACCCTTTTGCCACAGAAATCAGCTCTTTGAATTTTCTTCTTTTTTCACGAAGAGTAGCTACAATTTTGTCGAGTTTTGACAACTGGGCAAGTGCGACGGCTGCAGTCAGTTCATTAATTCTGAAGTTCAGACCCAATACATATCGGTTTCCAACCTCCACCCCGGTTCTGTTTGGATTATGTCCCTGATCGTGCATCATGAATGCAGTTTCATACAGATCATTGTCATTAGTAATCACCAGACCTCCATCACCACTGTTTATTGTCTTAAAAATATTCAGTGAAAAGGCACCTATATTACCTATTGTACCGACCTTATTTCCCTTGTATGAAGCGCCGGCTGCCTGGCAGCAATCTTCAATAACCAGAAGGTTATGTTTTTTGGCGATAGCCATAATTCTATCCATGTTACATGGATTACCAAGCATATGAACAGGCATAATTGCTTTTGTACGTTTGGTAATTCTATGCTCAATATCATCAGGATCAAGAGAGAGACTCTCATCAATCTCGGCAAGAACCGGGACTAATCCAGCGAATATTACAGAGGAGTAACTGGCTACAAAGGTATATGCAGGAACAATTATCTCATCCCCCGGTTTTAATCCCAATGCTACCGCCGATATAAGTAATGAAGATGTGCCGGATGAGGTAGCCAGTGCATATTTTGCACCGCAATACTTTGAAAATTCTTTTTCTAATGTGAATACTTTTCTGAGGAATTTAGGATCATTTTCGTTACCATAACGGAAAAGGTATCCACTTTTCATAACTTCCATTACAGCATCCGTTTCTTCTTTTCCGAACCAATATGCTCCTGGACCAGGCATAATTACCTCCTTTTTTTAAGATTACTACTGATTAAAATATATATTGAATAAAAGCAAAGATATACACTTTAAGATATGTTAAAATTGTTCTTTAAAAATCAATCCATTTTATTCAAGAAAGATGACAATAATATAACTTTTTACTACAATGGTTAAAGAGTAGTTTCACTGTTATCTGCTTTATTGTCAGTTTAACTTCAACATCAAATCCATAACTCCCTCAGTAAATATTTTTTCTGCTGAAGGGTCAAAGCGTGTTGACCATGGTTCATACCCGCCTTCGCTATGTGATTGTTTAGTAGGGAGATATCCTAATGAACCATTTGAATATCCAACCAAGTAAGGATATCTTGCATGAGTTCCGGTCTTTATTGTTTGCCCTATTTCATGAAATAATTCACCGGGAAATGTTACCCAGGCAAATTCATCAATTCTGATAGCTGTTGTTGGAATTGCTATTGTAGTATTACGAAAATCCTTCATTACTTCACCATATTTTTTAGGGCATATAATATCTTTCTGAACCATCTTGATTTCGGAATTGATGGGAGTATATGTTTTAATTTGCGAGAAAACATTAACAACCTCTTTGCCAATCTCATACCCTAACATTGCAGTGTTCTCTAGGTTATCTTTATAACCATCCAGTCCTCCGACAAATCTTGGATTTATGTCCCCGGCGGCACCCTGGGCAAAAATGCCGGTAACACCCGGAATATTCTTCTCAATATATTCCAGCATATGTCCGTTCCACTCAGGGCTGATTTTATTATTTCTACCTCCAAGAGAGGTTCCATGGCAGGCATAATTTACAAAAACTGCTTTAGGTTCACCTGAAAGTTTGTCTATTCTGAGTATTCCAACTTCATCATCAATTGGTCCTTTGGGATTTGCCCCAAGGCGGTAAACGCCATCCATTTCCCTGATTTTTACAGGCTTATCAGTTTTATATTTCCCATACGATTGGCTTGAATTATTTTCATCGAATGACAGGTATGAAATTGTATCATTCATTCTTTTTCTTCTGTTCATTGCAATATTTGATTTTCCGATTCCTCCTCCTGTTTTAACTGGTTCAAGATCAGAGATTGCATTCATGACAACTTTAATGAAATTATCATTAAGATTCTTATCCCAACCGGAATCTTTATTTGTTTCGGAAGGAAGCGGGGCAGCATGGTTATGCACACAACCGAGGATAATATTATTAAAGGGGATTCCTGTTTTCGAAGATATTGATTCCCTTATTATTGAATAGTCTTTTGGAGGGAGACTGACAACATCAGCTTCGATGAAGGCTATCCGGGTTTTATTGTCATCAAAAACAAGAGCTCTTAAATAAATTTTACCATAGACTCCATCTGATGGTCTGCTTCTGCACGACTCATCATAACCACCCATATAGAGGTTTTCAGTTGGGGTTATATCAACTTTTGCGATACCTGCTTTTAGAGTAGCTTTCTGAGAAAAGCTTTGGGAGGTTATAAATGCAGGGAGAATAAAAATCATTAACAATAAAGACCCAGTCTTATTTTTCATAGCTTATATTAAATTTATCTTTATTTATGAACACATTCAGCACAGGTTTTGTTTACAAAACTTAATTTTTAACATATTTTGATTACCTAAGGTAGAGAAAGGTCAATTATCGTCTTATCAAATAAGCTAAAATGAGATAATTTATTTGAGTCTTTCCTTGATTTGTCTGGCTTCATCTTCAAATCCTGGTTTTTTAAGCAGAGCAAACATATTTTTTTTATAAGCTTCAACACCGGGTTGATCGAATGGGTTGACATCCAGTATGTATCCGCTTAAAGCACATGCCATTTCAAAGAAATATATCATTTGTCCGACATAGAATTCATTAATATCAGGGATGTTTACTGTGATGATTGGAACGTCACCGTCATTATGAGCAAGTGCAGTTCCTGTTTCAGCATTGTGGTTAACCTCTGACAATCTTTTGCCTGCAATATAATTTAGTTGATCTGCGTCATCCTTTTCAAATGGGATTGTTAGTTTCTTTTTTGGATTTTTGACTGAGATCATGGTTTCAAAAAGAATTCTTTGTCCATCCTGGATATATTGTCCCAGGGAATGGAGGTCGGTTGTAAAATCGACTGAAGCAGGGAATATCCCTTTCCTGTCCTTCCCTTCACTCTCCCCGAAAAGTTGTTTCCACCATTCAGACATGAAGTGAAGTTTGGGATTAAATCCAACCATTATCTCAACTGATCGCCCTGTTTGAAGGATAAGATTTCTGGCTGCAGCATAAATCAATGCGGGATTTGTTGCAGCATTATTATTGTTTCTTGTAATTTTCTCCATCGCTTTGGCTCCCTTCACCAGCATTCTGAAATCAAGTCCGCTTACAGCTATCGGAAGAAGTCCAACAGGGGTAAGGACAGAGTACCGTCCCCCTATATTGTCAGGAATAATAAAAGTTTCATAACCATTTAACTCAGCCTGAGTTCGTAATGCTCCCTTTGATCTGTCAGTAATAGCAATTATCCTGTCAGCAGCTGCCGGCTTTCCAACTTGTTTTTCGAGATGTTCTTTCAGAATTCTGAAAGCAATTGCAGGTTCAGTTGTTGTACCTGATTTGGAAATCACAATTATTGAATAGTTTCTCCCGTTAAGAATATCAAGCAAATCAGACATATAGTCCTCACAAATATTTTGTCCGGCATATAATATCTCGTGATGTTTTGTTTTAAGCATTGGTGCAAATGAATGGGAAAGTGAATCAATAACTGCTTTTGCACCAAGGTATGATCCCCCAATACCTATTACAACAGTTATATCAGAAACTGATCTTAAATGTTTTGAGACTTTCTCTATCCTGTCAAGCTGAGGGATGATATCATCGGGCAGTGAGAGCCACCCAAGGTAATCACTTCCTTGACCAGTGCCTGTATTCAGTGAATCCAAATGCCTTATCGATTGCTGAGCAAGTGCAAGTACTTCCTCAGACGAAACGAAGGCTCTGATGTTTTTTAAACTGATACTTAGATTTTCTTCCATTTCACTAAAATATTAAGGAAAGATTAATAGAAAGTAAAGTATGAAATATTATACAAATGTAAAAAAAGCTGCCGGGAATTAACCGGCAGCTTTCATAATTATGAGGGAAATATATATAGTGAAATTATCTTTTGTGAACTCCGCCTGCACTCGAAGAATGGGCATCAATATATTGTGGATTTCCGCGGTAGTTAATATCTCCAGCACTTGAGGCTCTGGCTGTAAGTCGTTCTGTTACATTAATGTCAGCATCACCCGCACTAGATACATTAATGTCTGCTTCCCTGACTTTTAAATTAAAGGCGTTTAGGTCACCGGCGCTGCTAAGGTCAGCATCCAGAATATCTGTTTCACCAGATAGTGTAACATCTCCTGAACTACTGATATTCAGCTCAATTTTTTCTGCATATAATTCCAGTTTAATATCACCCGCACTTGATGCGGACAACCTGATATTTTTAGTCTTCACAGGAGATTCTCCGATCACATCCCCTGCACTTGACGCACTGATTGAATTTATTTCCTCCATGGTTAAATAGACCTTTTTACTTTCGGCATCACGGATATTTGCCTCAGTATACACATGAAGAATACCAGTTTTCACTTCTGTAAGAATATATTCGTGAAGATTTTCATCAGCTTCAACTGTTAAAGTGCCACTTCCACTACCTTGTTTCAAATAAACATCAATACCTGTGCTGACTTTAATTCCGGTAAATGACCCTATTTTCCGTTCCTGCCTTGTTACCTTATTATTTCCATGAACGCTTTTTCTAATCTGTCCATTGGCACAAACTATAAATCCAAGACTAATGATTGCTACAAGAAGAAATTTCATGCTTTTCATACTATTGCTATTAAATTATTAACTGTATTCCAGCTAAAAGACAGGGGAAAAAAATAATTGTTGCATAACATATAAAAAAACTTTAATAAATGCATGACGGAAGGTCATGTTGCATTTACTAAAGTTTTAATAATTTTAAAAAGTGGATAGCGTTACTTCTTATACAATCAACTTTTTTTGAACATTTTCATATAATGTTCAGAATCAGTAAGTATGCCTCCGTTTTTAGCGTAAAAATCATCTGTCAGGTCAAATACTCCGTTAACTGTTTTGCGCCATAAAGCATCAGGATATGGATGATAACTCTCCATGGTTGACCAGTTTCTGTAATTCTGATGGCCATTTGTTTCAAGGAGACCAGTACCAAGGCCCGGGAAAGCATCAAGCCTTGCAGCCACATTTTTATTCCAGTCAATAAGAATTGGACTTACTGTAAGGTCGGCACAGAAACATGGAATATTGCGCTCTTTTGCCACATTTGCAATTTTCATGGTCATGCTTAATGTTTTTGCAATAGCTTTTAATGCTATCGCCTTATATCCCATATCAATACGTATAGCTGCATCTTTATCAGTATGAGCGCTCTCGTCAGCAGCAAGTCTAACAGGAATGTCAGTCACATCTATTTCGATCTCTTCAGGAAAAGGTTCTTCAATAATAGCGATCTGATTGAATGCTCCTATTTTTTTAATATGATCTATAAGCTTCATCAGAGTCTCTTTCTTTTCATACCTGCCGTTTGCATCAAAATAATATGGTAGTTTCCCATCTTTTGTGTGTTCTGTCCGGTAATTACCTATTGCTTTATGGATCGCTGAAATTCTTTCCATATCTTTTGCAAGCATTTCATCCTGAGTTCCTGGCTGACCGATCTTGATCTTCATGAAAAAATATCCTGACTTAACGGCCTGTTCAATTTCAGAAATGGGTATTGCATATGCCATAAGTGGTATGCTTGCAACTTTTTTATGGTGGCTTGAAAGTGCGGGACGATATTTTTCAGGTATCAGGTCATCAAAGCTTGTTATCTGGTTTTCAGCTGCATATAGCATCCATGCTGCATTATCAACCCCAACAAGTGAGTTTAGGACGAAAGTCTTTCTTAAGGCAGGGTTTGATGTTATTTTTTTCCCATATTCATACAGTTCATCAGTAATACTGTCAATTAATTCAACAGGATTAGTAAATGACCTGCCTTTAAGAAGTTGCAGGGCATGTTCTGTAAGTATATACATCAGGGCATTGCCACCGCTTTCAGAATGCGAAGTAAAAACAGAAGCATCGGACCAGAGCACACCCTGTGTTCCTATTCCAACCTTTTCAATGCCAGAGGTTGACTGCAGATAATTTGCTGATTGCCAAATCTCATTTGTGTATCCTCCTTTAAAACCAAAGGGACGAATAAGTGGTTCACGTTCAAAATTTGAGTTTACCAGCTGGATTGTAATTTTTTTAGATTTATCAGGTTTTGCCTGCATCATCTTAGGGTAGCCGGTTACAAGACCAGCTGCTCCAGCCAGTGTTGATGTCTTAATAAAAGTTCTTCTTGATATCATAAAAACAGGTTATTTAATATTGTAGTCACTAAACTTCTTTCGAAGCCAGGCAAGGTCTGTTTTCATATAGACTGAGATTTCAGCCAAACTCATTTTAGGATCCATTTTTCCGAGCTCAGCACCGCCAAGATCATATTCATAATGAATAGTTACAGGTCCTGAAATACCGAGTTTAATATACTCTTTCAGATAAGCATCAAAGTTTACCATTCCTTTACCGAGCGGAACATTGACAAGACTCCATTTCCCATTCTCATTTTTCCAGTAATGATCCTTAATAGCGGTTGTTTTTATCCATGGTGCCAGAAGCTTCATGCCCAATGGCCAGGCAACTGCGCCTTCAACAACAGCATGACGGATATCATACTGTACTCCAATAAAAGCCGGGTCGGAGTCTTTTAACAACCAGTAAAGATCCCATACCGGTCCACCAACCCTTGTACCTGAATGATTCTGATAACCACCATGTATATTATATTTACGGTTTATCTTTTCAAGCTTTTCAATTGCTTTTTTATGAATGTCAAGGTTCTGTGGGACAGATATTGAGGGATTGTATTCAAAATATCCTAATCTGTAATTAGTCATACCAAGATCAGATGCAGTAGCAAGAACAGTTTCAGTTAAAGGATCATCAGGATTTGTTATTGCAGTGACCATCATTGGAACCGTCACCCCATATTTTTTAATTGTTTTGACAGCTTTAGGTAAATCTGCTTTAACATTTTCAGGAAGTACTTGTCCTCCTGGTCTGACTGCCAGCTCTGCACCATTGAATCCTGCCTGTGCCAATGTCTCTCCTATTTGGTCAAAATTAACGAACTGAAGACATTTTGTGAAAACACAAAAAGGAGTTGTTCCGGGTGCGGCCATATCAGACGCTGTAATTATTTTAGGATTTATAACTGCTCCTGCCATCATAGCAGTTGTTACCTGAATAAATTTTCTTCTGCTGTTTTTCATTTTTTGGATAATAATGTAATTAAAGTTTCCAGGGTTTCCTGTATTCGTAGCTTAACAATTCGTTAGCTTTTTCGCTGTTTGTAAATCTTTCATTTACAGCATCCCATTCGAGTCTTTGTTTTACTTTTAGTGCTATGTTGGCAAGATGGGAGAAAGATGTTGAACGATGTCCTTCTTCAAGTGAGCAAAACGGAACCTGACGATTTTTGACACAGTCAAGAAAATTACGGATAAGTCCGGAAGTACTGTCTGATGAGCTTCCATCCCCAAGCTCTTTATTAGGATTACTGAACTCTTCTGCATCCATTTGTTTATCCCATGTCTGGAACTGGCCTTTAGTAGCAGGAATTATACGGTATCCACGTTCATCAGCATAAAGATTACCTTTTGTTCCTCTTATTTCGAGTTCCCCATAAGGATAAAGAACTCTGCTGCTTCCTTCAAAAATTGAAAAGGAGATTATTTTTTTTGATGCAAACTCAAAGGTAACTTGCATTGTATCAGCAATATCAGCATCATGATCAAGTACGAATTTACCACCATGGGAAGAGATAGCTATAGGTGCAGTTTCTCCCATCAGCCATCTGATTGCATCCATATAATGCACACCCCAGTTACCCATCTGGCATGAGTAATCGCTCCACCAGCGGAATTTGTAAGGAGCAATATTATACTGGTATGGTCTGAAAGCACGCGGTCCGAGCCACATATCCCAGTTAAGATCTTTTGGGGGTTGTTCCGGTTTCATTTTGCCAATCCCGTTCGGGTACATATTACTAACACGTGCAGCCTGACTGGCTGATATTTTACCTATTTTACCGGCAGCAAGATCCTTTGCCAGTTTCTGAAAGACAATATTACCTCTTCTGTTAAGCCCGACTGCAACAACACGGTCGCTGGCTTTCCATGCATTTACCATCTTCCTTCCTTCCACCAATGCGTTAGTAAGAGGTTTTTCACAGTATACATCCTTACCCGCCTTTATTGCGTCAATAGTTTGAATTGCATGCCAATGATCAGGTGTTGCGATGCAGACTGCATCAATACTCTTATCGGCAAGTAATTTTCTGTAATCATCATAGATGACCGGTTTTTTGGGAAATGATTCTCCCATTTTAGGAATCTGCCCGGGCATATCCTGGAGATATCGAGGGTCAACTTTACTTCTGTCCCTGAGGAGATATGGTTCATAAATATCACATAGAGCTGCAACCTCCATATCAGGTTGATTCATGAATAAATTTAAGAGTTGTGAACCCCTGTTCCCGATACCGATAAAACCCATTCTTATTTTATCATTCGCTCCAAGTGTACGGTTGTATCCTGCAGCTGTTAATGTCTGCGCCCCAAGGGCTACCCCTGCAGTAACAATACCTGTTTTAGTTATGAACTCTCTACGAGTAGAATTGTCTTTGGTTTTCATATTTATCTGATTTTTAGTTATTCTTATTATTTATTAATTATCCGGTTTCCGACACATTAGAAATCTGACAAATGTATTAAAATAACAAAGGTGAAAACAGCTAACGTTTTAAATATTATTTCTTTAGATTTAAAAGGTAAATGACTGAATTCTTCATTATCTGTCTGAAACTTTCTTTTTGCCAGTCACGAACACTTCCCATTGAAGTATAAATTACATCATTCTTACCTGTATTATTTATCCATAACATAGGTTGTGATGGTTGCTCAGGGATTGTACCAAATAAAATTACCTGGGCCTTCTTTGATGCCAGGGACTGATTTCGATAAATCCCATCTGAACTTGTAAAGTTCTCAAGTGATACATTTTTTAATAATGGATGGTTTTCCATACCCGGCACAACGGAAATAGTAGTGGTCATTTTATTACTAAAGTGTCCCTTGTAATTACCTCCAAGTATTTCCATGTCAAATTCAGGCCATTTGGCAAGACCAGCCACGAAAGCATTGCTCAGTTCCGGTTTGATCTGAGGATCGAAAGAGTGACTGGCAGTACGGATCCCAAGTACTGCACCCCCCTTGTTTATGTATGTTTTTATCTGATCCATTTTTTTCGGTTCGAGTCCTCTGCGTCTTACGAAAAACACAGCAATATCAGCATCTTCAAGGATCTGCAGGTTTTCAATATTGTGACGGTCATCGCCCTCTTCAGTTGGTTTTCCAATTGCAAAATCGCAATTTACATCCTGTGTAAGGAGTAAATCATGAGCAAACTTAGGTAATGTAAGGTTAGAATTATATTCATTTTCGGCAGTTATGAAAGCAATAACAGGTCTGGTATCATCCTTAAACCTGAATTGTTTTTTTCCGGTTAAATCCGTAGAAAGTATTGTAGGGCAGACATATGTTTCAATATACTCATTAATTAAACTATTCCCGGTGAAATGGTTCACTTCCGGTGATTGTTTAGAATCGTACATTGTATCTGTCATATCCCTCATCAGTACAACATTCATGCCTAATCTGATCATATTTCGTAAACCGAATGAACGTCCGATAACACACATGTTAGTATGAACGCCCAGAAGTATCACATTTTTAATTCCTTTTTGATAGAAAAGTCCCCCTATTTCAGCACCTGAATCGCTTATTGCATCATTATCAGTTATTTCTATGGGATCAATCTGTCGGGTCCATGGCCATGGGGGTCCTTGCTTACATTCCGGAGTGCAATCACAACCTCCGTCAGACTGGTCAACAGGCCATACAGCATCTTTTTCTGATACCAGTTTATCACTGGTTATCAGACCAGTTGCTTTTTTGCTTTTGAACTTTTGACCAAGTTTGCGTGCCGGATGATTTTTGTAAAATTCCATACAAGAGCTTGGAGCATGTACAATAAAGATACCTTTCCCTCGTGCAATGGAGATCACATTATTCATATACGGCGCCATTTCTGTTACTCTGGCAGATGCACCTTTACACCAGTGCTGGTCCCACATATCGCAAATAATGATAGCAGTTTCAGAGGGATTCCATTCCTGTATTTCATTAGCAATATAGAATGAACCCTTTTCCAATTCGGATGGGAGTCTCTTTTGCATTGACATTTTGATTGGCAGTGATTTCACTTCTGGTTGAGCATTCAGTAATTGTGAGGAGAATCCAACAGCGGATATTAAAAAAATGCTTAGAATTATGTTTATTTTCTTCATAGTTTGGATGTAATTTGTTTTTAAATAGCTGAGATCTCAGTTATTTAAATCTTTTTACATAGTTGAGGAATTTCTTTGCAGTAGCGTCAAGGTTTGCTATAGAACCTCCACCATCCAGTACTTCGCACATTTCATAAACCAGATAGCCCTGATAACCGATCTCTTTTAATGCCCCAAAGAATGTCTCATAATCAATGATGCCTTCACCCATTCCTGAAGCACGCATCACAGGTTTGTCGGCAACATAGTTTGTCAGTGTATTTTCATAATGGTATCTTGGTAAAGCAACATAATCAGCTGCGATAGTATTGACTATAAAAGGTTTCATTTTGAGTACAGATTTTCTGATTTCCTGTTTTGAGAGTCCTTCAAGGTTGGGTGACCATGCATCCCAGCCAGCCATTACGTTAGGCATATTGATTTCTTTTAACATCCAATACATTGCATCGTGATGAAGAGCAATATCGTGATGGTTTTGAACAACAAGTGTGACACCATATTTGGCAGCTTCTTTTCCTGCAAGTGTAATGCCTTCCACAACAGTAGCATATTGTTTATCATATGGAATTCCAGGACGTTCATAACCTGTGAAAATCCTTACCATTTTTGTACCCAGATCAGAGGCCAGTTCTGCAACCTGACCAAGGTATGCCGCCTGTATTTCAGTATGAGGAATGCCAGGTTTATCCATTCCTGCTGTAAAATCAGAATAACCGGCTAGTCCGACAAGTGTCAATCCCAGATCTTCTATTCTCTTTTTGAGTTTTGCTCTGGCTTCCTTGTTAAAATCCAATGGTGACAAATGAGGTCTTTTAGCCATTATCATTACACCATCATACCCCAATTCTTTCGCTTTTACAAGAAATTCATCAAGGGTAAGTGATGCTTGTCCCCTCCATAGGCCTGCATATCCTATAGAATGCAAACAGGTCTTTACCTTGAAATCAGCAGGATCACCTGTTGGCGTTTTTTGACCATAAACTGTTGTAGTCATAATTGTCAAAGCAATAAGATTTAAAAATAATTTCTTCATAACTGTTGGTTTATAATTAATAATATTTATTAATCCGGAAGTCAGTTGAGGTAGAAATGATTAACATATACCACTGATAACTGACTAATAATCTATTTGTTGAACAGGTTCAGATAGTGTTCGGAAGATTTAATAACTCCACCGCTCTTTTCATAAAAATCCTTACCAAGATGAAACAATCCATCTTTTGAATTAATCCATGATCCGTCAGGGTAGGGGCAATAGCTTACCAGTTTATTCCAGTTTACATAATTCTGGTGTCCATTTGACTCCAATAATCCCATCTTTTTCAATCCAGGGAATGGTGATAAGCGTGCTGCAATATTCTTATTCCAATCGACAAGAATCGGAGTACATGCAAGATCAGCCATAAAGCATGGGACATTGTTTTCATATGCTACTTTGGCCATTTTCATTGTCATACTTAATGTTTTGGCAGCTGCTTTTAATGCGATTGCTTTATATCCCATCTGGATTCTTTTTAATACATCTTCTGCCGTATGTGCACTTTCGTCAGCGGCGATCCTCACTCCAAGGTCACCTACATCTATATCAGCATCCTCAGGAAAAGGTTCTTCAATGATTGCAATCTGATCGAACATACCTATTTTTCTGGCATGATCCAGTAGTTTTTCAAGATTTTCTTTTTTTTCGTAACGTCCATTGGCATCAAAGTAATAGGGTATTTTCCCGTTTATTGTGTGTGGTGTTTCCCTGGTGCCGATAAGCTTATGTATGGCTTCGATGCGTGCTTTATCCCCTTCTAACATCTCCTCCTGTGTTCCGGGACGTCCGATCTTAATTTTCATGAAGAAGTATCCCTGGTCAACAACCTGTGTTATCTCTTCAGCAGGAATTGAATAAGTCATTAGAGGAACATGTACAACATACTGATTATGATTTCCAAGAGACTGGCGGTATTCCGGAAGGATCATTTCATCAAATGTTTTATAGCCGTTTTCCTGAGCGTAGAGCATCCATAATGCATTATCCAATGCAACCATTGAACTCAGGGCAAATGTCATTCTGAGTTTCTTATTGTTTGTAATAGATTGCCCGTATTTATAAACATCACTTAAGATTCCTTCCTGGATTTCAATTGGATTTTGAAATGATTGGCCCCGGATCATTTGTAAAGCATAGTCGAGAGATTTGATCATTAGCATATTGCCATCCGTTTCGGAATGTGCTAAAAAAACATCGAGATCACTCCATGCAAGACTCTGAGTCTGCAAACCAACATGCCTGACACCTGTTTTGCTTTCAATTAAAGCAGCCGCCAACCAGATCTCCTTCTGGTAAATACCTTTAAATCCAAAAGGTCTGATAAGGGATTCAATCTCATACCTTGAACCGGTTGACTTAATAGTGATTTTCCCTGAGCTCTCACTGCAGGCTGGTAAGGTCTGTAACAAACCTCCTGAGATAATTGCAGCACCAGTGAGTGAAGATTTCTTAATAAAATTTCTCCGTGATACCATAATTATTGATTTATTACCTGATACTGACAGAGCTATTGCCTATATGCATTTCCCCTGAATAGTATCTTCCAAATAAATATCGGGAAAGCTTTAAAAAGCAATGCTTTCCTATTTGTTAAAAAGATTGAGGTAGTGTTCTGAAGATTTAAGTACCCCGCCACTTTTTTCATAAAAATCCTTATCCAGATGAAATAAGCCATCTTTTGACTTAATCCATGATCCTTCAGGGTAAGGACTATAGCTTACAAGATCATTCCAGTTCACATAATTCTGATGGCCGTTGGATTCAAGTAATCCCATATCTTTTAAACCGGGGAATGGATCTAACCGGGCAGCAATATTCTTATTCCAGTCCACCAGGATAGGAGTACAGGTCAGGTCAGCGAGGAAACATGGAATGTTGTTATCGTGGGCTGCTTTTGCCATTTTCATTGTCATACTTAATGTTTTGGCAGCTGCTTTCAAAGCAATTGCTTTATAGCCCATCTGAATCCTTTTTATCACATCTTCGGCGGTATGTGCACTTTCATCGGCGGCAATTCTTACTCCGAGATCACCTACATTAATGTCGGCATCCTCAGGAAATGGTTCTTCAATGATTGCAATCTGGTCGAACATGCCTATTTTCTTTGCATGATCAAGCAGTTTTTCAAGTGTTTCTTTTTTCTCATACCGGCCGTTAGCATCAAAATAGTAAGGGATCTTACCATTCAGTGTATGAGGAGTCTCCCTGGTGCCAATCAGCTTATGAATAGCTTCGATGCGGGCTTTATCACCTTCAAGCATCTCCTCCTGTGTACCTGGGCGGCCGATCTTTATCTTCATAAAAAAGTATCCCTGGTCGACAGCCTGAGTTATCTCTTCAAGAGGAATAGCATATGCCATGAGTGGGACATGAGCAACATATTTATGATGATTTCCAAGTGCCTGTCTGTATTCCAGAGGTATCATCTCATCAAAAGTTTTATACCCGTTTTCCTGGGCATACAGCATCCATAATGCATTATCCAGCGCAACCATAGAACTCAGTGTAAATGTCATCCTGAGTTTGTTATTGTTGGTGATTGACTGGCCATATTTATAGACATCACTTAAAATTGCATCCTGCAATTCAATTGGATTTTTGAATGATTGACCACTAATCTTTTGCAAAGCATAATCCAATGACTTTATAAGGAGCATATTTCCATCAACCTCTGAATGAGCCAAAAACACATCGAGATCACTCCATGCAAGGCATTGGGTTTGCAAACCAACATGTTTGATTCCTGAATTTGTTTCAATTGAAGCAGCAGCCACCCAGAACTCATTCTGGTAGATACCTTTAAAACCGAAAGGCCTGTTGAGAGGTTCTCTTTCGAACCTGGATCCGGTTGTTTTTATTTTAATTATTCCCGAATCTTCACGACAGGATGGTAATACCTGAAATAATCCTCCTGATATGGCTGCAGTACCTGCAATACCAGCTGTTTTAACAAAATTTCTCCGTGATACCATAATTTTTGGTTTTTATTAGTTTTGATTAATCAGCCTTTCCTGTTTAAAATCTATTGTTGAAGGTTGATGAAAAGTATTCAGTAAAATTGATAAGACCCGACAATAAAATAACAATTTCAATTGTCGGGTCAGAAGTTCAGTACTTTATACGAATTTATACTTTATCGGATTAGAGTTTCCATGGCGAACGATACTCATAATGCAGGAGCTTATTTGCTTCATCTGAATTTGTTATAATTTCTTTTTCAGCATCCCATTCCAATCTTTGTTTTACCATCATTGAGATTGTAGCAAGATGAGCCATATTTGTTGAGTAGTGTCCTTCCTCCAGTCCAATTATTGGTGTTTTACCTGATTTGATACAATCCAGAAAGTTGCGTACAAGATTGGCGGTTGGTTCAGCATAACTACCATCAACCAGTTTCCCTTTTGTGCCGGAGGATTTATTTTCATACTCTTCACCATCCATCAGTTTATCCCATGTCTGGAATTGTCCCTTCTTTGTCGGGGCTATTTTATATTCATTTGCTCCACCGGCATAAAGAGTACCGTTTGTTCCCCTGAATTCCAGCATTCCAAACGGGTAGAATGATCCGGAACTGGCTTCCAGTGTAGTATAAGTTACAAGCAATCCTGAAGAAAACTCGAACATTGTTTGCATGGTATCGGGTATTGTCCTGTCATCATTGACTGCATATCTTCCACCAATAGTGACTATCGATTTAGGAGCTTTCTCATTGAGTACCCAGCGTAAAAGATCAAGTGAGTGAACACCATTATTTGCAATCTGATTATCATACTCTTCCCACCAGCGGAACATATATGGAGCTAAATTGTATTGATAAGGCTGCATTTGTTTAGGCCCTAACCACATATCCCAGTTAAAATCAGCGGGTGGATCTTCTGGTTTATACTTTCCTATTCCATCTGGAAACATGTTACTTACATAGGCACCGCTTGCATAAGTAATTTTACCTATTTTACCGGCAGGAACATCTTTTGCAAGTTTCTGATAGGTTGTGGATCCTCTTCTGCTAAGACCTACTGCAACGACCAGTTTTGTCTTTTTAGCTGCTTCTATCATTGCTCGTCCTTCCTTAACAGTTTTTGCAACCGGCTTTTCTACATAGACATGCTTTCCGGCTTTCAGGGCGTCAATTGTCTGAATGGCATGCCAATGATCCGGAGTTGCAATCATAACTGCATCTATGCTCTTATCCTCCAATAATTTACGATAATCAGTATATTTAGCAACACTTGCCGGGAAATTCTCGCCCATTTTGGGAACTTTGTCCCCCATTAATTCTTTGAAACGGGGATTAACTTTAGATAAATCCCGGTCCAGGTAGGGTTGATAAACATCGCACAAGGCTGCCACTTCGACATCAGGTTCAGCTCTGAATAAATCCATGACCTGTGTTCCACGGTTTCCAATACCAATGAAACCTACACGTATTTTATCGTTTGCACCTAATACCCTTCCACAGCTTATTGCACTAAGGTTGGCAGCTCCAATTGTCACTCCTGCTGCTGCAATTCCAGTTTTTGAGATGAATTCACGACGTGTTGTTGTATTGCTTTTATTCTTCATTTTAATTATAAATTAGATAATTATTATTCTATTTGTTGCCTCAGGCAAGCACTTTATGAGCATCCTGCAGGCAATTAATAATAGCCACCCCGCTCGGACATGCAGCTTCACATACACCGCACGCATCGCAGGCTGATGCATTACGTGCCGGATTAAGGGCAGCGTAGTACTCACGTGCATCCACGGTATGGCCATAGTTTTTGGAATACATGCGGTAACGCTGTATATCCGGAATTGGGATGCCCTTAGGACATGTTGGCACACAGGTTTCACAGAGCCGGCAATAGTCTTTCGTGGCCAGAGTATAATAACGTTTCAATAGATCTTCATGAAAAGTTGTCAGTTTTCCTCCGATATAACCTTCATAGTTTTCGACAACATCCTGGGGTTCATTGAAACCACATACAGCAGCACTGACATTTGGATTTTGCAAAACCCATAACAATAAAGCCTGGTAAAGATTTTTCTTTCCAAATTTATCAAGGTCGTTAAGCAGGTCCTGAACCATGGGGTCAGTACTGTTCTTAGCCCAGTTGGGAATAAAATGTCCGCTGAAGGGTTTAATGACCAAAACTCCTATATCTTTCTTTTTAGCAAGAGAGAATAGGTCTTCTGCACTTCTGCCATCAAGCTTTTCGGTCCATTTAGCCAGGTTCATATAGTTATAGGGCTGCATGAAGAAATCAATCTCATTTGCTTCAATCCGCTGAACATGATTTTCCGGTTTGTGAGCACTTTGTCCTATGAAGCGTATTTTACCCTGTTCCTGGAGTTTCTTAGCTCCTTCATAAAAGGGTTGACTCCAACCGCCATGACAGAAGTAACCGTCAATATAGTCAGTTTGAAAGCGAGTTAGACTGCGTTCGCAGCTTTCAATCACACTTTTTACATCCTCTTTTGGAGGAGAACTGGTAATAATGTAAGCTTTCTGGCGTCTTCCTTTAAGAGCGTTACCAAGGAGTTCTTCGGTGTCGTGATAGCTGGAACTGGTAGCAACAGCATTACCCCCGCGATCCATAAGCTGACTAACAATATTAGGGAGCTGTTCACGATAGCGATTGAAAAGGACCGGTCCAAGTTGTTGTGACCTAAGACCCGAAGCACAACCAAGAATCATTTCAGATATCATCATGTTGGTGCGGCCCAGACGCCGATACTGCATACCTGACTTTTTGGTTTCTACATTCTTGATTTCATCATTTGATGAAACCGGCAAAGCATTAGCGGTGTGCATTGATACAGCTGCACCTGCTATTCCAACAGCAGCTGTTCCAAGGAAGTTCCTGCGTGTTAAATTTCTTTTAGCCATAGCGAATCCTGTTTATTTGTTGGTTAATTTTATAAAATATTTCTTTTACATATTAAACGATGGGGATCATTTATTCCGGATATAATTATAGTTTTCTTATAATTTCGAGTGCTTTTTCTTCAAATATTTTCTGCCATCCGGGAGCTAACTTTGCTAATGAGGCTTCATAGGCATCTCCGCTATAAGCCTCAGGTGTCGGGGAATAGCCAACAGACCCATTAGTATAACCTGAAACAAATGTAAACTCATAAGGTGATGACTTTTTAATATTAAGTCCGATTTGGGAAAACACTTCTCCAGAAAAAGTAATTAAAACAAAATCACCTACTCTTAATCCCATTATTTCGGCTTTAACCGGATCATCAAACTTGCTATTTTTAAGATATCCCAGGTTTGCCTCTGTTACAATTAATTCTTCCATTTTATAAATGCTGTTAAGATATTTCTCCATATCTTTTTTGTTATCTGCATCCATCACCTCAAGATCATTTATTCCGATCTTTTCTTCCTGCATATACCGGTAAGAGTAATCGGATGGGTATTGAGGCGACATCATGTATTTAATGTAAAGAGGTAAGAAGGCTTTAAAATTCAATTTTGTTCCTGACCCATGTGCACCACATCCTTCTCCTTTGAAATAATCTAGAATTACAGTTTTCTGAGCTTCAAGATCCTCAATGTGTTTCTGAATATCTTTTCTGGCAGGTAATGATAATTCTTCCCTGATTACACTTACTCCGGCATTTTTCTGTACAGCAACATTTCTCCATCCCTGCAAGGTGCTTAGCCCCAGTAATGTGCCATGAATCTCATCTTGTTTAGGTGTATTAACATCCTTATAAAGTATTGGTGTGATATCTCCTGCAGCTCCCTGCATAAAAAGGGCAACAGCTCCATTTCCAAGGTTTTCTTCGATAACTTTTGAAGCAAAACCGGGCATTCCGGCAGTAGTTCCTCTGTTGGGTACACCAGTATAGTTATGTGAAGCAAAAGTAAATAACACAGCAAGTGGTTTTCCATCAGCCTTATCCAGACGCAGAATTCCTATTTCAGGATCAAATGGTTCAGCTATTCCTTTAACCATTTCATCTTCCGGTTCAGGAGTTGCACGCCTTATCGTCCATTCCTTACCGTTTTTAAGAATTAGCCTTCGGTTCATAGTTATTCTTTTTTCTATACCTGAACTTGCACCTACCTTTACCGGTACCATATTCCCGAATGCTTTCTTCACAGCTTCAATGGTTTTCTCCAAATAATCATCTGCCAGCTGATCATTTACCCAATGGTTATGTGAGGCGTTGATCATCACATTATTGCCATCTATTTTAATCTCATTCTTTATTCGTGTTCTGATTTCAGATAAATCAGCCAGGCTGATATTTATTATATCCATCGTTATTACAACAGCCTTGTTCTTTCCATCATCAAGAACCAGTGCCTTGGCAAAAATTGGATCATTAACCAGTCCGGCTGGTTTTTCTTTAGTGATATTAACTTTTGCAACACCGGCACGAAGAGTTGCAGCTCTTGTTCCAACAGCAAAGATCAATTCCGTAAGGAAGAGAACAATAAGAATTGAAATAAATTTCCAGACAATGGTTAATTTTCTTCTCATAACAAATTAAAATTAATTATTTAAAATAAGAATAATCATTCTATTTAAGGATGAGCCGGTCTTTTGCATTTCTGGCACGCTGCATTACGGTTTCCAGATCGACTGGTTTGCCTCCATTAAGTTTACTTTCGTCGGCAGCTTCCATAAAAGCTAAAACTTCCAGTGTTTGTTCAGCACTTACGGGAACAATACCTGTTCTGAAAAAATCAATCATTTTTTTATAAGCAGGGTTTACGCCACCATCATTTTCATTACTTCCTGTTTCAAGTTTGGAGATACCCTTATCCCCGAAAGCCGTTCCTCCGCTGCCTCGCTGTCCTATGCGCATTGCCCTGTTTACTCCAAGACGATTTTCAGGCCATGTACCAACTGATATATCAGTATCATCATTGAATACACGGACAACATTTTTACATCCTGTTCCCATTATGGTGCAGAGTGCCTCAACGCCATGAATTCCATACCAGAAAAGAGTTGGGTGGGTTTTTTCAATAGGGGAGGGACCATAGACATCGGCTCCCGTTACTTTCCCGATTTTCCCGTTAGCAACCTCCTGGTTTATTTTACTGAACCTTGCATTTGAGCATGAATAGACAGGAACATTATAATATTTTGCTGCTGCAAAGATGTCCATTCCATCCTTTAGAGAGGCTGCCATAGGTTTATCAATAAACATTCTCTTACCTGCCCTGAAGACTATGAGAGCCTGTTCAAGATGACGACGTCCGTCATTGGTCACCATAAAAACTGCATCAACTTTAGCCAGAAGCTCCTCAATTGAATTTACAATCTCAATTCCCAGCTTCTTCATGTCCTCAGTATAACCAGGCACTCTTGAGACACTGCTCTGAATATCATGGCTTCCCTTGGGATAAGCAGCAACTACCTTGTATCCACCATATTCGCTACTTGCTGCCGGATCATTTATTACTTTGGTAAAAGCTACTGCATGAGATCCGTCTAAGCCAATTATTCCGATCCTTTTTCCATCAATTGCAACAGGTGACATTGAGGCTGGAATAGTTTTTCCAAGACTGAGTCCAAAACCTGCTGCTGCTGTTGTTTGAACAAAATCCCTCCGGGTAAAATTTTTCATGTTTTGTTAAAATAATAGAAACAATATAAGTTGACGGTATTCTATTTAATCCCTTTTATATTAAAGTAAAAAGTAAAAGGGGGGATGCACACTAATTGATTTCAAATTTATAAGTTCGTTTATTAAATATCTTATATAGTTCTTAAAATAATATTTATAACTACAATAATTAACAAACATTAACACAATTACATATCAATTAAAGTACATCCCCCGGTTTTAAGGCTTATTATCAGCCCTTAAGATATATCCGGTTAATTATCATTCATAACCAGGATTCTGAATCAGTTTGGTGTTTTTATTCATCTCAGATCTTGAAATTGGCAGGAAATATGCCTTATCAAGCCATGCGTATGTATTATGGACTGCAGGTGTAATTGTAGGAACTGTTGCAGTTACTTTAGTAACAGGATCCATTTTATATACAACATTTACTTTATAGGCTGCCACATAAGACTGAGGTCCGATCAGCCATCTGCGAACATCGTAAAAGCGATGTTCTTCAACGGCAAGTTCAATGCGTCTTTCGTTGCGATAACGATCACGAAGAGCAATTCCTGATTCAGTAAAATCTGGCATCCCTGCTCTTTTTCTTACCATATTAATATAGGTACGTGCTTCTGCATCCTGGCCAAGTCCGATACAAGCTTCAGCATAATTAAGCAGGATCTCTGCATAACGGAAATAGCGCCATCCAATATCAGGAACAAAGAACTGAGCATCCACTGCCGGATCAAAATACTTGCGGATATAATAGCCGGTATATGCACCTTCAAAAGGTGAGTTTGGTCCTTTTCTGGTATCGAGACCCCACAATTCGACCATTGAATTGGTAGCAGCATTCCACTTTTGCCATACACCAACCTGAATAACACCTATCGGATCAAGCGGAAATTCACCTGATGCGCGTGTTCTCCATTTGGCTCCTTCATAAAATATTGTAGCATAAAAACGAGGATCGCGATATTTATAAGGTGCGGCTGCATGAACAGGATTATTCCAGTCAAATTTTGTTCCATCTTTTCTTTCATAGTCTCTTACAAAATTATCAATAGGTGCATTACTGCCCCGGCAATGATAACCGTTAGGTCCGCTGAGGTTCATCCAGCTATAGTTGACATTGTAAGTTGTGGATGTTACATACCTGACCATAATATCCTCAATGCAATCTTTGGAATTAAACAGGGCTTCAAAATTCATAGCAACAGAATCGGTTGGAGCCGGATTTGGTCTGAAAAGGCTGTATAAATTCAGATCCATTACTGCTTTGGCGGCATCTTTGGCAGCCTGGAAACGAGCTGTCCTATTAGCATCAGTATAGCCTATCAACTCGGGATTGGCATATGAAGGAAATACTGTTGTGTTATGCAAGTCACTGGCTGCATATATCAGTATCCTTGACTTAAGGGCAAGAGCTGCTCCTTTTGATGCCCGTGCCAGTTTATCAGTAGTATGTTTCAGTGGTAACATGCTTGCAGCCTTATCGCAATCTGCGACCATAAAAGTCACACATTCTGCATACGTATTACGAGGTGCAAGAAACTCATCATCCAATTCATAAACTTTATCTATTATTGGCACAGCACCATAGAGACTCGTAAGGCGCATATAGAACCAGGCTCTTAGAAAATGAGCTTCACCGATCATCCTGTTTTTCTTTGTAACACCATCAGTAACGGTACCATCATCAGGCAATTTTTCTGCATTTTCAATGAATTTATTACACGACCTGATTATTACGTACAAATTGTCCCATGAAGGAAGTTCATTCCTCCAGTTCATCTGATCGGGAGTTATTTTGGAATTGTTGAAATTGAGCTGGCTCCCTCCGTCCCTGCGATGCAGTTCATCAACATAGTTGGGAGTACCATACTTATTATCACCATTTGGTATTTCCATTTTAAAATAAATACCATTGAGAAAAGTCTCTGCCAGAATTGGATCCTTCCAGACAGCAACGTCAGAATATGCTGAAAGTGGTTGCAATTCAAGTATATCTTTATTACAAGATGTCAGAACAAAAGTGACAAACAGTAATAATTTAAAATATTGCTTAATTTTTTTCATCATAATTAGTTTTAAAAGGTTAAAACTGCACCTATATTAATTACTTTGCTCAGAGGATAATCCTGGTATGTGGATTCAGGATCAAAACTCGGAAGGGTTGGACACCAAGTGAGAAGGTTAAGTCCGCCAACATAAACTCTGAATCCCTCAATATTTAGCTTGGAATTTATTGACTGAGGCATATTGTATCCAATTTCCATATTTTTAAGCCTCACATAATCAGCGCTTCTTAGCCAGTATGTATTGTTTTCAGACCTCCAGTATTCAGTTGTATAATTAAATGCTCTTGGTTTTGATGCAGTAATATTATCAGGAGTCCAGCGGCCATTTGCATCTTCAAGGTAATAATTACCCGATACCCCACCTTCAACATAGTGGTACCTTATTTTACCCCATGCTCCCTGTAAGAGAACTGTTGCATAGAAATTTTTATAAGTAAGATCAATATTCAACCCTGAAGTAAAAGTTGGGATATTACTTCTGTAATCTCTGGCCATGTCAAGGGCAGTAATTTTACCGTCATCGTTAAGATCCTTGAAGATAATGTCGCCAGGTCTGGCACCTACCCAATGAGGATAAGCATCGACAGCTGCCTGATCCTTAAATATGCCGATTGCCTGATAATACAACTGTGAGTTCATTGGAAATCCGGTTGTCAGCTGATAATCGGGGAGACCGGGTGTTTCGTCCCAGAATTTAATTTTATTCTTTGCATATCCGCCATTAAGCGAGATGTTGTATCCAAAGTCACCAGCCTTATCTCCATAACTTATAACAAATTCAAATCCCTGGTTAACAACTTCCCCAATATTTTCAGGAGGAAGAGTTAATCCTGTTGAAGTGGGAACAGAAGCATTTCTTTGTGTTAAAATTTTGGTACGGAGGTTATGAAAATAGTCTCCTTCCAGTTTGAGTTTGCCTCCAAGGAGTTGAGCCTCAAAACCAACATCAGTCTGGTTTGCAACTTCCCAGGTAACATTTAAATTAGGAATACTCTGTTCATAAAGTACCTTATTTATTGCTGTACCATTGGTAATCCATTCACCCATATTTAAACCATTCTCAAGATTTCCATAACCGCTGGCAAAGCGATATGTTGATAGATACTGGAAGTCGAGAATACGATCATTACCTGTTTGTCCCCATGATCCGCGAAGTTTAAAATAGTTAAGGAAAGCTAAATTATCTTTCCAGAAATTCTCCTCACTTAAAATCCATCCGAGTGAGAAGCCCGGGAAAAAGCCCCAGCGTTTATCAGCGGGGAAAATATATGAACCATCATATCTCCATACAAATTCAGCAAGATATTTTGACCCGAAATCATAATTTAAACGGCCAAAGTAATTCATACGGGCACTTTCACTTGCTGATCCTGTATTATCTTTTTCCAGGTCACCACCTGCAAACAGCTGATCAATTGAACTGGATACAAAATATTTACGTGATGCTGTAAAGGTTTGTGTAAGACCAGTACTTGATTCTGTTCCTGCCAGAATTTTAATTTTATGCTTTTCAGCAAATCTGCGCTCATAATTAACAAGTGCATTAAGAGTTGTTCTCCCTCCTGTCAGGTTAGTCTGTGTGAGTTGAGGTTGAGATACACCCCTTTTTGATCCGTTAAGTGATGGCAACCCGTCTGTACCTAATGTTGTCTTATCCCATACATAAAGGTAGAAAGGGACTTTCCAGATATTATCATTCAGGAAGTTTTTATCAATAGAAGCATTACCTGTAACCGACAGACCCTTTACCCAGGGAATATTGATATTTAACTTCAGGTTACTTTCCATAATATATCTTGTATCCAGGTCAGTGCCACCCATGTCAGTAACCATAACGGCAGGATTAAGATCTGTTTCAACATCAGGACCAGGCTTTCCGTTAAACCACCATGCAACATCAGTAGGCTTACCCCGTGGGATAATCCTGAATGTCTGGTTTTCAGGATAAATTGTATTATGCCTTTTTTCCTGACGGCCAGCAACGTCAATGCTGAAATTAATATTTTTGGAAACCTTAGCATCGATATTACTCCTGAAATCAACCTGTGAATAGCTGGAACCGCTCTTTCTGTATGTTCCATCTTCGAAGCTGGATCCCAGTGAAACAAAATATTTTACATTTTCTGTTCCTCCGCTAAGGTTGATGTTGGCTTTATTATTCAATGAGTATGGTTTAAAAACTGTGCTAAACCAGTCTGTATTCGGGTGACCCCATGGGTCCGAACCATCCTTATATTTCTGAAGATCATCTGCTGAAAACCGTGGGTTCTGTCCTGCATATAGATCCACTTCATTCATCATTGTTGCATAGAGGTATGAATCAGCCATATCGGGCAGTATTGTAGGCTTACTGAATCCCTGGTTAAAGTCAACACCTACTTTTAATTTGCCAACAGCACCTCGTTTTGTTGTTATAAGGATAACCCCGTTTGCAGCCTGTGCTCCATAAATTGCTGCAGATGCATCTTTTAAAACTATTACACTTTCCACATCTGCCGAATTGATGCGCGACATGCTACGGTTAGCAATTCCGTCAACAACAATTAATGGATTGTTATTATTTAGTGTATTATTACCCCTGATCCTCAATGTGGCATCATCAGATCCGGGAAGACCTGATCGCTGAACAGCTACCAGCCCGGGTAACCGACCGACCAGTGAATTTGTGAAGTTGGTTGTCTTGGCCACTGAGAGTTTATCACCTGCAATACTTGCAACAGATCCTGTTATTGTTGCCTTGCGGGCAGTACCATAACCAATAACAACGACCTCATCAAGGTTCATAACATCAGGAGCCATTGTAATATCAACTGTAGTTTTTCCGCCCATAGGGACTCGCTGTGTGGAATAACCTACAAATGTAAAGACAAGGATAGCATTAGTTGAAGATGCATCAATCGAATATTTTCCGCTTACATCAGACATTGTACCAATAGTTGTACCTTCAATCAGTACGTTAACACCAGGGAATGGACTCCCAGTTTCATCTGTGATTGTTCCGGTGATTTTTGCCTGCTGCATATCAACAATATTTGCACTGCCTCTGAGGTTGTCAGAAGCTAAATTAATGGTTGAGTTTTTACCTTCAGTAGTATTCCCGGCAGCGTTTGCAAAAGTACCGGTTACATTCAGGGTTACTACCATTAACAGGAGGATAGTCATTTTCAGAAATTTGAAGATTTTTTTTGTAAAATCTTCAGTAAAAAATGTTTGTTTAAACAGGTAGATTTCTTTCATTTTATTAAGTTTTAAACGTAATAATTATACCTCTGTCACAGGTTTTACTGTAACAAAGATATTTCCAATGGATATAAAAATAGGTCAGGCAATTGGATTAATTGCTTTCCCTGCTACTTGGTAAAAGTAAACATAAGTGATGTTTCATAGGCTGTGGATAAGTTAGATTTAGGGTTAATATATTGTAAATTAGATTTTTGAAGTTTCTTAAATAAATACATGCAATTCTATTCTGCCTGAAAAAAGTGTAAGATAAAATAAATATTCATATCCAATGCAAAAAGTAATTTTTATGATTTTTTATAATGTGTAATTATGTAAGGTCAATAATCGGTTTAAGTTAAATGATTAATCATAGGTTATTTAAATATATTTTAAATTGCATTAATGAAGCATGAACTATCAATAAAATTTTCTAAATTTAGGTTAATCAATTTAAGTTCCAATTAAACACTAAAAACTTTTTGTTATGAGTAAAAACACAAACATCCAGCCCTTTTATAAATTTGTAGGATTTCCTGTATTCGTTGGTATTCAGGCTATGATATTATTGATCATAGCTCCTTTTATTCCCTTCACTCCTGAGGCAATGGGAAAGGGATTGCTTACATGGGTTGTTTTTCAGGCATGGGCTATGTACTTTATGGGGGGTGCCACAGTTACCATGGCACTTAAAACATTTGCCGGTTATGTTGGTGGTATAATTGCATCGGTTCTTTTAATTAAACTGGGAGGATTTTTCGGTGGAATAAATAGCACAACAGTTGCATGGGGAACAGTTATTGCTGTTTTCTTTGTTGCTTTCCTCATTATTTGTGCAGAAAGGGTTCCCAGTATTAATTTTCTTCCATCCTATTTTATTGGTTCTGGTTCCTACTTTGCAATTATCACCTATGTGCAACGTCCGGTTTCAGTGAGTGAATATACCTGGTATTTTCAGGTATCTGTTCCATTACTGATTTCTGTTGTTGCAGGCCTTCTTTTTGGATGGGTAACAGTCTATTTCAGGGTTTGGTATGATTCCAAAGTTAATAGCAACTGATCTTTTTACAATATTTTTCAGAATATTATTAATCATCCATTTTATGTTGTTCTTCGATATAATCCTGACCCTTAAGCGAAAAAAAGAAATCAAACCAGATATAAGATAAGATATCCCCTTCAGATACCGATACCGAGTGTTTTGAACCCAGGGGAATATGCAATATTGTGTTTTCAGTGAGCAACGTGCTTTCTCCATCAGCGATGCAGGTACATTGACAGTTGTCCCATCCCAGAAAAAGCTGATCAAGCATGGGATGTTCATGTTCCCCAACAAAATCGGGTCCGGTGGTTTCAACAGATCCTATGCATAACCGGGGAATTAATCCAACAGGAAGCAGCATCCTGCTAATTGTTTTGCTGCTCTTTATGTCCTCTGTATATGCCTGACATTCACGGATATGTTTATTATATATAGATGAGTGTTCATCCCGGTTTTGGGATATCAGGTGAAGATCAGTGTCATCTAATTTTTTCTTCAGGAATAAAAAATGAAATTCTTCTCCTTTTTCTATTTTAATATCAATTTGTTCATTGTAAGGAATTCTGGCTATGGATTTAGCCTTAAACTCAAATTCTTTATTCTGGAGACAAAGCAATGAGTTTCCCTTTAAAGACAAAAGAAGATAATAGCAGTCAGGTAGAACAGATTCAAAAAACCGACAAGGTCCTTTAACAGATACGGATTCAATAATTAAACCGATAACTTCGCCCGGTAGGATGTGCCTTCTTATAATAGTGCCATCGGGTCTGTTCGAAAGTGCTGAGGGAGATAATATTGATGTTTTATTAATCATTATTTTAAGGAAAGATTAGCGGGTAAACAATGGAGACTTAAAATGGTTTTGCGAAGGGTTTAATATATAATTCGAAGAAGTTTATCAGGTCCATATATTCTTCCTTTTCATTTAATCTGAAAGCCCAATTTATATCAATATTATTCTTAAGGTGAAAAGATCCGATTATTGCTTCGTTTTCGTTAAAGAACATTTTTGCATGAAGCATCGGGACTTCAAATCGACTTACATTCAACTCTTCTATGCCAGTTGAACCCTGGCCTTCCCTAACATAATATGAAACGTTTATTTTTTTTGCTGATGCTTCATTTATTGCATTTTTCAGCATATCCCATCCTGTCAGGTCGGTGTATGGAGAGACAATTACAACAAATTTCCTTGAGTTTTTTATCATGGATACAATTGCTGAGATATTATCCGATGGTTTTAAAATCGACATATAATTATATATTTTAAAAAGTTCTGTGTCTCAGTCTTAATTAATAAAAGGTTTTGAGAGTGGTTTAATATATACTTCAAAGAAACTAACAAGCTCATTATACTCTTCAGGATTATTCATAAAATAAACCCAATTAATGTCAGGACGGTTAGTCAGGTTGCCTGAACTTATTAATGCATGGCTTTCGTTAAAGAACATTTTGGCATGAAGGTCCGGAACCTCGTATATTTTTACATTAAGTCCTTCAATACCTTTCGTTCCTTCTCCACTCCTGACATAATAAGTTACATCAATATTGTTTTCGGATGCGATATTTATTGCTCTAATCAGTTTACCCCATCCTGTTAGGTCATTAAAAGGAGAAACAATTACCACGAACTGTTTAGCATTCTCAATCATCGAAATGATACTGGAAATGTTTTCTGCCGGATTTAAAATTTTCATAATGAAATATTATTTTATATTTTAATTGAATACATATTCTTTTAGCTATTCTTATGATTCCTTCTTCAGCCTTAATGCCAGAAGTATCAGTCCTGCGAATAATACTCCCACAGCAGAAATCTGGAAAATGAGTGATAATGAAATGTTGGCATCTTTCAGCGCACCCCCAACATATATCATAATTCCACCAACAATTACACTAAATAAGCTCATCATTCCGTAAGCTGTTGCCCTGTAGCGTTTATCAACAACCTGGGAAATTATAGGCATGAAGTTAGAATCATGGAATCCTTTTGCGAAACCAAAGATAATTACGCTTGCTATAGCTATAGCAAATACTCCTGTGGTTGCCATTAAGAATAGGAACGGGCCACCAAGCATAAACCCTATGAAAGGGACATATAAACGACCTCTTATATTCTTTCTTGCCCATCGGTCAGCTAAAATGCCTCCAACAATTACTCCAATAAACGATGAAATCTGTATAAATGCTGTTGCTGAAACACCTGCTCCTCCAAGACTCAGGTTGAATTTGTCTTTATAATATGTAGGTAGCCATGCATAGATCACCCAGAAAGTCATTCCAAGAAGACATCCGTAAATTATTATTATCCAATAAGAACGTGATTTAAACAGATCACGTAGAATCTGAAATATACCTTTAATTTTTTCATTGGGATCTACATTTATTGACTCAGCAGGATCCGGTTCATCCTTGGGAGCATCCCTGAGGATAAGAAACAGTATCACTGCATATGCAACACCTATTATTCCAAAGAGATGAAATCCATAACGCCATCCCCAGTATTCTGCAATATAGCCGCCAGTTCCACCTAATGCCATTCCGGCATATACTCCGCTGTACACTATTCCAGATGCAAGTGATCTGGTTTTGCCTTTATGGTAATCTAAAATGAGTGCTACAGCGGCAGGCATGTAACAGGCTTCACTTATTCCCATTAAAGCGCGGGCAGCGATCATTTCACCAAATGAGCTTACAAAACCCGTCCATACCGTAACAGCCGACCAAACAAGAAGGCTTATTACGATTACCAATTTACGACTGTATCTGTCGGCAAAATAGCCTCCAAAAGGGCTGAGCAGACCATAGACCAGTAAAAAGACTGATGTAAGTAATCCGAACTGTGCATCACTCATTGGAATACTATCCTTTATCGGATCACGCATGGAGGCAATCATAAGTCTGTCAAGGTAGTTCAGCAGGGATACTATCCATAGAACACCGACAACAATCCAGGCATAGTACGGTTTACTTTTATAGTTCATAATCTCACATCTTTTATATATTGGGATCTAATAAAATCAAATCTTTTATTTATTGCAACTCTCCAAAGGAAGTGTTTCGGCACTGTTGTGTATTACCCCGATTGTAAGTCCTTCTTTAAGTCTGGAATCAAGATATTTCTGAAGTTGCGATATTTTTACAGGATTAAAATTAAGTTTTTTTGCAATTTCATCAGAGATGCCAGCTGATACCAAAGTAACTTTAAATCCCTGTTTTGCGGTATTAAAATAGAGGACCTCAGCAACACTCAGAGGATCAATACTGGCCTCAGGATCTTTGCAGATCTGAAATAATTCAGAGTCAGTAAGATGTGCCAGTTCAACCGATTCCGGATGTGTTGGGCTTACTCCTTCATAACAGGGAGATAGCAAAATTATTTCACCTCCTTTTTTTGTTGAGATAGCGGCTGAAAATAGTCCTTTATCTGCTTGAAACAAGTCGAAATCAACGGGGAAAGTACTTGAAATTGTTATGTCTGTCTTTTCAGTAAAGGGAGCACCAAATACACGTTTTCCCCATTTCACACCTTCCCTGTGTGCATCAATCATGTTTCCGGCAACAATATGTACAACCCTGCCTTCTCTGTCCAAGACAGTATTGATAATAAATTCAAGGCCTGTGATTTCAGCGAAATCTTCCATTTCCTCCCTGCATGGTGTTTCGATCTCTCCAAGCAGTTGTTCTGTTGCTCCCAATAAATGAAATTGTCCTGTAGTATGCTCTCCCGCAACCCCTGGAAGAAGTATCTTGGCACCACCACTCCATCCTGTTGGATGATGGGGAACAATGTTGCCAATGCCAATTCTGAAATCTGCTTCAACAACCATCCGGTTTACCCAGATATCGGTACCACGACGAGTGGTCCCATAATGTTTAAGGTTCCCTTTTTCGAGACAATTATGATTAAAAATTTTGATCCTTTTTACTACTTCTTCCCCATATTTAAGGGTTATTTCGGAATTAGTCATCGGACGGTGAGTGCCGAGGGCTATTACAAGTGTGATATTCTGATCAGGGATTCCAGCCTTGTTCAGATCATTTAATACAAATGGAATAATTTCCCTGGCCGGAGTCAGACGGGTAATATCATCAGCGAGGATGACTACTTTTTCTCCTTTTTTAACAATATTACCAAGAGGTTCTGAGTTTACAGGATTTTTTAAAGCCCTTTCTATTTCAGTGGCAACGCTTTTAACAGGCTCAATATCAGCTGGTGCAAGCTCATACCTCAAAGTATTCTCATTTAATTGCAAACTTATTATTTCTTTACCGTAATGAATTTTTACAATCTTCTTCATGACTATTTGCTTCTTGGTTCTCTACTTTGTGGGCATTAAATTTCCTTTTATAATTGTTTTGATCACATTATAACCTTTATCAATAATAAGTATATCTGCATCTTTGTTTTTCTCAATACTTCCGATGGTATCACTGACCCCAATTATTTCAGCTGGTGTAATCGTGGCCATTCTGAGAGATTCCTTAAAAGTAAGGTCGAGTAAGGAGATCCCATTTCTAACACTGACATCCATAGTTGTAACACTACCTGCATAGGCTGTATTGTCCGGAAGACGGGCTATCCCATTTTCAACGATAGTCTCAACATTTCCCATAAAATAACGTCCGTCAGGCAGGCCTGTTGCTGACATTGCATCAGTAACAAAACAAACCCTGTCTATACCTTTAACCTTTACAAGCAATTTCATTAACGTAGCATCCAGATGCCATCCGTCAGCAATCAATTCGCCTGATATCCGGTCATCATATAAAAGCGTCTCAACTGCACCTGCAACCCTCCTGAGATTATCTCTCCGGAAGTGCGACATATTACAGAAAAAATGTGTTGCATGGGTTATTCCTTCATTTATTGCAGGTATCATCTCAGAATAAATCCCATCAGTATGACCTGCAGCGACAACTATCCCACTCTTTTTCAGATCTTTTACCAATTGTGGAGCTCCAGCCAATTCGGGTGCAATAGTCATTTTTTTCAGTACATCGTTGTATTTAAGAAAAGGCAGATAGTGTTGTGGATCAGGAAGTAACAGCAGCGATCTGGGATGGGCTCCGCTTTGTAAAGGATTAAGATATGGTCCTTCCATATGCACTCCTAAAACATTTGCACCGGTAGTTTGTGGTTTCCCAATAATTTCTCTCACATGCTCCAATAGTTCAAATATTACACTATCAGTGCTTGTAATGGCCGTTGCCAGATAAGAAGTAACACCATGACTAGCAAAAAATTTTGCCATTGTGGTAAATGAATCCGGAGTTATTTTAGTGACATCAGCACCCATTCCTCCATGGACATGTATATTGACAAAGCCGGGAGTAATGTAATTTCCACCAGCATCAATCTTAAGAACATTATGGGGTTCCGCAATAATCCCCTGTCTGCCATAGTCAAAAATTTTGCCGTTCCTGATAATTACTACTCCGTCTTTGATTTCATGATCAGGTGTAAGGATTGTACCATTTGAAATAATAAGAGAATCCTGCTCGTTATTTTGATTTTTTCTCATAAAATATCAGGAACTAATCAATAGGAAATGTGTAGTTTGAAGATTGATAATCAAAATCTATAGCTTCTTACGCCAAGCTTCAGGCATTAAAAGTATAATACTTTTCCTAATAAAATAAATTGAGTATCGGCTTTTAATAATAAAATAAAAAAAATATCTGAAATTCTGTTATTTAATTACACGAACTCAACCCAAACCCTTTATGCTATACAAAGTGGAAGAATATCTTAGGTTTTTACAATTCTCCAGTCATATAACATAATATTAAGGTTACTTATTCTTTTTTATTTACCCATATTGGACTTGACCAGGCAAGACTGCCATTCGATTGCACTGCCCTGACATAATACCAGTCAGTATTCCCTGATTCTGGTTTATCTGTTAATTCAAACTTTGTCATGTAATTTTCACTAAAAACAATTCGATGTATCATTACTGATTCTGAAGTCATATCACCAGTGAAAAAAATATCATTAGATTCTTCCAGTTCCCGGAATGAAATTACATGGTCAACTTTTGCAGGTTGTGTAAGTGATAAAACTAATTCTGTTTCCTTTGAACCCTGGATTTCCAGGATAATACTGTTTGTCGGACGTTCTTCAAAAGCTTCAAGACGTGAAGTATATGACTGTAAAAGGCATTGGTTATCATTCACAACTGAAATCTTATTTCTACGGTTTTCATCAAGTGGACCTGACTGGAAACATGGAGTAGCAGCTAATATCCTGCCATTTTTAATTCTTATATCAAAGTTCCAATCAGCTATGCGTGGAACATTGAGACCGCTCCACGGGCCCCATCCATACTCAATACGGCAAAGTACCGGTTTATCCCAGCTCGAATCATCTGTTTCCTGATCACATGGGAAATTGCGGTAAACAACACTATTGTTCCTGAGAATTTCCACTCTTTCTATAACATCTTTACCTTTTACCTTAACAATAATATTTCTTCTTGGAATGAAGGGAATACTTTCTCCCATTTTGTGTCCGTTGATTGAGAAATCCAATTCAATTCTATCCGCACTGACTCCATAAGTACGACGCGCCTTTATAGCTTCCATGATTGATTCCCTTGTAAGGGTATCTGCATAAACTGCAACCATTCCCTCTCCATAACCTCCGGGATAACCCAGATGGTCGTCTGAGCTTGCAATAATGCCTACCTGTGTACCCTTTTCCCAGAGATTCTGGATGGTGTTCGCGGTATATCTTCCGCCCATACTATGCCTTATATACGGAGAAGGGGATCTGTCCGATTCAGCATTTCCATGTTCTGAAAATATTTCAACAACAGGTGTAATATCTTTTTGCCCCAGAAAACTCCAGTCCTGTCCCCGGTAATTTTTCAAATAGGCAGGGTGATGTGGGATCAGGATAGCATTTTTTTCTTTTGCAAAGCGCTGAAATTCTCTAATATCTCCGGGATAGACCAATTCACCTTCACTTCCAGGCATTATTATACAATTATCGCCATATTTACTTGAATGCCATTCATAACCAATGAAAGTTACGAATCTGCCAGGTAGATAAGAGTCATTTGCCCGTTTCTTTATCATCTCCCAATCAGTATTTACGCGCTGATATGCCTCTTTGAATTTTTTCATATTAGTATTGTCTGGCTGGTCATGCCACTGGGAGTGTGGGGTAAAACAGTAAAAATCAAGATGACTCTGGGCAATGTCATATGCCCTTTCAAGAGATCCTTTGGCATATCCGACATCACAGTGATTATGAAGATCGCCCCAATAGAGAGTTTTTTCAGTCAGGATAGTATCCTTTTGAGACTGACAGCCTGATAATAAGGCAGTCATTAAAAAAAGCAAGCCATTATTTACACTCCTCATATGTTCTCTTTTTTAATATCTTATTCAGTACTGTCCGACTAAAAACATAAGATTCTGAGCGTATCGAAGAACCGAGCTTTGCGAGCTCGCCTAAGGCAATCTTATGCTAATTTCAAATATTACCCGTTTAATAATGTATCTTATTAGATCAATCCTGCATTAACAAGTTACTATTCATTCTGATTTCTTGGCTTTTTATCCATGCCTTTAAGGGATCAAACTGAAAAATCAGGCTGTACCATTCAGGGATTAATGGCAAAAGAAGGGTGACTTTAGTAATCCCTGAAAGGTCCCCTTGGTTCACTATTGGCCATCTCAATCTTCCATTGATAAAATTTCTCTTTTACAATTACATTTACATTCGGAACTTTTTCAGACAAGTCATTCTTTTCCCCGATATCATCCGAAAGGTTGAATAATCCCTTAACCTTTTTTGAATCAATCCATTTCATATTTCCAACCCTGGCGGCATACTCATCTCTGAAGTCCCAAAACATCTCTTTTCTCTCCATGATTTTTTCTCCTTTAAGCATTGGGAGAATACTAAATCCGTCCAGAATCAGTGAAGTTGGTTTGTCAACTCCGGCTGCCTCCAGGATAGTGGGAAAAAGTTCGAGAGAACTAATAAAAGAACCGATGACCCTGCCTTTCTGTATCCGGCCGGGCCATTTAATAATGCACGGAACGCGAAGTCCCCCTTCCCACATTGTAGCTTTTCCTCCCGAAAGAGGTGAATTATCAGAACCAGACCCTCCCCCGTTATCGGAGAAAAATATAACAATTGTATTTTCACCAAGACCTAAACTGTCAACTAAATCAAGGATGTTCCCAATAGCATTATCCATGCAGGTTGTTGCAGCCATATATTCTCTCCTTCTTTTTTCACGAACTGAGATGCCCTCAGGGTAAAGGGCCAGGTATTCGGGTGGAGCCTGGATAGTTCCACGTATTGCAGGATCAAGACTTGAAGAGCTGTGAGGGGCATTAAATGGCAGATAAAGAAAAAACGGATTCCTTTTATTATCGCTCACAAACCGTAACGCTTCACGTTCAAAAAGATATGTACAATAAGTGCCTTTGTCTTTTGTTGTCGGCTTATTATTTCTGTACATAATAGGTATGCTGTATCTTTCATGAGTATAATAATCGATACCTGTACTCACAAATCCATAAAAGCTGTCAAATCCCCTCTGCAATGGTAAATATCTATTTAACTGTCCCATGTCCCATTTACCAAAAATACCATTTATGTAACCCACATTTTTCAATAATTCCGGAAATAATACTTCTTTTATATCAGTTCCAAGAATTCTTTCAGGCGAGGTGCTGTATTCATATGGAGAGTATAGATAACCGTCATCCACTCTGTCATTGCGAAATAATTCAAATGTTCCGTTTCGCTGTGGATAGCGTCCGGTAAGCATGCTGCATCTCGAAGGAGTGCTCGCAGAGGCGGTCACATAAAAATTTGTGAACCGAACCCCTTCCTGAGCAAGCTTGTTGAGGTTAGGTGTTTTTATATCCTTGGCACCACAAATTCCCAGGTCGTTATAACCCTGATCATCTGAAACGATCAGAATAATGTTGGGAGGATTTTCCTTGTTTACTTTTGCCTGGGTTTGATAGGAAGAAAAACCTAAAAACAGAGTGCTGGCAGAAAGCCAAAACTTATTAATATTTTGTTTTTTAATTATCATCTTGCTTTCTATTATAGGTAATAACCCGATTAATAAATTTCTTATTAAAGATAACCTTCATTCCCAGGGATAGAATTATAATAGCCAATCGTCAGATATCATTATTGAAGCTGATCCATAACAGATAAAATTCAAAACTAAATGTTTTGCAAGCTCCCCAACCGATATTGGTGTAGCCTCATTTATGCTTTTAAAAATATCTTTTTCCTGTATAAGAACCAAAGGAAGAGCCATTTTACCATAAGAAAACAGATGGCAAGAAAGATAGGCTGAAGTATTCCAAAATATTTGGAGATACCCAGAAAGAGTGCGTCTGAAGTGAATTTGAAGTCTATAAAACGCTGACCGACCCAAATTGTGACAGCATTCATTCCTATTACAACGAGGAAGAAAGTCCATTTTTTATATCCCTTCACATCAATTATCCAATAGAAGAGTGCCAATAAAAGAAAGCTCCAACCAGAAGTATATAAAACAAATGAACTTGTCCATACATTTCTGCTTATGAAGAAAAACTGACCCCAGATCCAACCTGCAGTAAGGAGGATTACTCCGGCAACAACAAAACCTAAAGTCTTTATATTTTCAGTTCTCTTGGTTCTCAACCAATGACCTGCAAGAACCCCTATTAAAGTTGAAGCCAGGGCAGTAAAAGTTGAAAGTATACCCTGTCGGTCATAATTGCCCAGACCAAGGGTACCCGGTATGATTTTCTGATCGATCCATGATGTGAGGCAGCCTTCTGGTGTCAGCACTCCTGGTCCATAACCAGGAACAGGTATAAATTTAACTGCAGCCCAATATCCTAGCAGGATTGCTAATACCACATAAGACTGTACACGCCAGTTTGTATGCAACACCAGCAAACTTGCAAAAAAGTAACAGATCCCTATTCGTCCAAGAACACTTGACCATCTCATAGCCGGCCAGTCAAAACGTAGTAATCCATAATTACAGAGACCGAGTAGAATAAGTACAATGGTCCTTTTACTTATATGAAAGAAAATCTCTTTGTTACTCTTCCCTTTTTCTTTGCTTCGTAGGATAACAGTAGGTATAAGCAGCCCCACAAGAAACAAGAAGAGTGGGAAGATCTGATCATAAAAATAAAATCCTTCCCAGCCGGCATGTTCCATGTTTTTTGCAATAGTTTCAGTAAAAGGATTGGGCCATACCTGTGCAATACTGGTGAATATTCTTTCCCCACCGATTATGAAAAACATAGTGAACCCCCTGAGAGTATCAACTGAGGTTAACCTGCTGCTTAATTGCTGAGCTGTATTTACATCTGCCTGAATAGTGCTTGTTAGGGTTGACATGTAGAGATTTTTATTTGTAAAAATAGCATTATTCAGGTTTTAACCATTTATTCATAAAATTAATTCCACTTTCTATAATTGCTTCATGTCCACCTTCATGCATATCAATCTGTATTCTCTCTTCAATTTTTAGCTTTTCATAGTGAGTTTTAGCTATATTAAATTCTTCAATTACCTGAGGCCAATGTGCAATCCTGTCTTTTTTTCCATGTTGAATCAGTAATGGGCGTGGACAAATAAGAGATACCACATCATAATCTGTAAATTCTGTCAGCCAGCCTGAAAAAAAGGCATGTTCTTCTGTAGTTTCAAGAAAACAGGAATAACGTTCATCCGGAACTACCATTTTATTTCGCCGTTGGTTATACCAGCCAGAAACTACTCCAGCTTTTATCCTGGGTTCAAGGGGCATCCAGAACATTGTAGCTAATCCTCCTAAAGATAACCCCCACATACCTACTTTATCTGCATCGATCCTGGGATCAGCAAGGACTATGTCCAACAAGTGTTGTACACGAACCAGTTCGATACCAGGAAGGCTGATATCTGCCAGACGACAAAGACGTTCAATGCGGTTACGGCGTTCAACTGATTGCAGATTCATTGGAACAAGAACTGCAAAACCTGCTTTGAGTAGCTCTTTTGCATAGGCATGATAATTACCGCTTCGAAAAGTTGTTTCAGGTGTGCTACCTATGCCATGTTGAACAATAACAACTGGAACAGGTTTCTGTTTCTTTACTCCGGAAGGAAATGCAAGAATTGCCTGTGCGGTGATAGGTCCCAGGGGAAGTTCAATCCATTCACCCTGTATCTCCTCTACCATGTAGGGCCTCCTGTTTATTGGCCCTGTCTTTTGAAGTGCAGGGGGTTTAATTACTACAGATTCCCATCTTTTCCGGTTTGGTTCAACACTTCTGGTAAAAGCATCAATACTACTGTAATCCCTGTGCCAGAGATTTACAGCACGTTCTTCATACTTATCCACAAGATATAACTTAAGATAATTTTCAAGCTGTGTTGCATATGAGTTTGTGCGATCAGTTTCAGCTTGTGGAGGAACGGGTCTGTTTGTCTGTCCGAAAACTAAAAATGGATAGAAAAATGGCAAGAAGCACAGAACTAAAACCTGGATTTTAAAATACTTTTTCATCCTTAAAATTTTATATTAGTGATATTTAATCCACATTAATAGCAAGTATTATCTTACTTATTACTATAAGATTTGTATTGTGGAAAATCAAAAAGGGATTGGATTTTGTGATCCAATCCCTTTATAAAAATATTTTACTTAGAATAGTTAGCCTGATTTTCATCCTGCCATTCGTTAACGCCATCGCGGAGCCTGTTTCTGAAGGTAAGGGTATCCTTGGCAAAACAGGTGTTACCAGCAGCGTTTACATATTTGTAACTCAGATATAGCTTTCTGTCCTGAAGGAGTTTTGGCCTGTTAAAGGTACTTGCTCCATCGGGTAAAAATGTAAAAGTCGATCCTGCTGCACTTCCGATCGTTACATTATTTCCATCAAGGGTGAGAAGTAACTCCTTTTTTGTTGAAGCTACACCGCTGTATCCATTAACAGCCAGTTGATTTGGTGCAACTGTTACAAGCGACCATGTCTTTGCCTGTGGCTGTGGAATGGTTGTGTAATATGGCTGAGGCTGGGTGGCGATCAAATTGCCTGATGCATCTTTCTCAACAGTCAAACCTCCATGCCAGTAGCTCCCAAACAGCATATTCTCATACTTAACACCTATAACAGCAAACCGTTTAGGCTCAAGTATTGAATCAGCATCTGCACTTTTAATGTAGAAGGGGATTACATAGCCAGCATTAATAGTTGCTGCATCGGCAAGAAATTTAGCTGAGTCGGCTTTCACCAGGATAGTTCCGTTATGCTGACCTGCCTTTATCACTATCCTGCTGGTATTACTAAGAGTATAGTAATTAGCAGGAAGAGCAGTCAGGGCTGTAACAGCTGCCGGGACAGAATTCTTAATGTAAGCGGCTGCGGCTTTCATTGCTGTAAGTCTGGCAGGAGTGATGAATGTGTTATCAAGAACGAAATCAACATTCCGGTCCCTGGTGTTCTCCATTACCCCGCCAAGTGCAGCGCCTACCTCTATACTCATCCCTTCACCGACAACAAATGTGCGAACATCTATCTGGTAAGGGAAGTAGACAGCATCAAAGTCATAGTCCTTTATATAATCATCGTAGCACGATACCATGGCTACAGACAGAATAAGAAATGCTAGTATTTTTTTCATATTTTCTTTTTTAAAATTATTAATTCCATCCATCCCATCCTTCGTTCTGAACAAGATTGCTCATCCTTAGTATCTCGCTGTATGGTATTGGAAGGTATGCTGATGAAAAGGAACGTGCTCCAACCTCATAATTAAGATTGTATGTAAAGGTAACACCGTCAGGGTTTTTGGTAACACCTGCACCATGAACTGATTTATTCAGTTCAGTCAGGTCGGTTGTCCAGCGGCGAAGGTCATAAAACCTCATTCCTTCGAAACAGGTTTCAATTCTTCGCTCGTTTTTAACAAGTGCATCAAATGCAGTTTTCCCTGCAGCGGCAACTTCAGCCAGATAAGTATCAGCGGCACCGGGAGGAACAACGGTTGAAATTCCATTTTGCCCATCAGTTGTTTTCCTGGTACGTAAATACTGAATTGCAGTTCTTGCAGATATTCCATATTTTGCAGCATCGGTAGGTCCTACAACCTGGTTTGCTGCCTCGGCAAATGTAAGACACATATGTGCCCATCTTATATAAAATTTGGAGTGAGGTTGTCTGTTTACTGATGCATCCGACCAGTTTAATTGCATATTGACAAACTTTTTTATATGGTAGTTTGTCAGACTGTTGCTCGATTTAAGACCCGCAGCATCCTTTCCTCCATTTGCCCAGTTTTCGAAAGTGTACATTAGAACACCTGTATTGCCCTTCTTAGCCTGAACTCCGTTATAAAAAATGGTGCTGTAGAACCTTGGATCGCGATCTTTATAAGGATCTGTAGCGCTGTATCCACCACGATTTGCCGGGTCGTTAATCGGATAACCGGTTTTCATAGGGAAGGCATCGACAAGTTCCTGAGTTGCTCCAATGACTCCATTCCCCTGAAAATCCCCGGGATAAAACATCTTTTCCATTGCTTCCATGTCAGAATTGGATGTTACCCACCTTGATCCATTAACTATACCAGGGAACATAGGATTAAACCAGTTTACCTGGTCGCCAGGTTTAAATCCACCGGTAATATTATCTCTTGTCAATTTAAAATCCATTACCTTTTTAGCGTTTGAAGCAGCGCTGTCCCACCTTGAAATATCATTAGTCGGGTTGAAACGCGGACTTGCCCACGTAAGGAATAGGTTGGCCTTAATTGCCCGGGTTGTGATGCCATCCATCCTTCCCCAGTATTTACCTCCGGCATATAGCAGATCTCCGGGAACTGTGACCAGATAGTCGCGGTGTGCGATCGGAAGATATTTATATGCTGAATCACAATCAGCAAGGATTTGTTTAACACAAGCATCATATGTATTTCGGGTATAATTAACCTTTTCTGTTGGATCAAGAGGTACAGTTACTATTGGGAATCCCAACATTTCTCCATTTACTCCTTTCCCTCCGAATTTCTGAAGAAGGTCCCATTCAAACCATGCGCGCAAAGCAAAAGCTTCACCCTGTAAGCGATTGCGCATAATGTCATTGAGGCGGGCATTTACAAGGTAACGTGTATTATATCCCTTTCTGTCTTTAAGGAAAAGGTTAACCAGGTATATTGCCTGGTAATCACGGTTCCAATAAGTCAGGAACGGATCCTGGCTTGTTGTAAGAGATCCTGTTGCCAGTCTGTGCAAGGGATAGGTAGAACTCGTAATTTCAGCGTTGTCTGAGGCACCATCAAGATAAGCTCCTTCATTGTCGTTATAGTTCCTTGGCATCAAATCGTAACATCTCCCTACCAAACCCTGAATATTTTCCTGGTATTCCCACATATCTTCAGTGGAAATGTCTCCATTAGGATATGGGTCAAGATACTTTGCACATGAACTTAACAGCAAAAGTATCAAACATGTCAGTATATTAATTCTTGTATTCATGATTGTCATAAGTTAAAAGGTTAATTTAATTCCGCCTGAGAACGTTTTATACAATGGATAAAGAGTAACCCCGGAATTAATTGATTCAGGATCAACGTCTTTAACTTTTGATAGTGTCAGAAGATTTGCCCCACGTAAAAAGAATCTAACTCCCTGTGAACGAATCAGCTGTAATTTATCTGTTGGTAAGTCATAGGCTAATTCAACGTTTTGGATTTTAAAATATCCTCCCTTAGTCAGCCAGAAATCGGAAGCAATGAAATTGTTATTCACCTTGTAATAGGTAAGCCTCGGATATGCACCTCCGATATTGTCTCTCACAAAGTTTGAATAGTTATTATCACCCCAGCCATTCCAGAAATATGAGTTTGTTAGCGGAATATCAAAAAAGGCAGATCCTGTACCCGTAACGGTCAAATCGAAATTTTTAAATCGGATGTTTGCATTAATAGAATAAAAGAGGCGGGGAGTAGTATGTCCTATCGCACTAACATCATTATCATCAATAAAGCCATCACCATTCATGTCCTTGTATTTAAGGTCATCCTTTTTCAGAATAGCATCAAATAATTGTGGTACAACTAATGCTTCTGCATCGCTGGTAAATTTACCAACATATGTCTGTCCCCAGTAAGTGTCAGCCGGCCGGCCGGTTATAGACTGATAATCGAACCTGTATTCAGGTTCACTATATTTCACAATTTTTGAATTCTGAACTGTTGCATTTCCTCCTATCGAATATCCTAATTTGCCTATACTGTTTGTAAACATGATTCCGGTCTCTATACCGGAATATCTTGTCTTATTATAATTGAAATAGGGTAATGTACTCGAGATACCAATAATGTAAGGTACCGAATTTGATAGCTGAACAATCTGTCCATCCCTTAGATTATTGTAATAATTAATCTCTATTGATAACTTATTATTGAACATCATCCCGTCAATACCGATACTAAACTCTTTCCTTTTCTCCCATCCAAGATCCGGGTTTCCGATCCTGCTTGGATAACTTATGTATGGAGTTCCCTCATTACTTGACCCAACCCATTTGGTTCCTGAAGTATAAGGGCCGAAAGATGAGCCAGTACTCCTGGTCCATCTGTCCCTGTAGTAGTATGGTGTCATGAAACTCTCGTAACCTAATACTCCAGCTTCAGCATGTAATTTTAAGTAGTCAACAATTTTCAGATTTGAGAAAAAGGTTTCCTCAGAAATTATCCAGCTGGCCCCAAATGATGGGAAAAGTTCAGTTCGCCTCTCCTTGTTAAAACTGAAAGTGCCGGCATAGTTTAATACTCCCTGGATGATATATTTATCATTATAAGAGTACTTTGTGGTTAAAACTCCCAACTGTTCCCTCTGAGGTTCTTCAATACCATTTATTGATACTTTGTATAAAAAGTAGGTCAATGCAGATTGAATATTGTGGACTCCAAAAGTTCTTTCGTAACTCAGATTTTGAAAAAATGCGAATCGTTGATTATAATAATCATGCAAATTTGCCAAATCAGATGCCCCAACACCATCATGTGCTTTCTTTAAAAGGATAGTGTCATTGCCTGCAACAGTTTTTGAAGGAGTAGCTATGTATGCAATATAATCCTTCGCTTTCCCTATACGTACCAGGTTCAAAGCGTCAAAATTTATAAATGTCCGCGATTTTAGTCCCTCGATCAAATCCGACATATCATAATCAATTGTGGCTTTAGCCGAGCCATTTCTTCCTCTTTCAGTATAATACCCGTTTCCCAATAGATTGCCGATAGGATTAACCGGGTAAAGTGTGCTAACTCCATACCAAGGGGCTTTTAATGCCGGATCGTTGTTAGCATAAACCGGAAATGCAATAGGTGGTGTATTATTAATATTAGGTAATGCGGAGCTCAGTTCAAGTAAATCCATTTGAGTGCCCCCTTCACCAATGGTTGAGGTGTATCCATAATTAGATGAACGACGATAAGTAAGACCTGCAGAAATATCAAACTTCACTGAAATAAAATCATTAATCTTTATATCAATATTGGATCGGTTTATAATCCTGTTGTAGTCAGAAGTCGGACCAATTTTATAGATATCACCCTCACCATTATATCCCAGATAAGAGGAGTACTGTACCATTTCGTTTCCACCGCTTGAAGCAACATTTATTCTTCTGAATGATTTGGTGGTTTTAAGCATCATGTCTCTGTAATTCACACTTGGCCGGTACATATCATACGGATCATTATTTGCATAAGCAGCAAAATCAGCTTCAGTATAATTTGTTTGTAACCCATCATTACCTTTCGAAATATTATTAAGCCTGGCATAATCAGAACCGGCTACCCATTCCGGGAACCTGTCTATTACACTTACTCCTTCCTCGATGTTTACATTTAATACCCGCTCATTAGCTTTGCCACGTTTTGTTTTTATGAATATTATCCCATCAGCACCTACAGGTCCATACATTGTTTTTCCCACAATGTCTTTTATAATTGTTGCTGACTCAATTTCCTGGGGATCAAGCTGAATTTCAGTTATATCCACAGGTACATCATCAATGATGTAAACTATGTTCCTGCCTCTTGCGGATACTCCAATTTTATCAGTAATCCTGTAACTTCCCAGTTTCTCTTCGGCACTCAATCCCGGAGAGCCATTATATTCTGTGATCTGTAACCCGGGAATAAGTCCGGTAAACCCATTTCTTAAATCGACAGACGGATATTTCTCAAGCTGATTGCCGGTTAATATATTGGCACTTCCAGTAATGTGCCTTTTTTTCTGTGTCATGTACGGAAGGGGTATATCATCGTCTGAAGTCATAAAGAGTTTTGCTTTTAACAGTTTGACTTCGCTGTTTTTTATTATATCCTGAACCAAAGAAACATTTTTTTCAAATCCTGGTGCAGATATTGTAACAAAGTCATCTGGGAATGCCTTAAATGAATAGATGCCATTTTCATCGGTATAGGCATGAATCATTCCTTCGCCAATTACCACTTTAGCTTCCGGAACCGGGGTTCCATTTTCATCAGTAACTTTCAGGTTAACGCTGATAGTTATGACTTTTTTCCCAGGTTTCTCCTGTGCAAAAACTGTTCCGGTTACTAACACAGAGAACAGAAGCAAAAAGATAAACCTGAATGTTTGAAATATAATATGATGGAATCTCATAATTTTTTATTATTATAGGTTATGTTACCAAAGCGGATTTGGTTTGAAACTTTTCATTTTATAATTATCTACAGTAGTGAAAGGGACATAATACATTGCATCCTTAGTCCAGGCTGACTGACGAACTGCCGGTATCGGCCTCCGGGTATATTTGAATCCGGAAGGATATGTTGCACTCACTGGAACCTTTTCAATCTCCACCCCCATAATAGGAGTTGAATAGATATCCGGAGCGTCTTTCCAGCGGCGGATATCATGAAAATAATGTCCCTCAAGGCATAATTCGATATTACGTTCGTTCTTGATTCTTGGTCTGAAGACTTCCGTGGTTGTTGTAAATTGTACCTGTACAGGAGCAATTTCTGAAGCTGTCCATCTCCCGCGGATCTTATTGATTGCCTGTACAGCTGTCATTGTTGCACCTGGTGCTGCTGTATTTGGACCGTAAGCTTCATTGGCAGCTTCCGCATAGTTCAGGTAAAGCTCGGCGAGGCGCATCAGAGGATCAGTATATTGAGTAGTAACCGGGTTTTTAATACTCTGATCCCCCCAATGTTTTCTGTCATAATAACCAGTGTTTGTAATACCTGAGTAGGTCTGGTTGAGGTGATATCCATAAACCGGCGACCCATTTACCATCTGGTAATAGATATCAGCCTGTCCAAATCCTAGTAATGGAGCCTGATTGTAAATTATATCAATATAAAATCGTGGATCTCTGTTCTTATAGGGATCCTGTTCATTATAGTGCCCGGCAGTTGTACTTGCATCTCTTTCAGATGGAGTAAGTAGCGGATCACCCCATTTGGTTTCAAACATATCGATAAAGTTCTGGGAGGGAGCCTGCCCTGAATTTGAAGGGGCATTAGTAAAAATGCCAGGGACCAGACTTCCGAAGGAGGTATAACTTAAATTCCCTATATACCAGCTGAATATCTGTTCATTGGTATAACTTGAACCTACAAAATTTTTCTTATAATCTGCTGCACTTAAAAAAGCATAACCATATTGCTCGGCGATTTGAATCGCTTCCCAGTTTGCTTTAGCTGCCTCTTCCCAATCCTTAACCCCAAGTTCGTTATTAAGCGGACTTGCAGCATACAACAGAGCACGGGCTTTATAGGCTTTTGCCGCTACCCCGTTTGGACGGAATTGATCCGGACTATTGAGGTGTCCGACCTGACCTGGCCCCGGATCTCTTCGCATTCGGTTGGCTTTTTCATAATATATTACTGCAGTATCGAAATCTGCCGCAGCTTTTACAAGTGTTTCATGAGGTGATAACCGAGGAATATCCCATTGGTCGTCGGAACCAATTACTTTTGTGATGTATGGCATACCTCCAAACCAACGAACAAGTTCAAAGTGGGCAAATGCTCTGGCAAAATAGGCCTGAGCAATCAGATCATCAATATTTTCCTGAGTACCATCTGTCAGCAGGGAAATGTTTTTCATTGTTGTATTGGCAGTCCTTATAAGTATGAACATTGATGCCAGAATAGGTTTGCTGAAGTAGGTAAATGACTGAATACGGTTCTGAGAAAATATTCCGCTTTTTATGTAATGAGAAGAAGCCGCAAGGTATCCCTGGTCGCACATTGGAGTTAAACCTTCCCAGCTATATGTCGTTACATAAGGACAAAACAGTGGATAGGCAGCTCTGATATTGTAATTATCATTTGCTCCTCCCCCCTGATCAGTAAACTTAATGGTATACCCGTCATAAACTGTATTGAAATACTTGATGAAGTTTTCATATTTAGTAAACACATCTTCTTTTGCTAATCCGGCTTCAGGCGCTTTGTCCAGGTATTCTTCAAGGCAGGAGGTCATTGAAACCACGTAAAGCCCGAGACATAATGATAAAATGATATATTTTTTCATTTTTATATTGTTTTATTAAAAACCAAGTTTAATTCCCAATTTTACACTTGTCATCAGTGGATAGAATCCAAGATAAAAATCTTTTCTTTCAGGATCTCCTTCTATCAGTTTTGTAAAGGTCAACAGATTATTGGCTGTTGCATAAACATTCAAAGTGGAGATACCTAATAATCCTTTGAGGAAATCCGATTTAAAATTATATCCGGCATAGACCTCTTTTAACCTGAGGTAATCAGCATTTCTCCAGTATTTATCTTCAATAGCAATATCGAAGCCCCAATTGGAAGCATTACCTCCGGCCCATGATAATATAGCAGGGGCGTCACCTGTATAGTGAAGAGATGAGTGAGTTGCGGTTGGATTATCAGGTCTCCAGTAGTCCAGCTGAGAAGAATGCACACGCCAGCTGCTGTAATTAAACTCATACTCGAAAGCCATGTTATAATCAATAAACTTGCCGGCATTGCCTGTAAACAAAAAGTTAAAATCAAATCCTTTGTAAGAGAAGCCACTTGCCAGTGAAAAAGTCACAGGGGGATAAGCTGAGCCTTTGATAGGAAATTTATCGAGGCTGTTAATTGAACCGTCGACATTATAATCAAGAAATTTAAAGGTCCCTAAAAAGAGTTGTTCTACAGCTATTGGTGAAGGATTATTATGTATGTCGTTCACCGAAGTATAATATCCTGAACCTGTAAGGATTGATCCATTTGTTTTTGCTCCAATTGGTTTCCCGGCTTGCTTGGAATACTGAGGTGCATAGGGTGGATCATCCTTGTTAATAATACGGTTTTCGTTTAACCCCAAAATTCCTTTGATAAAATAGTTAAGGTTATTAGTTGTTGTCTTGTTAAACTCTACTTCCAGTTCAATCCCATGTTTTTTAATACTTCCAAGGTTCAGGTCTTTGAATGTATTTCCGACCACGAAGGTCACACTTCTGGGAGTAAGTAACATTTTGGAACGCTGTTCATCAAAAAAATCAACACTGAAGGTTAAAAGATTTTTAAAGATCCCTAATTCGACCCCTATATCCCTCTTCCTGGCTTCTTCCCATTGTGAAGTTGTATTAGCTCCAGGTTCTTCCCATATATTTCCTCTGGAATCTAAAAAATAGTTACTAATATAGAGCCAGCGGCTGGCAGCGTAATCACTTCCTACGAGACCGTCGGAATACCTTAGCTTTAGTTTATTCATCCATGGTACAGCATTTTTAAAGAACTGCTCTTCTGAGATTACCCATCCGACAGCTCCTGACGGGAAAAATCCAAAACGGTTCCCTGGTGCAAATCTTTCTGAACCGGTGTAGCCAATATTGATTTCGAATAAATACTTATTTGAATAGTCGTAAGTTGCTCTTCCTACCAATCCTTCATTGTAGTAAGGGAATGCTGTTGCTTTATCCTGTTGCTGACGGTTCAATAGCGCGAGTCCTGTTACTCTGTGTTTTCCAAAGGTATTGTTGTAATTCAGAGATAGTTCATAATAAAGGTCTGTATAATAACCTCCCTGCATGCCTCCGACATTAATATCTACAGGAGTTAATTTATATACTTCAGTGCTCTCGCCGCTTCTTACCCAGGGATTCTGGTCAACAGTTCCGTCATTGTTTGCATCGACGCCTATCCTGTCAAAGTATAACCTGTAAACTGGGAAGGAGTAACTTGCATATAAAGACTGGTTTTGATAATAAGTGCTTAATGAGACTTTACCTTTTGCTGATAATCCTTTAAGGATACGATCCAGTTTTTGATCAAGTATCAGGTCGGTGAATAGTTTTGAATCGGTGTATTTACTGAAAGAACCCTGGTTTGCTGTGGTATATGGATTGCCCCTGTTCTCAAAATAAGCTTCTGCCAGCCTCAATCCCGATGCATTGGGGTAGTTTAGATCGGGAACTTCTTCCAGCACCCATTCAGGAAAATATGCCGGGAAACGGCTTGGACTGGTTCCATACAAACCTGCCCAGGTTGTGCTGGTAGGTTGGTTCTTGATACCAATTTCCCCCCCGAGGTTTACCGATAATTGGGTTGATTTGGTAAGAGAGAAATCCAGATTTGCCCTGTAATTGAACCTGTCATAACTATATCGGGTATCCTGGTACCCATTGTGAAATCCTTTAAAAAATGAATTTTGTGAAAGGTACCCTAGAGAACAGAAATACTTAACAAAGTTAGTCCCCCCCTGAATATTCAGGTTGGCATTTGTTGTAGGTGCAAATGGTTTAGTGAGTTCCTTATACCAGTTTACATCGGGGTATTGTAATGCCTTCAAAGGGGAGGAGGGATTTCGATATTCTTTAAGGACTCTTTGGGAAACCAGATCTGTGAATTGTTGCTGATTCATTAATGCAACATTCAGCATTGACATGGTTGTATAGGAACTGATATGGTCCGGAATCCGGGTAGCTATTTCCATTCCGTATGAGCTTGAAAAATCCATTTTTGCTTTTCCCAGCGAACCACGTTTTGTTGTAACAATTATGACTCCGTTAGCTCCCCTGGCACCAAAAACTGCAGTTGCTGAAGCATCCTTCAGAACAGATATACTGTTAATCTCGTTTGGATCAAGATCCTTGAAATCACGTTCAACTCCATCGACTAACACAAGAGGTGCAGAACTGTTCCAGCTTGACAGCCCACGTACAATTATCTCAGCCTGGTCTGCACCAGGTTCCCCTGTTTGCTGTATAGTCAGAATGCCCGAAAGCTTACCTGTAATTGCATTAGTGACATTTGAAATACCGGATTTAATGATTGTAGCACTTCCAACCTGTGTTATAGCACCTACCACGCTCTCTTTTTTCTGAGTACCATAACCTATAACAACTACCTCTGATATCTTTGTAAGCTCAAGTGACATTAATACATTCATATCAGCACCTATTGTTGCGGGGAGTTCCTGGGTAGTGAAGCCTATAAAGGAGAATGAAAGAGTGGCATTTCTGTCAGGAACATTAACTGAAAACTTACCATTAACATCCGAGAGTGCCCCAATAGTAGTGCCTTTTACCATAACCGTGACTCCTGTTAGAGGGTCCCCTGATTCGGAATCTTTAATGGTACCTTTTACCGTAAGTTGCTGGTCATTTAATAAATCGGATGTACCGGCACTTAAAAAGTTGAGATCAACTATATGTGTATTAACTGTTACTGCTGCTGTGATTTTTAAACCACCGAAACAAAACAGCAAAACACACAAATTTATCATTATCAATAGATTAATCCTACTGATGCCGACAAATAACAATCGTTTTTCAGCATTGTTTTTCATGCATTAGGGTTAAATTATACTTTATAAATAAATTGATTTGTTCTAATGTGTACAGATGAAGTCCCGGGTAACAGGTTTCAACCTACCCCGGATCGATGGATTTAAATCTGGATTTCATAGTTTAGGGTTTATCAGGTTTATAATTAACTAACAAATACTATATTGATATAAAAGTGTTATTAGTTTTCGACAGTAGAATTCCCTTCAATTACAACACCATTTGCATTATTCATGATATCTCCTTTCTTACCTTTTCCAAGAGAATTGTTCTTTATTATACTTCCCTGGCATGCTCCTTTAAGCTCTATGCTCCAAAGCATCCTCTTTTTGTTATCATCTTCTTTGATCAGACATTCATTTACTCTGACATTTTTACTGTTCTCGATCTGAATGGCGCGGAATTTAGGATTTAATATTTGACAACCTGAGAGGGTTATCCCGAGGCAATCTGATATATTAACTGCTCCACCGGATTCCATACTGCCATATTCAACACCATCAATAATGTTATTACTAATAATCATATTCTTGCTTTTAATTATTGAAATCCCATCATGACATATCATTTTCTCCGGAAAATAATCTTTATTATGGTCCATAACATTTTCACTGATAATAAGATTATGACTATCTTCAATAATCATACTGCGATCATAACCCCGTATAAAGGTATTACCTGTAATACTTATCCCCCTTGTATGCTTGAGATCGATATTAACGGTCTGGTTGCTGATATGGTTCCCGGTTATGGATAAAAGCCCTATCTGTTCATAATTGCCAGAGGGACCTGTAAATCTAATATTGGCACCTCCCGGACTTGGTATGGCCTGAATAGTGTTCCCTGAGATTGTTCCTTCACGAATACTACCTCTTTTTGAACAATCAAACCAGATATCAGCTGATACAGGTCCCTCAGGATCACAATTATATTCAATATCGTTTCCTGTTATCTGGATATCACGGATTTCACTTCTGCTTATCCTGATACCTCCAAGCTTGCAATAGCTTATATGACTGTCACTTATTATAATCTGGTGAAGGTTGACTGAATCTAGATAGATTCCGACACCGGAACAGTCGTAGACATGACAACCATCAATAATAACATTACGATTACGCGATGCCAGATGAATTCCATGGTGGACATTGCGGATCAGAAGGCCCCGAAGAACAGGCATCAATGTATGGCGAAATTCGAGACCGTCAGATTTCGGATTCGTTCCAACTATTTCAAGGGCATCTACCAAAGGCATTCTTTCCTTATCCCATATATTAGTTTTTACTGATTCAGGACCAGCTGTACCATTGTGTGATCCGGTGAAACGAAAAGCAGGTCCTTCACCTTCCATTATGATCCTGGCGCTTCCTCCCTTTCCGTAAAGACCCATTGTTCCTGTTTCGGAGAGCATGATATCAATAGTTCGAGTAATTCTGTAACTTCCGCGAGGAAATTCCAAAATGCCATCCCCGCATTTTTTGACAGCAGAAATAATGGCGTCAGTGTCATCTGTTTTTCCATCACCACGTGCACCAAACTCTTTGACATTGGCAGGAACTGCAGGGGGTATCCCATTGATCTCATTGGCACCGATTGTGGCAACAAGGACAAATACAAGAGAAATCCTGATGAAGTATTCTTTTTTCATGGTCAGAAGTATAAAAAGAAATCGAATAAATATAAGATTGCTGGTCGTTTTATAATCAAATTGGCACTATCCATTTTACACAGGATGGGAACTTAAATACAAAAATATTTAATTTCAATTTTTTATTTTATTTTCTATTTCTGAACTCACGGGCACGATTCAGGTAATCATCTAAAAGTTCTATGTTAAACTCTTTAATCATCTGATCGACAGTGATTTTATCATTATTACTGGAAACCAGGACTGATGCAAGTTTGCCCGGATCATAAATCACAACGTCTTTGCCATATTTCTCTTTTAATGCAATAAGTTTTGAACTATTATAGTCGAGATGAACAAGTTTGGAGTCTATATTTATTTTTGCAACAGTATAATCGAAATAATTTGTACTGCTTGCTACAATATCACCTGCAGGATTTCTTATTTCAGAAGGTGTTCCCCTGTATACCGACCCAATAAAGAAAGACCTGCATGTATATGCCCAGATACTTTGTGCAAGACCACCATGATACATTGAAGAGAATAATATTATATCAGGTTTTTTTTCAGCATACTGAGTACGTAATTCATCAAAATTTAGGTCAAAACAGATTGCAATTGCCACCCTTCCAAAATCACATTGAAAAACCGGAGCACTCTTTCCTGGTTTAATACCTTCCTCCATTTCTCCGATAGTCGGGAAGTTTTTATCATAGATGCCGGTGATTTGGCCATTTCTGTCTAACAGAACACATGAATTAAACCAGTTATTATTTGTATCCTGACGTTTCATTCCAAAAGCAATATAACAGTGATTGCTTTTAGAAATTGAAGCAAAATAATCGAGGATCTGATTTTTACGGATTTTTAAATATTCTTCACCTGCGCCTGACATATCGCAGAACTCCGGCAATAGTATCAGATCAGGCTTGTCAGGTAAAACCTGATCCAGTTCTCTCTGCCAAAATGAGATAACCTGTGTTACTAATTTCTGCGGGTCCTGATTTTTATCGAGTGCAGGAGCCGCACCAATAGTAGCAACTGTAATGAATTTTGAGGCGCATATATTTTCAGTTGCAATAAATATGAGAAAAATTACAAAAGAAAAATATATCTGATATTTTTTGTGAATGATTCTTTCCACCATCATAAAGTATTTATTAGATAAAGTCAATCCACAAATACAACTAATTGTAATCAAATATAGTCAAAATTTGATAAATTAGTATCTGAAACTTGTTTTTTTGAGGGGGATATTGTTTATTATTAAATTATCCGGGAAATTAAAAAATAGCTTTTTCAATGTCATCTAATATGCAATAAAACAGCTAAATATATGAAATAGGATCTTTAATTAGGATATCTTTAAGTATATAATGAAAGAGCTGGTTCCTGTTTAGAACAAATCGCAGGTTGAAGTGCATCCCGGTATTGAGTAAAAGATAAACTAAAGTCAATGATTAGTAATTTTAAATATCTTAAAACCATGAAATACATCTTCGTTTCCCTGATTTTTTTAACATCAACTGTTAATTCTCAATTACCTTCTCCATTTGTTTCAACTCCTCTGACTGAGCAAGGGGATCTCTCTGTATTGATGGTCAATGGAATTGCACGATATCTTGATCGCGAAATTAATACATCAGAAAGGAACAGGCTTAAATTCTGGCATCCTGATTTTTCAGGTGCAGATAGTTATGAAAAGTCTATTGCTCTCAACAGGGAACATTTAGCAAAGATAATTGGTGTTGTAGATCAGCGGAATAATGAAAAAATAATGGAATATGTATCAACTACAGATATTTCATCAAAAGTAATTGAAAATGATCTCTTTACAGGATATATGGTCAGGTGGCCGGTTATCGGAGATATCCATGGCGAAGGATTGTTACTTCAACCCAAGGGGATAATTAAATCCAGGGTAGTAGCTATTCCTGATGCTGATCAGACGCCTGAAATGTTAATTGGCATTGTGGATGGTTTGTCTCCTGAAAGACAGTATGCACGTCGCCTGGCAGAAAATGGATGCCAGGTTATTATTCCTGTGATTATTGACCGGTCATCTCAATGGTCAGGTAACTCAAGACTTAATCTTCATACCAACCAGCCTCACCGGGAATGGATTTATCGTCAGGCATATACCTTTGGACGGCATATTATAGGGTTTGAAGTTCAGAAAGTCCTCGCTGCAATTGACTGGTTCGAACTTCAGAATAGCAAGAATGATAGAAATATTGGTGTAGTGGGTTGGGGGGAGGGGGCCATGCTTTGTTTCTATAGTGCTGCACTTGATAATCGTATTGATGCAGCTTTGGTTAGCGGGTATTTTTCTAAAAGAGAATCTCTCTGGACTGAACCGGTTTACAGGAATATTTCAGGATTGCTACGTGAATTTGGTGATGCTGAGATTGCCAGTATGATTGTACCAAGGAGCCTGATAATTGAGTATTCAAAGCATCCCGAAACAGATGGTCCGCCACAAATAAAAGTCAATCAGCCTAACATACGTGTTTCAGCTGCACCAGGACGTATTGTGACTCCTGAATTTGAAGAAGTGAGGCAGGAAATGGAAAGGGGAAAAAGATTAGCAGGTCCATTTAGCGGATCGATCTTGTTAATCCATGACAAAAGGAGTGCCACTTCTCCGATTAGTGAAGCTTCAATGATGGCATTTCTGAAAAAGTTACAACCCGAAACAATGTATATTAAGCCTTCTGTAGAAATAACATCTGTTATTAAGAGCAGATTTAATGTGGTCGAAAGGCAGCAGAGGCAGATCCTTGAATTGGAAAATCACATTCAGGATCTTATCGGGTCCTCACGACATGTTCGTGAAGATCTCTTCTGGAAAAAGGTGCAACCTTCATCACCGGAGAAATGGGAAAATGATAAGAAGGCATATCAGGATTATTTTTGGAATGAAGTTATTGGCCGCATCCCTGAGGGAGAAGTTCCAGCCAATCCTAAGTCGAGGAAGATTTTTGATAAACCTTCCTGGACAGGGTATGAGATCACTCTTGATGTTTTGCCCGATATTTTTGCATGGGGATATCTTCTGCTCCCTAAAAATTTAAAACAAGACGAACGACGTCCGGTTATGGTAGTCCAGCATGGTGGCAGCGGAGTTCCTTTTTCAGTTATGGATGAAAGCAACAAAACATATAAAGCCCTTGCTGTAAGATTAGTAGAGATGGGTTACATTGTGTTTGCTCCTCATTTTCCATGGCGTGCAGGAGATAATTACAGGAATCTTCAGAGGAGGGCCAACCCGTTAGGATTGACTGTTTTTTCAATAATACTTAATCAGCATCAGCGGATTCTTGACTGGCTTACCTCCCAGTCATGGGTTGACACAACAAAAATTGGTTTATATGGTCTCTCATGGGGTGGTAAAGTAGCTGTCAGAGTACCTGCTTTGCTTAATCGTTACAGTCTTACGGTATGCTCAGGTGATTTCAATGAGTGGATATGGAAAAACGCAACAACAGACTGGGCTAATAGTTATATGTTTGCCCCGGAGTATGAAATGTTTGATTTTAATCTGGGAATGACATTTAATTATGCAGAAATGGCAGCTCTGATTGCACCCAGGGCTTTCATGGTTGAAAGGGGGCACAATGATGGAGTGGGAATTGATGAGTGGGTAGCCTTTGAATATGCAAAAGTAAAAAGGTTTTATGATAAGATGAATATTCCGTATATGACAGAAATAGAGTACTTTAATGGTGTACATGAAATAAATGCCATTGGTACAATGGCATTTATTCAGCGTCACTTCGGATTACCTCAGGTGACAGACAGGTAAGGATTTTTATATTCTTTCTCTAATATTTTTGAATTTTAGTCTTATCAATCAGCTTGGGTTTTGGACGAATAACAGAGATCTGAATATCATCAAAAACATCTTTTGCTGTTGTAACACCATCGCTAACCGGTTCAACTCTTACAGAACCCTTATCCCAGACTGACTGGCCTGATAAAACGGGTTGAAATTTTCTGCCATCTTCAACTATTATAGCTGCAGAGTAAAGTAAAGCCGGTTGTCCGCAGCTGAACTCATCTTCCTTCAGGGTTTCTAAATTAAACTCAGGGAATTCGTCATTAAAATCACCTGCAAGATTCATTTCGATCCAGCAATTCCACTTGGACCCAGGCTTAACCTCAACCCTGATAGAAAAATAGTCACCTTTTGGTGTTGCCCCGGTAATAGCCATATCCGGATCTTTAGATTTTGTGAGATCCTTGCTCTGGCCTCCGTTACCCCTGAAAAGTTTAAACCATTGAGGTAATGCAACAGGTACATTAGCTTTTCCCTCCCAGTCCCCAATTGCAACACGATGAGTGACAAAAACAGTCTTTAATTCCTTTGTATCAGGATTTTCAAGCCAGATAGCAAATTGGGGAGGTTCCGAAAATGTAGAAAGATAAATCATCTCTTTATTCTGATGAATATCTACCTGAAGTACTGTTCTGCCCCAGGTTTTGGCTATCACTATACCAGCAATGATAATAACAATTACCAATCCGCATAAGAACAGTATTATTCCTGTTTTTATGATCTTCTTACTTAAAAAACTCATACTCTAAACGGTTTCAGGTATTTCAAAGCCTGGTCTGTAAGTTCCCTGTGATATTTTATTTGCTTCCTCCGAGTTAGTCACTTTTTCGGATGCACTGTCAAAAAAGAGCTGTTTTTTGCCAACCCTGTACGACATATTGGCTAAATGTACCAGTGTAGCGCTTTTATGCCCTTGTTCAATATAGGCATTAGGGTCTTTCCGAGTCTTGATGCATTTGATAAAATCCTTCTGGTGCTCCTCATCCGGAAAATAGCCACCATACTGATCAAGAACCTTCGAATCTTTCCCGAGTACCTGCCATCCTGATCCATGACGCCCCAGATACATCATCCCTTCTGTTCCGTATATTTCCATACGGTCACTAAGGAATGGCCAGTTTGGATATAGTTCACGGTTATACCTGATCTCTGGTGTAGGTTTTTGCAGATATTCACCATATATTGATGCTTCTACTGTCATTGGAAAGTCACCGAAATCATATGTAATGGTATGATTATCAGGAACATCGCGCGTGTCATTATATAATACGCGGCCACCTGCACAATAAGCTGATTTAGGATGATCGGGATCGCCGAGTACCATCCGTGCCAGGTCAATTACATGGCAGCAGTCGGCCAGAGGCAGTCCACAGGAATAATCCCACCATTCGTTATAGCCTTTGTGGCGGCTGACATTATATGGAACTTTAGGGGCAGGTCCCAGCCACATATCCCAGTCCAGACCATCCGGCACAGGTGAATCTTCTTTAAGTATCCAGGGTTTGTTGCCAGGCAGCATGCAATATGCCTTTACAAGGGAAATTTTTCCAAGCTTACCACCCTGAATATATTCACGTGCTTTAATATTATATTCACCGCTCCGGTTTTGAAAACCGCATTGTAAAACTCTCTTATATTTTCTGGCAGCCTCAATCATCTTTCTGCCCTCACGGATATTGAGTGAAATGTTCTTTTCAACATAAACATCTTTGCCTGCCTGGCAGGCCCATATTGTTGCCAGTGCGTGCCAGTGCTCAGGAGTGCATATCAGAACTGCATCAACCTCCTTATCATCAAAAACACGTCGCATATCTTCCGCCCTTTGAGGTTTGGTTTTTTGTTGTTTGCCAAGTTCATCAATTACACGGCCTCCTCTTTCTTTGTCAACTTCACAAATATATTTAACCTCAACTTCGGGGCAGGTCTTCTTAAAGCTCAGAATATTCTGTGTTCCTCTGCCTCCGGCACCAATGAGTGCCAGAATTACTTTATCGTTAGCGCTTGCCATAATATATTTATTTTATTCATTATTATTTTATCTTTATTATTGATTATGATCAGGTCAGACTATTGTTTTTTCTTTCCCTGCAATCATACCGGAGTTATTTTTTGGTTTATACTTTATCAGGGATACTATATTTTTCACGATAGGATTTTTTGACAAGCTTGTTAGCTTCCTCGTTGTCAATAAACTTCTCATTCTGCCCGTCAAAAACCAGCTGCTTGTTACCAATGCGATATGCTATATTAGCCATGTGTACCAGTGTCGCGCTCAGATGTGCCTGTTCTATGTTTGCATTTGGTTGTTTCCTGCTTCTTATAGATTCGATGAAGTTGATCTGGTGTTCCTTGTCGGGATGTATTCCTCCACCCTGGGCAACAAGCTGTTCCTTTGGTCCAAAAACCTGCCAGCCACCACCATGCCTGGCCAGAAACATCATTCCAAGTGTCCCATATATCTCAATTCTGTCAGCATTGGTTTTCCATTCCGGAAAACGGTTAGGATCCATCCTTATCTCTGTTGAAGCTTTTGACATATAACCAGTGGCATTACCACTGTCACAGG
>CAZXFB010000005.1:0-3315 GCA_964639725.1 uncultured Rikenellaceae bacterium
GATTACGATCTAAAATTATGAAGAAAATCGGGATTTACCATTTTATCTAACATCTGATAATTTTCTTATTTTTGCTGAAATTAAAAAAAGAAACAAATGTACAGAACACACACATGTGGCGAACTGAATATACAATTTAAAGGACAGGATGTAATTTTATGCGGATGGGTTCAGAAATCGCGCGACCTTGGGGGAATGACCTTTGTTGATCTGCGGGACAGGTACGGAATAACCCAGCTTGTTTTCAATATGGAAATGAACAGGGATCTTTGCGAGAAAGCCCGTAAACTTGGACGTGAATTTGTTATTCAGGCCAAAGGGAAAGTTAAGGAACGCAGTAATAAGAACCTGAAGATGGCTACTGGTGAAATTGAAATTGAAACAGACGAGATTAATATACTTAATCACAGCGAGATACCTCCTTTTACAATTGAAGAGGAGACTGATGGTGGTGAAGAACTGAGAATGAAATACCGTTATCTTGACCTCCGCAGAACAAGTGTAAAAAATAATATAGTACTGCGCCACAGGGTTTCGCAGGAGGTTCGCAAGTACATGGATTCCATAGGATTTATAGAAGTCGAAACCCCTGTACTCATTAAATCGACACCAGAAGGTGCACGTGATTTTGTTGTTCCTTCAAGGATGCAGCCAGGTACTTTTTATGCCTTGCCTCAATCGCCCCAGACTTTGAAACAGTTATTGATGGTTGCCGGATTCGACAGGTATTTTCAGATTGTAAAATGTTTCAGGGATGAAGATCTCAGAGCTGACCGTCAGCCGGAGTTTTCCCAGATCGATTGTGAAATGTCGTTTGTTGAACGGAATGATATCCTTGAGACTTTTGAAGGGCTGGCAAAATATCTGTTCAGGCAGGTTAGAGGGATTGAATTTGACAAACCGTTTTTACGGTTGCCATACATGGAAGCAATGGAGAGCTATGGATCGGATAAGCCTGATCTTCGTTTTGGTATGAAATTTAAAGAGCTCACTTCATTGGTTAAGGGCAATAATTTTGCAGTTTTTGATAATTCGGAATATGTAGGAGGGATATCTGCAGAAGGATGTTCAGAATATACCAGAAAGCAGCTCGACGAACTGACAGAGTTTGTTAAAAAGCCGCAGATAGGTGCAAAAGGTCTTGTATATGTTAAATATGGAACAGATGGGAGTTTAAAATCTTCAGTTGATAAATTCTATTCGCCTGAAGAACTTAAGAAATGGGCACTTGCCATGGGTGCCACTGAAGGAGATCTGATGCTTATCCTTGCCGGTGACCGGAAAAAGACGCTTAATGCACTGTCGGAGCTGCGTCTTGAAATGGGCAGGAGGCTCGATTTGAGGCCAAAGGATAAATTTGTACCGCTTTGGGTTGTCGACTTCCCGCTTCTGGAATGGGATGAAGAAGAAAAGAGATTTTTTGCAATGCATCATATGTTCACATCACCAAACCCGGATGACATACACCTGATGGAAACTGATCCCGGTAAAGTGAGGGCAAATGCTTATGATCTGGTTATAAATGGTGTGGAAATAGGGGGAGGTTCTATACGTATTCATGATGCTTCAGTTCAGAAACTGATGTTTAAAGTGTTGGGATTCAGTGAAAAAGAAGCCGAAGAGCAATTTGGATTTCTGCTAAATGCATTTAAATACGGAGCTCCGCCTCATGGTGGCATCGCATTTGGATTTGACAGGTGGGTTGCGATGTTCGGTGGTCAGGATTCGATACGCGATTTCATTGCTTTCCCGAAGAATAACTCAGGACGTGATGTCATGCTTGATACTCCATCACAGATACTCAATAAGCAGCTTGATGAGCTAATGCTGGATATCCGTAAACCTGTCAGATGATTCTTCCAATCAGGGTTGCTGAAGTACATCTTTCAATAACGACATTCACATACCTGCCTTTGGTTTCTTTTCCTGATGGGAACACAACAACTTTGTTCTGAGTTGTGCGACCAGAAAGAAATGCTTGTGATCTTTTTGAAAAACCCTCTATCAGTACCTCAAAACTTTTTCCTAAATCATCTTTTTTCGATTTTGATGAGAGAGTACTCTGCAGTGAGATCATCTCATCCAGCCGGCGTGTCTTAACTTCCTCAGTAACATCATCTTTTAATTTTCTTGCAGCTTTGGTACCTGGTCTCTCGCTATACTTAAACATATAGGCAAAGTCAAAACCTGCCCATTCCATTAATGAGAGAGACTCTCTGTGGTCTTCTTCAGTCTCACTGCAAAACCCTGCAATCATATCTGTTGACAGGGAGCATTCGGGGAGAATTGCCCGGATTGATTCAATTCGTTCCATATACCATTCACGTGTATATTCACGGTTCATCAGTTTCAGAATACGACTGCTTCCACTCTGCGCCGGCAGATGAATATGACGGCAGATATTATCATGTTTTGCCATAACATGGAGGAGATCATCTGACAGATCTTTTGGGTGTGAAGTTGAAAACCTTACTCTGAGAAGCGGATTTACAAGGGCCACTTTTTCAATAAGTTCAGGAAATCCAATAACTATGCTCTCTTTTTCCCACTTGTATGAATCGACATTTTGTCCGAGAAGTGTTACTTCCCGGTAACCTTTTTCGTATAGTTCCCTGACCTCCCTCAATACCGATTCAGGATCACGGCTTCTTTCGGCTCCCCTGACGTAAGGAACCACACAGTATGAGCACATGTTGTTGCAACCTCTCATTATCGAAACAAAGGAGGATACTCCGTTTTTATCCATTCTCACAGGGGAGATGTCGGCATAGGTCTCTTCACGTGAGAGCAATACATTTACAGCTCTATGACCTGATTCTGCTTCTGCAATCAATAGAGGTAATTCGCGGTATGCATCAGGCCCTACAACTAAATCAACAAGCTGTTCTTTCTCAAGGAGTTCTTCTTTAAGCCGTTCTGCCATGCATCCAATTATTCCAACCCTTATATTATTATTCTTTTTCTTGATATGGCTGATAGCTTTAAGCCTGCCCCATATCCGCTGTTCTGCATTTTCCCGTATTGAACAAGTATTGATCAGAATAAGGTCGGCATCTTTAATGTTCCCGCACGATTCAAAACCTGCCTCTGTCAGGATAGCAACAACAACCTCACTGTCAGCAACATTCATCTGACAGCCATAGGTCTCAATATATACTTTTTTTGTCATTAGTAAATTTTATAATATCTCTCATCAGTCTTACAAGCATAATCATAAAACGAGTCAGTTAAAGAAATTGCATCGTACCAGGTATCCAAATTTTCTAAATTAAAATACGCCATTAATATTATGTAACTGATTTCAATTCAATTCCG
>CAZXFB010000005.1:3415-168275 GCA_964639725.1 uncultured Rikenellaceae bacterium
TCCGTGCTCACCGCTACTCTGACTCAACCTTGTTGGTCTGATCAATCTGCCAGCCCTCTGTAACATCTTATTCCCGATTTATCCGATTTCCCCGCACAAAAGTATAAAGTATGAGTGAGGTATAAAAGAAATATTTAAATTTGCATTCGGTAAATTAAATTATTAAGAATATGTCAGGTCACAGTAAATGGTCAACCATCAAGCGGAAGAAAGGTGCAATTGATGCCAAAAGGGGAAAGATCTTTACGAAGATAATCAAGGAGATTATCATTGCTGCAAAGGAAGGTGGGGGGGATCCCGAAACTAATGCACGGCTCAGACTAGCTGTCCAGAATGCCAAGGGAGCGAATATGCCAAAGGATAATATTGACAGGGCTATAAAAAAAGCTGTTGGTGCTGACGCTGAGAGTTTTATTGAAACAACTTTTGAAGGATACGGTCCCGGCGGAATTGCTGTTTTTGCAGAGTGTCTCACCGATAACAATAACAGGACAGTTGCAACTGTCAGGTCAGCTTTTAATAAATATGGCGGTAACCTGGGAACCAATGGGTCACTTAGTTTTCTATTCGACAGGAAGGGTATATTTGCAATCAGTAATGAAGGTATTTCTGTTGAAGACCTTGAACTGGAAATGATAGATGCTGGGGCAGAAGACCTTGAAGTTGATGGTGACAGGATAACAATCACCTGTGCTAAAGAGGCTTTTGGAAGTGTAAACAGAAAGCTTAATGAACTTAAAATCGAAGTAGAAGAGGCAGGTTTAAAAAGAATTCCCAACGATACAAAAAAACTCGATCTGGAATCAGCAAAAAAGTTTCTCAGATTTATCGAAGTCCTTGAAGATGATGATGATATTCAGAACGTCTATCATAATCTTGAGATGACAGACGAGCTGGCTGAGGAATTGGGATAAATATTCCTTTTCTCATAATTCTGACATTATGGATAGATTATTCCCGGTATTAGTTTTCGTCATTCTGTTTTCATCATGCAGGAAAGCTGATAGTGACTTCATCTGGGAAAAAACCTATGGAACAGGAGAGGCATTTTTTGTAAAAGCTACTTCTGATTCAGGGTTTATCGCAAGTGGTGAGAAAGAGGGAAAACCATATATTATAAGATTTGACAAGAAGAGGAACAAAGTAATTGATTTTACATCGGATGAAAAGGGGTTATGCAGCTCCGTATGGTTTGATGCAACCTGCTATATTTCCGGAGGAAATGCAGGTGGAAAAATGTTACTCATGCGCCACGGCAGGAATGGGAAGATTGTCTGGGATACAACTCTTGCTGCAGGATTTAAGATTGATTTTACTAATCTGGTTTATTCAGGGAACGGGAATTTTCTGGCTGTAGGAACTGCCAGCGCCGATTCGTCTGAATCAGAAACCGCGACTCTGCTTTTTGTCAGGTTTGATACAACAGGGCTGATAAATACAAAAGTTGAAATATCAGGGACGGGATTTGTTTCGGCGAGTAAAGTTGTTACTGACAAAGACGGTAATATTTTTCTTGCCATTACCCGGTCAGGCTCAGGCACCCGATCAAAAGCATCCGTTGCTAAATTCAACAGCCAGTTTCAGAAAATGTGGGAAACAGAACTCTATAATAATCCTGATTTTGGTGCTTCCTGTCTTGATATTCAACTTGATGATGCCGGCGTTTTGTATGTGTCAGGCAAGACGGAACTTTCTCAAAAAGAAGGAATTATTAATAATTCCTTTCTGGCTTCTCTTGGCAATTCAGGGAGTATCAGGTGGAAAAAATATTTTGAATTAACAAATGAAGGCTCATCCCTGATCATAAATGATAAGGATCTTCTGGTAATGCTTAATATGAACTGCTTCATACTGAATATTGTAAATCCTGGTGATGGGTCAGATGCAGGCAGGATAAGAGTTTTGGACGCCTGTAATGCAAAGGACGGAGATGCTAAAGGGAAGGATATTGATCAGCTTTTTACCGGAGATATGCTTCTGGCCGGATCAAAAGGAGGAAATTTTTATCTTGCTTTGAAATCCTTTGATTATTAACATTAACCAGGAGAAAATAATAAAACAATCATTTCCGTTTTTATTCTGTCATTGATTTGTTATTTTTGCGGCATGTTCAGGATACTCATTTTACTATTTATCTTCTCATTTATTCCGCATGAATCCCTTCATGCACAGGCTTTTATTAAAACGATAGATCTTTTTCACAGGATGGATGATGATAATCGTCCCGACAGGTTGAAAATAAATCAGGATCCAGGTATTGATTCCCTCATAAGCAGGTATATTATCAATAACAGAAAATTCGTGAACATTGATGGCTCTCAGGGTATGGAAGGATTCAGAATACAGATTTACTATAATTCTTCCAGAACAGCTCGTGAGGAATCAGCAAAAGCTCGGGCGGAATTCATAAATAAATTTCCTGATATTATTTCTTACACTAAATCTGAAGCTCCTGGCTATTTTATGGTAAGAGCAGGTGACTACAAAACAAAAATAGATGGATTCAAAGATCTCCTGATCATTCGTAAGGAATTTCCCAACGCATACCTTGTTCCTGATGTAATCAACTTCACGGACCTGAATAACAAATAGATATGAGTGATAATATCAAACACGAATGCGGCATTGCAATGTTAAGATTGCGAAAGCCGATGGAATATTATATTGAAAAATATGGTACATGGACTTATGGCCTGCAGAAGATGTACCTGATGATGGAAAAGCAGCATAACAGGGGCCAGGATGGAGCTGGAATAGCCGGGATAAAACTAAATGCTCTACCCGGGAACAGATACATATTCAGACAACGCTCCAATAAGGCCAATCCGATAAAAGAGATCTTCGGACTCATTTATGAGGATATTGACAAGATAAACATCAATAATCCTGACGGATGTAATAACCCCGACTTTATCAAAGAGGTCGTGCCTTTTGCATGTGATATCTACCTGGGACATTTGAGGTACGGAACTTACGGAAATTACAATATTGACTATGTTCACCCGGTAAGCCGTGAGAATAACTGGAGATCAAAGAATCTTGTTATGGCAGGGAATTTCAATCTGACAAATGTTGGTGAGGTGTTCAGCAGTCTTATCGAGCTGGGACAGAATCCGGTTGATTTCTCTGATACAGTAACTATACTTGAGAATGTGGGACATCGTCTCGATGAAGAGAACGAGAAACTTTACTGGCAATTTAAGGGTCAGGGTTTTTCAAAAAAGGATGTATCACCAATGATCGAAAAGAATCTTAATGTTGCCTCCATATTAAGAAAAGCAAGCCGGAACTGGGATGGAGGATATGCAATGGCAGGTATGCTTGGTCATGGCGATGCATTTGTTATGAGAGATCCCGCTGGAATTCGACCTGCCTTCTATTATGTTGATGATGAGATAGTTGCTGTTGCTTCTGAACGGCCGGTACTTCAGACTATATTTAATATCAGGACAGATAATGTAATCGAGTTGCCTCCTGCACACGCATTGATAATCAAGGCCTCAGGGGATGTATCAGTTGAAAAGATAAGGGAGGAAGAGGAGTTGCGAAAATGCTCCTTCGAGAGAATTTATTTCTCCAGGGGAACCGACAAGGAAATCTACAGGGAAAGAAAGAGACTTGGAGAGCTTTTAACAGATCGTGTGCTCAAGGCAATTGATTATGACCTGGAAAACAGTGTTTTTTCATATATCCCCAATACTGCAGAAAGTGCATTTTACGGATTGATCAAAGGGGTTGAGGATTACCTGAACAAATCAAAAATAGAGGCAATACTTGACAAAGGGAAGAATATAACCAGGGAAGAGCTGGAAAAGATAATTCAGCGGCGGCCCAGGGTGGAAAAAATTGCTGTCAAAGATGTAAAACTTAGAACATTCATTACTGGGGATACAAGCCGTGATGACCTTGTAGGTCACGTATATGATGTTACTTACGGAGTAATAAGACGAGGCATCGATAACCTTGTAGCAATCGATGACTCAATAGTGCGCGGTACTACCCTGAAAAAAAGTATAATCAGGATTCTTGACAGACTCGATCCTAAAAAAATTATAATAGTCTCTTCTTCGCCGCAATTGCGCTACCCGGATTGTTATGGAATAGATATGGCTAAACTTGGTGATTTTATAGCATTTAAGGCCACTATTGAATTGCATAAAGAGAGAGGCAATGAAAAGCTGATAAATGATCTGTATAAGGAGGCCAAGTCAGAGCTTCTCAAACCTGTTGAGCTGGAAAGAAATGTCGTCAGGGATATATATAAACCTTTTTGCCCCGATGAGATATCTGGGAAAATAGCTTCAATGTTAAAGACTGATGAAATCGGAGCCGAGGTTGAGATTGTTTTCCAATCAATTGAAGGTCTTCATAAAGCGTGCCCCGACTATACAGGTGACTGGTATTTTACAGGTAATTATCCTACTCCAGGAGGAAACAAGGTTGCAAACCAGTCTTTTGTAAATTATATGGAGGGAAGGAATGTAAGGGCTTACTGATTTTCGTGTAAGAACCAGTTTATCTCGAAGTCTTTTTTATATGAAGCAAGATGCCTGTTTATTTTCTCTACATATATGTCTTTTAAAGTGATCATAATTCCTGTTTCCTCAACATCACCGAATTTGTGATTTATAAATGTGCCAAATGTCTTCATAGTTGGAGACAGGTTCATATAGGCATTGATGAGCGGTGGAATATTCTCATTGAGGTTTCTTACTTCCCTCGAAAGGATCTTGTAGTTCTCCTTATATCTCCATCCTCTGAAAAGTTTTCTCATCTCATCTTCATGGTAGTCCATTTTAGCAGGGTCGATAGGAATCACAAGATTATCAGGATCTTTAAAGTGCCTTCTCAGGAAGTAGATTATCATATTTCTTGCCTTCTGATTGAAGTGAGGGTACATTGTCACTTTCCCGAAAAGATATCTGAGATGATGATTGTCGATGATTATGGCCCCAAGTCCGTCCCATAGATTATCAAGAGCAAAAAGGCTTTTTCTACCCATATTCCGTGACTGGTAGTCGGGAGTAACAAAAGACCTTCCAAGTTCCATAAGATGAGGATAATACTTTTTAAGAAATTTATCCGAGAAATGAAAATATGATGATGATGCAAGTTTTGTGATATCGCAGTCAGTACACCCTTTTTGGGGAAAATAGAATCGGTAACCCCCAATGATCTCCCTGTTGTCAGGATCCCAGACTATTAGTTGTTTCTGGGGATCAACCTTTGACGTATCAAAATCATCAATATCAATCTCTTTCCCTGTGCCGCCTCCTGCATGCCTGAAAGTCAACTCCCTCACCCTGCCTACTTCGTTCATTAATGCAGGTGAATTATTATTGTCAAAAATATATACTTCGTTGTTCCCATTGTTGGTAGCACGAAGCAGCTTATCTTTAGTAAGTTCTGCTATTATCTGGTCCTTAGGTAATGGTTCAATGACAGGTTTCATTTAATTGATTATTCTTAAGATTCTGACTAGTATTGAAAAAGAAGATGCAAGTTATGTATTTTTTTCAATTAGCATAAGTCGTGCAAGTTCAGATTGCAGATCATAGGTTTTTGATTTGACCCAGGATGCCCACTCTTCAGGTGTTTTAGTATGATCAAAAGTCTGCCAGGGAATACTTTTCCCGAAAATAAGTTTAATCTCTTTGTCCTTCTGTCTGAACATCTCATCAGCAAGATAAAGCATCTCAATATTTGCTTTAATACCAATGAACTTACGGAAATTTGAAAGCGTATAAAAGAAATTGGAATTTCTTCCTGAGAAAAACGCAGGAACTACATCTCTCTTGTGTTGTATTGATTTGGTTATAAAACTCTTTTGCCATTTCAGATCACTTATTTTTCCTCTTCTTTTTCTGGAACATAAACCGGCTGGAAAATACAATATCTGGCTGCCGGAAGCATAAGTCTCAACAAGCTTTCTGGCAACCGTTTTTCCCTGAGCCCCATGTTTGTTAACAGGGAGGAATATGCCAGACAGATTTTCAATATTCATCAGGATATCATTTACCGGGAACTTAATATCGCTGAAATGTTTAGATAATTCATTAATGAAAACAAGTCCGTCAAGCCCGCCAAGCGGATGATTTGAAACGAAAATGTACCTCCCTGATTCAGGGATATTCTCCTCTCCGTAAACTTTATACCTGGTGTTCATAAATACCAGCCCTGCCTCTATCAGGTCGAAATCTTTTAAATGTCCTTTATCTTTCAGAAAATCATTCAGTTCATCCTGATGGAGAATCCTTTTCAGATAATTGATTATAAATCCCGGAATATATTTTGCCAGAGAAGGATTCTTTGAATAGAATACTTTTTCGATATCAATTTTCTGATTGTTTTTATCTCCCCTTATTTCGTTCATATCATTATTATCCGTTCGGAAAAGTGATTACAAAGTTACCAAATTTAAAGAAAGAAAATAATCTGGTAAAGCGTAAACCCTCAGTGCAGAATCTTTTTAATATGATTTGCTCTTCTGTCATAAGCGTACTTAATTGTTCTGATATCCCCCTATAATTGTTTAAATATTTTGATTTTTTACTACCGGAAATATCCATCCATTCTGCATATGCTGAGATAGTTTAATAAAAGTTATTAACAAAAATGTAAAAAAGTGGGGCAAAGTGGGGCAAAGTGGATATTTTTTATTTATTTTAGCCTTTTAATATCAAATAGCCGGATGGCCACATTTATAGGTGATTATACGTGTAAGGTGGATGTAAAAGGAAGAATCATTCTTCCGGTAGCATTCAAAAAGCAGGTCCCTGCTGATACACAGGATCATTTTGTGGTGCGGAAAGATATATTCGAGAACTGTCTGGTCCTCTATTCGATTGAAGACTGGAACCGTCAGCTGGATAAGATCAGGAAGAGGATAAATCCTTATAACAGGGAGCATAATATGTTTCTGAGGAATTTTTTTAAAGGAACAGCAGAACTCATGCTCGACAGTAACAGCCGGATGCTTATCCCGAAGCGGTTACTTGACCTGATAGGGGCAGAAAGAGATGTTGTCCTTGCAGGTCAGGATGGCAGAATAGAGATTTGGGCAGCGCATATTTATGAAAAAATTGATATGCCGGCTGATGATTTTGCCGACCTGGCAGAAAAACTTATGGGTGGAACCGATTTTGAATCTGAAAAATAATGGTTTATCATATACCGGCGCTTCTGGATGAGAGTATTGAGGGGCTGAATATCCGGCCTGACGGGATATATATCGATGTTACTTTCGGAGGAGGAGGACACTCATTGGAGATCCTTAAACGACTTACAACAGGAAAACTTATTGCTTTTGACCAGGATGAGGATGCTCAGCTGAATGTTCCTGATGATAACAGATTACTCTTCCTAAACCAGAACTTTCGTTTCCTCAGGAATAACCTGAGGTTTAATGGCATAGAATCGGCCGATGGTTTAATTGCTGACCTTGGGGTTTCTTTCCATCAGTTTGATGAACCAGGCAGAGGATTTACATTCAGGCAGGATGCACCTCTTGATATGAGGATGAATAAAAAAGGCTCAGTTTCAGCTGCAGACCTGCTGAAAACAACAGAAGAGTCAGCTCTGGCCGATATCTTTTACAATTTTGGAGAACTCACAAATTCAAGAAGGATCGCAAGGGAAATTGTTACTGCACGTACTGAAAAGCCTCTGAAATCAGCAAACGACATAATGGATGTAATCAGCAAGCTGGCTCCATACAGGCAGGAGCATAAATTCTATGCGAGGGTATTTCAGGCTTTGAGGATTGCAGTAAATCACGAGATTGAGAGTCTGAAAGAGATGCTGGAGCAGGCTCTGGGTCTTCTGAATATAAAAGGACGGCTTGTTGTAATAACCTATCACTCGCTTGAAGACAGGATTGTTAAGAACTTCATGCGTACAGGTAATTTTGAAGGAGTTGAAATAAAAGATTTCTATGGTAACCTGGAGACTCCGTTCAAAATGATTACAAAAAAAGGTATCACACCGCGGGATGTGGAAATTGCAAATAACAGCAGGTCGAGAAGTGCCAGATTGAGAATTGCAGAAAAGATCTGAGAAATGGCAGAAAATAAAGAAGCAAATAAGAAGCAGGTTAAGGGTGCCGCTTTCATGAAGGAGTTGCTTAGCGGAACTATGGTCTCGGAAAAAATCATTCTGAAAAACCTCGGATATGTAATGTTTCTGACCTTTCTGGCTTCGGTTTATATCGGGAACAGGTTTCATGCTGAAAAGGTAACAAGGGAATCATCAAGGCTTCAGAGGGAGGTTAAGGATCTGAGGGCAGAATCACTTTCCACCTCAGCCGATCTTATGGCTGTGAGCAAACAGTCTGAAGTATTCAGACTTGTAAGGGAGAGGGGAATTAACCTTGAAGAGCTTAAAACACCTCCATATAAATTACTAGTTGGTAAAAAGTAAACAGGATGGCAGTAAGGGATGAAATAGTTTGGCGTAGCGGCATAGTTTATTTTGTGATCGCCGTACTTGCTGTTGCTATTCTCGTCAGGATACTCATCCTGCAATATGTACAGCACGGAAAATGGGCGGCAATGAGCGAGAAGTATGTATTTAAAACTGCTGAACTGCCTGCGAACAGGGGTGATATTCTGGCATATGACGGACGTCTTCTTGCCAGTTCAGTGCCTTATTATACAATATACATGGATACCAGGAGCAGTGGTATGGCAGGGGTAACCTTCTCGAATGGCATTAATGGATTATCAGCGGGATTATCAAAGTTATTGGGCGAGAGATCGCCAGCAGGTTGGAAAGCTGTAATAACTGAAGCACGAAAAAGAGGTGACCGCTATTTTCTGATTAAGCGCAGAGTTGATTACGAGACTCTTAAAAGACTAAAAGAGTTACCGATTTTCAGGGAGGGTCAATACAAGGGAGGAATGGTTGCCCAGGCTGAGAACAGAAGAATACTTCCTAACAGTGACCTGGCTACACGTACAATAGGATATCTGAACCTGGGAAGTGAAGGTAATGAAGTTGGTGTTGAGGGAGCTTTTGATAAGGATCTTTCCGGAAAGAACGGGATAGTGGTTAAACAAAGACTTACAGGGGGCGACTGGATTGTTGTTGATGATGCAAGCAGTGTTGAATCGCATGACGGTAATGACGTTGTAACAACAATAAATATTGACCTGCAGGATGTTGCAACATCTGCCCTTTTAAACCAGTTGAAAAAGCATAATGCCCATCACGGATGTGCAGTTCTGATGGAAGTAAAATCAGGTGATATAAGGGCTATTGCTAATCTTGAAACCGGGAATGATGGTAGTTATCATGAAACTTATAATTATGCAGTCGGAGAGAGTACTGAACCAGGTTCTACATTCAAACTACCGGCATTGATGGCAGCTATCGAAGATGGAGTGATCGACACCGGGGATATCGTTGATACCGGCAACGGAACCGTAAAATTCTATAATAAGATAATCCGTGATACAAAAGAAGAGGGATATGGACGGCTTACAGTGAAGGAGGTTTTTGAGAAATCGTCCAATGTCGGGACCTCCAAGCTTATTTATGAGAGCTATAAAGATAAACCCAGGGAATTTGTTAACAGGCTCTATGCTATGAAGCTTAATGAGATGCTCGATCTGCAGATCAAAGGTGAAGGTACTCCGCTTATAAGATATCCGGGTGAAAAATTATGGTCAGGACTTTCACTCCCGATGATGTCGCATGGTTATGAAGTACAGTTGACACCACTGCAGATACTCACATTTTATAATGCTGTTGCCAATGATGGCAGGATGATGCGTCCTCGTTTTGTTACTTCAGTTATGCGGAACGGGAATGTAATCAAGAGTTTTGAACCATATACAATAGTTAATTCTATTGCATCACGCTCTACAATAAGGAAAGCGAAAAAGATGATGGAGGGAGTAGTGGAACATGGTACAGCAACAAACCTTAAAAATGCAAACTATAAAATTGCCGGGAAAACAGGAACAGCACAGATTGCCAAAGATAAATATGGTTACAGGCAGGGAAGCCGGATCTCTTACCAGGCCTCTTTTGTGGGATATTTCCCAGCTGAAAATCCTCTCTATTCATGTATTGTTGTTGTAAATGCTCCTTCAAACGGAGTCTATTATGGAAATCTGGTAGCAGGTTCCGTGTTCAAAGAGATTGCAGATAAGGTTTATGCAACAAGTTTTTTCAGTGATTATAAACCTTCAGAAAAAGATGATAAAATATTATTGGCTCCTGAAGCAGGTAACGGATACAGAGCCGACATAAATGAGGTACTAAAAACATTTGATGTAAGGTATAAGAGGGGTGCTACCGACGAATGGGTTGCCACCAGGGAGAGCGGAGATACAATCAGGCTTACAGGGGTAAAACTACAGGATGGCCTTGTCCCTGATGTCAGAGGAATGAGCCTGAGGGACGCAATATTTCTTCTCGAAAATTCAGGATTAAACGTAAGATATAATGGCAGGGGAAGGGTTAAAAAACAATCACCGGAGCATGGTGCCAAAGCTTATGAGGGGGGTGTTGTATCTCTTGAAATGAATATGTAATATGAAGAAGATAAAAGAGTTGATTGAAGGTATAAATATTGTTTCTGTTTCAGGAGACAAAAATACCTTAATTTCAATGGTTGAGTTTGATTCCCGCAAAGTCATTCCCCGTTCTCTTTTTGTTGCAGTAAGAGGATCAAAGAGTAATGGACATGATTTCATTCAGGATGCAGTCAATTCAGGCGCTCATGCTATAATATGTGAAGAGATTCCTCCAAACCCTGCAAAGGATATATGCTGGATTAAAACTACCGACTCGGCCAAAGCATTGGGAGTAGCAGCCTCAAACTTCTTTGGGAAACCTTCATCATCACTTAAACTCGTTGGAGTGACCGGCACAAATGGTAAAACAACAATTGCTACACTCCTTTACCGTATGTTTACAAGTCTGGGGTATAAATGCGGACTCTTTTCAACCGTTTGCAATTTTGTTATAAAAAAGGAACTCCCTGCAACACACACAACTCCCGATCCGGTACAGATGAACAAGCTGCTTGCCGATATGGTTGATGCAGGATGTGATTATGCATTTATGGAGGTGAGCTCGCATTCTGCAGATCAACAAAGGATTGCAGGTCTTGATTTTGCCGGTGGCATCTTCACGAACCTTACACACGATCATCTTGATTACCATAAGACTTTCGACAATTATCTTGCAGCAAAGAAAAGTTTCTTTGATTCACTTAAGCCTGATTCTTTTGCTCTTGTAAATATTGATGACAGGAACGGGAAGGTAATGTTGCAGAATTGTAAAGCCACTCATTACTCTTATTCCGTAAGAGGGATGGCTGATTTCAGGTGTAAGATAATTGAACAGGGTTTTGAAGGAATGAATCTGAAAATTCAGGGTGAAGAGATATGGACTTGGTTTATAGGAGATTTCAATGCTTCCAATCTGTTAGCTGTTTATGCCGCGTCAGAGCTTCTTGGTGCAGCCAAAAAAGAGATCCTTACCATCTTAAGTGATCTTCATTCTGTTCAGGGAAGACTCGAAGTTATTAAATCAGATAATGGCATATCAGGAATTGTTGATTACGCACATACACCGGATGCTTTATTAAATGTTATAGAAACTATAAATAAGATCAGGGAGGGAAGTGTTCAGCTCATTACAGTAATCGGTGCAGGAGGCGACAGAGATCGTACTAAACGTCCCAAAATGGCTGCAATTTCGGCAGAGGGCAGTTCTAAAATAATTCTCACTTCCGATAATCCAAGATCTGAAGATCCTGAAAAAATTCTTGATGATATGGAAGCCGGTATAACTCCGGACTTAAAGAGGAAAACGCTCCGGATCGCTGACAGGAGGGAAGCAATAAAAACGGCAGTTATGCTTGCTAACCCTGGTGATGTTATTCTTGTTGCAGGCAAAGGCCATGAAACATACCAGGAAATTAGCGGAGTGAAACATCATTTTGATGACAGGGAGATACTCAGGGAAGCTTTTATAAGTAAATAATCGCAGTTAAAAATGTTATACTATTTATTCTATTATCTGGATACAATTAATTTCCCTGGTGCCGGGATCTTCAATTACATCTCTTTCAGATCGGCAGCAGCGATCATTACTTCACTCGTCATTTCTCTGCTTATCGGGAAAAGAATTATCAGAGTGCTTCAGGCCAGACAGATAGGAGAAGTTGTCAGAGAGCTTGGACTTGAAGGGCAATATCAGAAAAAGGGAACTCCTTCAATGGGAGGAATTATAATCCTTGCGTCGATAGTTATCCCAACCCTGTTATTTGCCAAGCTGAATAATATATATGTCATACTAATGCTTATTACCACAATCTGGCTTGGATTAATAGGGTTCATTGATGATTACATTAAAATATTCAGGAAGAATAAAGCAGGACTGGAGGGTCGTTTTAAAATTGTGGGACAGATTGTACTTGGTTTTATTGTGGGAGTGGTGCTTTTTTTCAGTGATGATGTGATAATAATAGAAAAAGTGAGTCTTGCTGACCTCTCAGCCAGGGAAAAAGTAGAACTGCTTGACCCTTCAGGCCAGAATCCTGCCCAGAGTGAAATTGTGATGGAAAGAAAATCAACAAAAACCACTATCCCTTTCATTAAAAATAATGAGTTTGATTATGCCCGTATTGTTTCTTTTATTGACGAGGATCACAGGCAGCCCTGGACATGGCTCGTTTTTGTTATAATAGTAATCTTTATTGTAACCGCGGTCTCAAATGGTGCAAATCTTACTGACGGTCTTGACGGACTGGCAACAGGGACATCAGCAATAATAGGAAGTGCTCTTGGAATCCTTGCTTATGTTTCGAGTAATGCAATTTATGCCGATTACCTGAATATAATGTTTATCCCTCAATCTGAGGAGCTTGTGATATTCGCCAGTGCATTTATCGGAGCTACAATAGGCTTTTTATGGTATAATTCATACCCGGCTCAGGTCTTTATGGGCGATACCGGAAGTCTTGCCCTCGGAGGTATCATTGCAGTTTTTGCAATAATCATAAGAAAAGAACTACTGGTACCTGTTCTTTGTGGCATATTCCTGGTTGAAAATCTTTCAGTAGTGGTTCAGGTTGCATGGTTTAAGAGGACAAAGAAGAAGTATGGTGCAGGCAGGAGGATCTTTCTGATGGCACCTCTTCACCACCATTACCAGAAGTTGGGTTTTCCCGAGCCAAAAATTGTTACAAGATTCTGGATTGTTGCAATAATATTGGCTGTTATTAGTATAGTGACGCTCAAGATCAGATAGAAAAATGAGTAAGAAGATTGTAATATTGGGTGCAGGTGAAAGCGGAGCAGGATCAGCCCTGCTGGCAGTGAAACAGGATTTTGATGTATTCGTATCAGATTCAGGTAAGGTGAAAGATAAATACCGCGGGATCCTCGAAAATAATAGTATCAGATGGGAAGAGGGCAGGCATTCTGAAGAGGAGATCCTTACTGCAGATGAGGTCATTAAAAGTCCCGGGATACCGGAAAAGGCACCAATTATAATGAAAATCAGGGAAAAAGGTATTCCTGTGATCTCTGAAATTGAATTTGCGGGACGATATTCTACTGGTATTAAAATATGTGTAACAGGTAGTAACGGCAAAACAACTGTCACCAATCTGATATATCACATTTTGTCAAAAGCCGGAAAGAAAGTTGCAATGACCGGCAATGTAGGGAACAGTTTTGCAATGGCAGTTGCAGAAGGCATATACGATTATTATGTTATTGAATTAAGCAGTTTTCAGCTTGACGGTATGTATAATTTCAAAGCTGATATTGCGATTCTTATGAATATAACTCCTGATCACCTCGACAGGTATTCTTACAAGCTTCAGAATTATATCGATTCGAAATTCCGGATTACTCAGAATCAGACTTCTTCAGACTTTTTCATCTACTGGAATGATGATCCGGTTATCACTGCTGAGTTGCTGAAGAGAAAATTTAAGATGAGAATGCTTCCGTTCTCAGATACTGAAACCGAGAATATGACAGCTTTTGTTAAGGATAACTATCTGATACTTGATTACCATAATAAAACCAACCTTATGACTATTCATGAACTGGCTCTCAGTGGCCGTCACAACACTTACAACTCAATGGCTGCAGCTATTGCAGGTAAAGTACTGAATATACGAAAAGAGATAATCAGGGAGAGTCTTGCTGATTTCCAGGGAGTTGAGCACCGGCTGGAACCAGTAATAACTGTATGCGGAATACAATTCATTAACGACTCCAAAGCTACTAATGTCAATTCGACATGGTATGCCCTGGAATGTATGGAAACAGATCTGATTTGGATAGTCGGAGGTATAGATAAAGGAAATGACTATTCCGAACTTTTCTCTCTTGTAAAACAGAAAGTAAGAGCAGTTGTCTGTCTTGGAAAGGATAATACAAAAATTGTGGAAGCATTTAAAGACAAGGTATCAACAATTGTAGAAACATCATCAATGGAGGAAGCCGTAAGATCATCATATTACCTTGCAAAGAAAGGGGATACAGTATTATTGTCGCCTGCCTGTGCAAGTTTTGATCTTTTTAATAACTATGAAGACAGAGGACGACAGTTTAAGCAGGCTGTAAGAAATCTTTAAATTATCTATTCCATGCAACAGGGGTGGCTGACAAAAACATTTAAAGGAGACAGGACAATATGGGGTCTTATTGCTCTATTTATGATCTTTTCCCTGCTTGCCGTTTACAGCTCATCTGCCAGTGTGGCTTTTATGAAATATCAGGGCAATACCACTTATTTTCTGAGGAGCCAGTTTTTTATGCTTCTGCTCAGTCTTGGTATAATTGTCGTTGTCCATTATCTTCCCTACAGGATATATTCCTCAATGGCAGGCCTTTTCCTGGTAATATCTGCCGGTTTACTGATCCTCACTTTTGCATTCGGGTCAAGGGTAAATGAGGCAACTCGGTGGCTGGTTATTCCAGGCACCGGCTTCCGGCTCCAGACATCCGATATTGCAAAAGTTGCTCTCGTACTCTACCTGGCCAGATCGCTGGCAAAATATCAGAATGAACTAAATGATTTTATGCTGGTTACAAAATATCTGCTGGTTCCTGTGGTAGTCATCTGCGCACTTATTATGCCTGAGAACCTTTCTACTGCAGTAATGATATTCGGTATCAGCCTGATAATTATGTTTATTGGAAGAGTTCCATTTAAGTATCTTTTAGCTTATGCAGGTATTGCTTTAATAGGGATATTAATGTTTGCAATGATATTGACAATGGTATCAAAAGATAACAGGGTACAGGTCTGGAAAAACAGGATCGAACATTACTTTTCCGGAGCATCTGATGAAGATGGTGACTACCAGTCAAACCAGGCAAAGATCGCTATCTCAACAGGAGGTCTGTTTGGCAAAGCACCGGGTAAAAGTACACAGCGCAATATGCTTCCACAATCGAACTCTGATTTCATATTTGCAATAATAATAGAGGAGTACGGTTTGCTGTTTGGAGCAATTCCGCTTATTCTGGCATATATGATTCTGCTGTTCCGGGGAATTACTATTTCAAAAAAATGTGAAACGGCATTCCCTGCTTTCCTGGTTTTAGGCCTTATAATAATGATCGTTGTTCAGGCAATGATCAATATGCTGGTGGCTGTCGGATTATTCCCTGTTACCGGTCAGACACTTCCTCTTGTAAGCTGGGGAAGAACTTCCGTTCTGGTGATGAGCTTTTCACTGGGAGCAATATTGAGTGTAAGCAGGGTGGTCAATGCAAGGATAAAAAAAGAAGAGCTGCCCGAAGAAGAGGTTTCTGATGAAGGAGAAAAAATATATGAACCTGCAAAAGCATAGAAGAATAATAATCAGTGGCGGAGGTACCGGTGGACACATATTCCCGGCAATCTCTGTTGCAAATGCTCTCAGGAAAATTGATCCTTTGATTGAGATACTCTTTGTTGGTGCTGAAGGAAGGATGGAGATGGAAAAGATTCCTGCTGCCGGATACAAAATCACCGGTTTGCCAGTGGCCGGCTTTTACAGAAGTCTGACTTTGAAAAATTTCATTGTCCTCTTCAAACTGGTAAAAAGTCTTTGGATGGCGAAGCAGGTAATTAAGGATTTTAAGCCGGATGTGGTTGTGGGAGTGGGGGGTTATGCCAGCGGACCAATACTCCGGCAGGCAGGTTGGATGGGAATACCTACTCTTATACAGGAGCAAAATAGTTATGCAGGATTAACTAACAGGTTATTGGCTAAAAAGGCATCAGCGATATGTGTTGCATACGATGGTATGGAAAAATACTTTCCTGCTGAAAAGATAATTAAGACCGGTAATCCGGTTCGTCAGAGCTATAATGATCTGCATAAGATTGAAGATGAGGCTTCCGATTACTTTAAACTGAAGAAATCAAAACCGGTAATTCTGATTCTGGGAGGGTCACTTGGTGCAGGCTCAATCAATCGGACACTCTCCCGGAATATCCAGAAAATGAATGACTCAGGTGTTCAATGGTTATGGCAGACAGGTAAAAACTACTTCGAAAATGTAATGGCTCTTGTCTCTCTTTCATTTTCTGATAACATTCTCGTACATCCATTCATAAACAGGATGGACCTTGCATTTGCTGCTGCCGATATTATTATATCACGGTCAGGAGCTGGGACAATTTCAGAATTGTGCCTGGTTGGGAAACCTGTAATTCTGATACCATCACCTAATGTAGCGGAGGATCATCAGACCTGCAATGCAAAAGCCTTGTCTGACAGAGAGGCTGCAATATTAATTCCTGATGATCAGGCCACGACAACACTTATTGATGATGCGTTGACACTTATCAATGATGAAGAAAGAAAAGCAAAGCTCTCAGAGAATATTTCAAAGATGGCAGACAGGGATTCGGATATCAGAATCGCTGAGGAGGTATTAAAACTTGCTGCAGAATGATCGGATTTAAAAATATAGAGGGTATCTATTTTGCAGGTATTGGTGGCATAGGAATGAGTGCCCTGGCACTCTATTTTGCAAAAGGAGGATTTGTTATTGCCGGGTATGACAGGTCGGAGACGAGGATAACGAACCTTCTTGTTGAGGCAGGATGTTTAGTTGATTATGAGGATAATATCAGCAATCTGCCTGAACTGTTCAGAAATACTGAGATTAAGGACAGACTCCTTATTGTTTACACTCCGGCTATACCTGCAGAAAACAAAATATTGACATTTTTCAAAACAAATGGTTACAATCTTTACAAGAGGTCGGAGATCCTGGGAGAGATTTCATCCAAAACCGATACTCTGGCGGTTGCAGGCACACATGGCAAGACAACGGTCTCAACAATGTTGGCACATTTGCTGAAACAATCGCATTTAGACTGTTCAGCATTTCTTGGTGGCATTTCAAAAAATTATGATTCCAACCTTCTGACAGGGGAAGGAAGGTTTACTGTTATGGAGGCTGATGAGTTTGACCGTTCATTTCTAAGACTCACTCCTTTGATGGCCATTGTTACATCACTTGATGCTGATCATCTTGACATTTACGGAGATCATGATTCAATGAAAGCTGCTTATAATGAATTCTGTAGTAAAATTCGGAAAGGCGGCATTCTGGTAGTGGCAAAAAAAATAAAATCTGAAATTATTGTGCCGGCTGGTGTCACATGTTCCACTTATGGTTCAGATCCGGATTCTGATTACCGGTATTATGACATTGAACATCATAAGGATTATTACAGCTTCAATATAAAAACACCGGAAGGAATCATTGAGCAGCTCCATTTTCCTTTTCCCGGAATTGTCAATATTGAAAATCTGACTGCCGCACTCTCCATTGCTCTTCAATGCGGAGTTACAGAGCAGGAATTACGCAAAGCAATAATTCTTTTCCAGGGTGTCAGACGCAGATTTGATATCCGGATTAACCGTCCGGGTCTCGCTTATGTTGATGATTACGCTCATCATCCAGAAGAAATACGGGCTTGTGTAAAATCAATAAGAGAGTACTTCAGCGGAAGAAAAATTACCGGGATATTTCAGCCCCATCTCTTTTCCAGGACAAGGGACCACGCAGATGGATTTGCTGCTGCACTTGATGAGTTGGATGAAACAATACTCCTTCCTGTGTATCCTGCCCGTGAAAAACCTTTGGAGGGAGTTAACTCGGGTCTGATCTTTAATAAGATGCAGTCTTCCCGGAAAAAACTGTTGAACATGGAAGATATTCCTGGTAAACTGAATGTGAAGGAACTGGACGTACTACTGACAATTGGAGCCGGGGATATAGACAAGCTTGTCAGCCTGATAGAAGAGAAACTATTAAGAGCACAATGAAGAAAGTTTTAAATATAATACTGGTAATACCTGTACTCTATCTTATAGCAGTCCCGGTTTATTTTGCCATGTCAGTATATTCAAAACCATGCAGTGGTATCGATATTATAATCAAGGATTCATCAGATTATCATTTTGTTACAAAAAGACAACTGTTGAATCTGGTTTATGGGAATTCAGGGAGAATTCTCGGAAAGACTCTCCGGGATGTGTCAGTTTCTGAAATCGAAAGCCGGATAAACGGATTAAAAGAGTTAAAAGTTGCAGAGGTCTATGTTTCTATTGAAGGAATATTGCATGTTTATGTCGATCAGCGTAACCCGGTTATGAGAGTGATGCCTGATGAAGGTGGTGATTATTTTATGGATGAGGATGGTGTGGTTATCAGACGAAGGAACCTTTACACTCCACGATTACATGTAGTCGGAGGCAATATAAATATAAGTCCGGCTATGCTCAATGGTGTAAGCGTCTTTGATACAAGTATAAAAAATACGATTCTTAAGGACATATACCAGATAGTTAATTATTTAAATGAAGAGAGCTTCTGGTCAGCACAGATTGATCAGATTTATGTCGACAAAAATGATGAAATAGACTTTATTCCAAGGGTAGGGAATCATCAGATACACCTTGGTACTCTTGAAAATTATGAGGGAAAATTGAGAAATCTCGAAGCATTTTATGATAAGGTGCTGCCAGAAGTAGGTTGGAACAAATACTCACTTATTAATCTTGAATATAAAGATCAGATTGTGTGTAAAAGAAGATAAACAGAAACAATAATATTTTAATATTATGAACAAAAAGGAACAGTATGTAGCAGCGATCGACATCGGAACCACTAAAATTGTGGCAATTGTTGGTTCAAAAAATGAGAATGGAAAGATTGAAATTCTCGGATTGAGCAAAGCTCCCTCCAAAGGTGTTAAGAGAGGGGTTGTTATGAATATTGAGGAGACTGTAAATGCTATTCAGACCACGGTGGATGATGTTCAGAAAAGATCAGGAATAATCTTTTCTGAAGTTTTTGTGGGTATTGCGGGTCAGCATATCAAGAGCATGAAGAACCGTGGATATATTATGCGTGATGCCTATGACGATGAGATACAAAAAGAGGAGGTGTTTAAACTCATCGAAGACATGCATAAAATACATATCGAAATAGGAGAAGAGATTATACATGTTATCCCACAGAATTTTATTGTGGATAATGAAACGGGAGTTAAAAGCCCTATCGGGATGTGCGGCAGGCGTCTGGAGGCTAATTTTCATATTGTGATCGGTCAGGTTGCTGCAGCAAAAAACATTGAAAAATGTATCAGGAAAGCAAACCTGACAGTAAAAGATATGATCCTTGAACCTCTTGCTTCCTCTGATGCCGTTCTTACGGAAGATGAAAAAGAAGCAGGAGTTGTTCTGGTTGACATTGGTGGCGGTACTACCGATGTGGCTGTTTACTATGACAATATCATCAGGCATACGGCAGTAATTCCGTTTGGAGGTAACGTAATTACAAAAGATATCAAGGAGGGATGTGCAATACTTCAGAGACATGCGGAACAGCTTAAGATACAGTATGGTTCTGCGCTCGGTGATATAGCTCCGGAAGATAAGGTTGTTTCTATACCGGGAATCAGTGGCCGGGAACCCAAAGAGATCTCGTTCAAAAGCCTGGCCTATATAATCCAGTCGAGGATGGAGGAGATTATTGATGCGGTTAATTTTGAAATACAAAACTCTGGCTATGCTGAAAAACTTGCTGCAGGAGTTGTTATTACAGGTGGAGGGGCAATGCTGAAACACCTTCCGCAGCTAATGAAATTCAAGACTGCAATGGATGTAAGAATTGGCCTGCCAAATGAACATCTGGCCGGATCTGCAAAAAACGAAATAAATCAACCTATGTACGCAACAAGTGTAGGTCTGATTATGCGTGGATTTGATTATCTGGAAACATACAGGAAAACATTCAATGCTGGTATTAAAGAGGAATATGTCAGACCAAAAGAAAAAGTTATAGACAAAGAGGAAAAGTCACAGGTGGCACCGGAAATAATTCGCGAGGAGGAAAAAACACCTTTAACAGAAAAGATAAAAATTATGCTTACAAGAATGTTTGAAGTAGAAGATCAGTCAATTAACTAACTGTATAATTCTTTTAATCAAGCAAAAGTCAACAACTAAAAACCAAAATTATGTCAGACGATATTATGAACTTTGATCTGCCTGTTGAAAGGTCATCAATAATAAAGGTTATCGGAATAGGCGGTGGTGGCAACAATGCCGTAAATCATATGTTTGAAAAAGGGATCCGGGATGTGAATTTTGTAGTATGCAATACCGATCATCAGGCTCTGACAAAAAGTCCTGTCCCGATTAAGGTCCAGATTGGCGAATCCCTGACTGAAGGTAGAGGCGCAGGCAGTAAACCGGAAGTAGGTCGTCAGGCGGCTTTGGAAAACATAAGCGATGTTCTTGACGCCCTGTCGGGCAACACAAAAATGGTTTTCATAACAACAGGTATGGGTGGTGGTACCGGAACAGGGGCAACACCGGTCATTGCTAAAGCCTGCAAGGATGCCGGTCTTCTGACAATAGCTGTTGTTACGATCCCGTTCAAATCGGAGGGTAAAGTCCGTATCCGCCAGGCAATAGATGGTGTAACAGAGCTTAAAGATAATGTAGACTCACTGCTTGTAATTAATAATGAAAAACTCAGGGAAATATATGGCAATCAGCCTGTCTCAACAGCATTCGCCAAAGCTGATGATATATTGACTACTGCTGTGAAAGGTATTGCAGAGATCATAACTGTTACAGGTTATATAAATGTGGACTTTGCAGATGTTGAGACTGTTATGAAAAATTCAGGAGTCTCAATCATGGGTATGGGAATGGCTTCTGGTGAGAACAGGGCAATCCGTGCAATTGAAAATGCTCTTGCTTCACCACTTCTCAATTCAAATGATATTACAGGCGCAAACAGTATATTGATAAATATCTCGTCAGGTACCGGAGAACATGAAATCACAATGGACGAGCTTGGTGAAATAACTGATTATATGTACGATGCAGCTTCTGATGATGCTCTCATTATACGAGGATTGTCAAAAGATGAAAACCTCAATGAGGATATTTGTGTAACAGTTATTGCAACCGGTTTTGAATCAAATAGCATTTTTCAGCCTTATAAACCCAAAAAGCCTAATAAAGTAGAACTGCTGACTAATAGAAATGCAATTCCTACTCGTATAATTCCTGAGACCGGATCAGATATCTTCTCAGTACATGATAAAGGTAAACGACCGATAATTACAGATTTTGAGGAAGAATCTCAGGGGATAATTGATTTCAACCTTGCCAGTAGCGAGGAGAGAAATGAAGTAAAAAATTACAGACAGGATGAGGACGATGATTATGTAGCTGAAAAGCCCGAAGCAACATTAAGGAAAGTCAAACATATGCAGAACCTTCTTAAGAGGGAAGGATTGTCAAACAAGGCAATGAAAGAGAATATTGATAATTTTGAAGATGTTCCTGCTTATGTAAGAAGGAATATGTCTCTTGGTTCACCTGAAAAAGCGACTGAAAGCAAACTGTCAAAATTTACTTTAACATCAGATGAAAATGATGAACCGGTACTCAGAGAAAATAATGCCTACCTGAATGATAATGTTGACTAATCGGAATAATTGTTGAAAGCTAAGATGGTGTGGGGCACACAAAAGATGATTCATATTTTTCTATCTTTGCCCTGATGATCAGGAATATTTCATTCATAATTCTGCTTGTTTTTTCCTCAGGACTCTTTGCCCAGAAACAGGATAGTACAGGCCAGAGGATTCTAAAGCAATGGAACCTCTCTTCTGATTTTACTGAAGAGGTTGCTATTCCTTTTGATACAGTCTTTTCATTATTTAACCGGTTTAAAACTACTGACAGATATTCATTTGCTAATGCAACTCTGGGAAATTATGGCCTTCCGTTTTACCAGATTAACTTCTTTGACAGAATAACCGACCCTGATAAATTTCTTTACTCTTATTACTATCCCCTGATGTATCTTCCTGACAGGGCAACCTTCATGAATACACAACTCCCTTTCACCGAGTTGGTATGGACATTCGGGGCTCCACGGCAAACCTCTGAACAGACTTTCAGGGTTAGGCATTCCCAGAATGTGAACAGGTTCTTTAACTTCGGACTTATTTATGACATCAGCTATAGCCTGGGTCAATACAATTACCAGAGATCTGAAGATAAGGCTTTTACATTGTTTTCATCCTATACAGGTGAAAATTATAAGATGTATTTTTCGGCAGGTATCAATAACCTTGTTTCCTATGAAAACGGAGGAGTTGTTAGTATGGATCAGCTTGATCAGTTTCCCACTCCACGTGATATTCCGGTAAAGCTTGGAGGACTGGACAAGGCAAACAGCCTGCTGAAAAACCGTAATCTGCTTCTGATACAGAGATATACCCTGGGCAAGAAGTCAGAAAAGACAGATACAGTGGCAGATATAAAGAGAGGATTTCTGGGTTTAAGCGGAACATTCTCACATATTTTTATCTGGGAAAACAACAGGAGATCTTATTCTGATGATTTCCCAAAATCAGGCTTTTATGATACGGTTTTTATCAAAGAAGATATAACTTTCGATTCGCTCTATTCCAGGAATATTAAAAATACTGTGAGATTTGATTTCTTAACAGATGCTTCACGGAAGTTCCGTCTTGGCGGAGGATTTGGCCTCAGAAATGAAATTATCAGATATAGTCAGATTGTTCCGACACATGACACCACATTTGCAGATACTGCTACATGGAACAGAAGCAATAACGTAATTGTTGGACGATTATTTAATAATATAGGTGATAAGTTCGGTTGGCTTGCAACAGGAGAATTGTTTCTAACCGGTTACAGAGTTGGTGATTTTACTCTGAAAGGTGAGATTTCCAAATCATTCGACTGGAAGAAGGGGAGATCATCCTGGTCAGTTTTTGGGAGTATAATGAACAGGCAACCTTCATTCTGGTATGAGCGTTGGGGAAGCAATCATTTTGAATGGAATGATAATCTTAAAAAAGAGTTCAGGATTGATGTAGGAACAGATTTTTCCTATCCTGCCCGAAAGGCAGAGTTAAGATTTAATTATGCAATTATAGATAACTATACAGATTTTGACACTACCGCTCTTCCCTCACAATATTCGGGTGCTCTCTCTGTTGCTTCAGTTATGATCAGAAAGGAAATGAGAGCCTGGAAATTTCATCTTGCAAATGACCTGCTTATACAACAGAGCAGTAATCCCAATATCCTTGACCTGCCGCTGGTTACAATCCGTACAGCGGGTTACTTTGAGCATCTTTTCCGGTTTAAACAGACAAATGGTAAACTTAATGTTCAGCTTGGTGCTGATGCTAACTATCATACCAGGTATTACCCTTATTCATATATGCCGGCGACAGGCCGGTTCTACAGGCAGGAGAAAATTCGTGCCGGGAACTATCCATTTGTTAACCTCTTCCTGAATTTCAAAATCCAGAGGACAAGAGTCTTTGTTATGCTTGATCATGCTAACCATGGACTGATGGGATATGAGTACTTTATGATACCTTCTTATCCTATGAATGTCAGGATGTTCCGCTATGGAATTGCATGGACATTCTATAATTAGAAAAAATTCATTACCTTTGCACCCGCTTTTTAAGCGATTGTTTAACTAAAACAACAGATTTGTTAAAAAAGTTAATTATCTTATTTCTAATTCCATTAGCAGTTCTGACTTCCTGCTATAATCACGCAACGGTCTCAAAAATTAATTCTGTTCCATTTGATCTCGATTCAATCAGACAAAGAGGAAAACTTATTGTTGTAACAGATATTAATTCAACAAATTATTTTATTTATAAAGGTGAGCCGATGGGTTTCCATTATGAGTTACTTAAATTGTTCTCCGATTATATAGGTATTGATATTGAAATCTATACTGAAAATGACCTTGGGCATGCATTTGAATTTCTTCAAAGCGGAAAAGCTGACCTTATGGCAATCGGCCTTACTGTCAACTCATCAAGGAAGAAAGAGATTCTTTTTACCGAGCCTATAACTGTTACACGACAAGTACTTGTTCAGCGAAAACCAAGGAACTGGCGCTCAATGTCTCTGGAAGAGATTGACAGGAAGCTGATAAGAGGTCAGCTTGGCCTGGCCGGTAAAAGTATTTATGTGCAAAAAGGTTCATCACATGTTGAAAGGCTCATGGCACTTTCAGGCGAAATTGGGGATTCTTTGAACATTATTGAGGTCCCTTATGAATCTGAACTGCTTATTCAGCATGTTGCAAAAGGGGAGATTGGATATGCTGTTTGTGATGAGAATGTTGCAATGGTTAACGCCACATATTATCCTGATATTGATATAAATACACCATTAAGTTTTCAGCAGAATATAGCATGGGGTGTCAGAAAAAATAATTCTGAACAACTGCTTGATAAGCTTAATACCTGGATCAGAAGTTACAAAGGGACAGTATCTTATGCATTGCTATATGCAAAGTATTTTAAAAATTCGCGGTCAAGTATAATTGTACGAAGCGATTATTACTCTATCCATACCGGAAAAGTATCACCCTGGGATCACATTATAAAAGTTGCAAGCGATAGTATAAAGTGGGACTGGCGTCTGCTAGCTTCGCTAATTTACCAGGAATCACGGTTTGATCCTGAAGTGAGGTCAGGAGCAGGTGCATATGGTCTGATGCAGATAATGCCGGTAACGGGGCAAAATTTAGGTATAGATATCAATGCTTCCCCTGAAAACAATATAAAGGCAGGTACAAAATATATAAACCGGTTACAATCTATATTCGAGTCTAAGATCCCTGATGAGCAGGAAAGGTTAAGATTTATTCTTGCATCATATAATGCCGGGCCAGGACATGTCCTTGATGCGATGAAACTTGCTGAGAAAAACGGCAAGGATCCTCAGAAATGGAATGATAATGTAGCCTTATGGTTACTGAAAAAATCAGAACCACTCTATTATAACGATAAGGTAGTAAAGAACGGTTATTTCAAAGGTGTTGAATCGGTTAATTTTGTTGCAGAAGTGCTGAACAGGTATGAACATTATAAGAATATTCTACCTGTAGAAAACCCCGGATTTAAAAATCCTTTTTAATCATACTTTATTGCTTTGACCGGTGTAATTCTGGTTATGAGCTGTGAAGGAATCAAAAGCATCAGAATGATTGCTGCCATGGTTCCTGCATTTAAAAGAAGTATGTGTATCAAATCAAGATTTACAGGTACGGTTTTTATATAGTATAATGACGGATCGAGCGTTACGATTCCTGTTTTAAGCTGTAAAAACGCAAGTCCAATTCCAATAATATTACCCCAGAGGAGCCCTTTCCCGATAAGATATGCTGCCTGGTAAAGGAATACTTTACGGATAGTAGTATCATCTGAACCAAGAGCTTTTAGTATCCCGATCATGTTGGTCTTTTCAAGTATCAGGATGAGTAATCCCGAGATCATATTGAATCCTGCGACAACAAGCATCAGAAAAATAATTATTACCACATTAATATCCTGGAAGTTAAGCCAGTCGAAAATCTGTGGGTATCTCATCCTGATGTTGGTAACTTTGAATTTTGACTCCTCTTCAGTGATTTTATAACCAATTGCATCCCTTACCTGCTCTGTCATCTCATCAAGTTTATCAAAATCGTTGATGAATACTTCAAAACCGCTGATCTGATCATTATCCCACCCATTTAGCCGTTTAATATGGCCAATATCGCAGAAAACATACATTTTGTCAAACTCTTCCAGGCTAGTTTCATATATCCCGCATATTGTAAATTTTCTCGTTCTGGGTGGATCCTGTATAAAGTGCATTACAAATGAATCTCCTCTCTTCAGTCTGAGCATGTCAGATATCTTTTTCGAGATTATAACCTTGTCGGTGCGCAAAGTATCATTTATTGTAAATGTTGATCCATCAATAATGTAACTGTTGAAATAACTCCAGTCATAATCACTCCCGACACCCTTAAGAACCACACCCTGTATCTCTTCATCGGTTTTAATGATTCCTGCCTTTGTTGCAAATACATGGATATGTCTTATGTCATCTGATTTTTCAATCTTAGGTATAAAATCCTGTCCCTCTTTAATAGGTGCAGTCTCAAATGAGATATTTGAATCAAAGTTCATAATCTGAATATGTCCTCCGAATCCCACTACCTTATCTCTTATCTGATACTTAAATCCTGTAAGAATGGAAATTGCGAGAATCATCACCGCCAACCCCATCGATATCCCTATAATTGCAATAACATTTATCGGGCGCGAAAATGATGTCTCTTCACGTCTTCCTTTAATAAGCCTCTCTGCAATAAAATATGGTAAATTCATATTATCAGCCAATGTTTCAAAATTAAGAAAATAAACTCCATGATGACAAGTTTGAACTATTATTAGTGGTATTGCCGGTTTGATATACAGTTCCATGGTTCACTGTATAAAAAAAAATAATAGATTTACTTCTGAAAGTAAACTTATATGCGGAAATTCGGTATTCATATAAATCTTCTCATCATTATCCTATTCCCAGCTGTAAGTGAAGCCGGAGATAGAAAGCCACTACCGGGAGCCTGCCAGATAGAGCTGTACAGGGAATTGATTGAAGGACGGACACTTGCAATTGTTGCCAATCAAACATCAATGACCGGGGAAACACATCTCGTTGATAACCTTGTGGGTATAGGAATGAATATTAAGGTAATTTTTGCACCTGAGCATGGTTTCAGAAATCTTGCGGATGCAGGTGAAAGCATTGATGATGGCAGGGATCCCACTACCAGGATAAACATTATCAGCCTCTATGGAAAGCATTACAAACCAACGTCTGAGGATCTGGAAGGTATTGAAGTAGTGTTATTTGACATACAGGATGTCGGAGCACGCTTTTATACTTATATCTCCACTCTGCATTATTTATTAGAAGCTTGTGCTGAGGAAAATATTAAATGCATAATTCTCGACAGACCTAATCCGAATGGATTCTATTTTGACGGGAATATACTTGATACAGCTTATAGTTCTTTCGTGGGAATAGACCCCATACCCATTGTTCATGGTATGACAGTTGGTGAATATGCACAAATGATAAACGGGGAAGGATGGCTTAAAGGAAAGAATAAATGCGATCTGACAATTATTAAGTGTAAAAATTACACTCATAAAACCTTGTATGATCTTCCTGTGAAACCATCGCCAAATCTGCCTAACCAGACATCAGTATACCTTTATCCGTCAATTTGTTTCTTTGAAGGAACAAATATCTCTCTTGGCAGAGGTACGGTGTCCCCTTTTCAGGTATTTGGCTCACCATATTTACCTGACAGAGGATTCAGTTTTGTACCGGAAAGTGTTCCGGGTGCAAAAAACCCACCTCTGCTGGGGATAAAATGTTATGGTACCGACCTGACCAATGCAATAAAAGATAAAGTGGTTCCGTCACCGGCTATTAATCTCGACTGGATTATCAGCGCATATAATGACTATCCTGAAAAAGATAAGTTTTTTACCGGTTATTTTGATGTTCTTGCAGGAGGACCAATACTTAGGGAACAAATTCAGAGAGGGATGACTTCAAAACAGATAAAATCTGCATGGAAACCTGGTTTGAAAAAGTTTGCTAAAATAAGAGAAAAGTACCTGCTTTACAAGTAGTTATAAGCTTTTCACTTCGTGTCCCATTTCTCACACCACATAATCTGCACTCTTCGATCTATGGTCTTTATTATGCAACCCACTCACATTACAAAGCTATAACTGTCTCCCGGGGTATGTTTTCAGAGCCACCTCAAGTATCTCCATGGCTTTCTTCAGATCATCTATTTTAAGTACATATGCAATTCGCACCTCATTTTTTCCTGACCCGGGAGTTGAATAGAATCCTGAAGCTGGTGCTACCATTACAGTCTGGTTATTATACTCAAAATCCTCGAGGAGCCATTTTGCAAAAATGTCAGCATCGTCAACAGGAAGTTTGACAACAGCATAAAAGGCACCTTTGGGCTTAGGACAATATACTCCGGGGATTTTATTCAGGGCTTCCACCATAAAGTCTCTTCGAGCAGTATATTCTTTATTGACCTCTTCGAAATAGTCAGGGGGTGTATCTATTGATGCCTCCCCGGCTATCTGGCCAAGTCCCGGAGGAGAGAGACGCGCCTGGGCAAATTTAAGTGCAGTCGAAATTACTTCTTTGTTTTTGGTAATGAGTGCACCAATTCTGACGCCGCATTCACTGTAGCGTTTCGATACTGAGTCGAGCATAATGACATTATTCTCAATACCTTCAAGTTTCATAGCAGAGAAATGTTCAGCACCATCATAACAAAACTCCCTGTAGGCTTCATCAGAAAACAGGAAGAGGTCATGTTTTCTGACAATATCTCCTAACTGAAGCAGTTCTCTCTTTGAATAGAGATATCCTGTCGGATTATTAGGATTGCAAATGATGATCCCTTTGGTTTTATCAGTGATCTTTTTTTCTATTTCTGCGATTGGAGGAAGGGCAAAATCATCCTTGATGTAGGAAGTAACTGGCACTATTTTTACACCGGCTGTAGTTGCAAATCCATTATAATTGGCGTAAAATGGTTCAGGAGTGATAACCTCATCACCAGGATTGACACAAGTCATCAGTGAAAAGAGGATAGCTTCCGAACCTCCTGTGGTAATGAGTAATTCGGTGTGATCAATATTGATACCGATATTCTGGTAGAAAGCTGCCAGCTTGCGACGATAAGATTCATTTCCAGCTGAATGACTATATTCGAGAACCTTCTGGTTGAGATTACGGATAGCATTAATGGCAACTTCGGGTGTAGGAATATCAGGTTGGCCAATGTTCAGGTGATATACTTTCCTTCCTTTCCTTTTAGCTTCTTCCGCGTAAGGGACAAGCTTTCTTATCGGTGATGCGGGCATCGCTTTGCCCTTTTCTGATATCGATGGCATATATTCTGGTTTAATACAATTTTAGAACAGCATGACAAAAATAAATAAATTAGGATACGGAATATCTGATTTAATTCAAATTAGTATATAATTATTTCAGGCCTTGTTTAGCTTGAGATCATATTAAGCAGATATCCTGATGACAGTAGCTATTTCTATCCCACTCACTCATTCAAACTCTTCAACTCCTTCAACCTTTATAATAGTATCACTAATTTTCATATTTTTGCACTTCTAATTTAATACCAAACGCACATAATACAAATGGAAATTCCTTCAAAGTACGAACCCGGGAAAGCAGAGAACAAATGGTATAAATACTGGTTGGATCATGGTTTTTTTCATAGTACACCAGATGACAGGGAACCTTACACTGTAGTGATACCTCCTCCAAATGTTACAGGGGTACTCCACATGGGGCACATGTTAAATAATACAATTCAGGATGTGCTTGTCCGGCGTGCAAGGATGCAGGGAAAGAATGCCTGCTGGGTGCCAGGGACCGATCACGCATCAATAGCCACAGAAGCAAAAGTTGTTGCAAAACTGAAAAGTGAAGGGATAGAAAAGAAGAATATTTCGCGGGATGAATTTATGAGACACTCATGGGAGTGGACAAACAAACACGGCGGCATTATCCTGGAGCAGCTTAAACGACTTGGTGCTTCATGCGACTGGGAACGTACCCTGTTCACTATGGATGAGAAAAGGTATGACTCGGTAATAAAGGTTTTTGTCGACCTGTATAATAAGGGAATGATATATCGTGGTGTGAGAATGGTAAACTGGGATCCTCAGGCAATGACAGCAGTTTCGGATGAAGAAGTGAACTACACTGAAGAGAGGTCAAAGCTATACTTCGTAAGATATAAGATCGTGGGAGTGGATGATTATGTTATGGTTGCCACAACCCGGCCCGAGACAATACTCGGAGATACTGCAGTATGTGCTAATCCCTCCGATGAGCGCTATAAGCATCTTAAAGGCAAGTCGGTTATAGTTCCAATGATAAACAGGGAGGTTCCTTTTATTTTTGATGATTATGTTGATCCGGAGTTTGGAACAGGTTGCCTTAAGATAACACCGGCACATGATATCAATGATTACGAAATAGGATTAAGGCATAATCTGCCTTCAGTTGATGTATTCAATGATGATGGTACTATTAGCGAAAGGGCAGGAATGTTTATTGGTATCGACAGGTTTGCTGCAAAGGATCTTGCTGAAAAAGAATTGCAGAGAACAGGCAGCCTGGTGAAAGTGGAGAATTACAATAACAAGATAGGGCGTTCAGAGAGAACAAATTCGGTTATTGAACCCAAGCTATCAATGCAGTGGTTCCTTAAGATGAAGGATATTTCGATTCCCGCACTTAATGCTATTCTGGACGGAGAGGTTCATCTTCATCCTTCGAAATTCAAAAACCTTTACCGGCACTGGATGGAGAATGTACGTGACTGGTGCATAAGCCGTCAGCTATGGTGGGGGCACCGGATACCTGCCTGGTATTATGATAACAATGAATTCGTTGTAGCCGAGACAAAAAAAGAAGCCCTGGACCTCGCGATCCAGAAGAGTGGTAACAGGTCGCTTAAAGAAACTGATCTGCGACAGGATGAAGATGTTCTTGATACATGGTTTTCATCATGGTTATGGCCGATTACATCTTTCGACGGGATCAATAATCCGGATAATCCTGATATCAAGTATTACTATCCGACAAATGATCTTATCACGGCACCGGAGATACTATTCTTCTGGGTTGCCCGTATGATAATTGCCGGATATGAATATACCGGAAAGAAGCCTTTTGAGAATGTTTACCTGACCGGATTGGTTCGCGACCAGCAGCACAGGAAGATGTCGAAGTCACTGGGAAATTCTCCGGAACCAATTGATCTGATCGACAAATACGGAGCTGACGGTGTAAGAGTTGGAATGCTTCTCTGTTCACCGGCAGGTAATGACCTTCTGTATGATGACTCCCTGCCTGAACAGGGACGTAATTTTGCAAACAAGATATGGAATGCTTTCAGGCTTGTAAAGAGCTGGGAGATTGATGACAGGGTAAGTCAGCCAGAGTCATCTGCTGTTGCGGTCAGATGGATTGATGAAATAATTAAAAGAGCCATAACAGAAGTGGATTCAAACTTTAAAAAATTCAGGATCTCCGAGGCTCTGATGAATACTTATAAATTATTCTGGGATGAATTTTCAGGATGGTATCTTGAAATAATTAAACCTGAGTATCAGAAGCCGATTGACCGCGTCACTTATGATTCCACAATTGAAGCATTTGATAAACTTTTACGATTAATCCATCCGTTCATGCCGTTTATAACAGAGGAGATATGGCAACTTCTTATTGAAAGGAAGGATGGAGAGAGCCTGATGATTGCCTTTTTGCCTGAAGGAAAAAAATTTAATATAGAAATAATCTCAAGGTTTGAACTTGTTAAAGAAATTATTAGTTCAGTAAGGACAGTAAGGAAAGAAAAGGAGATTGCAAACAAAGAGAAACTGACATTACATATTCGATCGGAGAGCGAAGTTTTTGATACTGAGTTTTTACCTGTTATTTCAAAACTATGTAATCTTGATGAAATAAAATTTGTTGAAAGTAAGGAGGAGGGTGTTGCATCATTTATGGTGGGAACCATGGAATTTTTTATCCCTCTTGGTGTGAGTCTTAACATTGAAGCAGAGCTCGAAAAGATGCAGGCAGATCTTGATTATAACAGGGGTTTTCTCGAATCAGTTATGAAGAAACTTGACAATCAGCGGTTTGTTCAAAACGCTCCGGTTACAGTTCTTGAACTGGAGAGGAAAAAGAAAAGTGATGCTGAATCAAAGATCAGTTCACTTGTTGTGCGAATGAGGGAGTTGGAAGAACAGAGATCAGGGCATTAATTTTTTTACGAAGATGTTTTGATTCACTTCGACAAGTTCCCAGTCATTGTTCAGGATAAGGTGCCATCCTTCTCCTGAGATACGGTTTTTATCCTCTTTAAATCCTTTTGCTGTAATCCTCAGATATTTAAAATTGTTTGAAACAAGACAACCTCCTTTATCAACAGATAGTTTACCCCAGTTATCAGATACCCGCATAGTGTTGTAAAGTGTTCCTAAAGTATCAAGAGGATGTATATCTTCAGGCTCAAAGTCAAAATAAGGGCTTTCCAGTTCCAGGAAAACAACCGGTTTTTCTGTAAAGATGCTTACTTGTTTATGAAGACTCTCTTTTATCTCGATCATCCGTTTTTCTTCCTCCTTATAAATGCCGTCAATATCATAATTCAATGCAATACTTCCTGCGACATCACGGCATATTTCAGGAAGCCCGATATTATAGATTTCCTTTACTTTTTTCCCGAGGTCAACTGTATCTGATTTTATCGTTTTGAAGTCGAATCCTTTTTCATATAGCAGGGTTGCATAGAGAGCACCGTGAATATATCCGTAAGAGCGTGCATATGACTGGAATGCATATACCCTGTCAAGATTTTCAAAGATCTTTGTTTTAAATTCTTCAGGTGAGTTTGTACCAAGCAGTGTTAAGGTAAAAGTAGCCAGTCCTTCATAATTCTCAAACCTGGTCTCCTCGGAAGCATATTTTGAATAAAATTCCCTGCTGGTATTTCTGAAGATCAGTGCATCCCTGATAGCTAATAGTTTTTCTTCTCCGGAAGTATTAAGTGCTTTTCGCAGTGCCTTCCATTCCAGTTTGATCCATAGCCTTGCCTCCTTCTGGTCCATACTGATAATATTAAAAAATGAAGGTTTAATTCCGGCTTCATTCTGAAAAATATGGAAAAGACCATGAATTGAACGGGTCCTGATGCGATAAGCATCCTCCTCTACAGGTAGTGGAGCTGTTGCAAAAATTGTTCCTCCGAAAACTATTATTGAATTATTGATTACCTGTTCCTTGGGGTAAAATCCTGTGTAAATACCATCCTTCAGTTTTAACTGACCCTCATTATCCTGTTGATTTGCAAATATTTTTCTGCTGGCACGATCAACGAACATCAGAGGCCCGTAAAGATTCTTTCCCCAGAGTTTACCATCATCCCTGGCACATAATTCTTCAACATCTCTGAAATATTGAGTTGCTTTTTCGGGAGTAAGGTAGATGTCTGAAGGTTCTTCCTTACAACTGAAAAATAGCAGAACTACAGGCAAAAGAAGCCACTTATTCATTTTTCCAGATTTGTGAGTCAAAAGTAATTAAAAAATTATACAATAGTCAAACAGGTAGCCGGTAACATTAGCTTTGTAATGACTTATTTGAAATAATTTATGATGTCAGCAGGTTTTTCATTTATGCAAGAGTTAAACTGCTTTAAGACTCATATCCAGGCTTTTAATATGATGAGTCAAAGCACCAATGGAAACAAAATCAACTCCGCATTCCGCATATATTCTTACCGTCGAAAGAGTTATATTTCCTGACGATTCTGTTTCATATCTTCCATTAATTGCTTTTACTGCTATTATTGTATCCTCAATATTGAAATTATCGAGCATTATGCGGTCGATTCCTCCAATTGACAGGATTTTTTTAACATCATCAATATTCCTGGCTTCTATTTCGATCTTCAGTTGCTTATTGGTTTTTTCCAGATAATCCCTGGTTTTTCTGATAGCATTCTCAATTCCACCGGCATAATCAATATGATTGTCTTTTAACATTATCATATCAAAAAGCCCCATCCTGTGATTCTCTCCCCCTCCAATTCTTACAGCTTCCTTTTCCAGAAACCTTATCCCCGGGGTAGTCTTCCTGGTATCAAGAATTTTTGTTTTTAAGTTCTTAACCTGATCAACATATCTGCGGGTATTGGTTGCAATTCCGCTCATTCTCTGCATGATATTCAGAACAAGACGTTCCGATTTTAGGATTGATTGTTGCCGGCCTGAAATATAAAATGCAATATCTCCGGGAGAAACTACAGTGCCATCTTTAATTAATGCATTGTATTCCAGATCATTATCAATAACTGAGAATACTTTTTCTGCCACACTGATTCCTGCCAGCACACCAGCTTCTTTAATAAGAAGTTTTGCTATTCCGACCGCTTCCTTTGGAATACATGCCAGTGATGAGTGATCTCCATCCCCAAGATCTTCACTCAGGCTTCTTTGGATAAATTCATGGAGAATTCTATTTTCCATTGTCAGACTCAATACGTATCTGATGAATTAGTAATTCCTGATCAACTTTTTTCAGCAGAAAATATACTCTGAAGTCTCCTTTTTCGGTCTTAAGGTTCCCAATTGCATATTGAGCATCATTTTTAGCTCCCTGATGCCGTATAATGAAATCTTTAGTGGGATAGTTGCTGAAGAAATCTTTAAGAATTGTTTCAGCAACATTCTTTTTATAGAAATCTTCTTTATCAAGAAGCAGGAGTTCAATAGTTGAATTCATATACTTTGCTAATTCACTTGCATTTCCGGCTTTAATAGCTACAGAAACTCCTCCCGGTATTTTTGCCTGTTCCTGAAGTGTGGCAGAAATACTGAATAAGCTTAGCAGAATAACGGGAATAAAAATTGAGGATCTCATTTTATTATATTTATAAATTGCCAACTACTTATTACAGCACCCTGCAAATTTAGTACAAATTATTAAAGTTATTCATTTATAGTCAATCATTATAGTCAGAATTGTATTGAGATTTTTATAATTACTATTTTTGTCAATAGTGGTATTAAGTTTGCAGGGAAACATTTATGAAAATCACTTTACTACAGACAGGAAAGACAACTGAAAAGAACATCTCTGAAGTGATGGAGCTTTATGCTTCGAGGATCAGAAAATATTCAGGCTTCGAAATCATAACGCTTCAGGATGTGAAGAATACAAAGAACATGCCAGCCGGGGAACAAAAAATAAAAGAGGGAAAGAAGATATTGCAATCTGTTTCGGCAGATGATTATATGATTTTACTCGATGAAAGAGGAAAGGAGTTCAGGACTATGGAACTCTCGGTGTGGTTAAATAAAGTCTTTATGCTGTCTAAGAAAAAAATTATTTTTGTTATCGGGGGGCCCTGGGGTTTTTCTGAAGAGGTTTATAACAGGGCGGATTTTAAATTGTCACTCTCAAAAATGACCTTTCCCCATCAGCTGGTTCGTCTGTTATTTCTCGAGCAACTATACAGGGTTTTTACAATTCACAATGGAGAGCCTTATCATCATGAATAAGCCATTTATCAAGATTGCACATCAGAGAAAAATAAGATTGTTCCTGATCCTACTTGCCGTTTTGCTTATTTTGCTGGCAGTGGCAGCTGAATCTCTCTATTTCAGCGATTTTGAATACCGTTACAGAACAAGCCGGATAAACAGAATACTGGGAGAAAAGGAAAAGATAATGGAAGATTGTCTTAACGAGATGAAACCTATTCTTGCCAGGGGAGAACCTCGCGGATCAACATCTGAAAAAAACCTGTTTTCAATTGCCGAACAAAATGATTTTACAATTCTTGAATATATTGATAATAAGCTTGTACACTGGTCTGATAACGGGTTCGATGTCCCATTCAGTGTTAATGATTCATTATTTGCAAAACCACTGGTCTTTCTTCAAAACGGGTGGTTCCTTACCAAATCAGTTAAGTCGGGTAACGAAAAGATTATAGGATTACTCAGAATCCGTACAGATTTTGGATTTGAAAATGATATTGTAAAAAACGGATTCGAGAAGGATTTCAGGATCTCTGAAAAAACTGGATTCAGCACCGACAGAAATGTATCAGAATATCATGTAAGAAACAGGGCAGGAGTTTTTCTTTTCTCTCTCTTATTCCCTGAAGTAAAAGAAAACACCTATCTGATTCTCGTCCCTTTGTTTTTATGGTTAGCTGTTTTTATTGTCCTGTTTATTTTAACACTTATGCTCGTGAAGAGCCTTGCCGGGAAGGGATTGAAAATTATAGCCACCTGTTCCTGTTTATTGGTCTTTATGCTGATATATGCTTTCATATTACTTTCTGGCAAACCGGAAGTATTATTCAGCACACAACTCTTTTCCCCATATAGTTTTTCCCTTGGCACTCTTATACCATCGCTGGGTAATCTGATGATCATAAGTCTTATGGCAATTGGTTTTTCGTATGTGTTTTACCGCTATTTTCCCCTCTCTGATTTTGAAGGAAAAAAGAAGTTTATTCTCTTTATGTTACTTGCCATTTTTTTTGTGATCATTGCCTTTTTGTTTTGCCTGTTTCATAATATTTTCACAAAGCTTATCCTTAATTCCAACATTAATTTTGAGACTTATAAGATTCTTGATCTTAGTTTATTCAGCCTGGTGGGATTTGCATCTGTTACTTTGCTTCTGCTCGTTCCAGTATTGTTTCTATTGAAAATATTTCAGAACTTTTTTAAAGTCAAACCTTCAATTATTATTTATTCATTAACCTCTTCTCTATTTGTTATAGCTCTTTTTTACTATAATGATCTCACTTCTTTATTCGCATTATCGGTTTTTTATCTGGTTTTAGTGATAAGCATCTGGATCATCAGGTCGAGGAATGTTGGTTTCTTTAATATGACAGTTATTTTCTCAATGATTTTCGGAACCTATTCTCTGTTTTTTATAATGGTCCTCTCAGAAAAGAAAACAACAGAGAATCTGAAGATTCAGGCACTCTCTTTTTCAACTGAAAATGATCCTGTTGCAGAACATCTTCTCCTTGATATCTGGCCTGTCATATCAACTGACACATTGCTTCAGAGAATGATGAATGTCGATTTCTTTCAAAAGAATGATTTTGACGGAATTACAACTCATTTGCATGACAAATACTTTGGGGGGTATTGGGGTAACTTTAACTTAAATATTATTCCATGCAGAAATGATGACCCATTGCGTGTAGGAGAAGATAATGAAGTTGTAAGTAACTGTTTTGAATTTTTTAGTGAAAGAGTAAAACGAAACGGACACCAGTTGACAGGAACAGAGTTCTTTTTTCTGGATAACCAGGGGGGCCGCTCATACTATCTTGGGAGGTTGTTTTTTAAAAAGAATGCTGATATTACAAATGGGTTATTCATTGAACTTTACAGCGATGTAAATGTATTCCAGGCGGGTTATTCCGAACTTCTGCTTGATAAAAAATATCACAGGTATGCACGACTGAAAGATTACTCTTTTGCTAAATATATCAATGGCGAGATAGTTATTAAAACCGGCGATTTCCCATATAATAAAAATGACAATGAATATATTGATAAGAATTCTGATTATCATGATTTTAATGCAGAAAGCTTTAAGCATATTCTCTATAAGAATGGGAATGTTACTGTAATAATCAGCAGACCTTTTCTTACTGCCGGCGACATTATCATTTCATTTGCATATCTGTTTACTTTCATTTTCCTCTTCTCAAATGTTCTTCTCCTGATCATAAGGAGGCCTGTTGTGAAAGGGCTCCTTAATTTTAATTTCCGTCAGAAGTTGCAGATGTCGTTTATTATGATCCTGCTGGTTTCCTTTATTCTTATCGGAATCGTGACAGCATTATTAACTATAAGTCAGTACAGGTCAAAACATTATGAGAATATAAAAGAGAAGCTGAATTCTGTATATTTTGAACTGGACACTAGACTATCGATGGAGAAACATCTTACTTCTGACTGGCGGAATCCAGGTAATTCTTCACTTAATGAGTTGCTTATAAAACTTTCAAATGTTTTTAATACCGATATAAACCTTTATGATCTTAATGGATTTCTGATGGCTACGTCGCGGCCAGAGGTATTTTACCGCGACCTTACCAGCCGTCGTATGAATATTATGGCTCTTATCAATCTGACAAATCTTACAAAAAGTGAATATCTGCAGAAAGAAAAAGTTGGAAATCTTGAATACATATCTGCCTATATCCCTTTTTACAATTCCGACAATAGTGTTCTTGCTTATCTTAACCTGCCCTACTTCAGAATGCAAAGTATTCTTGCACGCGAGATATCAAATCTTGTGGTTGCTGTTATTAATTTCACACTGCTTCTTATTGTTATTACCATGAGCCTTGCAGTATTTATAAGCGGAAGACTAACAGCACCTCTGGCAATGCTTGGAGAAGGTCTCGCATCATTTGAATTTGGTAAGAAAAGTGAGCACCTTTCTTACAGGGGAAGTGATGAAATAGGTGAACTGGTAAGGCAATATAACAGTATGGTTGATGAGATTGAGGAGAGCGCCAGGAAACTGGCCAACTCAGAACGTGAATATGCCTGGCGGGAAATGGCTAAACAGATTGCCCATGAGATAAAAAACCCTCTCACGCCAATGAAACTTAATGTTCAGCAGTTGTTTAAATCGTGGAACGATAGTGAACCGGGCTTTGAGAAGAGACTGGAAGGATTTACAAAGAACCAGATTGAATATATTGACAACCTTTCATCAATTGCTTCTGCTTTCTCTGCATTTGCAAAGATGCCCGGCACAAATCCTGTAGAGGTTAACCTTCTTGAACAGATACAAACAACACTTGAGCTTTTTAAAAACACTGATAATCTGAATTTTGATGTAAGCTGGCCCAATGAAAGCAAAGTTTTTATTTATGCTGATAAAGAGCATCTTAATGGTATATTTTCTAACCTTTTCAAGAATGGAATTCAGTCAATACCCCAGGGCAGGGAAGGTGTGATCAGAGTTCTGCTGGAAGTTAATAATGACAAAGTAATTATTGCTGTTTCAGATAACGGTACCGGAATCCCTGAAGATCTGCAGAATAAGCTTTTCACTCCTAATTTTACCACTAAATCTTCGGGTATGGGACTCGGACTTTCAATTGTAAAAAGATATGTAGAAAATGCCGGTGGCAGGATATGGTTTGAGTCAGTGACTGATAAAGGCTCGACCTTTTATATCGAATTTCCTCTTAAATACACTGTTGAAAAAATAGGCTGAACTAAAACCACATGATCAAAAGAGGTTGATTAATGCAATTAAATAATTATATTAGCAGCACTTAAAGGGATCGAATGCTCAAGCAGTTAACCCGTTATATTAAAAGGTTCATTATAAGCCTGTTACTGCTTTCAGGTGGTGCCTTTGTTATTTATGCCCAGAGCAAGATCAGCGGGACAATTAATGAATACGGCAGAGTAACCTCTCTTGGAACAGATTATGTGATTGTTGCTGACCCTGTTGAATTCTCAAAATTCAAGGCAGGCGATACAACCCTTCTTGTTCAGATGAAAGGAGTTAAATGCATTGTTCCTGAAAACGCAAATTACGGAGTTTTTCAGACTTATGATGGAACAACAGGGGGATATGAATTTCTTACAGTTCAATCGGTTGACGGAACAGGTGGGATAAATAAAATCATTTTCAGAAATAACATTGTAAAATCCTATGATGTTCTTAGTGATGTTCAGATAGTTAAAGTACCATCTTATTATTCAGCTGTTATTGATAACGTACTTACCTGTGCCCCCTGGGACAGTACCCGAAAAACTGGAGGTGTCCTGACCATGATAGTCGGAACAAAGTTGACTCTGAATGCAAACATAAATGCAAAGGGAATGGGCTTTTATGGTGGGGCTGCAGTTGAGGGATCAGGAACTTGTATTGAGACTGATCTTGCTGGTTTGAATAAGTTTTCATATCCGGTTAGTTTTACAAATTCAGGTTTTAAAGGTGAAAGTCATGTTTCAAAAGCATTTGTGAGCCCTGTTGAACAATATCCCATTTACCCGGGTTATGCGAAAGGGTATGGTGCAAATTATACAGGTGGCGGGGGTGGAAATGGCCGTTTTTCGGGTGGTGGCGGCGGTTCACTTTTTGGTGCAGGAGGTAAGGGAGGGCTTGAACAGCCTGGTGTCTGTACAATAAGAGAACCAGGGGGTATTGGCGGCAAATCCGCAAGACTCAACTTTATTAATTCAGGGATCTTTTTCGGAGGAGGTGGTGGAGGCTCGACTCACAGTCCTGGTGCAACCACATCTCCGGGAGGGAGAGGAGGAGGAATTATAATTATCCTTTGTGAAACCCTTGACGGGAATGGTAAAATTATTACAGCTGATGGGGAAACCCCTGTTACAGCTAGCGGGGATGCAGGTTCAGGTGGTGGTGGGGCAGGCGGAACAATAGCAATATATCTGCAAAGTTTTACTGCAACGTCACTTGTAATTTCAGCAAAAGGTGGAAATGGAGGTAATAATGCAGGCCAGTTCGGAGAAGGTGGCGGTGGCGGCGGAGGACTGATAAACATCAGTATTCCCTTTCCATCTGCAGGAAATATTACTTCAAGTGCAGCAGGTGGTATTTACGGTACCAGGTCCGGTGTGGGTCATGAAGCAACGTCAGGAGCAACGGGAGATATATTAAATGCTTTTGCTCCGGTACTCAACGGATTCCTTTTTAACACGATAAAGTCATCTGTTACACTTAACCAGGTCGATTCAATCTGTTCTAATGTTATTATTAAACCTATAACAGGAACAAATCCTGTAGGTGGTACTACATATACCTATCTGTGGCAAAAGAGTTTTAACCTTAAGTTGGCCCCCTCCAACATACCTTTATCAAATACAAGGGATTATACCCCGGCAACTTCCGAAAGTGACACAGTATATTTCAGGAGGATAGTTACAAATAATGGCAATCTTCTCACTGATACCAGTAAATGGGTAGAGATCAGGGTTCACAGGGAGATTGAAAAAAATATTGTAGGTAAGGATACAATTATTTGTTATAATCAGGATCCTATAAATCTTATACCGCAGCCATTATTGCCGTTGTACGGGAATGGGTACTATGCTTACAGGTGGATAAAAAACAATGACAATAACTGGGATGCCTTCACTGATGCAACCGGAGCGAATACCAGTGCCTCATATGATCCTCCCCGGCTTACCGACACAACGTTTTTCAAGCGTATTGTTACTTCGGGAAGATGTGAAAATTATAGCGTAGCGGTAACGATAACCGTACTTCCTCTGATAACCGGGAATATTACATCCAAACCTGATTCTGTTATCTGCGAGGGAACTCTTTTTAGTAAGATAGGAGCATCAGTACCAGGAGGTGGGGACGGTTCTTATAAATTCCAGTGGCAGGACAGCACTACTTCATTTACATGGCAACCGGCTACAGGATTAATAACAGATACTATATACACTCCTGATACTTCAACATTTAAAATAATTGAAAGGAGATTTTTCAGAAGAGTTGTATTTTCAGGTCAGGATAGCGTTTGCAGGGACAATAGCAGGCCGGTTATGATGACACGCTATCATCTTATCAGGAATAACTCAATTTCGGCTGATACCACAATATGCTCCGGTATCACTCCTCCGTCATTGTCAGGAACCACTCCCATAAATGGTGATGGGACCTATACTTATTCCTGGCAGGACATGACAAGAGTAACTACCTGGGCACAACGGGGAACTGCACCATTTGTTTTTTCACCACCGGCCCTTACTGATACAACATGGTACAGGCGAATAGTCAATTCATCAGAATGTTCCGATACCAGCAAGGTTATTGTTATCAGGGTTCATCAACCAATTACAAATAATATAATATCTCTGTTGTCAGGTCCTGGACCCGATACTACTTTATGCCAGGGAGGCAATCCGAACATGTTAAAAGGGAAGACCGCAAAAGGAGGAAAAAATATTTTGGGAGATTATGCTTATCAGTGGTTTGATTCAACTTCAACATCAATATGGCAACCGGTTTTAACTGCAGGAACAGATTCTTCTTATAATCCTCCGGCATTGATCAAGGATACCTGGTATAAAAGGAAGGTTACATCAGGTAAATGCAGTTCATTTTCCGATACTCCTCCTCTGAAAGTAATCATACTTCCCTCTATCGTGAACAATACTATTTCTGCCGATCCTGCTGTCTGCTATAAAAGTGTGCCGGCTCCCGTTTCAGGAAGTGTGTTGACAGGAGGTGCAGGTGGTACACCTACCTGGCTATGGCAGGAGAGCTCTGATGATGTTAATTGGAGTACAGCCAGCGGACCCAATCCCTCAAACAGTCAGAGCTATTCACCTCCATCTCTGAAAACACCCAGGTATTACAGGCGTATTATATATTCAGGACCGAACAACTGCTGTATCGATACATCTGATATAGCGAAGATCAATATTAACCCATTGCCGACCGGATCCATTACAACGGGCACTGATACAACATTGTGCAATGGTACAAAGATAACCCTGAATATTCATCTTACAGGAGCCTCATCTTCACCCTGGAAAGTAGTCTATAATGTTGTTTCAAATGGAGTTTCCAATCCGGTAACGATCCAGAAAATTGTAACCCAGGATACTACTATAAAAGTAATACCTGTTGCTACAGCCAGTAAAACAGAAGTTACTTATTCTCTCTTTTCTGTCCAGGATAAAAACAATTGTTCTGATACCACACTTTCAGGGAGCAGGAAAGCCATTGTTTACAGGTATCCGGTGGCGAACGCTGGCCGCGACACTGCTGTTTGTGGTCCACAGGTGAAACTTAAGGCAACCAGGTCAGACGGAGATGGAGTCTGGTACTTTCCGCCTCAGGTGGTCTATTCTGCAGCAAATGCCCCAGAGGTTATTGTAAAGATTGACTCTTCCTTTACGGAACCAAAAGTAACTTATAAGTTTTACTGGGAAGAGACTAACTGGCAATGTGTGAATAAAGATATGGTGGAAATTACATTTGACAGGAGAATTAAACCGGTGAACGCAGGACCAGACACTACAATATATTCATTTGATAATATTATTCAGCTCAAAGCTACTCCTCTGCAAACCGGCGAAACAGGGAGCTGGTCGGTAGTGGCAGGAACTGGTGATTTTGATGATAATACAGCCAGTTCAACAGATATCAGGAATGTTTCCATGGATTTAAATACTTACAAATGGAGTGTGATTAACGGAACCTGTAAGGTTGAAGATAAATTGGATATTGATATTAAGGAAATCATAATTCCACAGGCATTCAGTCCCAATGATGATCCGGATAATTATAATAATATTTTTATTATTAGAGGATTGGACTTACGGAAGAAATGGGTCTCTCCCGATTCTGTTCCGGCATACCAGGAAGCTGACCTTTCAATAGTTAATGGTGCAGGGTCACTTGTCTTTTCAACTACTACACGTGACGGGAATGAATGGAAGCATTGGGATGGTAAAAATTCCAAGGGTTACGATCTGCCGGAAGGAACATATTATTATTTGCTCAAACTGACATCCCTGGGTACAGGGCAGTTATATAAGAAAAGCGGATTTATTATTCTTAAAAGGTACTGACAGATGGTTTTAACTGTAAGGGGTATACAGGTTTATTATTTAACATGAAATGAGAAGGGAAAAGTATCTGTCCATATTATTTTTTCTGTCTCTTTTCTCCGGGATTTCAGGCCAGACTGGTACGGATTCAGGGAGGATAAGCCTGGGCTATCCCATTTACAGTCAATATCTTCAAAACGGGCTGATGATAAATCCCGCTTATACAGGATCAAGGCAGGCACTCAGTACCTTCCTATCTTACAGGATGCAATGGATGGGTACAGAGGGAGCACCAGTGATTCAATCAGCATCTTTACATTCCCCGATGAAAAATGACAGGGTGGCACTTGGTTTAAAAGCTCAGTTTATGCATTTCGGAGTAACTAAATCAACAAGTATATATGGAAGTTATGCATACCATTTAAAAGTAGGAAATGGCAAACTTTCATTAGGTCTTAACGCCGGTGCCGATTTCTCAAATACTGATTATTCAGATCTGCTTCTGATAAATACAGGAGACCCGGTTTTTACAGTTGCTGACAGGCCATATATCCTCCCGAATGTTGGGGCTGGAGCTTACTATTTCAGTGATAAACTTTTTGCTGGATTATCAATACCTGAATTTTTAAGTTACAGGAAAAGTGCGCAGGGAAAAAAGCCTCAGCCATATCATAGTTTCAATGAATATGAAATTCTTTTTTCAGCGGGAGGTATTATAACATTTTCACCGGTATTTAAGTTTAAGCCATCGGTGCTTATAGATTATTCATTACAAAAAACCAAGAAACTCACACAGTTTGATTTAAATGGCAATTTTATAATATCGGACCTTCTTTGGATTGGAGGATCATGGAGGACATCGGAGGAAGTTTTGGTTGGGATAGTGCAGGTGCAGTTGAACCCACAGTTCATGTTTGGTTTCTCTTATGATTATCCGGTCGGAAGGATGAACTCTTACTCCAAAGGATCAAGTGAATTTATTTTGAGATATGAATTCGGATCAAAGGTCAGTGCTGCTAATCCGAGGTATTTTTAGTTATGGAAAAAAGAGGTATAAATATAATTATTCTTTTTTTGGTAATGCTGGCTGCACAAAAAATCTATGCACAGAATCCCTCTGTTTTCCAGGTTAAGAGGATGACAATTAATTCAGAATTATTCAGTGATATATCTCCTGTAATTCTGAAAAATGGTATAATTTTTTGTTCCGACAGAAGGTATAGTAGTCTGAAGGATCGGACATCCTGGGACGGACGGCGTCTTTATAATATTTATATAGCTGAACCAAAAGACTCCACAACATGGAGCAAACCAACAGAGTTAAAAAGTGAGAGAAGCTCTTTTTTTAATAATGGGCCCATGTGTTTTAGCCCTGATGGCAAAACCGTCTATTTTACCAGCGAGGTGGAGACTGGTAAGGCGACAAAAAATAAAAAATTTAAAAACCACAGTGGAATTTTTATTGCAGAACTTTCAGGTGGGGAACTTGTTTCGTTACGTCCTTTCAAATATAATAATAATCAGTATGAAGTTGGTCATCCTTCAGTAAGCAGCGATGGAAAATATCTTTTCTTTGCATCCAATATGCCAGGAGGATTCGGCGCATCAGATATCTATTATTGTGAATGGATAAATGGCGACTGGAGCACCCCCGTAAATTTAGGATCTGAAGTTAATTCCTCCGAAGTTGAAAACTACCCTTATATGCATCCTTCGGGCCGTCTTTATTTTGCTTCAGAGCGGAAGGGAGGATTCGGTAATCTTGATGTTTATTACACATTATTAAGTTTTGGGAAATGGGATACACCTCTCCTTTTGCCGGAACCAATCAATTCAAAATCTGATGACTTTGCCCTGGTAGCAGAGAGTAATCTTCAGACAGGGTATTTTTCTTCTAACAGAGGGAGGAATGATGATATCTATAATTTTTCCTCAACAATTATCAGGAAGGCTTCCTGTGATACTCTTCAGGTGAACAATTACTGTTTCGAGTTTTTTGAAGAGAACGCAATTAAGACAGACACGCTGCCTTTCAGATATGAATGGAAATTTGGGGACGGCAGCAAGGCAATGGGTTCACTAGTCGAACATTGTTACCCGGGAGCAGGGAATTATCTTGTTCAACTCGATATTGTTAATCTTGTAACAAAGGAGGTGCTTTATAATCAGAAGTCATATAGCCTCGAAATAAAAGATATCGAACAGCCATATATTTCATCTCCTGAACTGACAATACCTGGACAGGCAATCAGAATCAATGCTGACAGTACTAACCTCCCTGGCTGGAAAATTGCACAGTATTACTGGAATTTTGGTGATGAAACAATAGCAGTTGGCAGGAATGTTGATAAGACATATTTAAAACCCGGGACATATAATATTCAGTTAATTGTAACTAGTGAACCGGAACCTGGCGGTATTATCAGGGAGGCGTGTGTTTCTAAAAATATTACTGTAATACGTCAGCCCTGAGAATGAAAATAACTAATTTTGAAGATTAATGAAATTGAACAAATCACTATATAGCCTTTTAATATTTTATTTTTTGCTTGGATCACTATCTGTTGGCCGGTTATATTCTCAGGCTGTTCCTGGTAAAGATGAAAATATTCCTTTTCTCGTAACTTTTGGGAAAGAAGGAAAAACATCATGGGGCGATGATGATTTCTCCCAAATATTCTTTTTTACCATTCCCCGTGATTTTAAGCAACAGTTTTATATCAGGGTATTTGATCCGGACACAGGAGGAGAGAATGATGAAATTCAGGGGGATTTTAATTCACGGTCGCTTTACTCTGTATATGGAGGCAAAGGAGTTGATCCTGAAAAGAATGAAGATTCAAGGGGATTACTTAACGGAGTAAACTTTAAAACAGGGAACCTGCTGGCATCAAAAGTCTTTGCCACTGAGGCCAGATATGATAATAACTATTATACTTTCGGACCATTTAATCCATCAGATGGAGATTTTAATGAAAGATGGAATGCATATATATTTAAGATTATTTGCGAAGGGATAAGCGGTGATGATGGAAATCTTTACAGGTATTTTTTAAGTCGTAGTCCGACATCCGACCTTCCTCTAGAAGGAGCTAACGCATTTACATATGAATATACTTTCAGGATGTGGAACAACTTTAAAAGCGTCTCACATATTTATCCGTACATAGATACTGGCATTGTCTCAATAAAGCAAAGAAATTTTGATTGGGATAATGATGGTGTCATCCTTGTTGTTTCAAGGTATAAACAGGGAATCCCGGTTCCGATCTCAAACGAAAATAAATGGGAAGAATCAAAGATTCCTGTTGAAGAGGCAGAAGTGAAATCTTCCCTTGATTTCCAGTTTCATAAAAAGCAGGGTGATCTGGTTAAAAACAATAATGTTGTGGTGACACTCGAAAACCAGAGGGGTGATGCTCTGAAGTTTTATAGCTCACCTATTGGAGGAGTCCCGGTTTACCAACCGGCAATAGGAGTAAGAAAAGTGGCTCCTAAAAAATAAGATGATCTGAGAATGAGTGCCAATAACAACCGGAAAATAATTGTCAGCACAATTGCGTGCTTATTCTTATACTCAATTATTCTAAAAGGACAGGTTTATAATTTTAAAAACTTTAGAGTTGACAGTAAGCTACCCAATAACTTTATTTATACTCTGAACCAGGGAACAGATGGATTCCTTTGGGTAGGTACAGGTATAGGACTTTCTCGCTTTGACGGTTTTGATTTCCATAATGTTCCTTTCCCTGATTCTGTTATAACAAGATACCCTGCAACAAGTCTGAAAGACAAAAACGGGACATTGTGGTTCGGGTGCAGCGACGGGACCGTTTTTTATACACAGGAGAACAAGCTAAAAGCTCTTGAAATATCAAACTCAAAAAGTATCAGTGATCTTCTGGAGGGATCTGACGGGTTCATTTATGTGATTCCACAGGGTGGGGCAATTTATAGAATAAATCCTATTGATCCCGGAGATATAAAGGAGTTTAAGATCGATCCTTCTTTTGTAATTTTTTCAGGCTGTTTTACCTCTGATGGTAAGATTCTTATAGGAACTCAGGAAAATCTTAAGGTAGGCAGGGTTGATAAAGATTCACTTGTAATATCTGAAGTAGTGGATGGATTTGACTATTCCAGCATTCTCTCAATACAACAGATGGGTGTAGACAAATATATCATTGGCACTGATGGAAACGGGTTGTTCATTCTGAACAGTACTGATAAAGGATATATTTTATCCCGTTTCAGTGACCACCCCGAACTGGAATTGCTTAGAGTTCAATCTTCATATATTGATTATGAAAATGCCTTGTGGATTTCAACTTTTGAGTCTGGCATTTACAAGCTGCAGATATCTGAAAACGATGCATCATTGGAATCGGTTAATCACTTTAACAAAAATTCAGGTTTGACAGGAAATAATGTCAAGTCGTTTTTTCAGGATATGGAAGGAAATTTCTGGATAGGTTTTTTTGGAGACGGACTCTCTCTTCTGAGCTCATATGCCTTTAGTTATTTTGCCCCCGGAAAATCTGCTGAAGCAAATAATATTATTTATGTAAACAAAACTGGAGATGATTATCTTTTAGGAACACCTTCAGGTTACCATATTATTGATCTGAAAAATTACAAGAGCAAATCTTTTGTCAGCCTTGTTCAGCGAACCGGGAATAAAGAAATAGCTTGTTATAATGTTGATGATGATAATATTTGGGTAGGGACAAAAGGAAACGGCTTATATTCAGGAAAAATCAGCGGATCATTCAGACAGTTTTACCGTTCCGGTAACTCAGGTGAGGATTTTATTACTGATATTGAGACCGATAAAAAAAATATATGGCTCGCTACCCTGAATGGAGTTATTATTATTGATAAAAGTAGCGGAGCTTTTAAACAGAGGTTTAATATTGACAACGGATTACCTCACAACAGTGTAAATCAGATCTTCCTTTCCAGTGATGGTAACTGTTATATTGCTACTGAAGGCGACAGGTTGTACAGAATCAATCCTGATTCGGGTGTTATAGCAGGCAATAATACAATGACAGGTAACTATCTAAACAAGATCATATCTGTTTCCCAGAGCAACGACGGTGTAATATGGGCAGCTACTTACGGTAACGGTGTTTTTAAATGCCATCCTGACTCGGTTGCTTCTATAGCAAGGGAAGATGGTCTGATGTCAAATTATTGTTACAGTGTTCTGGTTGATATTAATAATATAATCTGGATTGGACATGAGCGGGGTTTTTCACAGTTTAATCCCGAAAACGGGACAATAAAAGTTTTTGGATCCGATTTTGTAAAAGGTGGAGTATGTAATTCCGATGGTATGTATGAATCGTCTGACGGTAAAGTTCTGATAGGAACTACTGAGGGATTAATAGTTTATGACAGGGCAAAGGATAAAAAGGATAAAATAGCTCCATTTAATAATATCAACTATGTTTCAATAAATGATGTTATTTATCCCTACAAACCAACCTATTCACTTCCTTATAAAAAAAGATATGCTTTAAGGGTCTCCTATGTCGGGATATTTTTCAGCGATCCTGATAAGGTTTATTACAGTACTCTGCTGGAGAACTATGATAATGACTGGACAAGAATGTCAGCAGTAAGGGATGTGCCATACAGCCTCGGAGACGGAAAGTACAGGTTCAATCTGATATCAGTTAATGAAGATGGTTTGTCGCAGGATACACCAATTTCATTTGAGATTAATATAAAGAGACCTGTATGGAGAACATGGTGGTTCATACTTTTATCTTTCATTGTTCTGACCGGAGTAGTCATTATGATAATCCGTGAAAGAGATAAGGCTCAGAAAAAGATTCAGGCATATCTTGAGAAAGAGCTTGAAGCCCGTACTAGAGTAGTGATGAAACAGAAAGATGAAATTGAACTTCAGAATCTGGAGATTACTGATAGCATTAATTATGCCAAAAGAATACAATCGAGTATACTGCCTGATATTAACAGACTTAAGGAGACTTTCAAGGATGCATTTATACTGTTTCAACCCCGCGATATTGTAAGTGGTGACTATTACTGGTTTGATAAACTTGAAGATGATAAATTCATTTTAGTATGTGCCGATTCCACGGGCCATGGTGTTCCAGGTGCTTTTATGTCGATGATAGGATCAACACTATTACAGGATATTGTAACACGGAAAAGGATCTCTAAACCATCACAGATTCTTACACTTCTCGATAAACAGATCTTTTCAACCCTTAATCAGAATGTTGAACTGGGTGTTTCAAATGATGGAATGGATATGGTTGTTTGTGAATTTGATTTGAAAACCAGGTATTTAAGATTCTCCTCAGCAATGAGACCGGTAATAATTGTTCTGGAAGGGGAACCTTATTATATTAAGGGTAACAGATGTTCAATAGGAGGAGAATCCGTTATTGATAAATATTTTGATGACCAGGAGTATTATTTAAATGAGGGGGATACTATTTACATGTTTTCTGATGGATTGCCTGATCAGTTTGGGGGTACTGATGGAAGGAAAATGAAGATAGCAAGGTTTAAAAAACTTATAGAAAAGGTTTCAAAATTGCCAATGAACGAACAGCAGGATGAAATATTAAAATTCTATACAGAATGGAAAGGTAATTATGAGCAGGTGGATGATATCCTTATAATGGGGGTAAGGGTATGATATAATCACTTTTTGTAAACAGCATTAACTGATAAGATAATTTCGCTCGTTGATTCCATGTTGCTTTCATTGTCATTCCTGTCTTTAATCATGAAATCATATTTAATTGTATCGCCCTGATAATAAAAAAGATATAGGAAAGTGACAGAAATAGTACCTGTCAGTATTTTGTTCTGTCCCTTCTGTTCCATATATGGGATTCTGTAGGAGGATGGTCTGAGAGGATCATTTAGTGGTGCAGGTACCATTGTTCCTCCTGTTTTTCTATAGAGTGTAAAAAAGAGATTTGTTGTATCGGTTTGTTGATAATCAGGTGATTTAAGTCCGAGATCTCCATCACCATCTTCAAAATAAAATTTGAGCCTTCCTCCTTTTGCACTGTTCCCAAGGAGATCTATTGTGTCAAAAACTGTAAAACTTGTGAATTCTATACGTGGTTCGGGTGCCATCTTTTCTATTTTCGTGCACGATCCGAAGACTAAAACCATTAATATTATGGAAATATATTTCAAAATTTTCATGGGCTTCCCGGGATTTAAATTATTTCGTACAAAAACCACACCAAAATAATCTATTTTTTTCTGAAAAATATCCTTATTGGCACACCTGTAAATTCATAACGTTCCCGCATACGGTTTTCGAGGTATCTTTTATAAGGATCCTTTACATACTGGGGGAGGTTACAGAAAAAAGCAAAAGCAGGAGTATATATTGGCAACTGTGTTACATATTTAATCTTAACATATTTACCTTTAAGAGCCGGAGGGGGGTTATTTTTAATCACCTCGAGCATCACTTCATTCAATTCAGAAGTTGGGATCTTTCTGTTTCGGTTCTGGTTAACCTTTTCGATCAGATCAAGTATTTTATGAATTCTTTGCTTGTTTATTGCAGAGATAAAAAGAATATCATAATCAGTAAAAGGAGCACTCTTTTCCCTGATCTCTTTTTCAATTATAACGGAAGAATTGTTCTCTTTTTCAATAAGATCCCACTTGTTAACCAGAATTATCATTCCTTTATTGTTTTTTTGAATAAGTGAAATGATATTAAGGTCCTGAGCTTCAATACCTCTTGTAGCGTCGATCAGAAGAAGGCATATATCAGAATTCTCGATTGTTCTTATAGCTCGCATTACCGAGTAAAATTCTATATCCTCACTTACTTTGCCTTTCTTTCTTAATCCTGCTGTATCAACAAGAAGAAAATCGTGATGGAATTTATTGTACCTGGTAAATATTGAATCACGTGTCGTGCCGGCAAGAGGAGTAACAATGTTTCTCTCTACTCCCAGCAGGGAGTTGACAAGTGAGGATTTTCCAACATTTGGTCTTCCGACAATTGCAATCCTGGGAAGTTCAGGTAATGTCTCCGGGGGCTCAGCAGGCAGGTTCTTTACAACCTCATCAAGCAGTTCTCCTGTTCCGCTTCCTGACATTGAACTTAAAGCAAAATAATCACCAAGTCCAAGGTTGTAAAACTCTACAGCATCAGGTAACCGTTGTGCATTATCAACTTTATTAACAACAAGAAGTACCTTTTTCTTTATTTTTCTGAGTAAAGAGGCAACTGAAACATCAAGTTGATGAATGCCGCACGATACATCAACCATAAACAAAATAAGGTCGGCCTCCTCAATGGCAAGCAGAACCTGCTTATTTATTTCTTCCTCAAAAATATCATCAGAGTTCTGGACATATCCACCTGTATCAATTACCGAAAAATCAACTCCGTTCCAGTTACTCCTGCCATAGTTGCGATCGCGGGTAACACCGCTGACCTCATCAACAATCGCTTCCCTTGATTCGGTAAGCCTGTTAAATAGTGTCGATTTGCCAACATTTGGTCTGCCTACTATTGCTACTATTTTGCTCATATATTTGTTTGAAAAATTTTATCGGTATCCGAATCTTTTAAGTATTAAAGGTTTATCCCTCCAGTCCTTTGTTACTTTTACATATAGTTCGAGAAATACCTTTCGTCCAAAAAAATCTTCCATATCATGTCTGGCTTCTGTACCTACTTTCTTCAGCATTGCTCCTTTATGACCTATAATTATTCCTTTTTGACTATCTCTCACAACATGAATTAAAGCCCTTATTTTAATAAGGCCTGACTCCTCTTTAAAACTTTCTATTTCTATCTCTACTGAGTAAGGTATCTCCTTTTTATAGTTGACAAGAATTTTTTCACGGATAATCTCTGATGCAAAAAACCTCTCATATTTGTCGGTTAGCTGATCTTTAGGGAAAAATGGAGGAGCCTCAGGCAATTTACTTAGTACTGCATTCAGAAGGGCATCGAGATTAAATCCATTAAGTGCTGATATCGGAATAATAGGAGAACCGGGGAAGAAGCTATGCCACGAATCAACTGCTTTTTCAAGATCATCCTGGTTCGTAAGGTCAATTTTATTAACTGCAATAATTGTGGGTATTCCGGATTCTTTTATCCTTTCAACATACTCACTCCTGGTGTCTTTAAATTCTGTTACATCAGTTACATAAAGAATAACATCAGCATCAGTGAGGGCAATATTTACAAAGCTCATCATTGACTTCTGAAGCTCATACTGTGGTTTCAGGATACCGGGTGTATCGGAATAAACAATCTGAAAATCATCGCTGTTAACAATTCCCATAATGCGGTGACGGGTAGTCTGTGCCTTCGATGTGATGATAGATAATTTTTCACCTACAAGCGAGTTCATGATGGTTGACTTCCCGACATTCGGATTTCCAAGGATATTTACAAAACCTGATTTATGACCCATCTTTTTTGATTAAAAAATACCTCTTTTCAGCATTATAACTTCTTTATCGGTAAGAAACCTCCATTTGCCGCGCTTTAGATTTTTCTTGGTAAGTCCTGCAAAATATACCCTGTCGAGCTTTTTTACTTTATATCCGAGTGTCTCAAACATTCGTCTTATTACCCTGTTTTGTCCTGAATGCAATTCGATGCCTATCTGGCTTTTATCATCAGCATCAGCATAGGATACTGCATCGGCAATAACTGTTTCTCCATCCAGTTCAATCCCTTCTGTAAGCCTGAAGAGATCTTTTTTTGTAACGGGGTTATCAAGGAAAACGTGGTATATTTTTTTTCTTTTATATTTAGGATGAATAAGCCTGCCTGTAAGATCTCCGTCATTTGTCAGCAACAGCACACCTGTTGTAGCCTTATCAAGCCGTCCTACCGGATATACTCTCTCAGGACAGCCATCACCGATCAGTTCGAGCACAGTGTGTTCCGCGTGAGGATCTTCAACTGTTGTAACATAATCTTTTGGCTTATTTAGAAGAATATAAACTTTTTTCTCAAAAGATAATTTTTTGTTCCTGTACTTAATATCATCACTGTTACTGACCTTCGTTCCCATATCAGTAACCTGCTTCCCGTTAACAGTGATAAAACCATCCCTGATAAGCTCATCTGCCTCCCTGCGTGAACAAACTCCGCAATTGGCAATGAATCTGTTTAGCCTTATAAGTGTATCTCTCTCTGGAGGTTTTCTGTCCTTCATATCAATATTTTATCAGCCTGCAAAGGTACAATTAATTGCTGATATTACAGATTGCTGATTTTTTTGCACCTTTGCAGTGTCTGAAAACTAAACAGGTATGGCATTAATAAAATCTATTTCAGGGATAAGGGGAACAATAGGAGGCAAGCCCGGTGAGAGCCTTTCTCCCGTTGATATTGTAAAATTTGCAGCTGCATATGGGACCTGGTTAAAGGGAAGATATCAGAAAGATGCTTTGAAGGTAGTAATAGGTCGTGATGCCAGAAAATCAGGTCCAATGGTCAGTGGGTTGATAATTACAACTTTACGCAGCCTGGGGATTAATGTTATCGATCTGGACCTTGCAACTACACCTACAGTTGAACTGGCTTTGACCGGATCAGGGGCAGAGGGTGGAATTATTGTTACTGCAAGTCATAATCCGGCTGAGTGGAATGCACTTAAATTATTAGGTGAGAATGGTGAGTTTCTCTCTTCAGAGGATGGACTCAATGTTTTAAAAATAGCTGAGTCGGAAAATTTTGAATTTGCAAGTGACGGATCAAAGGGAAAGCTTATAACCGATAATTCATGGGGACAAAAACATATTGATCAGATACTCAACCTTGATCTTGTAAATGTAAAAGAGATTAAAGCAGCAGGCATTTCTGTGGCAATTGATTGTATTAATTCTGTTGGAGCATTAGTAATTCCTGACCTGCTTCGTTCTCTTGGGGTTGATAAAATCTCACAGATTAATTCAACTCCCGATGGGAATTTTGCTCATAATCCGGAACCAATCCCCGCAAATCTGACTGGGATTTCAGAGTTTGTTGTTAAGGAGAAAGCCGATGTTGGATTTGTTGTCGACCCGGATGTTGACCGACTTGCAATAGTATGTGAAGACGGATCAATGTTTGGAGAAGAATATACACTAGTTGCAGTTGCTGATTATATCCTGAAGCATACACCTGGTAATACAGTTTCAAATTTATCATCAACAAAGGCTTTAAAGGATATTACGGTTAAATATGGCTATTCGCATTACTCATCGGCAGTTGGTGAAGTAAATGTTGTCGATGAAATGAAAAAACGTGGTGCTGTTGTAGGAGGTGAGGGCAATGGAGGTGTGATTTATCCTGAATTACATTATGGACGTGACGCTCTGGTTGGAATAGCTCTTTTCCTTTCCCATCTGGCTAATAGCCGCATGAAATGTACATCGCTGAGACAGTTGTATCCTCAATATTTTATTTCAAAGAAAAAACTTAATCTTCTGCCATCGGTCGACTTCAGAATTATTACTGATACAGTGAAAAGACACTTTCATGATCATATAATTGATGAAAGAGACGGGTTGTGGATCGGACACTCCAACGGCTGGTTGCAGATCAGAAAGTCCAATACTGAACCGATTATGAGGATCTATGCAGAAGGCAGAACATCTAAAGAAGCCGAAGACCTGGCAAACGATGTTGTGGAATTAGTTAATAAAGTCTAAAAAGATATTCATTTTGTTTTCCCCCCGGAATAAATTGCCCGGAATAAGTGTCTTTAAGTTATAAAGGCCAAAAAAGCATTCTTGTTAAATATTGTTAATGAACTAATGGATATTTATCATTTTTAATACTTTTGAGGCTGTTTTTTAAATATAAAAACAATTAAAATATCAAATGAAAAGATCAGTTATTATTACAGTTATTGGTGCAGTTGTTGCAATCATAGTTTTGATTGTAATCAGTAAAGTAAACTCAAAAAAAGATATTGCCAATTTATTTGTTGAGGCAAAAAAAGGGCAGTTTGACATTATGGTGACTACAACCGGTGAGTTACAGGCTGAAAACTCAACTGACATAAGGGGGCCTGAAATAACACAGAGCAGAAATATAAGAGCAATGGATATTAAAATTACTGATATGGTTGCTGAGGGTACGGAAGTTAAAACAGGTGATTATGTTGCAACTCTTGACAGGACATCATTTGATAATACTCTGAAAGATGAGTTGGAAAGACTCACTACTTATGAGACGAATCTTGAGGTTAGAATACTTGATACAGCAGTTACACTCAGCAATTTAAGGGACAATATTAAAAACCTTAAATTCACAGTTGAAGAAGCCGAGATAACACTTCAGCAATCGAAATTTGAGCCCCCGACAACAATCAGACAGGCAGAAATATCACTGGACAAAGCCAACCGTTCACTCGACCAGTCAGTCAGAAGTTATTCACTCCGTCTGGAACAGGCAAAGCGTGATATGAAAGAGACTAAAAACAATCTTGCCGAACAACGTCAGAGGGTACAGGACCTGAGAGAGATACTTTCAAAGTTTATCATAACAGCTCCTTCATCCGGAATGATAATCTATAAGAGAGACAGGATGGGAACAAAAAGGAAAGTGGGCTCCTCTATAAGCCCATGGGACAATGTTGTTGCTACTCTTCCAGATATGTCGTCGATGATTTCAAAAACTTATGTTAATGAAATTGATGTAAGCAAAGTAAAAGCTGAGCAGAAAGTTGAGATAGTTGTTGATGCTTTTCCTGAAAAAAAATATTCAGGGTATGTTATAAGTGTTGCAAACATAGGAGAGCAATTACCTAATGCCGATGCAAAGGTTTTTGAAGTAATGATAAAAGTGAATGAATCGGATCCGATACTCAGACCATCGATGACAACCGGGAATAAAATTGTCACCAAAACTATTGATAATGTAATTTATATCCCTCTTGAATGTGTACAGGCCGGAGCTGACAGCGTTCCTTTTGTTTACATGAAGAAAGGGAACCGTCAGGTTGTTGTTCTTGGAGAATCAAATGAGAATAATGTAGTTGCTGAGCAGGGAATAGAACCTGGCGCCATAATCTACCTAAGTACACCCGAAGATGCAATGGATTTTAAGCTTTCAGGAGAAGAATTGATATCTGTAATAAAAGATAGGGAAAATGCCAGGAAAGCCGAAGAAATGAGGATACGGGAAGAAGGTTCAAAAGCAAGGGAAGGGCGGGGAAACAGGATGAATATGACACCTGAAATGATGCAGCAATTCCAGAATATGAGAGGTAACAGGCAGCAGGGACAAGGTGGCAGAACAAGGGATACAGCAGCAATGCGCCGGTTCATGAATATGCGGAACAATCAGCAGGGGACAACAACTGATACATCGGCCAGACGCCGGACAAACACAAATGCAACACCTCAGACAAATGCACAGACTGCTCCTGCAGCAAATCAACCAGTTGTAAGAAATAATTAAAAACAGGAAACAATATGTTTAAGTTTATTTTAAGATATTTCCACGATATAGAAATTGCTGTAGAGTCAATCATCTCCAACAAGCTGAAATCAATGCTTACTGCCCTTGGGATAATATTTGGTGTAGCAGCTGTAATTGCCATGCTTGCCATTGGAAAAGGTGCAAAACAAGAGATAATGGAGCAGATGAAGATGGTTGGGGTCAACAATATTCTTATCAATCCAGTGATCCCTGATAAATCATCTTCAACTGAGGAAGGTGAAAAACAACAGAAGAAGTTTTCAAGGGGTTTAAATATGCTTGATGTTGAGGCCATCCGTGAAATACTTCCATCTGTTAAAAGAATCAGTCCGGAAATTTCATTTAACTCAACTGCCATGCTTAACGGTGTTAAATACACTGCAAAGCTTGTGGGAGTTTCAAATGATTACTTTTATCTGTATAACTTACCGCTGGTTGCAGGTGCAATCTTTAATAAATACCAGGAGGAAAATGGTATACAGGTATGTATTATCGGGGCCAATATCAGAGCAAAATTCTTTAGTAAAATAGATCCTCTTGGTCAGTATATTAAGTTTAATGGAATATGGCTAAAGGTTATAGGTGTACTTCAGAAAACCAATGTGAGTCTCACAGGTTTTGAAGAAAAAGGGGTTAATGTCTATAACGATAATATTTATATTCCAATCCAGACCATGCTCCTAAGGTACCAGAACAGGGCACTTGTTAATACTAAAATGGTTTCTGAAGCGTCAAGCAGTGTAATGATGTTCGGTGGAGGAGGGGGCGGTGGCATGTCCAGAATTGTTGTTAGTAGTTCAGATGCATCTTCAAGCGCTGAAACCAACTATAATCAGCTTGACAGGATAGTTGTCCAGGTTACTGAAACAGAACAGCTCAGCCCCACTACTGAAATACTTAGCAGGATGCTGACCCGGCGTCATTCAAATGTAAAGGACTTTGAGATTACGGTTCCTGAGCTACTCCTTAAACAACAACAGAGGACCAAGGATATTTTTAATATTGTTCTTGGAGCTATTGCAAGTATCTCCCTTATAGTCGGCGGTATTGGAATTATGAATATTATGTTTGCTTCGGTAATGGAAAGGATAAAAGAGATTGGGACCAGAATGGCTATCGGTGCAAAAAAAATGGATATTGTTGTGCAGTTTCTTTCTGAAGCAGTCCTGATAAGTGTATCAGGTGGATTTATTGGTGTTTTTCTGGGTGTGGTAATGGCAAAGCTGATTGAACAGATTGCAGGCATTATGACTATTGTCTCATTCTTCTCCGTATTTATTGCATTCGGAGTATCAGCAGCTGTTGGAGTTATTTTTGGCTATTCACCTGCAAAACGGGCTTCTGAAAAAGATCCGATTGAATCATTACGATATGAATAAAATTTTGAATATGAAGAGAATATTTTTATTTTTTCTGGCAACTCTGTTTTTGTTTTCGGCTAAGGAAGTGAAAGCGCAGGAAGTGAAGAAGCTGACTTTCAATGAAGTAATAAAACTATCAGAAGAACAATCCCCAAATGCTCTGATGGCAGTACACAGGTACAGGGCAAGCTATTGGCAGTACAGGACATTTATTGCTCAGTACAAACCATCACTTACACTTAATGGTACAACCCCGAACTACAGCACTGCATATGACAGAGTTTGGAACTCAGTGCAAAACCAATATGATTACAGAGCGACCAATATACTTAGAAATCTTGGCTCACTTGCATTGTCACAGAACATTGGCATGACAGGGGGATCGATATCTTTAAATTCAGAACTTACTCTGGAAAACGATTTTGAAAACAGTTCACGAAAATATATCACAACACCGCTTAGTATAGGATTAAATCAGCCTATTTTCAGGTATAATTCATTGAAGTGGCAGAAGAAGACAGAACCGCTTAAGTATGAAGCTGCAAAGAAGACATTTCTTTCAAATATAGAATCAGTGCATCAGCAGGCTGTAAATTATTTCTTTTCACTGGCCACAGCACAGATAAATAAGCAGATTGCTGCTATGAACTATTCGAATGCCGATACTCTCTGGGGAATTGCCCAGGGTCGTTATCAGCTTGGAACAATTGCTGAGGACGAACTGCTTCAGATGCAGTTATCGTGGCTTAATGCAGAGACTGCGCGCAAAGAAGCTGAAATGAATTACCGTGACCGGGAGATTCGTCTGAGATCTTTCCTCGGATTTAACGAAAATGTACGGCTGGAACTGGTTCTGCCAAATGAAATTCCTGCTATACAGCTTGATGTTCAGGAAGTTCTTGACCTTGCTAAGAAAAATAATCCGGAGATGCTTAATCAGCAGTTAACACTTCTTACAGCTCAGAGTAATGTTGCTCAGGCCAAAGCTGAAAAAGGACTAAATGCTAATCTTATTGCCGCATTTGGTTTGCGTGATCAGGATCCAGCTTTTGACCTGGCATATAAACAGTCAAATCAGCAACAAAGTGTCAGGATTGGATTCAGTATGCCAATACTTGACTGGGGTCTTGGCCGGGGAAGGTATAAAATGGCACAATCATCTCTTGAACTTGCCCAGGTGCAATCTAAACAGGCAGTAACTGATTTTGAGCAGAACCTTTATCTTGATGTTGAGCAGTTTAACCTTCAGGCTAACCAGGTAGCAATTGCTGCCAAGTCAGATACTGTTGCTATGAAAATGTTTGAAGTAACAAAACAGAGGTTCTATATTGGGAAGATATCAGTACTTGAACTTAATAACGCTGATACAAGGAAAGACCAGAACAGAAGAGCATATGTTCAGTCATTACAGAATTACTGGAGTTATTTCTTTAATATCCGTAATCTGGCTTTATATGATTTTATTAACAGGAGGCCTCTTGAAACTGATTATGAAAAATTGCTCGAATAGAAGAATCTAATAATATTAAAAACGCCGGACCAGATTCATCCGGCGTTTTTATGTTTTTTAGTAGTGTATTGATCTGCTGATTTCAGCGTGATAAGCAGAAAATATGTATATATTAAACAAATTGTGCAGATCATTTCAGAAGATGAATTCATTTGAAATATCATTGTTACAAGGTAAATTTTAAGGATATGATCAGGAGTAGAAAATTGTAGCTAAACAATTTTCAATTAATTCAATACTTTATATTTGACTGTTCTTACAAAAAATTAATATCTTTGCGCCTCGTTAACGAATAACGAACGAAAAATATCGGAAAAAATCAAAAAAAAGAGAAATGCAGAACAAAGCAGCTATCCTCATTCTGGCCATTGCATTAGGGTTGGTATCAATATATCAGCTTTCATTTACCGGTGCAACTTATAAAGTAAAAAGAGACGCCAGAGAATATGCCAAAGGTGATTTGGTAAAACAGAGTGCTTACCTCGATTCAATTTCCGCACTTCCAAAAGAAGAGTGGAGCTTCCTGGGAAATACATTCAAAGAGTGCCAGAAAAAAGAGTTAAACCTTGGCCTCGACCTCAAAGGGGGTATGAACGTCATTCTTGAAGTTTCGGTGGAGGATATCTTAAAAGCTTTATCAAATTATAACACTGATAAGAGTTTTACAGATGCTCTTGCCCGTGCCAGGGAATTTCAGAAAGAGAGTCAGTCAGATTATCTGACGCTCTTTGGCAGGGCATTCCAGGAGATTGATCCGAACGCAAAACTTGCCTCTGTCTTTGGAACAGTTGATCTTAAGGAAAAGATCAACTTCAATTCCACTAACGAGGACGTGATGAAAGTTCTTGATGCTGAAGTAACTTCAGCTATCGCAAATGCATTTAATATTCTCCGCGAAAGGATTGACCGTTTTGGCGTTGTTCAGCCAAACATTACTCAGCTTGCAACCAAAGGTAGGATTCTTATCGAGCTGCCTGGTCAGACTGATCCAAAGAGAGTTCGGGAGCTTCTCCAGGGAACAGCAAGTCTGGAGTTTTGGGAAACATATGAAAACGGTGAAATTATAGGATATCTTTCAGCAGCAAATAATATTCTCAAAGAGATCCAGGCAAATACGGAAACTGTAAAGCTATCTCCGGATCAGCCGGTTGAAAAGGTTACAGTCACAGACACTACAAAAAAAGATCAGACTCTTCTCGACCTGATTGAAAAAGATACTACAAAAGCTGCCACTGCTTCTACCCGCGAAGAGTTTACCAGGCAGAATCCTCTTTTTGGAATTCTTAACCCAAGGGTGAATGCTCAGGGAGAACCTGATCCTTCAAGCATGATAGGTCTTGCCAGTGCCAAAGACACAGCAAAAGTCAATTCATATCTGAGAATGAATCAGATAAAATCACTTTTCCCCCGTGATCTGAAGTTTATGTGGAGCCAGAATCCTTATCAATATGATCCGACTAAAACTTACTACGAACTTCATGCAATTAAAGTTACCACACGCGATGGACGTGCCCCTCTTGACGGAGATGTTGTTACATCTGCACGACCAACATCAGGTGTGACAGGTTCTGAAGTAAAGGTTGATATGTCAATGAATGCTGAGGGTGCAAAAATTTGGGCAAGAATGACCCGTGAAAATATTGGTCGCTGCCTTGCTGTTGTTCTTGATGGATATGTGCGTTCCTTTCCCAGGGTACAGTCTGAGATTTCCGGAGGTAATACTGAGATAACCGGCAATTTCACAATCGAAGAGGCTGATGACCTTGCCAACATTCTAAAATCAGGAAAACTGCCTGCACCTGCAAAAATTATATCTGATACTATAATTGGTCCAACACTCGGGAAAGAAGCCATTAACTCTGGTTTGATCTCGTTTATAATATCATTCTTTATAGTTTTAATGTATATGATATTTTATTACAGCAGGAGTGCAGGTACAATAGCTGATGTGGGTCTGGTTGTGAACATTTTTCTTATGATGGGTGTACTTGCCTCCCTGGGTTCGGTACTTACTCTCCCCGGTATTGCAGGTATAGTTCTTACAATGGGTATGTCTGTTGATGCAAATGTGCTGATATTTGAACGTATTCGTGAAGAATTAAGGGCGGGCAAAGGTGTTAAACTGGCTATTTCAGACGGTTACAAAGGATCTCTCTCAGCAATTATGGACTCAAACCTGACCACATTGCTTACAGGGATAATTCTTTATATTTTTGGAACAGGTCCAATTAAAGGTTTTGCAACTACTCTTGTAATAGGGATTCTTACATCACTCTTCAGTGCAATTTTTATCACCAGGCTTATTTATGAGTGGCTGCTTAAAAGAAATACAAATCTTAGTTTTTCTATCAAGCTTACTGCAAATTTTTTAAAGAATACTAATATAGATTTCCTTGGTAAAAGAAAATATTTCTATGCAGTTTCAATTATAGTTACATTAATTGGAATCGGTTCTTTGTTTATCAGGGGATTGAATCCCGGGATTGATTTTTCAGGCGGTCGTACTTACGTTGTCCGTTTTGACAAGACAGTTGAGACAGCTGAAGTTGCCAAAAACCTTGAACCTTACTTTGGCACAGCACCTCAGGTTGTTACTTTTGGTAATGACAAACAGGTACGAGTTACTACAAAATTTAAGATTGGCGAAACAGGTGTTGATGATGAGGTCGAGACTGCCTTATATAATGGACTCAAAGGTATGTTGCCGGATAATGTCTCAAAAGAAGAGTTCCTTTCTACATACAGGCAAAGTTCTGAAACAGTTGGACCCACAATAGCAAGTGATATAAAAACCAAGGCTATCTGGGCTGTCCTGTTTTCGGTGGTATTAATGTTCTTTTATATTTTCTTCAGGTTCAGAAACTGGCAGTACGGACTTGGTGCAGTTGTTGCCCTAGTACATGATACAACGATAGTTATTGGTATTTATTCATTGCTTTGGGGAATATTGCCATTTTCTATGGAGATAGACCAATCTTTTATTGCAGCAATCCTGACAGTTATTGGCTATTCTGTTAATGATACAGTTGTTGTTTTTGACAGGTTGAGGGAATTTCTTCCTCTCCACAGGAAACGTCCTGTCAGAGAGGTCCTTAATATGGCTTTGAACGACACTTTGAGCAGGACTCTAAACACTGGTATGACAACAATACTTGTCCTCATAGCTATGTTCTTCTTTGGTGGCGCTACAATCAGAGGTTTCCTTTTCGCAATGCTCATTGGTATTATTATAGGTACTTATTCTTCAATCTTCGTAGCTACATCACTGGTTTATGACACTACAAGAAAGAAAGGAATAAAAATCTGATAAGAGATATTTTTTTTAGAGGCTGTCTCAAAAGAAAAATCAACCACCCCGTCATGATCCTTCGGGCATGACACCCCTCCTTGAAAAGGAGGGGAAAGTATTGATGTATAGCACATTAACTTTCTCCTCCTTTTGAAGGAGGAGTACCCCTGACGTCAGTCAGGGGGGAGGTGGTTGACTTTTTAGACACCCTCTATTAACCGTTACACTTTATTTTTATCAGATATATTAGCAATTATCTGTCCAGGGAATTTTTTGTTTCATACGGAATTTAAAATATAAGAATATCATTAAACTTTTTTACCTTTGCCGGTAATCTAAAGTAAAACATTCGTTACATAAAATATATATGAGCGGACAGGAGATATTTGTTATTGTTGTCATTGCCCTGCTTCTATTCGGCGCAGAGAAACTGCCTGACATCGCAAAGACGTTTGGAAAAGGAATGCGCGATTTTAAGAAAGCTACAGATGAAATACGGCAGGAGCTTGAGTCGAGTACACGTGAAATAAGGCAGGACATATCCAGCGTTAGTGATTCAATAAAAAAAGATGTTACAGAAGTATCTGATACCATTCAGCAGGATGTCAACAATATTTCAAGTGATATTAAGAGTGATATTAATGAGGTCTCGGATAATTTTCAGAAAGATATAAACGAGGCAACTGATACTAATATAAATGTAACCGAAGTTCCGGAGGGTATGAAGAAAGAAACTAATGATACCAGTGATAACTACCGTTACGATTATACAGATTAGGTATATTTAAATTCTGTTTTTCATCTGCTTATTAAGTCGAAATCATTAATTATTTCAGATTATTCTGCTCCCGAAAAGTTATGATAAGAACTGAAGGTATTACCAAAGCATATGGAGAACTAAAAGTTCTTAAAGGGATTAATATTGAAATCAAAGATAGAGAGGTTGTATCAATTGTTGGTGCAAGCGGAGCAGGGAAGACTACTCTTCTCCAGATAATTGGTACTCTCGACAAACCTGATGGAGGGAAGGTATTTTACAATGATTCCGATATATGCAGTGTGAAAGGAAAAACACTGGCATCATTTCGTAATAATAATATTGGATTTGTCTTCCAGTTCCACCAGCTACTTCCGGAATTCACTGCGCTCGAGAATGTTTGTATACCTGCATTTATTGCCGGAAAAAGTAAAGCTGAAGCTGAAGCACGGGCTACAGAGCTTCTGGGATTTCTTAACCTTGCCGGCAGGCTTGATCATAAACCTTCGGAGCTAAGCGGTGGTGAACAACAACGCGTTGCCGTTGCCCGGGCACTAGTTAATAATCCGGCTGTTATTCTTGCTGACGAACCATCAGGCAACCTGGATACTGAAAATAAGAATGAACTTCACAAGCTCTTCTTTAAATTGAGAGACACCTTTGGTCAGACAATCATTATTGTTACTCATGACAGGCAGCTGGCAAACATGTCGGATCGTATACTCCAGATTAAAGACGGACTGATTGTCAATGAGACATAAAAGATCATACAGCTGCAATTCGACAGTTTAAGTATGGTAATTCCTGTAATTGTCATATCTGAAGTTTATTTATTTTTCTCAAATCATTTATTATCCTTTTGAATTTTTTTATTCTTTTAATGATCAGGACGACAGAGATTTTAGGTCTATGTTCCTGAATATTTTTTGATGTGTTGGAGGATCAGCACTAATACGCCTTTACATGTTTATAAGGATTATTAATCCAGCATAATATTTAGTCATATTTCCTTAACTTCACGAGGCCAAATTACGGATATGAAGTTAAAAAAGGAAGAGCTGAAAGAGTTTTTGGATGTAAAGGTGGAACTATATAACCGACCTGCTTTCATTGAATCTGATCCAATAAGTATACCACATCAATTTACGAAAAAACACGATATAGAAATAGCAGGGTTTCTTGCAGCTACAATCGCATGGGGAAACAGAAAGATGATACTCAGAAATGCGAACCGGATGATGGAACTGCTCGATCATTCGCCATACGAATTCATAATGAATTCAAGCAATGATGAAATAGAAATGATCGAAAGGTTTGTCCACAGGACTTTCAATTCGACTGATTTTATCTACTTTCTGAAAGCCTTGCAAAACATTTACAGGCACAAGGGTGGCCTTGAAACCATATTCAAAGCCTATCAGGCTGCTGATTCACTTCTGCCTGCTATCCACGAGTTCCACAATATATTCTTTGAACTTTCTCATGAAAAAAGAACGGAGAGACATGTATCTGATCCTTTCAAAGGATCGGCGGCAAAGAAGATTAATATGTATTTGCGGTGGATGATAAGGAAAGACAACAAAGGGGTTGATTTTGGTTTATGGAAGTCAATTCCCCCATCTGTTCTTTCGTGCCCTCTCGATGTCCATTCCGGTAATGTAGCCAGAAAGCTCGGTTTATTGACACGAAAACAGAACGATTCAAAAGCAGTATCAGAATTAGATGCCAATTTGCGTGAGTTGGATAAAGAGGATCCTGTAAAATACGACTTTGCCTTGTTTGGGTTAGGCGTTTTTGAGGATTTCTGAGCAACCCTTAGGTCGAAGTATTAATCTTGTTGACTGGTCGTATGTGAAATACTTCCATGCCCAATTCAAAAAGATTACAAGCTTGTTTCTTACTCCTATAATGCTCATGAGATGAATAAACATCCATACAAACCATGCAAATACACCATGAAAACGTGCATACGGAAGTTCAACAACTGCAAGATTTCTTCCCACAGTTGCCATAGTACCCAGATCTTTGTAATTAAATTCCTTTACTGGTTTTTCATTTGATATCCTGACAAAGTTCCCGGCTAAGAGTTTTGCCTGTTGAATTGCAACTTGTGCAACCTGTGGATGTCCTTTTGGATATTTTTCTTCAGTCATCATAGCAATATCACCCAAAGCAAAAATATTTACATATCCCTCAATTCTGTTTGTCCTGTTTACGAAGATCCTTCCGGTTCTTGTAAAACAATCGGGTCTAAGTCCGGCGATCTTATTGCCTTCAATACCAGCAGTCCATATAATCATTCCGGTTCCTATACTCTTTCCTGAATCAAGGAAAACAGTTCTTTCGTCACAACCTGCAGCTTTGGTACTAGTAAGCACTTTCACTCCCAACTTTTCGAGAAATTGTCTGGCTTTATCTGATGACTTTTGAGACATTGAGCTTAACACTCTGTCGACTGCTTCCACTAAATAAATTTTTGCTCTTATCTCAGTAAACTCAGGGTAATCTTTTGGAAGAACATATTTATTCATTTCTGCCATAGCCCCGGCAATCTCAACTCCAGATGGTCCTCCTCCGATAATCACGACCGTAAGAAGCATTTCCTGTTCCTCTTTATCCTTGGCAATCAATGCATTCTCGAAGTTCATAAGCAGAGAATTCCTTAAATCAAGTACTTCTGCAATCGTCTTCATTCCCCTTGAGTGTTTTTTCATCTGGGCAGACCCGAAATATGAATTTGTAGCACCATGAGCAAGTACCAAATAATCATATTCAATCATCCCTGATGAAGTCATAAGCTGGTTCTTATCAGAATCTATTGAATTTACTTCGACCTTCCTAATATGAAAGTCCTTATAGTTCTGGAAAATTTTTCTGAGAGGAAACAGGATTGAACTCTCTTCAAGTCCTGCTGAAGCCACCTGGTAAAAGAGAGGAGGGAACTGGTGATAATTGTGCTTATCGAGTATAACAACCTGAAAACCTTTGTTTTTAAGCTTTTTGGCAAGCATCAATCCAGCGAAACCGCAGCCAGCAATAATTATTCGCTTCTTATCCGACTTTGGAATATTAAGCATGATAAATATTAATACTATTGTTTAGTACTCTTCAGGTAACATCAGTATCTGTTCATAACTGAAAACAGGTCCGTCTTTACAGACAAAAACTTTACCTACATTGCATCGCCCGCATTTACCAAATCCGCATTTCATCCTGTTCTCTAGTGTTGTATAAATATCTTTATCCTTAAAACCAAGTTTTTTAAGTACCGGCATTGTGAATTTTATCATTACGGGAGGACCGCAAAGAATGGCAATTGTATTTTCAGAGGAGGGTGCTACTTTCTCAAGTACCATGGGAACAAAACCGGTTTCACCTTTCCAGTCCGGTGTCTGACCGCCCGGGTCTACTGTAGTTATCAGCTTAATATCTGGCCGCTCCTCCCACTCTTTCAATTCGTGTTTATATACCAGGTCAGCAACAGTACGGGCTCCGTAAACTATAGTAATGTCTTTATATTTATCCCGTAGATCGATAGTATTCCAGATAACGCAACGCATTGGAGGCAAGGCAATTCCTCCGGCAATATATAACAAATTCTTTCCTTCCCATTCTTCAATCGGAAATGTATTCCCGTAAGGTCCTCTGAAACCTACAGTATCTCCCTCTTCCAGGTTAGCCAATGCATTTGTAACTCTTCCGGCTTTCCTGAATGTGCACTCAATATACCCTTTTCGTGTTGGTGAAGATGCCACGCAAAAAGTTGATTCTCCTTCTCCGAAAACTGAATACTCGCCGAATTGCCCGGCTTTGAATGAGAATTTTTCGGCCTCTTCTGCATTTCTGAATTTTAACCGGAATGTCCTTACATCAGGAGTCTCTTCGATCACTTTATCGATCTCCATAAGGTAGGGTTTATAGATAGTGTCACTCATCGAATTGAATGGTTAAATATTTTGTAAGGCTTCTAATTGTTCAGTAATATTCATATCAACAGGACAACCACTTGAGCATCGGCCACAGCCAACACATCCAAGTGAACCATTCCTGTCGGGCATATATGAAAATTTATGCATTATTCGCTGTCTCCATCTCTGACTCTGAACCTCCCTGGGATTATGTCCCGAGGTATGTAGCGTGAAAAGGCCAAAACCACATGAATCCCAGCTGCGATACCGTTTCCCGTTTTTTCCCTTTGTTTCATCCTGTATGTCAAAACATGCGCAGGTAGGACACACATAAGCACATGCTCCGCACCCAATGCACCTTAGAGAGTTTTCTACCCAGAATGAGTGTTCAAAAGCAGTTGCCAGTTTTGCGGTAACCTGCTCATGGTTGAATTTCTTCTTAACATCTGTAACAAGCTCTTTTTCACCTGAAACAGGCTCAAACAGTCCTTCTGAAATATCGACTATACTGTTTCCCTTTTTGGTAAGTATCGTTGCATGATAATCTCCATTCTGTAGCCTGGTAAGTAAAATATCACTACCGTTTGAAGAGTCAGGAGTGAGGCCTGTCGATGTACAAAAACAATAGTCGTCACTCTGATGGCAACTAAGTCCGATTACAACAAGTTTTTCGAGTCTTTTGGCAAAGAACTCGTCTGTTATATCCCAGCAGAATATTGAACGCAAAGTATCAAAAGCGGCATTGTCGCATGGGTGGGCTCCCCAGAGTACCACCTCCGGTATCTTATTCAGATCGACGCCGGTAATTGTGCTTTCACTCTTCGAGTTTGTATAAGTGAAAAGGTTCTCAACCTTTGGGAATACAACATTTTTAACGGAAAGAGTTGATCTTATATGATCAAAAGTAACATCTGAAAATGTAGGATTATATTTGTATTCAACCTGTTTATCAGCTGCTATAACAGGTGCATATATCTTTCTGGTTTCCGACAGAAGTTTATACAGCTTTTCTAACGATTGCTTCCTGATTAATTTTCGGGTTGTTTCCATCTTAAATTATAAAGCTTTCTTTATCATTAGGTTCATATGTTGACATAACCGAACTCATTTTATCAGAAGTGCCGGCATATATTTTGAAATAATTATAGACCTGATCGGTGAGATGCATTGTCAGCAGATGACATGGAATGCCTACCGGACACGCTCTTCCGCATTCACCACAACTGACACATCTCCCGGCAAGATGCATAGCCCTTAAAATATGCCACTCCATATTTCCGTGAGTGTTTGCCTGAACCGGAATCCACTGTGGTTGATTTACCTCTACAGTACAGCGTGTACAATAGCACATCGGACAGGCCTGACGGCAGGCATAGCATTTGATACATTTCGACAGTTCCTTCTGCCAGTATCCAAATTTTTCTTCAGGAGTCATTTTATTAAGCTCATCAAGAAGCTCCTTGTATTTTGCAGGATTGCCCAGGTCTGATTTCGCAATGAAGGACTGCATTACCTGGATATCCGCAATATCGAGCAGATTACCTTCCGGAGATATACCCAAAACCACTAAGTTATCGGCAATCACTTGCTGCTCAGAGACCAGCATCATTATGCTTCTCATTACCGGCAGGGTAGCTACGATTGCTGCTTTGCCAAGTTTTTTAACTTCATGTTTGGTTAGATAAACTGCAAGATTCTGTACGCATCGGTCATCATATATCAGTTTATCGGCTTTTTCAGCACTTGTAATAAATGCCGGACGAGCCAAACCTGTTGGTCCTGCTTCATATCCGATAACGACCTGGACACTGTTACTGATAAGAAGTTCCTTTGCGCGTGCAATCAGATTATCCATTTTTCACCTCCTCCTCAACTGATTTATTGACCAGATCCTTATAGGAAACATATGGTCCGAGCTCCCGGATACGGGTAACTGTAGTATTGACAACCTCTGCCCATCTGGCTCCTTCTGCTGCAGATACCCACGAAAAAGTTATCCTGTTCATGTCAATACCCATGAAATCCATTAGTTCTTTGAACATTATCCAGCGGCGTTTTGCATGGAAATTACCTGATGTGTAATGGCAATCGTTCGGATGACATCCTGATACAATTATTCCATCTGCCCCGTTTGCAAATGCTTTCAGAAGAAGCATAAAATCAATTCGCCCGGTACAGGGGAACCTGATTATTTTGACATTTGATGCATATTTTATGCGGCTAGTTCCGGTTAAGTCAGCGCCGGCATAAGTACACCAGTTACATACGAAGGCGACAACTTTTGGTTCAAAATCTGACATATAATTTTCTTTTAGAAAGACTGACCTTTAAAAGATTAATATTCATTAAGTAATGCCATTACTTCAGCATGTACCTGGTTATTTGAATAGCCAAGCAGATCGATCGATTTCGACCGGCAGAGAGCAACACACGTACCGCATCCCTGGCAGAGACCTTCATTTATTTTTGCCACTCTTTTTACAACTTTCCCATCGCGTGTTTTAAAATCTTCCCTTTCAATTGCCTGGTAGGGACAGACTGACTGGCAGAGAAAACATCCCACACATGTTGAATAAAGAGGTGGCGCATAACGGTTAACAACAGCTACAAGAGGTTCACGGGTAAGCTCGCTTTGTGAGAAGAGAGCGGCAACTTTTACTGCAGCTCCTGAAGCCTGTGAAACTGCATCAGGAATATCTTTTGGATTCTGGCATGCTCCGGCAAGGAATATACCTGCAGTGTTTGTCTCTACTGGTTTAAGCTTCGGATGTGCTTCAGCAAAAAACTTATGTGAATCATATGATACATGTAACTTCTGGGCAAGATCCTCAGCCCCTGCATTTGCCACACCCGCTGTTGCCAGAACAACCATATCAGCAACAATCTCAACAGGTTGGGCGCCAAGCAGGGTATCAACACCTTTCACAATAAGCTTACCATCTCTTTCATAAACTGTAGATACTCTACCTCTTATATAATTAACATTATCTTCTTCTATTGCCCTTCTGACAAACTCGTCGTAGTTCTTTCCGCCTGATCTGATATCCATATAGAATACATGTGCCCTGCCTTCATGAACCTTATGTTTATAAAGCATCGCATGTTTGGCGGTGTACATACAGCAGATCTTTGAGCAGTAGGCTATACCTTTTGCGGGATCGCGCGAACCGGCGCAGGCAATAAAAACAATATTCTTCGGAACCTCTCCATCCGATGGACGGCGTATCTCACCTGAAGTTGGACCTGAAGCAGATGCTAACCGCTCAAACTGCAATCCATCAATAATATCTTTATATTTCCCATAGCCATACTCGGGAAAGAAATCGGCATGCTTGATATCAAATCCTGTAGCAACAACTATTGCCCCGATTTCAAGTTCAAGGATCTCATCGGGTTGATCAAAACGGATTGCCTTTGTCGGGCAAACTACTTCACAAACCTTGCATTTACCTTTAATATAATAGGTACAATGCTCGCGGTCAATTACAGGTCTGTTTGGAACGGCTTGTGGAAAAGGTACATAAATAGCCGGTCTCATTCCCATCCCCTGTTCAAATTCATTAGGGATCTTTTTCTGAGGACATTTGGTTGTACACAAACCGCAGCCAGTACAAGCCTTCTCATCAAGACTTTTGGCTTTTTTACGAATCTTCACCTTAAAGTTTCCAATGAATCCTTCAACACTTTCAACCTCCGCATAAGTAAATAGAGTAATATTCGGGTGCTGAGCAACCTCAACCATTCTTGGTGTCAGAATACACTGTGAGCAGTCGAGTGTGGGAAATGTCTCCGACAGCTGCGACATATGTCCTCCGATTGAAGGTGATCTCTCAATCATTACTACTTTATGACCGGTATTGGCTATATCGAGTGCCGACTGAATGCCTGCAATACCGCCGCCAATAACCATCGCTGTTTTGGTAACAGGAACTTTTATAGGCTGAAGGGCTGAATTAAGTTTTACTTTCTCAACCTGTGTCCTTACAATGTCTATTGCCTTTTCTGTTGTCAGGTCTCCCTTTTCATGAACCCATGAACAATGTTCACGGAGGTTTGCCATTTCGCACAGGTAGGGGTTCAATCCTCCCTCTGCACATGCTTTTCTGAAAGTGGGTTCATGCATTCGAGGGGAGCATGCAGAGACAACAACACCAGTGAGGTTATGTTCCTTAATTGCCTCTTTTATCAGAGTCTGTCCCGGATCAGAACACATATATTTATACTCGGTGCTGAGGGCAACATGCTTTAATTTACCGATAGTCTCTGCAACTTTTTTGCAATCGACTGTTGCACTGATATTTTCACCGCAATGACAAACAAAAACACCTATTCTGGCCATCGTATATTATATTTTCCTCTTTAACTTATTGAAACATCTACAAAATGCCGCTTTAATCCGACACTTTTGGGTGATAACCCTATTGCTAATCCAATAGCCTGGGTTACGAAAATTACCGGGATCTTAAATTCAGCCTTCCAGTATTTATTTATATCGGGACGCCTCATATCGAGATTCGAATGACACATGGGGCATGCAACAATTATTGCATCTGCACCCCTGTGTTCAGCATCCTCTATTATCTTCCCCGAGAGTTTTGAAACAATATCGGTACGGGAAATTGACAATCCTGCACCACAACATTCTGTTTTATATGGATAATCAATAGCTTCTGCCCCTAGTTTGCGCATTACCACATCGAGAGTCTGGGGGTCTTCTGCACGGTCATAATTCAGCACTTTATCAGGACGTACAAGCAGGCATCCGTAATAACAGGCTACTTTATAATTGAATGGTTTTGTGACTTTTGTATCAAGTTTTGGAATAATGTACTTGTCAATCCATTCAATGACATTAAGAATCGTCGATGTTCCCCTGTAATCCATTTCAATCACTTCGCTGATGCGGTTTTTAAGTTCCGGATTTTTCTTTAGCTCATGTTGTGTAGCTACAAGTCTGCTGTAACAGGCGGCACAGGGTACTATTATTTCATCCAGACTATTTTCTTCAGCAAGCGCCAGAATTCGTGCCGGCAGTGCCAATGATAATTCTTTATTCAGATTATGGGCTGCTGTAGCACCGCAACAGTTCCAGTCGGGGATCTGAGTAAACTCCAGATCAAATGCTTTTGCAAGTGCAAATACCGATTCATTATAGTCGCGTGCAGATCCGGTCAACGAGCATCCGGGATAAATGCCAAATTTCATATTTGCCTCCTTAATTGCTTGTTTTTTTGAATATTCTGGCGATTTGCGCCGTACCTTTTATAATATGTGGAAAAAGATGAAGCTTCCCTCTTGAAATCATTTTTGGAGCCAGTGAGATATCCTGAGTCATGTTCAGTGACTGTCGCTTATAATCAAGAATCAGTCCCAGTTCAAATAATCTTCCTGTATACTTTATAGAATTCAGAAATGACTTATGAAAAGCAATTATATTCTTTGCTTTCTTATTCACTTTCTTTTCGCTTCTCGATTTCTGCCTGAGGCAATCCATCATAGAAGGAATATCGATCTCCATCGGGCATCTGGTGAGGCACATTTCGCATGTTACACAAAGCCATATTGAATGAGATCTGAGAATCTTCTCATCATTTGCCGGCTCTTCTGTCTGTAACAGTCGCATGACCATGCTTGGCGGCAGATCCATTTCATAAGCCACTGGACAGCCTGCTGAGCATTTGCCGCATTGATAACACTTCTGTGCATGAACTTCCGTATTTTTCTCAATGAAGTATGCCAGAGAATTTCGTTCTGTATGATGTTCGGAATGAGACATTTTGTTTATATGAATGTATTATTCGACACTTGAAAAAAGACGTAAGAACTGAACCCGTTCGTATGAGGCAGGATTCTGAATATTATTCCTGCTAAGTTTTCCTTTGAAGTCTGAAATAGAATTGAATTTGTGCTGACCCATCCATCTCTCCAATCCTTTTATTATCCCGGGCAGAACATCAAAATGGTGTCCATGATGTTTGTAAAATACTGATACCATTTGTACAGCATCGGCTCCGGCTAACAGCTGTTTGATAACAGTTTCGTGATTATGAATACCCGTCGATGCGGCGATATTGCATTTAATCCTTCCTGCCAGAAGTGCTACCCATCTCAGTGAATGTGAATACTCTGAATTGTTACTGAACATATTTGAAGCACTCGGCTGAAGGTTATCAATATCGATATCCGGATTATATGGTCTGTTGAACAGATTAAGTCCTGCAATACCGGTTTCAGATAACTTAAGAGCTGTCTGAGCCAGACTTGAAAAATAGTATCCTATCTTCAATGAAACAGGAATTGTAACGTATTTCTTTACTTCCTGTATTATATCGAAATAGACCTTTTCATTTTCAATCCCGCTTCTTTCAAAATTTGATGGAAGAAGGTAAATATTTAACTCAATCGCATCGGCTCCGGCTTCCTGTAAACGTTTGGCAAAGTATTGCCAGTCGTACTGGGTGCTGCAGTTTATACTTGCAATAACCGGAATATCAATAGCTTTCTTAGCTTCGGTAATGAAAGTAAGATATTGGTTTAATGTATGTTCTTTCGCGTAGCTGGTAAGATATTCAAAAGCCTCTTCGTAATAAAATTCCGTTTTGCTGACGATACCCTGGAATGCTTCATGCCAGGATTTCATTCCTGCATTGTCAGACTTCAGGAATTTGTCGGCATCGAATTTAATCTGTTCCTCAAATATAGATTTAAGAACAACAGCCCCTGCTCCCATGCGCGTGATTGTTTTTAAATTCTCAATTGATGCGGTCAAACCTGAACTGCCAACTATTATGGGATTCTTCAGATGCAATCCCAGATATTTACATGATAGATCAATCATGGTATATATTTTTTACAACTCTAAATATAAGAACATATTAAACTCTATAAAATGATAATAGTGCATTTATTTATGACATTACAGATTTTTAACAATACTAAATAAACGTAAGTATTATTATTAAGCTATAAGATGGGAATATCTAAACGGGCCATTTGAAATAGCTTCATTTTCAATAACTAAATAATAAAGTTGACCCTGGTGGAAAGCTATACCGGAAGAGATTGCCATTTAAAACCACATTGATGAAATACTATCAATGTATGGGCATAACAGTGGGATTACTGCAAAATAATAGCATCAATATTAATACTTTATTCCGCAATCATCCGAATTTCCAAATTCAATCTGAATAGTAGTATGATCTATGCTGAAAAGCTTGTTTAGCTGCTTCTGAGTTGAAGTGATAAAATCTAAATCTGTCTGTTCGGAAGTAGAAAGATGAACTGTCAGTGCTGCATCAGTAGTACTTAAAGCCCAGATATGAAGGTCATGCACTCCTGAGACTTCAGGAAGCTTCAGGAGAAAATCACGCACCTCTTCGATGTTTATGTTTTCAGGTACTGCATCCAGTGCAAGATTTACAGAATCTATAAGAAGATTATAGGCACTGTACAGTATAACTGCAATAATAACGAACGAAACAAGTGAATCGATCCATCGGATATCTGTGATCAGCATGATAATACCACCTAAAACTACTCCTAGTGACACAAGTGCATCAGCAACAAAGTGAACAAATGCACTCCGGATATTAAGATCATATTTCTTCTCTTTCATAAACAACCATGCAGTAAGCCCATTTACTACGATCCCTATTGCCGCTACAATTATGACATTATTGGCATTTATTTCGAGTGGTTTATTGAACCTTAAAATAGTTTCATAGATAATAAATGCAACTGCAATAAGTAATAGAATTGTATTGAGCATCGCAATAAGTATTGTTGACCGCCTGAATCCATAAGTAAATTTGATTGTTGGTTTACGTTGTGATAATTTAATAGCAATCCACGAAAATGCCAGCACCAGAATATCACTCAGATTGTGACCGGCATCTGCAATCAATGACATTGAATTTGAGAAATATCCAAACAGAGCCTCTGTTATTACAAAAATGATATTAATTATGATGCCTGTTCTGAAAGCAGTACCCATATTTAATGACTGATTATAGATGTGATTATGTTCCATTGATCAACTTTTTTTCCAGGGCCACCATTTCTCAAGATTTTAATTGCAGATAAGAAAAATGATTCCGTTTATTTTATTTCCTGGACATTAACACTTTCTCTGGAGATTGCAATTTAACCTTTTCAAAAATAGCAACCACTTTTTTAATAGGTTTAACATATGCATGAATCATCTCTTCCAAAGATTTTGTATCTTGTTTTTGCAACGATTTTATAAGCGAAATCACGGATAAACGGGGGGATGATGATGAAAATAAAGAAGAGTTTCCAAAAACCACCCAAATCTTTCAATAAATGAAGTATTGCAGAACTTTTCAGATAGTACTGATTCCCTTTTACCAAAACTACAGAATCAAACTCCTTGTCAGAGACCCCGTGTTTCTTAAGCATTGATTGTCCTATGTCGGAATGTAAGGATATGAATATTGCTTTATTATCATGGGTACTGACAAATCGAACTAATTTGCTGCATAAATTGCATCCTCCATCATATAATAGTATGGTTTGCTCTATTATCATTTTTCAGTTTAGATTCTTTATCAGGATAAAATGAACTGTTAGTATTCTTGTTGTCTGTAATCATTGCGAAGTGCTCTTTAGAACAATGGGTTTTAACAAAACAGGCCTTATGGTTCTCCCTTTTATTATTGATTCATAAATTACATTATTCTTTTAGTATCTGTAACAATTCAGAGAGCTAGTTTGTTTCCACATAAAAGAGATATTTGCCTTACTGGATGAAATAAAAAGCAAGAGTGTTGGAGCAGATTACAAAATGATTGCAAAGAAAATTGCTAATTTTGCCTTCCTTACCTTTACTTCCGGGAATCATATTTTTATTTTACAGGATGAATTATTTCAGTTTCAAGCAATTTACAGTTTATCATGATAAATGCTCCTTTAAAGTAGGCACTGACGGAGTTCTTCTTGGAGCATATGCAGATGTTTCAAATGCAGAGAAGATCCTTGATATTGGAACAGGTTCAGGACTTATTGCTTTAATGATGGCCCAGAGATCTGATGGTCAGATTACTGCCATTGAGCCTCACTATGATTCATACAAACAAGCCTGCAGTAATATTGAAAATAGCAGTTGGAGTAAAAGGATTAAAGTAGAGAATGTTGATCTTCAAAGTTATTGCCCTGAAGCTACCAGGTTTGACATGATTGTTTCGAACCCACCTTATTTCATTGATTCATTAAAGAATCCTGATCCGGTGAAAGCAGCTGCAAGACATAATGTAACATTGTCCTCTGAGGAGATTCTGAAAGGAGTCTCCAGGTTGCTTACTGACGATGGAAATTTGCAGGTAATTCTTCCGTATGTGGAAGGGAATATTTTTATTTCAGAAGCACAGGCTTATGGTTTGTTCTGTAATAACATACTTAAAATAAGGCCACTTCCTGTCAGTGAAATAAGGCGATTAATTCTTCGATTCACAAGAAAAAGAACTATTGCAACTGAAAAATTTCTTACGATAGAGAAGGGGAACAGGTACGAATTTACTGAAGAATATATTAATTTAACTAAAGATTTTTATCTGAAGTTTTGAAGTCATTATTTAATTGCAGCAAATTGAATATTACATGAAAACACAAATAGTTCATGAGAAGCTGAAGAATTTATTTTTAATTAGAATTACTCCTTAATTAAAATCAAAAAGTGTTTCTTTAATATTGCAGGCAATGTATCTTTGTTATTGACCAAAAGTTTAAAAAAGTATTGTCTCTCAAATCAACGCAGGCATGTCTGATATCCCGAAGTACGTTGAAACACCACTGATGAAACAGTATTATAACATCAAGGTAAAGCACCCTGATGCAATTCTTCTTTTCAGGGTAGGTGATTTCTATGAAACATTCGGGGAGGATGCGATAAAAGCCTCAGAGATACTTGGCATAACCTTAACCCGAAGGGCAAATGGATCTGCGCAATTTGTTGAACTTGCAGGGTTTCCTTACCATGCTCTTGATACCTACTTGCCCCGCCTGGTGAGAGCTGGTCAGAGAGTTGCTATCTGTGAGCAGCTTGAAGATCCCAAGCTGACTAAGAAAATTGTAAAAAGGGGAATAACAGAACTGGTTACTCCGGGAGTCCTGATGAATGAGAATGTTCTTAATCATAAGGAGAATAATTTCCTTGCAGCAGTACATATTGAGAAGAAAATTGCAGGTGTGGCTTTTCTGGATATATCCACCGGCGAGTTCCTTGCCTCGGAAGGTACTATAGATTATATAGATCAGATGCTGAATAATTTTCAGCCAAAGGAGGTGCTTTTTGAAAAAAAATACAAAGATCTTTTCCTTGAATATTTTGGTCCCAAGTTCTATACTTTTAAACTTGATGACTGGATTTTTACACAGGAGGCTGCAAATGACAGGCTTTTAAAACAGTTTGAGACAAGTTCTCTTAAAGGTTTTGGTGTTCAGAACCTGAATTTCGGGATTATTGCTGCCGGAGCAATACTCTATTATCTCGACATGACTCAGCATGAGCAACTAGGGCATATCACAAATCTTTCAAGGATAGAAGAAGAGAGGTATGTCTGGCTCGATAAATTTACAATAAAAAATCTTGAGCTTTTTCATTCTCCTTATGAAGGAGCCCGTACTCTTATTGATGTGATAGACAGGACCATTTCTCCAATGGGAGGCAGGCTTCTTAAGAGATGGATTTCACTTCCTCTGAAAGATATTCAACCTGTTAATGATCGTCTTGATATTGTCCAGAACCTTCTCGAAAAAGAATCTTTCCGGGAAGATATTTCTGATCTTATCAGGCAGGTAGGTGATCTGGAAAGACTGATTTCAAAAGTAGCTGTAACACGGATCAATCCCAGGGAAGTGGTTCAGCTCAAAAGGGCTCTGAAGGCAATTGAACCTCTCCGGGAACTTTGTAGCGGAAGCGGCTCTCCGCCTCTTCTGAAAATTGCGGAACAGCTTAATCCATGCAAATCAATAGCCGACAGGATAGAGAGGGAGCTTAGTAATGATCCTCCGGTCCAGTTGAACAGAGGTAATATTATTGCAAAAGGGGTATCGGTGGAACTGGATGAACTCCGTGCAGTTTTGTATAATGGTAAAGAATATCTTGAAGATCTGCAGAACCGCGAAAGTACACGAACCGGTATTACTTCTCTCAAAGTAAGTTTTAATAACGTATTTGGATATTATATAGAAGTCAGAAATACTCACAAAGACAAGGTGCCTCCTGAATGGATAAGGAAACAGACACTTGTTAGTGCAGAACGATATATTACTGAAGAACTTAAGGAATATGAAGGCAAAATATTTGGTGCGGAAGATAAAATTCTTGACCTTGAAACAAGACTCTTTAATGATCTCGTAATTGCAATTCTGGAGTATATTCCCCCGATACAGTTAAACTCTTCACTAATTGCACGGCTTGATTGTCTGCAGTCGTTTGCAACAGTATCTGTTGAAAACAACTATGTCAGGCCTGTACTTGACAATTCAAGGATACTTGAAATAACAGACGGACGCCATCCGGTAATCGAAAAACAACTTCCTGCAGGTGAACCCTATGTGCCTAATGATCTCTCTTTGGATACTGAAAATCAGCAGATTATAATACTAACAGGTCCTAATATGTCAGGAAAGTCCGCATTGCTTCGGCAGACTGCCCTGATTGTATTAATGGCACAGACCGGGTGTTTTGTTCCTGCAAAGGCAGCCAGAATAGGCCTGGTCGACAAGATATTTACCAGGGTGGGAGCTTCTGACAATATCAGTCTCGGTGAATCGACATTCATGGTTGAAATGAATGAAACGGCAAGTATTCTGAATAATCTTTCCGACCGTAGTCTTATCCTTCTTGATGAAATTGGCAGGGGTACAAGTACTTACGATGGAATCTCAATAGCCTGGGCAATGGTTGAATTCCTGCATGAAAATAAGCTTAGGGCAAAAACATTGTTTGCCACTCACTACCATGAGCTTAATGAGATGGAAAACTCATTTTCAAGAGTTAAAAACTACTGTGTATCCATAAAAGAGCTTAACAATAAAGTAATTTTCCTGCGAAAATTAAAGAGGGGAGGAAGTGAGCACAGCTTCGGGATCCATGTTGCCAGGATGGCAGGTATGCCAAGAAGTGTAGTTAGCAGGGCTGATGAAATATTGAAGGAACTTGAACAGAGTCATAACAGGCAGGAACTAACAAAACCGATTGCAGATCTTGCAGGTCACAGAGAAGGGATGCAGCTCAGTATATTCCAGCTTGATGACCCGGTACTGAAACAGATAAGGGATGAGATTCTTCTGATTGACATAAATAACCTTACACCTGTTGAGGCACTTAATAAACTATATAATATCAAGAAACTGCTGAAATAATTTTTGTGATCAATTATTTGTAATTAACAGTTTTATAACAAAAATCTGATCTTTACCTGATTGATATCACAGATCTAAAAATCTAATAATATGGGTAAGTTATCCGGAGCTATTATAACTCTTCTTTTATTCAAAACTATCTGGGCTGTTATTCTTTTTTCACAACCGGGAGTTATTAAACAGGTAAAACTTGAAAAATTTGAACTGCAGTCATCATCCCTGATCAAAGAATCAGGTGAATCTATAAGTAAATCTGGCTATATATCAAGTGTTTACTGGTTCCCGGTTAAGGTCCCGTCAACAGTTCTTACAGGGCTTGTTGCTAATGCAGTTTACCCCGATCCATACTCAGGAATGAATAATATGCTGATTCCGGATGCTTCTGATGAATTCAATAAGGAATATAACCTGGAACGCTTCAGTCATCTGCCTGATGAACCGAACCCATGGAAAAAACCTTACTGGTACAGAACGGTTTTCAATGTTCCGGCGTCAGATAGGGGACGGCATTTCCAACTGATTTTTAAAGGAATTAACTATAGAGCTGCTGTCTGGATCAACGGTAAACAGATTGCCGATTCCACCCAGATGGCAGGAATGTTTGCAGAGTACAGTCTTGATGTAACTAAACTGATAAATGCCGGTTCAGGAAATGCCCTGGCAGTAAAGATTTACCCTCTTGATTATCCTGGTTTGCCTGCTCCTGAGCAGTTAAAAGCACTTGGTGATTTTTATGAAAACGGGGGTCCCACGGGTGATATTGGAAAGAATGTAACTATGTTATGTTCTGTAGGATGGGACTGGATGCCTCCTGTTCGTGACCGTAATATGGGTATCTGGTTGCCGGTTTATCTCAGAACTACAGGTGGAGTTACAATAAGCAAACCAAAACTGGGGACAGAATTACCAAATCTTCCTGATACCGGAGTGGCAAAAATATCTCTGACCCTGACATTGATCAACCATTCTGTTTCAGATGAAAAAGGAAAGCTTTCAGTTATAATAGAGCCTGAAAACTTTGAAGGTGATCCTATTCAGGTTTTAAAAACAATTGTAATCCCGCGAAACAGTTCATTTACAGTTGATCTCAATAGTGATAATACAAAAGAGTTTAATATTACAAAACCTGATCTATGGTGGCCAAACGGAAATGGCATAGCGAACCTGTACAGGATAAGGCTAATATATTCAGGCACTATTGGGGCGCTGGACGATACATCTTTTGTGTTTGGGATCAGAACTGTAGCAACAAAAGCTGTAGAAGTCAACGGCACCTGGCGACGTGATTTTTATGTAAACGGACGAAGGGTACAGTTAGTTGGTGGAGCATGGGTACCTGACATGATGCTAAACCGCGATTCTTTAAGATATGATTATGAAATGCATCTTTGCAGGAATGCCAACATAAACCTTGTCAGGATATGGGGTGGTGGTGTTACTCCTTGTGATGAATTCTTTGAAGCAGCTGACCGTTACGGACTCTTAGTCTGGTCAGATTTTTGGATTACTGGTGATACTCAGGGCGAATTTAAAGGTTCCCCTGACTGGCCACTTGAAGGTGAAGTGTTTAAACGGAATGTTACTAACACAATACTTAGGATAAGAAACCATCCCAGCCTTCTGGTATGGACAGGAGGCAATGAGGGCCATGCCCGTAAAGAGCTTTATGACTTTATGAGGAGCAGTATTATATCTCTTGATGGAACAAGACCATTTATTCCAAGTTCATCTGGATTTGCAAAACTTCCGGAAGGTTGGTATATGTCGTGGCCCGATAATAAGCCAACTGGGGTTTACAGTGGAGGCCCTTATACATGGCAGGATCCGAAGAGTTATTACACAAGAGCTATTGCAGGCAAGGACTGGGTGTTCAAAGATGAAACAGGCATTCCGTCGCAACCTCCTTATAATATTCTACATAAGATCATTCCTGATCTTGTATGGGATAAATCATTACCCTTCCCTTTGAACAATTCATGGGGTTATCATGATGCGGCAACAGGCAACGGGAAGTATGATCTTTATTATAATGAAATGGTAAAAAGATATGGAGAGCCTGAGAGCATGAAGGATTTTTCAGACAAAATGCAATTGATGAATGCTATTGGTTACCAGGGAATATTTGAAGCTGCAGGGCATAAATTGAATGATATAGGAGGGGTAATGCTCTGGAAACTGAATGCTGCATTCCCTAGTGTGGTGTGGCAGGTCTATGACTGGTTTTTGATGCCAAATGCCGGGTATTACTTTATGCAGAGATCCTGTGAACCTCTTCACATTCAACTTAACCTGTCAAACAATAAGGTAACTGTCATTAACCGGGCCTGCAACTCTGCAGTCAATCTTACTGCCCGGGCTGATGTTTTCAGTCTAGATTCAAAATCAGTCTTTACTGAAACAGTTAATGTAACTCTTTCTCCGTCTGAAGTAAAGGAGGTTTTATCACTATCTGCATCTGTTACTGGTGCGAAAGGAGTGATATTTGTAATCCTTAATTTGAAGGATGCTTCAGGCAAGGTGTTTTCACATAACACGTACTGGTTTTCAGGGAACAATGATTACAGAGCATTGAAAGATATGCAGGAAACTACACTTCAGGTAAAAGTACTGAGATCTGAAAAAGTAAAAAGCGATAACAGATGGACTTTTCAAGTTACTAACTCTTCAGACAGGATAGCATTTTTTATTCGTCCGCAGCTGATGTCAGATGGGGAAGAGATTCTACCATGTTTCTGGTCTGATAATTACTTCACACTTGCTCCGTCTGAAACCACTACCATAACAGTCAGTTGTCCGTCTCAAAGAGTAAATAAAGTAATCCCTGTTCTGAAGGTTTCGGGATGGAATGTTAAGGATCAGGAACTGACTTTGAGAACCAGCTATGAAATGGTTAAGTAATATCTCTTAATCCTATACTTTGTGCCCTTTTGCTGGTGTCAGGGATAAGAGTCTTTCAGTTTAAAGGTTGGAAAAATTATTAATTCCAGGTAACTGTTCCTTTACCGGAAATAAATTTAACACTCTTCTTTTTAATATTATATTCTATCTCTGCCACCTTATCAATGGAGTCCAGAAAAACAGTGAAATATTTTGTTACCAGGTATCCTGCAACAATAAATTTTCCTTTCTGTAAAAGAACAGGTACAGGATGTTTTGATAAACCTTTTGCCTTGAACTGCTCAACTTCAAGTTTTTGCTTTTCAGTAATATTACCATAATGATCACGGGTACCTACACCTTTTAATTCCAAGTATTCAACTTTCTTATTCATGTCCCTGGCTTTATTAAAAAAATTTCTTGAATGGTATGACGGCACCCTTATATCTGTTTCTCCATGAACAATATATGCTGGAGTCAATAAATTAAATGCAGTAGTAATTCCGCTTCTTGAAGCATAAGCTTCAGGATTTTGATCAGGAGAACTTTTTATCCAGGGTAACATTTCATCACGGAATTCTCCGATTGTGTCATCCTTGTACCAGAGGTTGTAATCACTTATTCCACAGTAAATCATTGCACTGCAGAACAGATCTGGAAACTTTCCGAGTATTGCAAATCCGTTGCCCCCACCTCCGCTTTCTCCATAAAAATATACCTGACCTGGATCGGAGATATATTGCGAGTAGTTTTTAATGGCATACTTATATGTATCATAGAAATCATATAATTCATAACCATTGCAATCTGGGTTACCTGTTGAATATTTTCGGCCTCGCATATCAACATGTATAGCTAAAAATCCGGGGAACACTGATTCTGAGCCGGGTTTGGGCATACTTATCTCCCCATGCCAGCCATGTGAGATTAATAAAACAGGGGATGGTTTTACCGGCTTAAATATAGCGACTGCAAATTGTACACTATCTGTAACTGTTGATTTTATCCGGATGAAATCTATAGTTTCTGATTTAAAAAAGATGCTGTCTTTTTCTTCAGGCTGAACAATTTCAGCCGTTAAAGAAGTTTGTTTCTGTAATTGTATCCCTGGTTTTAGAAATGAGATAACCAACAATAATTTAATTATTACTATCATGATTTGTGACTGATTAGTACCTTAGATATGAGTTGTTTTAAATGCCTGAAATTCTAATTATTTGAGTATGATCCTTAGCAGTATACATTTATACCTCGAAATATAACTTTTTTGACTTTAATGGACTAATTTATTTAAGAATTATTCTAATAGTTTTATCTTTAGCACAATATAGTTCATCTTTATTTATAATGGAGTGCATAAGAGTTACATAATTTATTTTTTTTGTAGTGTTCAATAGCCTGACTATAGGGTGTATATGTTGGAAAAAAATAAGCTGAATGACAACTTTTAACCGTAGGAATTTTATTAAAACCTCATTTATGGGAGGTGTTGCAGCTACATGTTCAGGTCCTTTTGATTTCATTCCTTCCCTGGCTGGAAAGGGCCAGATTTACTCAAAAGTGGCTTTAACTTCTGGCGACAGCAGGGCTGATCTGGCATTTCGGGCTTTGAAGCCATTCTCCAAACAGATCAGGCTTGAAATTGCCGGTCGTCGGGTGGTTCTTAAACCCAATAATGTGCTTATTGATGTACCGTTGACTTCCACACATGTCGATACTCTTGAGGGGATTCTTGAATTTCTCAAATCGATCAATAAGCTGGATAATGTAATTATTGCTGAGTCAGCAGCTAACGGACCTACTTTGGAAGGCTTTGATAATTACGGTTATTACCGGTTATTAAAAAAATATCCGGTGAAGTTAGTTGATCTTGATCAGGAGCCATTTGATATCCTGTATGTTTTTGATGAAAAGGATTTCAGACCTCATCCGGTCCGTATGTCAAGGATACTTCTTGATCCTGATTCATATATAGTGTCGGTTGCCCGGATGAAGACTCATGACCGTGTTGTTGCAACCTTATCTCTGAAGAACATAGTATTTGGGGCACCGATAAAAGATCTGGGCTATACCTGGACTCCAAAAAGGAAACAGGGCACTGTAAGTGACAAGGCTATTTCCCATGGGAACGGAGTGAGGGGAACCAACTACAATCTTTACGCTTTATCACGACAGCTGCATCCTCATCTTTCCCTGATTGACGGCTTTGAGGGAATGGAAGGAAATGGCCCAAACAGTGGAACTCCTGTTGACCACAGGGTATGTGTTGTCAGTACTGACTGGCTGGCTGCCGACCGGGTAGGGATTGAGCTGATGGGAATCGATTTTGCAAAAGTTGGCTACCTTAATTTTTGTGCCCAGACAGGATCAGGTATTGCTGATCTTAGCCGGATTGAAATCATCGGCGAGACCCTAACAAATCACATTAAGTCATATAAACTTAATGATAATATTAATAATCAGCTGGTTTGGATGAATCCAATAGCAAAATGAAGGTGAGGAGACTATAGCTCGGCTTTCCTCGATTAAAGTGAACCAAAACTGATATTCCCCCTGCACATAACAGCTTTTACAAAAAAGTCATTATCCAGGAATACAATATCGGCATCTTTTTCAGGTGCTATTGATCCTTTCCTGTCAAATGAACCCATCATCCTGGCAATATTGGCTGACGCCATATTAATTGCATCAATTCTGGAGATGCCGGTATAATTAATCAGATTTCTTACCATCTGATCAACAGGAGTAATTGAAGAAGCGAAAGCCGTCCTGTCAGGTACCATTGCGACACCATCCACAATAATTGCCTCCTGGCCGCATGTATAAATAGTTCCCCCTTCTGTTCTGCCTGCACCTCTGTTGGCATCGGAACAGATCATGATCATTTTTTTCCCTTTGCACTTTATAGCTAACTGCATTAGCTCATCGGGAAGGTGTTTCCTGTCAGCAATGATTTCGGTATAAAGAGTATCTATATTTAGTGAAGCTTCCAGCATTCCTGAGATTCGGTATGGTCCCTCTTTTCTAATTGTTGACATGGCACTGAATAAGTGGGTTGTCATGGTCATACCTCTCATATGTGCCTCACGTACCTGCTCATATGTTGCATCAGAATGTCCTCCTGAGACAACTATTCCCATTTCCCTGAGACGCTCGATCTTCCTCATGTTTGTACCTATCTCAGGGGCAATAGTTATTCTTTTTATTATATCGCTGTTTCTCTCCACAATCTTAAAATTTTCATCAGTCATTTCCAGAATATATTTTTCAGACTGACACCCTTTATGTTTTGGATTTATAAAAGGTCCTTCCATGTGCAGACCAAGAATCTCGATTCCTCCGGTGGAATTGTTATTTTTTACTTTTCTGATGCAATCAAAAGCTTTTTCAATCTTTTCAAGCGGATCTGATGATGTAGATGGGTAATATGAAGTTACCCCCCTGGTTAGATAAAACTGGGACATGCCGATTACAGCTTCCTCTGTACCATCATTACAATCAAACCCATTCCCCCCGTGGCAATGTGAATCCATAAATCCCGGTGATGAAATTAATCCCCTGGCATCAATCACATTATATTGGGTTTCGTAAATTTCAACGTTTCCCTTGCTGACTGATTCTATTTTGTCTCCGTTAATGATGATATAACCGGATTGTATAACCGATGACTCAAGATAGATATCAGTGTTTTTAATGAGTGTTTTCATAAGATTTCGTGATATTTATTGAATGAAATATTCATATACATGATGAAAATATGTTATAATATTTATTTCTAAAGTATTACAGAAAGCTTAACTTTCATACAAAATTTACTATGGGTAAATATAGTGTAAGCTTACATAAATATCTATTTTTTTCAACAAAGAAAAAATTGATAAATATTATATTAATTTTTGTTTTCACATCCTTACCTGTTGTTTCACAGAGTTTTAACAGAATAAAACTTGAGGATATCCCTCAAAGAAAAGTGCGTAAATATGTAATATCAGGAAGGATTGATCAGATGAATGACTTTTCTTTAATTCATGCAAGCTGGAATAATGGTATCAATGAATCAGATTTTAATGTTAACAGGAGAATATTCTATCTGAAAAATAAACTTTCGAATGTATGGGATTGCTACAGACATGCTGATCCTGTAGAAACCTGGAACAGAAAATCAGTACAGTTGGGATTAATGATATCAAAACATTCAAATTCTGTAATTTATGCCGGAAATTATTACTTTCCCGAATTTGATACAGGCCAGGTCTATTTTCTAAACCTGAGGCTTTTGAAAGGGCTGTTCAATGTGCCGGTAGCTTTCGAAATTATTAATATCGACAATAACAGACAAATATTTGAGATTAGCTATATCAACAATAATAAGTCGCAGGGGAAACAAACTATACAGTTTTTTGATAATGGAGATGGCCGTACCAGAATTGTTCATAGAAGTTATTTTAAAAGCCAATCGAGGATTCGTGATGATTTATTTTACCCGTTGTTTCATAAAAAATTCATTAAAGAGTTTCACAGAAATATGAGGCATCTTGTTAAGAACTCCAGTCCAGTGGTTTCTATTCTAAACTAATGTGACTTTATCAGAGAAACAGTTACTGACAGGTTAAAGCTCTGAAGATGTTCAATTCTCAGGTAAGATTTGTAAAAGTGATTCAGTTTTCAGGATACTCATTCCCAATCACTAATTTTTTCTATTTTTGACGGGAATCAATATTCCTTACTAAACCAAAAAAACGAAGCAAATGACCAATCTCAGAAATTTAAGCTTTATTGTCCTTTTATTTATTATAAAATCCGTGACTGTTACTCATGCACAAAACTGGCCTGGGTGGCGTGGCCCAAATGGTGACGGAACAAGCCAGGAAACGAATCTGCCTGTTAGATGGGATTCAATAACAAATGTTTTGTGGAAAAGCCCGGTACCCGGTACAGGCTATTCTTCCCCAATTATCTGGAAAGAGAGAATTTTCATGCTGACTGCTCTGTTAGAAACTCAGGAGAGGGTTCTCCTTTGCTATAATAGTAAAAACGGTAAATTATTGTGGCAGAAAACGGTAATAAAGACTTCTTTAGAGAAGAAACATGATAACAACAGTTATGCTTCTGGAACCCCGGTAACAGATGGTAATCTGGTTTATGTGTCGGTTTTGGATGGTCAGGATGTCGTGGTTGCAGCATATGACTTTAACGGAAAACAGATATGGCTTAATAGGCCAGGTACATTTTCCAGTCCTCATGGATACAGCTGTTCCCCGGTGATTTTCGAAGACAAATTAATTATTAATGGTGATAGTCAGGGAGATTCTTTTGTTGCCGCATTTAAGAAAAGCGATGGCAAAATAGTATGGAGAATCGCTCACGAACGTCCGGCTCATAGTTTTAGCACACCCATTTTCAGAAATATGGCCGGAAAAATGCAGATGATTTTCTGTGGCAATAAGGAAATTGCATCTTATAATCCTGAAGATGGTTCAAAAAATTGGTTTGTAAGTGGCCCCTCTGAGGACTTCTGCTCCAGTCCTGTTTATAATAAAAAGAGTGGATTGGTACTGGTCAGCAGTGCATGGCCAATACGTAATCTGGTAGCAATAAAACCCGATGGGAAGGGTGATGTTACTAATAGTCATGTTGTCTGGCAAACCAGAAAAGGAGCCTATTATGTACCATCACCGGTTTGTACAGATGATTATCTTTATACAACAATGACAAATGGTCAGGTTCATTGCATTGAAGTTGCTACCGGTAATATCCTCTGGGTAGAAGATTTGGGATTACAATATTCCTCTCCTGTTCTGGCTGGAGGTCTGGTGTATATGCCCAATGATGCAGGAGTTATAACTGTGATTAAACCAGGTCCAAAATTTGAATATATTGCAAAAAATTCCATCGGTGAAAAAATGAATGCATCTCCGGCCATAAGTAACGGGAAGATATATCTGCGGGGGTATAAACATCTCTTTTGCATTGGCAAAAGTAGTGCAATGTAAAACGTTGATGCCTGATATAGTTTATCTGATTTAAGATGCAGGTTTTTTAACCTTGGGATTTTAATGGGTTAGTAAAAAGTGTCTTGATGCTCCGTTACCTGACAAAATTATTTATTCTGATGCCGGATATCAGTTTAAATACTGCAGGTTAATTAAAATTCTTCAAAATGGTTTCCAAACCATATCAATATCAAGCGGGTAGGAGGGACGATTAACATTTTTAAAAGGTAATGACCGCATATCCAGATTACAAAAGCCCGTGGTTAAGGCTATTAAATGGACAGGGGCAATATCACGTAGTTCAGGATATAAATAGCCTAATTTGACTACTACTATTCTGAAGTCAACAGGATTAAGACCTACTTCCTTAAAGTCCTTAATTTCAATAAAGGAGCGACGGCTTTTTAAAATAACTGTTTTCACACCATCTGTTTCAATAACCGCTGCTCCCCTGTCAGTAATCATAACCGAATCAGGAGATACAAATACTACTTTTGCATTTATTTTTAGTGGTTTTCCAAAAACAGTATCAACTCTTCCTCCCAAATTAATCCTAATACTCTTTCCAACCCCTGCATCAATACATGCGTGTAAAGCTTCACTATCAACAATCCCTGCCATTAATGCATTTTCAGCTTTATGTTTGAGCAATGCATCGAGTACCTGAGTGTTGTCACCAGGTGCACCAGCAGTGGTATTATCACCTGAGTCTGATATAAAGACAGTTTTTCCCGGGTAATCTTCTGATTTTATGATCATCTCATCAATAGATCCGGAGGGTACATCCAATTCAAGCTTTTCCCTGTTACTCCAGATTTGTTGAGCCAGAGAACCCGCTGCATTTTTTGCCACAGTGCTGTATTGCTTATTTTTAGCGACTACAAATACCCTCATAGCAGAACGTTTCAGGTCAGCCCAGCAATAACCTGCAAAAATTGACACGTCAATAAGTCCTTCATTTTTAATTATATCAGGGATCTGTGTATAAATTGAGTGCAAAGGTTCAACCTCTGTAATACTTTTTTCACCAGGCACAAGTATCGGTATTACAACTGACTCTATATGAGGTCTATATCCGAATTCAAGTGCCTCTGCAAGCATTTGTGCTGCCCTGGCCCTGGTTTCAGCTCCATCCCTGTGAGGTGCAGTCCGGTAGGCTGTTATCAGATCAATATTCTTCACAAAATCAGGCGAAAGATTCCCGTGAAGGTCAAAACTCCCTGATATGAGGATTTTCTTACCCACAATATCCCTTATTTCCTTTATTAGAGTGGCCTGAGCATCTTCAAAACCCTCTGCATGCAATGCTCCATGCATATCCATGTATATACCATCCAATTGTCCTGCATTTTTTATACTATCCAGTATCTCATTCCTGAAGCTTTCAAAAGCCTTGCGTTCAACTACACCTCCCGGCCATGCATAAGCATGCAAAGTTGGAATAATTTCAATATTTGCTTTTTTAAAAACATCAGCCCACAGCTGGTCCTTTATAACATCAGCCCCACGTAAAACTTTAAAGTCGGACTCTTTAGTCAGAAGTGTAGAGAATGTATTTGACTCGTGTCTTATCCCTAATGTCAGCACTCTTTTCTGTCTATGTTCTGTTTTACATGAAAAAGCAGAGAACAGCAATAATCCTGAAGAGATATATAATATCAGACGTTTCATTTTTAGAATTAAAGTTTCAGGCTCAGTACCCGTTTGTAATTCAGAAAAAAAGGAGGAACTAGCCCAGGTATATTGGATAAGGGCAGAATTTCCAGGGGAAGGTTGAATCCTAATTCTTCAACCATAAATTTGCGCCGGAGCATGCATCTGTGATAAACATCAGGATAATACTCTTTTAAACTATTTTGCAAAGATGTATCGGCAATTATTACACCATCTTCCATCCGCGATGAGTAGTATTTACTTGACCGTGGAATTATATCTGTCTGGATATACATTCCTGACCGGATTTCATCATTGGAATCTTTATAGATAGGTGAACTGACCCATTCATCAAAATGGATAAGATGGCCGGGATTTAAGTACACTGCAAAATTCCCAAAGGGGAGGAGAGTGTCAATAATTTCCTGGAGACGACTTCCCCTGGTACCTATTTTAAGATTTTCGTACCATTTTGTGCATGCATAAAAATAAGGAGCAGCAAACTTCTCAACATATTCTTTTGCTGAATCAGGCAGGTCGCTTTCATCTGCGGCAACCCAGCCAGCGCGGCATATATTGCTACCCCAATAACCAATGTTTGTGGAGAACGGTTCACCTCTCTTTATCAAAGCTCCCACTGGACTGGATAATCCTATATGCTGATTACCGGAACTTTTTATTCCAATATGACAATTCAGAGGATACCCTGAATACTGAAATTCTTTTATAAGATCAAAATCTGTAACGTTGCATCTGAAGTTTTTAAGCAGATTTTTCATCCCTTCCGAGGCCATTATATTGGAATACTCAAAGAAGGCGATCTCATGAACTGAACATTTTGTCCTCAAACCGTAAACCGGAGACATCAACAGATCAGTAGAGTTCACTACATTATCATAACCACAAATTGTTCGTAGTGTTTCAACGATATATGAAGGAATTTCTATCATTTTTTCATAATCCGGAAATTCAATATCGGAGAAATATTTCCAACCGACACATCCTGTTTTTGAATTACTATTTATACCTTCATTTTCAAATATTGACTTTAATGGTCTGCTTTTATCTCTTGGCTGACTGATGAGAGATAAAGTCTGGTATCTTTCCTGCCGGAGCTTTCCACAATTGTATAATGGTGATACACTCAAATGACCTTCACATTCATTTCCGGTCAGGATCAGAGGTTTATCATCAAAGCTAATAATCAGTAACGCTTCTTCAAATCTCGGATCGAAATGGGTCAGATACATCAGATTTGCAAAATGCTCTCTGTCTCCATAAACAATAAGGTGGGTTAAATGTCGCAAAACCATTAACTCACGGCATTTTTGGAGCCTTTCTTCCAGCTCAGAGACTAAAGGTTCCGGTACCAAAATATTAGCGGGCAAACCAAAATCAGGCCACTCTGTTTCTTTTAAAAACACCTTGTTTCTTTCCATAGTATCTCAAATTTATCCTTTTTATTCAAGATAAGTGCCAGGTAGATTAAAATAAAGTACCGGATTTTAACCCATTAAATGCAGTAGATTCAACGATCGAGTAGTTAGCAATTAATTAATCATTAAATATATTTTAAAAAGTATCTGTATTTTACATTCTTTTTTTACACCGGCGCTTAATGGATGTCATTAAGAGGTATCCAACATCATAATATTGTAAGGGATATAATATGGCCTGAAATGTTAAGTCTGACTGTTAGTAAAAGGCCGGTCATATAAGGTAATGAGTTCATGTTCTTACTGTAAGCAGGATACTGCAAATATTTTTGTAAAGCGTCATAATTATTATGAAATTTGATAATACAAACTTGGAATGGATAATGGAGAAAGACAACAGGTTCCTCTTTAATTATGGAATCTCACAGGAGGATGCACTTACAGAGTGTAAGGTACTTAAGCTGACAGGTGGTGATTCTTTATTGTGTATTGCCAGCGCAGGAGAGATTCCATTGAATATAGCTGCACTGAGTGATGTGAGAATAATTGCTTCCGATGTTTCTGCCAGTCAGATAAGGTTATGCCGGCTTAAACAAACTGCTGCAATCAACTCTGATGCTGTAACCGCAGCTTCATTTCTTGGTTTTATGAGAATGGAAGAAAGCCTACGCGAAAAGTTTTTCCGGGATGAGATAATGCAATATTTATCAGATGACGACAGAGAATTCTGGATAAAAAATATTCAAACTGTGAAGGGTGGCGCTATTAACAGCGGCCGGTTTGAGAAATATATGGTGAAAGTAACAGATATTGGACGTTTTATTGTTGGGGAAAAAAACCTCTTCAGTCTGTTTGAATGCAGAACTGTCGAAGAACAGAAAGAGGTTTTTGATAAACATATAAATGGTCTTATAGTAAACGGACTTTTCAGGATTGCTTTTCATCCATGGATCTATAAAAATCGTGGTATAGATCCTGCAGGATTGACTCATAGCGGAGGAAGGAATATAGGAGAATTCTTTTTTCTTCGTTTTCGTAATTTCTGTTGCAATACTCTTGCCAGAAAAAACTATTTTTTGCAGTATACATTTTTTAACCGGATACTATTCCCTGAAGCACTTCCTGAATTTTTACAGCCACAATACCATGACAGGTTTGTTAAAAACATAAGAAATATTGAATACACTGGTATCTCCATTGAGAAAATTCTGGGGGATGGAGAATCAGGGAAATTTAATAAAATTCATATTTCAAATATTGGTGATTGGATGTCGGAGGAGTCAATGGTTAATCTGTTCAGGCTAATAAGAGAAAGAACTTTGCCCGGAACACGGGTGGCAATGAGATATATTCACAAGAATCATAAAATTCCCGGATTTATTCCTGAACTTGTTGCAGATTATGATCTGGGCGAGGACCTTGTACTTCAGGACCGATATCCGTTCTATTCAATTGTCCCTATAATCCGAACCTAGTATGAGCATTTATCATATCGAATGCCTTGACAGGAGTTTTAATAATGAAATGCTCAGCATACTCCGTTCAGCACCTAATAATACAGAAAACCTTACTGTTTGCTTCGACAGGGATCCTGATTTTTTTAAGCTGGCAGATATTAAGTACCATCCATACTATTATTATGGGTATCTGAGGCTCAATCAACTAAAGGGATTTTGTGGTATCGGTTATCATGATGCTATGGTAAACGGTATGAAAGAGACAATTTTTCACATGCGAGATTATTATGTATTACCTGAAGCCCGGGGTTTAGGCTTTGGATACAGGGTCACTGAAAATTTCTACAAAGAAACATATGACCACGCTTCTGTAGGATATGTAATTATTATGGCAGGAAACAGAGCCTCGCAAAGATACGTGGGTCACAGAAATGCATCATTCCCGTATATCCCTTACTCGCGTATAATCAACCAGTTGGATGTAAGGAGCATGATTCTTACCTGGCCTGTCAGAAAATCACAGGATTATAAAGTTCGTAACGCCGAAATGCAGGATATTCCTGTGATTGTTTCCCTTCTGAACAGCGAGCACAGGAATCGTCTGTTTGGTAATTGTTATGATGAAGCTACTTTTGAAAATCATCTGTTAAAATGCCCTGGACTGACGATCAGTAATTACTATATAGCATCCGACAGGACTGGAAAACCCTGTGGAGTCTGTGCAGCCTGGGATTGCTCGTCATTCAAACAAACTCGGATTCTGCGTTATGGGAAGCGATTCCGTCCCGCCAAGTTACTTTATAAAAGTCTCTCTGTGCTTTTTCAACTTTCACCTTTGCCAATCCCTGGTGAATGCTTCAAAGATTTTATAATCACTGATTATGCAACTAGGGATCGTGATCCCGGAATTATGAACGCCTTGTTACGTTTCATTTATAACGAGTTCAGAAGACAAGGTTTCCAGATTATGATTTGGGGAAGTTCATCCGATGACCCTCTGCTGAAAGCATCTGAAGGATTTTTTTATCAGAGGATTGTTTCAAATATTGTACTGATTTCAACTAATCCTGCCATGGTTGAGAGCAGTGCAATAAGTAATAATCTTCCTTATATTGACATCCCTTGCCTGTAAAAAAGTTAGATCAGCAGACCATCCCTCAGGTGGAGTACCCAGTCAGCATACTTTGAGATCCTGTCATCGTGGCTGGCGATTACCACACTGATTCCGTCTCTTTTAACACAATCGTGCAGAAATTTGATAATTGCCATACCCTGTTCCGTTGCAAGGCTTCCTGTAGGTTCATCAGCAAGGATCATTTTTGCATCATTGGCAATTGCACGGGCAACTGCAACCCTTTGTTTTTCTCCCTGACTGAGTTTCCCGGGATATTCATTTATCAAATGGGCCACTTCAAACTTTTTAAGACATTCTATGGCATGTTTTCTGGCTGATCTTTCATTGATACCTGCAAATTTCATAACAAGGGTTACATTATCCAGAACCCTTAGAGAATCAATAAGGCAGAATGTCTGGAATATAAACCCCATCTGTTGTGCCCTGATTTTTTGCAATTCGGAAGGAGTATAATCCTGTACCCTTTTCCCAAAGATATATACCTCACCGCTGCTCGGTTTCTGAAGACCGGCCAGCAAGGTAAGCAGAGTCGTTTTGCCGCTGCCACTTGGCCCAAGCAGCAAAAAAAGCTCCCCCCTGTTAACCTTTAATGAAACATTGTTTATAGCAGTTGGTTCTATTCCTGACCTGGTAAATACCTTCGAAACCTTAACAAGTTCGGCACAGCATATATTGTAATCATGATTCATCTGAATACTTCAAGAGGGTAGATATGCCGCTGCCTGAGCAATGGTATAATTGAACTGATTAAACTTATTACCAGTAATCCGGAAGCAACTATTAATACCTGACTAACTGATGATTCAGCTGAAATGGTTGGTGAAAGTATTTTCACTGCTTTTAACATCGGGCTAAATAATAATGTAGCAATAACCATTCCGCTTGCAGCAAGTATAAGTGATTGCTGTATGACAATCAAAGGAATGAAACCGGATGGAGCTCCAAGAGCCTTCATGATCGCATAATCCCTTTGCTGTTCAAGTACATATACTGACAATATCAGACTGAGAAGTGCTGTAAGTACAATGGCTCCTATTAGAGCAACTACATATAGTAAAGGCATGACACCTGTTTCTGCTTCATGAATGTTATTGTAAAGAAATGTATCGTGATCAAAAACTGCCAGGTCGGGTGAAACAGATCTTATGCTCTCAGCAATAGAAATCGGTTCTGAGCCTTGTTTAAGAAAAACCTGGTAGCATGATAAAATTGATGGAAATCCCAGTAGCTTACGGGCTTCCTTAAGTGTAATAAAGGCGAATTGAATTACAAACAGGTTAGTGCCATCACTTAACCCTGTCACTGTCAGAGTATCATCCCTGATTGGCAGTTTGTCGCCTATATCTAACTTATATTTAGCTGCAAAGGTATAATCAAGGATAATTTGATCATCATTTTTGAGAGAGTCGCCTCTGACGATCTCAGGTGGGCCTCCTTTTCCTGTTGACGGGTCATACCCGACCAGATGCATGGAGGCTGTAGTTCCAGGGACTTTCACTGTGGCTGTAAAAAAGAGAATTGGAGCAATTGATTCAATGCCATCAACTTGTCTTATTTTATTCCCATGTCTGTCGGTCAAAAGAGAAGTCCCACGAAGCAGGTTGGCAGCATGTCTTTGAAGAATCCAAATATCTGCATCGCTTTCACGAACATATCTTACTGATGCATCTGATACACCATAATAAATGGCTAAAAGAAAGAGCATCAGCAAAAGACAAAGTGCGACTCCGACTGAAGTAACAATGAATCTAAGATATTGTTTTGACAGAGTCTTAAGGGCATACATCATTTTAAAATGAATCTGTAATCAAAATTATGAATATTTTCCCATAAATATTAACGGTTATAATCTTATATAATATACTTGACTTTATCTGAGACAAAGAATAAATTTGCATTTAGAAGATGAAAAACAATAATACCAATTAAATGTAAAATCATAAGTTAAGTGATTAATTCTAATATTAAGGACAATGAGAATTAAGCTCAGTCTTTTCATAAATATCTTAATAATATCCGTGACTTTATATTTTACTGCTTGCATTGATTATGGCTGGGATAATATGTGGGAAACAGATCGAATTGAAACTTTTTCAGCCACAAATATAAGCAGCAGGTCTGCAACATTGAAGGGAGGAATAAATCCATGTAGTCAATCCTACACAGTAACATTTCAGTATGGAACTACTATTTCTTATGGATATACAAAAATTGGAATATTTAATAATAAACAGAGTCCGGAAAATTATAGTGCCACGATTAGTGAATTAGTCCCGAATACAACTTACCATTATAGTATAAAAGCAGTAGTTTCAGGGGTTGATTTCCATGGTATTGATGTTACATTTACAACTCTTGCCAAATAAAATTCCTCTTTATACTAATAATTTGAACCAATGGATTGGTGCAGATATTCATTGACTTCAGATCTCAGTTCCCTTAAATCACAGAAGCAAAAATTTTATCTCCCTATATAAGTGAAAATCGCTTAAATAATAATATATGAATCTTACTAGTTGATCCTGCTCTCTTCCAGCGTGTCAATGCAGATACTATCATTTATATCTCAAGCCCAGGAGATGGCTTAAATATTCCTGGCCGAAGGGATTCAATATTGTTTTTTCACAGGACTTATAGTCAGGTGACTGATTTATTTTGTCGGATAGGGTGGTGGACCAGGTATTTTTTTCCCTTTGGTCTTCATATCTTCCAGAATAACTTCAATTGCCTTATTTAGTTGTTGGTCAGTTCCGCTATATTCAAGATATGGATCATTATCAACCACAATGTCTGGTTCAACTCCAACACCTTCAATAATCCAATCTTTTCCTTCAAGGTCGTATCTTGAAAATTCAGGTTTGTTTAAATAACCGCCATCAACAAATGGTAATGAACCTCGTATTCCAACAACTCCTCCCCAGGTCCTTTTACCTACTACTGTGCCCAGTTTATAAAATTTAAATCTATATGTTACAATATCACCGTCTGATGCTGAAAACTCATCACATAACATCACTAATGGTCCGTTCAAAGTTCCATCAGGATCAATTCCAGGTTTTGTATTTCTGGCGATAGTGATTTGTGAAGCAACCCTGCGTAACCGTTCAATTATTATAGGTGAAACAAATCCTCCTCCGTTACCCCTGACATCAATGACCAATGCTTCTTTATTCAGCTGAGGATAATAGTATTTGACAAATTCATTCAGGCCTTCAACTCCCATATTTGGAATATGAACATACCCCACTCTGCCATTAGTTGCTTTATTTACTTTCTCAATATTTTCGTTCACCCAATTCAGATAATAGAGCTTTGACTCATCGGCTATTGGAATGACAGTAACTTCGTGTTTGCCCTGTTCAACAGGTACAGAGTTCAAAATAAGCCTTACCTGCCTGTCAGCTTTATTTAAGAGATATTCGTAGATATTGGCAATGTTCTTTACTGACCTTCCGTCGACTTCAAGTATATAATCACCCACTTTTGCATTTACACCAATCTCAGTCAGAGGTGATCTTACCTGACCATTCCAGTTTTGTCCTTTTAATATCTTATCGATCCTGAAATATCCGCTAATCTTGTCCTTAGATATTTCAGCCCCAAGCAGGCCAGTGTTAATACGTACAGGCTGAGGCTTTTCTCCTCCTCCTGCATATGTGTGCCCTATGCTAAGTTCTCCAATCAGTTCACCAATAATATATGTTAAATCGTTCCTGTTATTTACATACTTCACTAATTCATTATATTTTTTACCCTGTGCTTTCCAATCAACACCGTGCATATTTGGAGCGAAGAAGAAGTCACGCATCTGACGCCACGATTCTGTGAATATCTGTTGCCACTCTTCATGCTTATTGATTTCCATCTGAAGCCCTGATAAATTTAATTTTTCATTAATCTTGACTTCGGAGGAAGGGATATCAATTATCGCATAAGCCTCTCCTTGTGAAACAATCATTTTTTTCTTATTTGCCGATATTTCATAAAGATCCACCGGGCCTAAATTTTTTTCTTCTCTTTTATCAAAATCATAAAGATATAATGTTGTTTTTCCCTCATTCTGTCCTCTGCGCTGATAATAAAGTTTATTCTCTACTGAGTTTAAATTAAAGTAGTTGGATGCAGAAACAGGTAACTTTACAATTCTTCCCTGGATACCATCAATATCTATTTGCGGTTCAGTTATTTTTTCCACCGGTTTAGTTTCTTTCTTTTTCTCAGTACCTTCTGGTTTGATCTCACTTTTTGTCAGCTCAACTTCATCGCTTTTGGGTTTGAACAATGATGGAACATTTTTATATAAACTAACAAAATATATACTGTTCATGTTTGAGTAGCTGATTGTGGTCTCAATATTGCTGAAATCGGGATTAAAATCGCGTGAAGAAATAAAAAACAGATACTTTCCATCGGCACTGAAAGAACCATTGGATGAATTGTACCAGTTTTCTGTAACCGGGTATGATTCTTTCTGCCCGAGTGAATAAATATATATCTGTTGAAAACGATTTTCGCTGTTTTTTGAATATACTATATATTTGCTGTCGTGTGACCATGCATAATCCTGGATTTCAAATACGGAATCAGAATCAACTTTTGTAACCTCCCTGGTGAGGATATCAACATAATTCAACCTTTGCCTGCGATCAGCCCATAACAGTTTTTTGTTGTCGGGCGACCAGAATGGTTGATATTTATATGTATCTCCATCAGTTGTCACCTGTACTGCAGGCTGACTACCATCCTGAACCTGGATAAAAATTTCATCTTCACCGGTTTTGTCTGAGATGAACGAGATCCATTTTCCATCAGCTGACCACTTTGAATTTCTTTCATGAATCCCAGATGATTGTGTCAGGTTTCTTGTTTCCCCATATTTTTCAGGGACAGTAAATACATCGCCATGGGCACCAAATAAAGCTCGTTTTCCATCGGGTGATATCTCAAAATTTGCTATGTTTTTACTAACATCTTTCAATACCGATCTTCCTGCTACTAGATCTTCTGATATTATAATTTTTACTTTTTCTGATTTTTCCGTACCCAGGTCTGTTTTAAATATATATCCGCCGTTTTCATAAACGATAGCACTATTCCCAAGGGAAGGAAACTTAATGTCAAAATCTTTATAATCAGTTAGTCTCCTGGTCTGTTTCGTCGCCAGATCATATACATACAGGTTCATTCTTTTATTTTCATCCCTGTCAGAAATAAAATAGATTTTATCTTTATACCACATAGGGATAATATCACTGGCAGGATTATTGGTTATATTCTCAATTTTTTTTGTGTTAAAATCAAAAATCCAGATATCGTCAGCCATTCCACCCCGGTACCTCTTCCAGGTCCTGAATTCCCTGAATATCCTGTTATACGCCATTTTTTGATCATCGGGTGAAAAGGAACAGAATCCTCCCCGGGGAACAGGTAACTCTTCAGGTAATGAACCATCAACATTTACAGTAAAAAGCGAACCGTTGAAATCGTTAAACGATTTTTTTCTTGAACGGAAAGCAATACTATTGTTATTATGTTTCCATCCGAAAACGATGTTATTCGGTCCCATCCTGTCAGAAATATCATCGCGTCCGAGCGTTGCAGTAAATGTTATCCTTTTCGGAATACCACCTTGTGAATTCATTGTATATACTTCAGTATTTCCGTCATACTGCCCTGTAAACGCTATTGTTTTACCATCAGGTGAAAATCTTGCAAACATTTCATATCCGTTATGATTAGTCAGTTTTCTTGCAATTCCACCTTCAGCAGAAACAATATAGAGATCACCAGCATAGGTAAAAATGATCTGATTGTCATAAACAGCAGGGAATCTGAGTAACCTGGTTTCATCCTGAGCTGCAAGATGAAAATTTACAGACAATATTAGAACCCAGATGAAAAAGATTGTTTTCTTCATAATAACCAAATTAACTTTTCAAAATCTGAACAAAAAATATACTCTTAAAGTTAACTCATATTTTTTACTAAACTATTAGCGTGCTTATCAATTTTTGAAGTATTCTCTCTTCATAAACCCCGGAATTTTTTCTAAAAGGAAAGTATTGCTTTTAAGCAACAAAAATTAAAGTTTTTGATTCTTTGAGATATCTTCTGTATGCTTATAGTGCATGTTTTGTATCCTGGTGAAAAAGAAAAATTATGGTTGATGGCATTAGAGTTACTGAGAAGAAGGAACAGGAGAAATGAGGAATCTGTTACTTATGTGCACATAGAGTGTTTATTAAAGTTCTGACCTTTAAAAGCATAACTACAACTCCGGTTCATAAATCATTTTTCTTGTCATTCCTCCATCCACAATGATGTTGGCACCATTTATGAAATCGTTCCCTTCACTTGTAAGGTACATGCAAGTTCTTGCTATATCCTCGGGTCTTCCAACCCGCCCGGATAAATGCTGAATATGATCTTTTTCCCTTAGATGAGTATAATCACCTGTTTCGATCCATCCTGGACTGATGCAGTTTACCTGAATATGATCTGAAGCAAACGACGCTGCCAGTGAGTGAGTTAATGCCACTATACCACCTTTCGAAGAGGCATAGGCTTCTGAATTTGGCTCTGACATGAATGCCCTTGTCGATGCTATATTTACTATAGATCCGCCGCCATGTTCTCTCATGATTTTTGCTGCTTCCCTTGAACACAAAAAAACGCTTCGGAGATTAGTATTTATTATTTCATCCCATTCCTCAACCGTGATTTCATATGGCGACTTCCATTTTGAAATACCTGCATTATTAATCAATATGTCTATTGTTCCGAATAATTTAATTGTTTTCCTGACCAAGGCTTCTATATCCTTTGGACGACTTACATCTGTCTTTATGAAAATCCCGACACCTCCATCTGATCTAATTAGTTTTTCAGACTCTGAACCCAGGAACTGAACCTTTTCAGCCAATATTACTTTTGCACCATTTGAAGCATAAGTTTTTGAAATGCAACGCCCAATGCCGCTTCCAGCTCCGGTTACTATTATAACTTTTCCATCAAGATTCATCTTTCTTTTCCCTTTCTGGTAATATATTTACCCTGGTAATATATGTCCGACTCAAGGATTCAGAACATATAATTCATAATAAAATGTAATTAGTGCAAATTCCTTTGAAATATGATCATCAGGCTGATTGTGTTTTGTTCATTTGCTCTTCAAATCCTGAAGTTTTTTTCTTAATCCTGCTCTCAATAAATTCCCTGTCATCTTCCTCCTGGTAAAAACCAAATGACCCTCATGACATTTGTTTGTCAGCCAGTAAAGAATTATTGAGTCGAATTTAAAGAAAATGGTTGTACATACAAATAAACTTACTACGTTTCTTCCCTGGCAACGGGATATTTGTTTTTTTACATTTACAGTCATTGTTAATTTAATTTCCGGAAGTACGAAATATTTAATTGGATGCATTATACTCGTATTTATGCAGGTAGTCCTGATAAGATAATTACAATTCTGAGTGAATTTTTTTTTATAGATGGATTTATGAATTATGTTACCAGAATGTCACTCTTAAACTAAATTGAGATCATGGGTAATCCTGAACTGAAACAGAAATTTAATAATGTCTTCCGGTTCCAGAAGAATAGGGTATAACAATCTGACATTAGCTGGCTTCAATTATCGGTAAGGGATGAGACATCCGATCGGATCTAATGTCCTAAATCAGAGGACTAATTACTGAACACAGGATCGGAGGATTTGTGCCTGATAATCATGATTAAAACATTGAGGAACTTCTTTTTCCGATTAGACAGTCAATTTTTTTGACTTTACAATTACCTGAACTTAATCTATTTCAATTCGAAAAGTAACTGAGCCTTAACTTGTTGAATGAATATTCTTATAATAGTATTATTGCTTAAATTATTGATTATTATGATTTTAGGGAAAAATATTTGTAAAATATTGGAATGGAGATTATGGTTAAAAAAAAGTTAATGTGTTATGGATTTCATAATTAAACAAACATTTGCCTTATATTTGATCTGAATATGAAAAAGTTTAAACATATTATCATAAGCCTGTTAGTTATCACTATTTCCTTGTTTTTCATTGATGAAGGTAAAACTATTCTGTTTATTGGTAATAATGTCCAAATCCATCTGAATCATAATCAAAATAGTGAGCTCGAAATTCCTCATCAGCATAATTTTAACAGAAATGATGATGAAAAATGGGTGAACTCAATTTCATTGGAACTTTCATGCACATCGGAAAAGATTTTGCTTTTTGCCTCTTATCTTAATAAAAAGACGGTGGACTATACAGGACATGTATGGCAGCCTCCGAAATCGGTATAGGAAAAATCCGCCTGTATTAATATTTCCCTTAAAACAAATTTGCATTCCACTGACTAAAATGCTGATTTTATATTATATAGTTATTTGTCAATTTTCTATTGAAACTAACTTTTTAAAACCTGATCATAATGTACCTGCCATTTCAAGTAGAAAATCTTAAAGGACTTTCACACAAAGAGGCATCAGAGATACTTCAAAAAGAGGGATATAACGAACTGCCTTCTTCGAAGCCGAAAAGTATATTAAAAATTGCCTTTGGTGTAGTAAAAGAACCTATGTTCCTTCTTCTTGTAGCTTGTGGTACTTTATACCTTTTACTTGGAGATTTACAGGAAGGATTAATGCTTCTTAGCTTCGTATTTTTTGTAATGGCAATAGAATTTTATCAGGAGAAAAAGACTGAAAAAGCCCTGGATGCATTGAAAGATCTGGCAAGTCCAAGAGCTCTTGTAATCCGTGATGGAGAAACAATAAGAATAGCCGGGAAAGAAGTTGTAAAAGGCGATATTGTGGTTTTACAGGAAGGAGACAGGGTTCCTGCTGATGCATTGGTTCAGAAGAACAACAATCTGCTGGCCGATGAGTCCCTTTTAACAGGCGAATCAGTTCCAGTCAGAAAAAGGGAATGGAAAGAAGGTGATGATTTCTGTATTCCCGGAGGCGAAGAGATTCCGGTTGTATATTCAGGATCAATGATTGTTCAGGGAAATGGTTTAGTTAAGGTTTATGCCACAGCATTAAATACTGAAATCGGGAAAATCGGGAAAGCACTCGATTCAGTTAAGGAAGAACCCACACAGCTAAAAAGCGAAATGAGTACCTTAGTTAAACGGCTCGCTTTTATAGGCATTTTTCTTTGTATCCTGGTAATAACAATTTATACAATTACAAGAGGCGATTTATTAAAAGGTTTTCTGGCAGGAATTACTTTGGCAATGGCTATGCTGCCTGAGGAATTTCCTGTGGTGTTAACAATTTTTCTGGCTCTTGGAGCATGGCGTATGTCGAAAAAATCAGTATTAACCCGAAAGCCTTCAGCTATAGAGACACTTGGCTCTGCAACTGTTCTTTGCACAGACAAAACAGGTACTCTGACTCAGAATAAAATGACTGTAACACGCTTGTTCAACGGGACAGATTTCTCAGGCATAGTTTCAGGAGATTTATTCCCTGAATCATTCCACAAAATTATTGAATATGGAATTTTATCAAGTCAGGTGAATCCATTTGACCCCATGGAAAAGGCTATAATAAATATCGGTGACCGATTTCTTCAGAATACAGAGCATTTGCATGCTGACTGGATAATGGAAAAGGAATACCCATTATCGAAAGATCTTTTAGCCATGTCAAGGGTTTTTTCACATACTGGTACTAAAGAACAGGTAATTGCTGTAAAGGGAGCTCCTGAAGCAATTTTTGACCTTTGCCACTTGAAAGGGGATAAAATATCATATTATGAAAAAGCCGTAGCTGAAATGGCCTCAGAAGGACTAAGAGTTTTGGGAGTAGCCAGGGCAACCATAATTTCTACAGAGCTCCCTGCACTTCAACATGATTTTGATCTTGAATTTGTTGGATTGATAGGATTGTCAGATCCTATCAGAATTAATGTGCCTGATGCCGTTAAGGAGTGTTATAATGCAGGTATCAGAGTAATTATGATTACCGGTGATTATCCTGTAACGGCAATTAATATCGGAAAAGAGATCGGAATAAAAAATCCTGAACAAGTCATAACTGGTCACGAATTAAAAGAGATGACAGAGGATGAACTTTGCGATCGTCTTAAAGATGTGAATATTTTCGCCCGTGTGGTCCCGGAACAAAAACTTAAAATTGTAAATGCTCTTAAGAAAAATAGAGAAATAGTTGCAATGACGGGTGATGGTATTAATGATGCTCCTGCGCTGAAAGCATCTAATATTGGAATCGCCATGGGTGAAAAGGGAACTGATGTGGCAAGAGAGGCATCTTCATTGGTATTAATGGACGACAATTTTGCATCTATAGTAGGTGCTGTAAAAATGGGGAGAAAAATATTTGACAACCTTCAAAAAGCATTGGGATATATTTTTGCTATCCACGTTCCGATTGCCGGTTTATCTTTGATACCGGTACTCTTTGCTGACTTACCCCTTATACTGTGGCCGGTTCATATTGTTTTCCTGGAATTGATTATTGATCCAGCCTGTACTTTGATATTCGAAGGAGAAAAAGAAGAAGAATATGTAATGTCCAGACCTCCGAAAAATATAAATGAACCATTCTTTGGTGCAAAAAAAATATTATTAAGCTGTACACAGGGTATAGGAATCCTTGTCATCAGTCTATTTGTATATTTTATTGGCCTTAAAGTGGGATATTCTGAAAAAAGTGTCAGGACACTTACTTTTGTAACATTAATAGTTTCAAATATTGCTGTAATTCTCTCAAACCGCTCATGGACAGCAGGTTTTTTCAGTATTCTATTTACTCCAAATAAAGCAGTTACCTGGATTGTTGGAGGGGCAATTATTTTTCTTTTGCTGATTTTGAATATTCCTTTTCTTTTGGACATGTTTCAATTTGAGAAAATAGGTTTCTTCGAATTTTTAGTATGTGCGGTATCCGGCTTTTTTAGTATTACCTGGTTCGAGATCTATAAAAAAGTGAAGAGAGCCCGAAATTAAGGTCCCCGAAAGTGAATATCCGGTTTTTAGTTAGTTGGATTCAAGATAAAAAATAATCATACTTGCAATATATGAAGACTTCTGAAATGCACTTAAAAATTTCCCCTGACCAGATCATTCTGCAAAAATTAAAATATGTAAAAAAATTAACCATTATGAAATCAAATTATCCTAAATTATTTTTATTAGTATTATTATATATAGCTTCTCAGACACCCGGACATGGGCAGCTCTTTGAGTGGCGAGGACCTGATCGGACAGGCATTTATAATGAATCGGGATTGCTCAAAAAGTGGCCTGTTGGTGGACCTGAGATTATATGGGAAGCTGAAAATATAGGTGATGGCTATTCTTCACCTACTGTTACTAATGATGCAGTTTATGTAACCGGAAGAAAAGACAGTTCTGATGTTCTTACTGCTCTTACGACCGATGGAAGAAAGAAATGGGAAACAGTATATGGAAAGGCCTGGGTGACTAACCATCCCGGATCAAGATGTGTACCTACATACTATAACGGAAATCTATTCCTTATCAGTGGAAGCGGGGATATTGTCTGCATAGGATCAGATGGAAAGATAAAATGGTCAAAAAACCATTACAGTTTATATGAAAGCAAACCGATAATGTTCGGTATCTCCGAATCTCCTTTGGTTGTTGATAATATGGTCATTACTTCGCCTGGAGGGAAAAAAGCATCGATAGTCGCTTTTAATATTAAGGATGGTAGTGTGGTATGGGAAACAGAATCACTTAACCAGGAACCTCAGTATGTTAATCCTAAACTCATTGAGTATGCCGGTAAAAAGATGATAATTACCGTTATGGGGACAGATATTATTGCAGTTAACGTTAAAGACGGGAAAATCATCTGGAAAATAAATTATAAAGCCATAAATGCTGCCTCTGGAAATGTCCGAAAGAATCATGCCATAACTCCTCTTTACAGGGATGGTCATATTCTGATTGCAAACGGATACAACTGGGTTGCCCTTAAATTAAAACTTTCTGAAGATGGAAACTCAGTCAGGATAGTTTGGGAGAATAGAAATTTTGATCCGCAACATGGTGGAGTTGTTCTTCTGGGAAATTATTTATTTGGGGCTAATCACCAATCTGAGCCAGCCGATACCTGGGTATGTGCAGACTGGACTACTGGAAAGAACCTGTGGGCAACTAAATGGTATTCAAGAGGATCAATAATTTCTGCCGATGGGATGCTTTACCTTATTGAAGAAAGGACAGGTCACGTTGCCCTTGTGAAACCAGATGCTTCAAAACTTGACATAGTCAGTGAATTTCAAATCAATAAAGGAGAAGGCCCCTTCTGGGCTCACCCGGTGATTGCCAACGGGAAATTTTATATCAGACACGGAAATGTTTTAATGGTGTACAGAATAAAATAAAAACATTAGGTGGAATAATTATGTGTAAAGAAAATGGATCCTTACAAAAAAAGTTTCTAACCAGTGTAGAACGGCCTCTTATTTAAAATTTCAATGAAGGAATTACTTAAAAGTGTAAATATCTGGATCCTTAAATGGGCAGAGACAAAGTGGGGTCAATGGGCACTATTTGTTTGCGCTTTTGTGGATTCATCAATTATTGGATTACCAACTCCGGTTCTTTTCGTTTTATTGGCCTTGATGAATTTAGAAAGAGTGCATAAATATGTATTATTCGCGATAATGGGAACAGTGTCAGGATCTATAGCAGGATATGCCATCGGTCATTTCGTATGGCTTGATGTGAATGGAGAGTTTTCAGAACTTGCACATTTTCTGTTTAATAATATTCCCGGATTTTCTGAATCAGGGTATCATAAAATACATATACTTTATGAAAAATGGGATTTTGGGATTTTATTTTTAGCAGCAGTTCTCCCTCTTCCTTATAAGATATTTTCAATTTCTTCAGGTGTGTTTGATGTAAACCTTTTAATTTTTTGCCTTGCCACTTTTATCAGCCAGAGTATTAAATTCTTTTTATTGGCACTTATGACAATAAAATTAGGACCGGAAGTAAGGAAGTTAATTGAGTTTGACTTGAAACCATTTCTAATCATAGCTACAGCATCAATTGCCATAATAATTGTGGTCATTAAGGTTTTTTAAATCCATGAGGAATAAGTCAAAAAAGTATTTCCTGATGCTCCGGTTTATCTGGAAAATATTCATTGTAAATTTTAAATGATATCCTGAAGTACTAAGCGTAATTTATATCTGATATTTTCTCGACTGAATTACTTGGAAACCGGTTATCAGTTTAAAAAATGAAAAAATAATATGAAATCCACAAAAGAAATTGTTCAAAAATGGTCCATAGCTTTAAGGATATTGCCTTTAGTTCTTATAGTATCAATACTGAAGTTCCTTTCGCATAAATTTGGATTTGAGGTTATGGAACTAAATGCCTTATTTACAAGTTTGGTAGCTGGTACAATATTTCTAATTGGATTTCTTATTTCGGGCGTTCTTACCGATTACAAGGAAAGTGAGAAAATCCCCAGTGAACTTGCTGGTTCATTAAGGAACTTATTAGATGATACTATTACAATTAATAAGGGAAAGAACTCTGATACAGCCAGGCAATTTATTGATTTTCAGAAAAATTTTGTCGTTTTGCTGCAAGAGTGGTTTTACAAAAAAGAGAGAACCAGCACTATTCTGAATAAAATAAGTCAAATGAATGACTTTTTTATTGAACTGGATAAGGAAGGAATACAGGCAAATTACATTATTAAAATGAAGAATGAACAAAACAACATAAGGAGGATTATATTGAGGGTCGATACAATAAGAGACACGGAGTTTGTTGGTTCAGCCTACGCAATAGTTGAATCAATGGGGTTCTTAACAGCTCTTGGTCTGATATTAATTAAAATTGAGCCGTTTTATGCATCACTTTTTCTTACACTGTTAATAACCTTCCTGATTTCTTATATGTTTCTGCTGATAAAAGATCTTGATAATCCTTTTGACTATAAAATCAAAGGAGAGACTGGAACAGAAATATCCCTAAAACCATTTCATGATATTGTGTCAGTACTTCATAAATAAAATGGATTGTATAAAGTAGAAATAATATCTGCCTTCTATTCGCAATTGATCCTTTTCAAGCAGGTATTGCTTATTTTAAATAATACCGCAGACTAAATTTAAGACCTAACGATTGAATTGTTGCTTTAGTGCTTCCACCCATTACACTGTTTATTTTATCAGCATCTGAAGAAAGCTGGAAATTATCCGGGGAAGAGTAATCTGAAATATTTGACAATGACCTAATATAACTTGCTGCAAATGCCAGTTGCAGTTTCTGGTTTATAAAATGATCTATTCCGGCATTGAATGCAACATTGAATATTAAAGATTTTAACTCCAGATCACCCTCAGAATTGCTGTTCAGATTACTAGGGAATCCATATGACGGAAGGTTCTCAAATAAAACATTATAAGCTGAATAATAGCCTTTATAGGTAAAGGTTCCCCGGGTATTATAGTTTTTTTCTATGGGAATTGCCATTAATAACCCAGGCTGTACAAAAAATCCTGTCTTTTCTGCTATCGGCAGCCGAAGGTTTATTAAGGCAGGGATACTTAAAGTCCCTATTTTCTGAGTCTCCTTTATTTCAGAACCTGTAACTCTCCTTTCATATGATTCAAGTTCTGAATCTGAGGTAATGAATTTATTCTGGTATGAACCAAGAGTTTGTTGAGAATTATATGCTATCAGTCCAATGCCTGTGAAGACTCCGATATTATCTGATAAGAAGAATCCAAAATCGACGAAACCCAAAAAAGAATTCTTTTTTTCAGTGATCAGTTTAGAAACAGTTGAAGTACCAAAATTTAGTATGCTTGACTGAGATGGACCCAAGCTGATCCCAACAAACTTTCCAGGTTTGTCACCTACTCTGCTGGTACTTGTTCCCTGTGAATATATTTTATTCTGAAAGCCGAATATTATTAATGCCGTGAGGAGTATATTCCTGATTTTGATTATGATAAGTTTCATTTTGATATATTTTGTTTATATATGAAATTTACTTCTTGACAATGAGCTTAGTGGAATAGAGATCTTTATTTTTTAATACCACCCTTACAATATATACTCCTTCTTCTAATTTGCTAACAGGTATCGTTTTGAGTAGCTCATCTTTTACAATTTCAGCCTCGAATTCCATAACCTTGATGCCTGATGAATTTATTATGCTCACAAAAGCACTGCCTTCTGATTCATCCTCAACTTTAATTGAAAAGCTTTCTGAAGCAGGATTCGGGAATACAGAAACAGACTTAGCCCCTCCAATTGAAATATTATTTGAGAAATTTCTGCATCCGTTTTTATCAATAGTTTCTACCTTATAAATACCAGATTGTTTGTTAGTTACAAAGTACTGGTTAGTAGCATTTGTAATTATTGAAGTACCCTTGTACCATTGGTAACTGGCAATTGAATCACCTTTATTTGAGCATACCAGTATATCTGCCCATTTAGCCTTGATTTTAGGTATAACACCTGGTTTAAGTACGAGGATCACAATATTGGCAGATGTAGTTGAAATACAACCTGATGCATTTGTAACAGTATATGTATACGTTCCTGATGAAAGACCAGTTATTGTAGAATTTGTACCTGTTCCTGTTGTAGTTATTCCTCCAGGTGTTCTTGTTAAAGTCCAGGTTCCGGTTACCGGTAAACCATTCAAAACAATTGTGCCGGATGGCATGGGACATGTTGGCTGGGTTATTGTTCCGGCTGCAGGAGCAGACGGTGTTGGGGCACCTGTAGTTATAACCACATTAGATGATGATACCGAAATACAACCTGATGCATCTGTTACCGTATATGTATATGTTCCTGCCGGGATGCCTGATATGGTAGAACTTACTCCTGTTCCTGTTGTTGTTACCAAGTCGACAGATCTTGTTAATGTCCAGGTTCCAGCAGGTGGAAGGCCACTTAAAACAACACTTCCGGTTTCTGAGGAACATTTAGGTTGGGTTATGACCCCTGGTACAGGTGCTGATGGTTGAGGATTAACGGTTACAACAGTGACAGCTGATGATGCACTCTGACATCCATTGGCGTTGGTTATCCTGACAGTATAACTTCCTGCCGATGCTACATTTATACTAGCTGTAGTTGCGTTATTTGACCATAAATAACTTGTCCCTGCACTGGAAGTTAAGGTTACACTGCCACCAGCACAGAGGGAAGTAGGACCACTGGCTGAAATAGCAGGTATTGCAGGGAGAGAATTTACTGTTACAGCTGTTGCTGATGATGCTGCACTCAGGCATCCGCCTGAATTAGTTACCTGAACAGTGTAACTACCTGTCGATGTTACATTTATACTTGGTGTGGTTGCACCAGTTGACCATAAGTAACTTGTACCTGAGCTTGAGGTCAGGGTTACACTTGCATCGGCACAGAAGGTTGTCGGACCACCTGCAGAAATGGTTGGTGTTGCCGGAATAGAATTCACTGTTACTGCTGTTGCTGCCGATACTGCACTCTGGCATCCGTTTGAATTAGTTACCCGGACTGTATAGTTTCCAGCAGATGTTACATTTATACTTGCTGTAGTTGCATTATTTGACCATAAATAACTTGTCCCAGCACTGGAACTTAAGGTTACATTACCCCCGGTACACAGCGATGTCGGACCACTGGCTGAAATAGTTGGTGTTGCCGGAAGAGAATTTACCGTAACCACTGTTGCTGCGGATGATGCACTCATGCATCCGCTTGAATTAGTTATCCGTACAGTATAACTGCCTGCTGATGTTACATTTATACTTGCTGTAGTTGCACTATTTGACCATAAGTAACTAGAGCCTGTACTTGAGGTCAATGTTACACTGCCACCACTGCAGAAAGTTGTTGAACTACCGGCTGCGATTGTTGGTGCTGCCGGTATTGGACTTACGGTTACTGTTGCACTGCCTGAAATTGCCACTGTGCTATATATATCTCCTACACTCACAAGTGAATAAATATAGGTACCTTCTGTAGTAGTTGGAGCAGAAACTGTTACGCTACTGCCTGAAGATGTTGTTACAGTGAGATTGCTTCCACTGTTGATTTTATAAGTAAAAGTATAAGGTGCTGTACCGCCTGACCCAGTAAAGGTGATATTTGGAGAAGCCGAGTTTTTGCACACAGTTGTTGTACCGCTTATAATAGCTGAGGGTGGCGGTGGGGGATTGAACCAAAAATCAACAGTGTTTGTTCCTGTAACCGGAGTTATGGTTTTATATAAAGTCGAATAACCTATAATGGAACATACTAATGTTATCTGGACGCCGGTGGTAACACTAAGGAAATAATTACCATTCATATCAGTTATGGTAGCAGTTGTAGTACCCTGAATCTGAATATTAACTCCGGGTAGTGGAGACCCGGAGGCATCAGCTTTCACCTTTCCTGTAATAGTAGATGCTGCAAACAATGATCCGGTAAGTGTAATTAGCAAAAATGTTACAGTGATTTTATATAGAGTGTGTTTTTTCATACATCTTTTGTTTAAGTATTATAATTTATTCCATCATTTGGTCTGTCGCATAATTTAATTTACATTTTCACTTGATATGTTGATTTCTTTATCCAGGTTAAATAGTTTATAAATACACTTATTCCATTCGCAGACGAGGGGGTGAGCGTATAGATCAGTAATTATTTTCATAAAAAAGCAAACCGGGTAAACAGTACATTAATTCGAAGTAAGTATAGTATATAGCTTATTTTACTTCCTGAAATAAAAATCCCCTGTAAGATATGACCATTCAGTTGGAGTCTGCTGGCCTCTGCTTCTGTCAACTACTTCTTTGCGGGTTTTTTTGAAAACACTCTCGATTTGCTGTGGTATCACCATTTGTTTAACCAGTTCCTGTGTAAACAGACCATTTGCCCCGTCTCCATCTGCTGCTGTCGCTCCTTCAGATGTTGAAAATGAAATAATACTGCCATTTATAGGGGCAAGGGCTTTAAATCCCTGTTCACCTCCCCTTGCCCATGATCTGTATGGATTATTCCGGCAGGCATCCAGTATAACTATATTTGTGTTTGCAGAATTCTTTTTAAATTCATCAGTGACCGTTGAAACTGCAACAGCTTCCCATTTGCAATCATCCTTGTTCTCAAGTTTAGCATTTGTAGGAATAAGATAATTAATGCCATCCACCTGAATACCATGACCTGCATAATAGAATAAGGCAACATTATAATCTGATAGTTTTCTGCTGAATTCCCTGATTGAATTAAGCATTGAATCTCTTCCTGAATTGAGCCGTTTAATTACATCAAATCCCAACTCCTTCAACGTAGCCTCCATGAGATTTGCATCATTAGCAGGGTTTTTTAAACTTGAACCACCTGTATAGTCCGAATTGCCAATGACAAGAGCAAGTCTTTTCTCAGCAATAGCTTTGTTAAATTTAATGATCCTGTTTTCCGATGTGGTGCTGCCTCCAATATTTTCAGCAATAACATATATGCTGTTCTCTCCTTCCTTCAATATTATCTTTGGTTTCCATGTAAAAGTGCAATTTTCATTGGTTGATCTTTGAAACACTTTTCCAACAGTAACCTGAACTCCATCTACAAGCACCTTGGCTGATAACAAATCGGCCGGAGATTTGAGACAAACCTCGAGAGTGAATATTTCAGTGTTAACAACTGCGGTTGATGTTACAGGTATTCCCCAGAATATTTCAGGGGGATTGGCTGTTGGATTAGTAAAATATCTTAAATCTGATTTACTTGACCCCTCGAAGTTAGTTGCAACAAGATATACATTATTCTCTCCTGGATTCAGCATAATTGTCTTCTCTGCAATATAAGTCCCAGGTTCCCCATCGTTTTTTCTTATTTCTGCCTCACCCCTTGAAGTTCCGTTTACAAAAAAGAGAACTGAATTCAGTTCTGACACCGATTTGATGTTTGCCCTTATTCTTGCGCTATATGAATCTAGTGAGGTTGTCAATCCTGATGGACTGACCCAGGTAATCGACGGTGTTTTTATGACATTTGTGGTTTTTGGGACATCTGTCTGTGGTATAACTGAAGAATCGCGTTTTGCAACATTCCTCTCTGCAACCTTTGGGGTCTCAGCAAAAGTAAGAGACGCAATTTTCAGGTAGTCAACAGAGATCTCAGAATTTAATTCAACACTGTATCCCATCTGGTCACCCGTTAAAATAAGGTTTTGTAACTGTTTAACGAGAAGATCATTTATAAATATTAGGTATTTATCATTAAGTTTACTTATTGTGAGCTTATTGTAGATACCAGGGTCACTCAATGATTTTACAGTTCCTGAAAAAAGTTTTTCAACCTTCCCTTTTGATGGGGAATCCTTAACAATAATCACATTCTTTTTACTGTCAATTTCAACCCGGTAATGATCGAAATCTTTTGTAAGTCCGAAAACCAGGGCTCCGGTACCTTTCACTATTCTGAAAGAGGTCTCAATCTCAAAATTCTTTGAGAGGTCAACTGCTATGGTCTTATAGGTAAGTCCGGTATTCTGATTGAAATTTTTACAGACAATGTCATAATAGCCGTTATTGATCTTACCATTGATCCATGAATTGTCAGTTATCCATTCATTGGAATTATTGTCAAAGGTTTCGGTGAATAATGGTGACCGCTGAGCTGAAGGAATATCATTAAAGGATTGCTGGGCAGAAATTTTAACAGCCAGGATAATCAGTAATAAAATTAGAATCAGAAAACTTCTTTTGTATCTCATAGCTACATATTCTAAGTACAAAATCTATTTCCCAAAAACTTAATTTCAATATAACAGAAAATCGAGATGTTATACTGAATTATGCTTTGTAAATATATTACATATCTGACTGAATAGCAAGTATTATGATCAATAATTTGCTGCTTAATGATGAATTCAGTCCGGATTCACTGTATAACTAATTTCAGGGATGTCTATTACATGGCCCTAGTCCAGGTCTGACTGCAGATGAAAGAAAGATGTGGAGATTATGAGTCAGTGAAAACAGGATCTCAGGTGGAATGGGCACCTGGGATAAGGAGAAATTGACAATTTATGGCTGGAAATATGTGCCTGTATATCTATTGGTACAAAAAAAAGTAATACAGACAGGATATTGTATTCGGTCTATTATGATTCTGCAGATCAGGTAAACCATCTATAAAATATGACCATTCCTGTGCATGAAAAACAATCTGTTGAGTATAATGCTGGTTTCTCAGTAATTACATCCCGCTAAATAATTTTCTACCCTGTGATTAATTTCTGTTTATTATTTTGTAGATTTGATATTACTGCATTGACCTATTTGGGAAAACAGCAATACCATTAAATAACTCATTTAACGATAATAAAGTCATGAAAAAGGTAATTATTTTCACCCTCAGCTTGTTCTTTCTGATGTCAATAAAAGGAATATCACAGGTTACACAACAAGATATTAAGGGAAGTAAAGACCATCCACTGCTGTCAAGAATGCCTGACTTCTGGATCTCAGAGTATAAAGTAAACGAATACGACAGTTACAGATTTATAGGCGGGGATAAGAAGCCTTTAGTTATAGAGGGTCATAAATACTCTATTTTATACAAATTGAAAAGTGGTGCAACTGAGCCTGGAGCATTGAATATCACAAGAAACATACAGGATGCTTTGAAAAATATTGGAGGGAAGGTGATCGTTGATGACAGCTTCAGCAAATTATCTACAATACTGGTTCAAAAGGATGGTAAAGAGACATGGATAGAGGTCAGGTGCTATAGTGGTATAATGTTCCGGTTGACTATAGTGGAAAGAGAGATAATGAAACAGGAGATAGTAGCAGATGCCGAGGCAATGGGTAATGACATAAATAGAACCGGGCACGTCTCAGTTTATGGAATTTTCTTCGACAGCGGGAAGGCTGAGATAAAGCCGGAATCCGATACAGCAATAATCCAGATATCAAAACTTCTTAAAAGCATTGAGTCCCTGAAACTTTATGTAGTCGGGCATACTGACAATGTCGGAACTATTGATGCCAACATGAAGCTTTCGAAAGACCGTGCGGATGCTGTTGTTAATGCTCTCATAAACAAGCATGGAATTCCTTCAGCACGTCTTAAATCCTATGGTGTTGCTTCCCTTGCACCAGTATCTTCAAACGATAATGAGGAGGGCAGGGCAAAAAACAGGAGGGTTGAACTGGTTAAACAGTAAAAACAGGAGATAAATTTTAGAAAAGGTTAGATTGCAGATGTTCCATTAACCTTCCAATTAAGGAATATAAGCTATCCCGTTTAAATTTTGGAAGGGTAAAACCTCTGGGATGAATAATTGTCTCATATCCTTTATATTACAACTATCCCTCAGGCATAACAGCCTTTTAAAAATCCTTATCATATTATAATAACTCAAATTATATGGGATGATTCCAGGCCATGAATTCAGCTTAGTATATTAAGGATTCAATACTTTTATTAATAATTATAAACATGCTTAATAAAAGGTTACAATTTTTCTATTTTTATCCGATTCATTTATATGATTCATAAAATGTTAAAATTTCAGGATTAATTAAATAAAAAAATGAAACGTATTCTTGTTCTCCTGGTCATGGTCCTGGCTTATAATTCAACCAGGGCAGCTTTAGTTGATACTATAAAGGTTTACAGCCCATCAATGCAGAAAAATATCAAAGCAGTAATAATCACACCCGATAATTATGGTTCGGCCAATGAACTGCCGGTAGTATATTTATTACATGGATACAGCGGGAATCATCTCGACTGGATCAACAGAGCCATAGGATTTGAGAAGGCAGCCGACCAGTATAACATGATTATTGTTTGTCCGGATGGAGGTTACAGTAGCTGGTACTGGAACAGCCCTATTGATCCTAAGTCACAATATGAAACTTTTATTTCAGCCGAATTGGTAAAGGCAATAGACTCAAATTATAAGACAATTAAAGAGAGTAAAGGACGGGCAATTACCGGTCTGAGTATGGGTGGGCATGGAGCTTTGTATCTTGGGATTAAACATCAGGATATTTTCGGAGCTGCCGGAAGCATGAGCGGAGGCGTAGATATTCGCCCATTCCCAAACAACTGGGACATGGACAAACAGCTCGGAACTTATGCCGACCAACCAGAAAGGTGGGAGAAGAACACAGTAATAAATATGCTGAATCTGATTAATCCTAATACACTTGCCATCATTATAGATTGTGGTACAGAAGATTTCTTTTTCAGAGTGAACGAAAGCCTTCACCAGCAATTGTTATACAGAAATATTCCACATGACTATATTACTCGTCCCGGAGGTCACACCTGGCCTTACTGGACCAATGCTGTAAAATATCAGTTGATCTATTTTAGTAATTATTTTAATAGTTTTAAGCGCTAACAGATAGATATATAGGCAGATATTACATTCCATAATCATATAAATACAGAAAGTTATATCATTTTCATCTCCATTATCAGAGATTAACCTGTACTTACTTCTGATCTCAGGGTGACATAGTTTATTAACGAATTTCAGGGCGATAGCAAAATCTCGGGAATGAGAATAGTACTATCCATATTTACTGAATCATGGTTATTCTCCTGAAAAACCTTCAACTCAACTTTTCTTGTTTCGTTGGATAATATTTAATTGTCTTTAAGGTTGCCGCCTGCCATGTGCCGCAAGGTAAAGATCCCATTTTGGATCTCTTCCTGAAAACCTGGTAAATTGTTAAGTTTTTTTCAATCAAAGGAACAATTATAACCCTTTCTTGAAACCCCAGACCTGGTTATTCTTTCCAGGCCATCTGGTTTTAAACTGGTATTCTTTTTTATTTTTCGCCAGAATGCCTTCAAAGCATAAGGATGCTGTGAAGGCAATACTGCTGCTGACCCCCCAATATTTATATCTTTCAGCATTAAATTCCGCTTTGCTAAAATTATAACTGATCAAAGGAGAAAGTATCACTAAAAATAGGGATGTAAAAACGGCAATTTCCGTAACATTGGACCAGCTGTTTCTGGCACTGTATGATATAAAGTGAATATCTGATAATGGGATGCTTATTGATCCTTTTCCTGTAGAATTTGAAAATAAATAGCTCTTCCCTGGAATAGTTGTTACTTTAGTAATTCCATTTGAATAGGATATTGATTCAAGATATTTATTCAATTTGATTTTTAAGGAGTCATCTGAACCTCCTAGGAATGAACCTTGATATAATTTGGATCCCTTGAGAGAATCGTTATCAAGGAATAATGAACGGACTGTTAAATTCATTCCGGGTTTTATTTTTATTGTTTTCTCAGTTGCATTATCTGTAATATTTAATATCCGCATATTCCATTTTTGTGCATTAAGAAGGATCATGAAACAGATTCCAACTCCGATTAAAACTAGTTTTTTCATGGCAGAAAATTATTAGTCAATATAACTTTATTGGTTATGTGTAGTGTATATCACTTTTAAAGGTAAATATATCTTGAAAAAGATATCGTTTTGTGCCTTAAATATTTTATATGTTATATCAAATAAGTAAAAAATCCGACCTTTTACAGATCAGATTTTTTTACCCTCTTAAAAATAATACATATTTACTGATTCGTGCATTAGAAAATAAAACTCTCTGAATGTCAATGCATCCATAGAGAATAGTATCAAAGTGTTACACTGAATTTGCCTGATAACATGATGAGGGACACATATTTCTACAGATTGGCATATTACTTATAGTTATTAATTGCCTGCATATATTTTGCCCTGGAGATCTTATAATTGCATTTTGCCTCTGTCAGGCTATTGATTGCACCCTGGTACAGGGATTGTGCTTCAAGAAGATCGGACATGCCAGTTACCCCTGCATCATAATTATCTTTCGTAACCTTTAGATTTTCATGGGCCTGCTCAAGTGATTTTTCGGCATTCCCAATCTGAAAATAATTCTGATACAGCTCGTTCTGTGTCTGGCTGATCTGCAGGGTGAGCAATTCTGAAGTTTCACTCAGTTTATTATTTGCATTTTCAACTTTTGCTTTGCTTTGTCTTATTTTATGTGTTCCTCCCCACCAGTCACTGATTGGAACACTCAGGGTGGCAAAGGCTATTCCAACCTTACTGGTTTTGTCCATAACATCAGTATAGACTCCGGCAACACCGACCGCAAACTGGGGAAGATATTCTCCTGTGATAATTTTCCCCTGGAGTTCCTCAGCTTGTAAAGCCTTTTGAAGGATTTTGTATTCATTACGGTTTCTTACAGCTTCATCAGGATTGACAAAAACTGAAGCTGGATTTTCCAGTATTCCAAGCGTATCTGAAAGCACCAGTGAACTATCATAAGTTATTCCTATATGCTGGCAAAGTGCCTTTTTGCTGAGCACAATACCATCAGTCAGTTTTAGCCTGTTCATATCAAGTTCGTTTTGTTTCAGCTGAACTTTCAGAAGGTCTGTCCTTTGGATTAGTCCGGCTTCCAGTGCAGCTGATACATCACGGCTCAGAGTATCCAGAAGTTTACGGTAACTATCAACAGTTACAAGTTTTTCGTTAAGAGAAATTATATTCCAATATAATTCTTCAGTCTTAACCATTGTCTCAGTAATAGTTAATGACTCCTTTTCACGGTATATTTCTAATCCGGTTTTAGCCAGTTTATTTCCATTGTATATTCTGCCTCCGCTAAATACAGGTTGTGCGGCCATTGCATAGCCAAAATTCAAATAATCAACCAGATTGAGCGGAATTGAAGGGAAGTAAGCAAACTGAGTAGCAACAGGCAGGTTAGCCGGATTTCCGTCGTATACCGGAAGGTTCATCTGGGGGATTGAACCTTTAACCATGTAGTCACTCATTTTGGCAGCACTGAATCCGGCATTTACTTTTGGAAAGTAGCTTGTGAAAGCGCTTTTCTTCAATTGTTCCGATTGGCTGACCTCGCTGGCTGCCTCTTTTATCCTGTAATTATTTTCCAGAGCCAGTAATTTGCATGAATCAAGACTTAAAATTACAGAGGCAATTCCATTAGTTACTGCTGGTTTGTTGTACACTCCTGATTTGTCCGGCTGAGCATAAACCACAACCGGTAATAACATAAGAATATATATTAATCTTTTCATTTTTTCTTTTCATTAAGTTTCCAGTAAAGCACCGGGAGGATTGTAATTGTCAGTAACAACAGAAAAACTCCACCTGAAAAAATCACCACACCTACCGGAGCCCAGAAAGAGCTTCCTGAAATGATCATAGGGATTACACCTACCGATGCAGCGGCTGATGTAAGGAAGATAGGTATCATTCTGCGTTTTCCTGCATCAAAAGCTGCCTCTTTTGCTAGCCATCCCTCCTTGACATAGCGTTCTTCGGCATGCTGGAACATCAGAATTACATTCCTTACTGTAAGACCAAACAAGCCTATTATTCCCAGTGATGAGGTGATTCCTACTGTCAGGTCCGAAATCCACAAGCCGAATACTGCACCGAACATGAACAACATCAGAGTGAAGAGTGAAATAAAAGTGAGCCTGAATTTCCCGTATGTGAACAGGAAGAAAAAGAAGATTACGGCAAATGCTGCTATAATAGCCCAGATAACTGGTAAAAGGTTGTCCCGGTTATATTCAGGTTCACCTCCGACCTGATACTTTATTCCAGCAGGAAGGGAAGGCACTATTTCATTTTTTAGGAATTCCTGAATGATTGTCATCGATTTTGCCGGGATCACATTTCTCCTTGTGTCGGCAGTAACTGTCATAGTCCGCATACCGTTACGATGCACAATTCTGTTCTCGCTCCATATCGGTACGACCGACGCAACCTGCCTGAGAGGTACACTTACAGAAGGGATCAGTGTCGTTATATAAGTGTTTGAAAACTCTTCAAGTGAAGTTTTTCCATCAGAATCATCAGTCTTAAGGACAATAGGAATATTTTCATTGTCCTCTGTTACTGATCCTACTTTAAATTTATCAGTTGTAAGCAGAATATTGGCAGCTGTAATTGCCCGTGTAACTCCAAGCTGGGATGAAGCAACAGGATTTAACCGGACATCCAATACCGGGAGCATCTCTCCCCAGTCGGTATGTATATTTGTTAGTTCAGGCATCATTCTCATTTTTTCTGAAAGCAATTCAGCAGCTTTTTTCAGTTCTTCAGGATTTTCTCCATAGAAACGGAATTCAAATGAAGGGACATGCAGAAAATCGATCTGCTTGAATTTTATATAAGCACCCGGAAAATAGTGTGCATAATAATCAGTGTACTCATCTAAAACAGCTTCAGTCTCTTTAAACGAACCTGTATTGACAATGAATTGAGCATAACAGTCGGATGGCATTTTTGGTGCATAGGCGATGTGGAACCTGGGTGACGACATTCCATTGAACTGTGTAATGGATTTAACACGACTGTCTGTTGCAAGCATTTTCCTGAGAGAATCAGCAATCTCAACCGTCCTCACCAATGGAGTTCCGTCCGGAAGATAAATCTCTACTGCAAACTGATTGCGTTCTGCGACAGGATTCATCCGGAATTTAATATGAGGCATGATAAACAGAGAAGCAACAACAGAAATAATTCCTATTGAAACAGTAAGCCATGCATGATGGAAGCTCCAGTCAAGAAGTTTTACATATACTTCGTGTACTTTTTCAGTTATTGTCTTTCTTTCCGGTTCAGTAATATCTTTTCTGCGTGGTTTGATAAGAGCAACTTCAAGGATTGGTATTACCATTACTGCCAGGATCAGTGACATCATCATGTTTATTGTGAAGGTAAACGGAAAGAAGTAAATAAACTCGGCCATTTGTCCTTTGAACAGGATCAGTAATGGAAAGAAAATAAGGCATATGCATGCTGTTGCCAGAAACATTGGCATAAAATATTTATGAGCACTTTCAACTGCAGCCTCCTGCGGTGAAGAACCGTTTTTCAGATAATATATATACCCATCGATTATTACAATTGAGTTGTCAACTGTCATACCAAGAACCACAACAAGGGCAGCAAGCGTTACCGTATTAAGAGGGATTCCGAACAGGAACATTATGCCGACAGAGATAAATGCATTCAGCGGTATAACAATTGCAGCTACAAGTGCCGAACTGAAGGGAAAGAGGATCATTATTACCATAATTATCACAACTATAGCCAGAAGAAGGTCGCGGAGGAATGATAGAACAGAGCCATTGACAACTTCAGACTGATCTGTAATACGGTTTATAGTAACATCCGCCGGAAGTTCATTCTCCTTATACTCTGAAATCAGGTTACTTACATCTTTCCCAAATCTGACAATATTGTAACCCTCTCTCATTTCAACGGAAAGAATAAGACAGGGATTCCCATTGTATGTTATAAAACTCCCGTTATCAGGATATTCCCTGACGACCCTGGCAATATCCTTTACTCGTATCATGTTTCCTTCCGGATCACTGAACAAAATCTGGTCTTCAATTTCCTTAATGCTTCCGTATGTCGGGTTAAAATGGATCGGAACCAACGCCTTATCATTTCTTATACTCCCGCCTGGTGCAAGAGACTGTCCGAAAATCTGTGACATAATAAGCTTGTCGCTGATTCCGTATGAAGAGAGTTTTTTCCGGTCAGCATAAACTGTTATCTCTTCATCTTTCACACCATAGAGACGGAGATTGGATACAGATTCGATACGGCGTAGCCTGTGGATCATATCCTCAGCATAATCTTTCAGTTCCCTGTAGGAGCGGGATTTGGATTCTATAGCAATAAGCAGTGCCGATACATCCCCGAAATCATCCTGTGCCACCAGGGCAATCACACCGGAGGGTAACTGCATCTTTAGCGTTGTAAGACCATGTTTTATCTTCGACCATACCTCATCCTTATTCTTTACATTATCGTTAAGTTCGACCATCATGTAGCATATCCCGTTTTGTGACGTAGTAGTAGAATAACTGCGTTTTACTTCGGGATATGAAAAGAGAAACTGTTCGAGTGGTTCAGCAAGCTGCTTTTCAACCTCCTCGGAAGTTGCCCCCGGGTAGATTCCAACAATTATACCCTGTCTGATGGTATAACCGGGAAATTCCTGTTTGGGCATTACAATGAGGGCTATTACCCCAAAAGCAACAAGAAGACCCACAAGCAGGAATACGATAGAGCTATGCTTCATCGCCCATTCAATTATACTGTATCTGCGTTTCATTTTCCTGTTATTTTATCGTCTTCGCTTATTTTCTGGTAACCCTGTGTAACGATTCTGTCACCTTCTGATAGTCCGCTCAGAATCTCCACTCCATTACCCCTGGCTGCACCGGTTGTTACAAAAGTGCGTCTTGCTATGCCACTCTTGTCCATCCAGACAAATTTTTGACCATCAATAGTTATCTGAATTATACCAATCGGAACCACTATACCCTGTGACGTGTTGTCAGGTGTAAGCTCTACCCTGCATACCATTCCAGGCAGAAGCTCTTTATCAGGATTAGAGAGCATGACATGTACCGGATAAGTATGTGAAACCGCATTAGCCACAACACTTTTCTCAATCTTTTTGCCATTAAATTTCTTGTTGGCAAGAGCCGTTACAGTTATTTCTGATTTACAGTCTGAAGAAATTTCAGAAATTTCATTTTCAGGAACAGAAAATCTGGCCTTTACTGAACTTATATCCAGAATTGTAAGAATTGCTTTTCCGGGAATTGAATACTCTCCTGCTTCAGCCATCTTTTTACCTACCACTCCATAAGCGGGTGCATAAAGGGAACAATTTTTATAGTTTTTCCTGGCCAGGTCGCAGGACGACTGTGCCTGAAGCAGCTTGGTTTCGATATCAACCATCTGAATATCGGGAAGGCTTCCCTTCTCATGAATGGATTTGAGCCTGTCATATGCATCCTGTGCCTGTTTAAGTGTAGCTTCGGCAGCATCAAGCATACTCCGGGCTGAAGTGTTATCAAGTTTGGCCAGTAACTCTCCCCTTCGGACATATTCTCCTTCTGAAACATAAATTTCTTCTATTGTCCCCATTGTAGAAAACCCAAGTGCTGCAGAAGATCTTTCTTCTATTATTCCCACATACTCCAGCTTGTTAACTGCGTCGGATTTTTCAACAGTTTCGATTTTGACTTTCACAACCGGATTATTTTCCTTCGACTGTGGTTTGTCAGAGCAGCTGTAAAGCATAGCAACAGATATCCCAAAGGCAGCCGCTATTGATTTGACAAAAGTATTTTTCATTACTGTTTTTATGATTTATTTATTTGCAACACAAAAGTCGTATACACTACAGTAATTATATAGTTCTATTAAACTGAATAATTGTTCAAATAGTCGGAAAGAACAACCATTATTATAATAAATACAATAATTATTATAATATTTGTCGTATATTTCTTATTTATCCATGGAGGCTAAAGGTTTTATAAGCTTTTCCCTCGAGTCGCTGGGAAAAATGAACTTGTTGTCTGAAGAGGAATACCAGACTTATCTGGGCTATTTCCTGGCTCAGATTGATTCCGATTCCGACAAGAAATTTGAAATGTTCAGGTATCCTTGCCGGATCAATGCATATATTGCAATGTTATGCATCGAAGGAAGTGTTGAAATAATATCAAACCTCAAGCGCTATAAAATAGGGAAGAACTGTTTGTTCGTAAGTATGCCGAAAGATATTATACAGCTTTGTGAATGGCGCGAATGCAAATTATATTTAATTGCCTTTGACGATGATTTTATCCGCAAGACCAATTTGAATTATAACAATGTTCTTTCAGTACTTATCGGAATTCAGAAAAATCCATGCGTTGAACTGTTATTTCAGGAAGCATCATCTCTTCAGGAAACATTTTTCTCCCTCAGCAAAGAAATGGAAGCCTATAAAGGGAAGGATTATTATAACGAAATAGTAATGAGTTATATAAACCTTATAACGTACAAGGCTTGCTCCTTCATAAACCGTTACCTCGAGACACAGGTTCAGGATATTGAAATTGTCAATAAACGAAGTGAGGAGTATTACAATAAATTTATGTCACTTCTCAACCAGTATTTCAAGCATGAAAGGAGTATCGGATTTTATGCTTCAAAGCTTTTCATCACACCTAAATATATGACCTCACTTATAAAAAAAACAAGTGGTAGGTCGGCAATGGATTGGATAAATGATTATGTTATAATGGAAGCAAAAAACCTTCTGAGATATTCCGAAATGAGCATTCAGGAGATTTCGGAATATCTAAATTTTTCCAACCAGTCCTTTTTCGCCCAGTATTTCAAAAGGGTTACTGGTTGTTCTCCCTCTGATTACAGAGACAGACCTCAGGTATAAAGAGTGAAAAGGAGATGAGGTGAATGATTAAATTATTAAACTTGCACAAATAGTAGAAGTGACATGAAAAGAATTACCCTTTTCCTATTGTTAATTATTTGTCTCCCTCAGATCAAATGCAATTCAATAGATGACCTGAGGATTTTGCGAGAAATTACAGGCCCATATCAGACTAATTGTTATCTTATCTATGATATTAAGTCAAAAGAAGCAGCCCTGATAGATCCGGGATGGAAAATCGATACTCTGGTCATGTTTATCAAGAATAATGCTCTTGACCTGAAATACATTTTCATTACTCATGCACATACAGATCATTATTATTATTTGCCGGAACTAAAAAAACAATTTCCAAAATCAAAATGGTGTTTAAATAAAGAGGATTTTGAGAAAATAACAAAGTGTCCTGACTGGCAGGTTAAGGCTCATGGCCAGGAATGGATTGATAAAGCAAGAAAGAATCCTGAAGCAGCCGCTTATCTGGATTTTGATACCAGATCAGTGGGAGAACCCGACATTTTTATCAGGGGAAATCAGACATACAGATTAGGTTCAATTGAAGTAAAAACTATCTATACCCCTGGCCATTCACCCGGGGGAATATGTTACTATACAGGGAATATACTGTTTTCAGGAGATGTATTGTTTTATAGAAGTGTCGGAAAACTGTTTATGCAAGGCAGTGATAAAGAGGCTCTTGTAAAATCTGTGCGAAATTTGTACAGATTATTTTCTGATTCTACTGTGGTATACCCCGGGCATAATCAGAATACCGATATTGGTTCTGAAAAGAAAGAAAACCGGCAGATATCAGAGAATGGTGGCGATTATGATGTCAGATATAAGTAGACTAATAAAAGTTTATAACTGACCTTTAACTGATTGAAATCAATGTAATTAAATCCTTATGATTTCTATATCTAGGCCAGATTTTACCTGATCCAGAGTGTAGCATTTCAAAAAACCGTATTGTCTGTACCCTTTTTTATTTCTCCACATGAACTGTTTAAAATCTTGCGTTTTCTAAAGAGAGGAACCAGTTTGTATTAAATTCTCCTACAAAAACTTTTGTTGGAAAATTCTTTGAAATGATTGAATGCAGGTTTTCAAGGCCTTATTAATGGTGGGCCAAATGATTAAACAGTATGGCTTTTGGAAACATAAATGAAATATTCATAAAACCTCTTGTATTTCATCTTTAATCATCCTGTGTCTTAGATCAAAGTTATAAAATGAAATTCTTATTGAGCTCTTATTTGGTACCAGGAACAGTTTAAAGTTGCAACAGATGCCAGACATTACAATTTCATAATTCTTTTCCTGAACAACCGGATAGAAGACAATGTCGTAATAGTGCCGATGCAGAGTAAAATGAGGATTTTCGGAAGAATCGCCTCTAATGGCAGGTTCCTCCAGAAGATATCATAAAATCCCTGTATTCCCCAGTAATTTACACTTAGAAGGGCAATCTTCTGAAGTATAGCCGGCATAATAAACAGGGGGATCATACTTCCTCCTATCGCCGACATGATCAGAATAATGATTGTGCTCAGATTCTGGGCCTGTTGTCGTGTTTTTGCAACAGCAGCCAGAAAAATACCCAGACTTGATACAGCAAAAGCCGTTGCTAATATCATAAGGATCAAAGCAGGTATATTGACACTCAGATCCATATTAAATATGAGCCAGGCAAAAAGGAACATGACTGTAAGCTGAAATATCGAGATAAAAAAAGCAAACAGCATTTTGCCATAAAGTATTGCACTGCCCTTCAGGGGTGAATAAAGCAATCTGTTTATTGTTCCGTTTTCCTTTTCTTCAAGCAAACTTGTACCTACCCCGGCCACACTGAAAAGCAACATTAATATTGCAGTACCGGCTACGGCCTGTATTAAGCCCAGTTTGGTGTCATTCTTAATCCCGACTACAGAGGTCCACTTTATGGCTGGCAAGTTATTGTCTTTTTTTATTGCGCTCCTGATTATATTGTCACTGGTACTTTTATCGATGTCAGGAAACTGTTCCTGCAGATACTTTTCAATACTCTTTTTGACTATTATTTCACCTGTTAACGACATTATAATGCTGATCAGATTCTGTTGAAGAATTCCGATCTCCATTTCCCGTGACTTGTCAAAAAACAGTTCAACTGGTGTTGCCTTTCCGTTTTTCAGAGAATCCTGAAAACCCGTATAAATAATTAAGGCACACGCATATTTTCCTTTGATAACCAGTTCTTTAGACTTTAATGAATCTGATACAAGAGTTTTAATGTCATCAAGAGAATCAATCTTATAAATAATCTCTTTTGAAGATGCCGTTTGGTCCATATCGGCAACCAGCAGTTTTACAGGTTCAGAACGGCCGTTGTATGATCCAATACCTCCATAAGCGAATGCAAAAAGAGTTATTAAAATAAGGGGAAGCAAAAATGTGAGAATGACGGATCGCTGATCGTGAAAAAACAATGTCAGGTCTTTTTTGAATAGCTTAAACATACTTTAATCTCTTAATTCTTTCCCTGTTAATTTCAAATAGATAGATTCCAGATTCGTTCCCCGGGTATAAATTCTTTCGATAACACCACCAGAGTTTTGTATAAGGTTTGTCATTCCCGAAATTTCATTACTGATATTCTCACAGTCTATTTCCAGTGTCTTTGTGGTGCTGTCAAATAGGATCAATGGATTTGCTCTTAGAATACTGGATATAGTATCATCATTGAAATCTGCCAGTTTAATTGTCAGCAGATCTTTTGCATCACTGATTTTCCTTAACTCTTTAAGAGTGCCGAGAGCGATTATGCGGCCGACATCAATAATAGCAATCTTATCACAAAAGCGCTCAGCTTCTTCCATATAATGGGTTGTGTATATTATTGTCATCCCTTCAATATGCAATCTCTCTATAACCTCAAAAATATGATTCCTGTTCTGGGGATCAACACCAACCGTAGGTTCATCCAGAACTAATATCCTGGGATTATGCAACAGAGAGCAGGCAATATTGATCCTTCGCTTCATACCACCTGAAAAAGTCTTAATTCTGTCATCTTTTCTGTTTACTAAATCTACTATCTCAAGGGTTCTGCTGACATTTGTTTTGAGCACCTGTTTTGGGATATTATATAATCCTCCCCAGAACATCAGGTTTTCGTAAGCTGTCAGCTCTTCGTACAGGGCAATTTCCTGGGGAACCACCCCCATGATCATCTTTATTGTATTACCATCGTCTCTAGTATTGACTCCGTCAATTATTACTTCTCCCTTGTCGGGCTTAACTAAGGTGTTTAAAATGTTTACAATTGTTGATTTACCGGCACCGTTTGGTCCCAAAATACCAAAGATCTCACCTTTTTCAATATTAAAACTGACATTATTTACAGCTTCAATATTTCCATAAGATTTCGAGACAGACCTTAATTGTATCATTTTTATAAATTTGGAAGTGCTTTTCGCCGGGATTAGTAATATTATTTTGTGTTATTCTTTTTATTCTTTTTTATAACCTTGTCAGCAGCAAGTTTTCCGGTTAAAATTGACATCGGTACACCGGCAGGACTGTAAGCCCATTGTCCTGCCTGATAAATTGACGGAACTGGTGTAAAAACTGAACGGTCGGAGATCTGAATTTTGTTTACAACGGGCATTTCTTTCTGAAAAGCCCATCCGGTAATACCGCCTTCAGAACTACCAATTCTGTTTTCTATGCTTAGAGGTGAAAAAGAAAAGCGTGAAATAATCCTTTCTTTTAACATGGGGTAGACAGAATCGGATATTATACTCAAAACCCGATTCTCCAGTTCATTATTAAACTCATCAAGCCAGCCGGCTTTCTGAATTTTACTGAATAAATCATATTCAGCAAGAAAACTTATAATTAAGCCGGTTTTTCCCGGAGGCACAAGTTCGGCATCCTTAAGTCCGGGCACAGAAACTTCGTAAGTGTTTAATCGGGTAAACTTATCAAGCCAGTTAAGTACTTGTGCTTTATCAACTTTTTCAAAGTTCTCCAGCAGGGAATCAAGCTCTTTCCTGTGAGTTTCTCCAAGACCATCTTTTGAAGGGGTATAAAAGAAATGTCCGTGAGCAATTTTTCTGAAACTTTCAAGAGGCTCATCGACACCCAGAAATAAAGTAAACACAGAATCTCCTCCGCGGTTTTTCAGCATCTTGCTTTTTGTTTCTTCGAATTTTGTTTTGATTTTAGGTGATAATCCTTCTGTTTCCGTTATTCGATAAAGTGTTTTTAAATCAGCAGCCCAGATAAGATTGTCGTATTTATAGGTGTTGTTGTTATGGTCTTTTACGACACATTTATCTGCCATTACTTCAATGATTTTTGTCTCCGTCTTTATTTCGCCACCACATTCAATTACATAGTTTTCGAGAGCTTCAGACAGTTTTCCCACCCCACCTTTGGGATAGAAATAGTCGAGATATAATGAAAAATAGCTCATCGCAAAAAATGCAGGGGTATTTTTGAAGAAATGCTGAGAAATAATATCCCGGAGTGAAGGATTCTTTACTATTTCCCCCAGATAATCCTCAATTGGCATGTTCAGCCTGTTTATTTTTCCTACCGTAGTAATAAATTTAGGCAGCCAGGGTAAGAGTGTTTTGAAAACGAAGGTCCTGTCATTCTTTAAATCTTTAAACACCGGATTCTCTATTCCATATAGAACATCCATGTGTTTCATTATTTTACGTATGTTTATTAAAACCTCATCGATCTCTTCCAGACTTTCAGGGTAGAGATTTGCCAGAAGTTCCCTGTATTTTATTAAACTTTCTACATTCTCAATATGTATAATTTCATTTTCTATGCCCAGAGAAACCGGACTTTTAACAACTTCGATTTCAATGCCTAACTCCTTTAACATTGGTAGAATAATACCTGCATTTATAAGGGCCCTCACTCCGGCATCATACTGAAAACCATCACGGGTAAAGGAATTAACCAGTCCGCCGGATTCCTTATTCTTTTCAAAAAGCAATACTTTTTGTCCTGCTCGTATGAGATAAGCTGCTGAAGTGAGTCCTGCTATACCTCCGCCAACAATGATCGAATTATATGAGTTCTCTGACATAATCCTTGCTTTTTTCCCACAGCTCATAAGCAGCTTCTTTGTCCAGTGCCGGAGGAGCCGGTTCTTCCTGAGTGGTTAAATTAAAGAATTTTCCGCTAACTGCTTCCAGTTCTTTCGAAACTCCAAGATAGTATAATGCTTCGGCCGATATTTGAGGTGATTTTAATGATTTGTCAAGAAAGTTCCTTTTGAACCACTTGTATACCGGTCCGTTTTCCTGTCCGGTTTCTGTCTTAACGGCTCCCGGGTGCATTGCATTAATTGATACACCAGTATTCCTGAATTGTTCGTCGAAGACTATCATTGATAAAAGCTGGCCAAGTTTTGCTGAGCCATAACTTCCCAGACCGGAATAGCTGCGTTTTTCCCAGTTCAGATCGTCCATTCTCAAACCCCAGGCAGCAAAGCGGTGACCTTCGGAATTAACCATTATAATCCTGGCTCTTTCCTGTGATTTCAGTTTTTCAATCAGCTTGAAATTAATTATAAAGGAAGAGAGATATTGAATCACAAAAACCTTTTCAAGTCCTTCGGGTGTTAATTCTCTTTTTGTCAGGTAAATGCCGGCATTATGTATCAGCACATCAATTGGTTTGTCAAGCTTTGAAAGTTCATCTGACACCCTGTTAATATCCTGCATGTTACTCAGGTCGGCAATTTTATATTCGCAATTTGCACCAAATTCTTTTTTTAACTCAATGCATAATGCCTCTGATTTTTCCAGATTGCGATTAATGCATAGTAGGTTTGCACCCTGAGATGCGTATTTCCGTGCTGTATGGTAGCCGATGCCTGAAGTTGCTCCGGTGATTACAACAAGTTTATTTTTAAAGTCTTCAGTACAGATTTTGGGATCTGACCGGTTGTTTCTGATCATAGCAGAAATGTTCGACCACTCATATTCCCTGAAATATTTTGCAAACTTTTTATTTTTCATATTTATTAGTTACCTGACCTGCACAAACAATGTAATATTAAATGATTTGATTAGGGTTCCTAGAAATACATACCAACGGCAAAAATATAATCCATATTACGAAGAGGAACAGGAGGTGCTGCAGGAGCAGGAGGTACTGCAGGTACGTTGGGCATTTGCAATATATTCCATCCTACTGTCATGCGATACTCAACGAAAAAATCCTTACTGAGAAGCTTGAAATCCATACCGGCTCCATATACGAATGAATAGTCGAAAGTATCAAGTGTTTTCATGTCGCCTGAGTATGTCGATATTATAGGAGGTATGCCTGCTATGTTAACTGTACTGGTAATGTCGTAATCTCCGTTCATTAACAATGATAAAGCTATGCCCGTGCTGCCATAGATTCCAAAATCTTTAATATTAACAAATTTGTACTTTAGTACTACTGGCATCTCGAAATAGTTAACATTATATACAGAAACTGTATTTATGTTAACAGGTACCGATATTGTAACATCCTGCCTTGAGCCTTTCATTGCATATAAGAACTCCTGTTGAATACCTACTGATTCAGTTATTGGGAAATATGCAAATACTCCTCCGGCAAAGCCATTCCGGCTAGAGGTTTCAACAATAAAGGAATTGTCAGCTGGAGGACTTCCATATTGAGAAGCAAGACTGTAACCAGATTTCAGGCCGAAACGAACTCCTGTCTGAGCATTTGCAGATCCAAGAACCAGGTATGATATAAACAATAATATGCAAGTAATTTTTTTCATAATCCTTTTTAGTTTATTTATATTAATGAACCAATTTTTCAAAGTTATAGGTTCAACCAAATTTTTTAATCATAAACCTTCTGTAAGCTTTACCAAACCTTGGAATATTGTCGAAGATGTCCCCCCACAGATCATAATAATCTCTTTGTTCCTTGATTTTCCCTTCTTCATTTAATGTAAGCCGGCTTGAGCCATACATTACAGAACTCGGGTATTTTTTAAAGCTGAGGGTCATTTCCCATTCCATAAGAATTATATTCCCTTCCATAACAGCATTGACAATTTTCATTTTCAGATCTTTTGAGCGTTTTGACAGGCGCTCAGTCATTGCTGTAAATTCTTCTATTCCACGTATTTCCTGGATGGAGTCCCTGAAATAGATATTATTATCGTAATAAGGAAGTATGTGTGACCAGTCGGGTTTACCCTCTGTGTTGTATGTTTTGCTCCATAATTCGAGCACTAAATCTTTTGTAAGCATATAATCGGTTTTTAAATAGCAGGGTTACAATTATCACAATTTTTCATGTTGTGTAGTCATCCAAATGTAATAATATTATCATAGGCATATATACCTTAGAATTAATACTTTTCGGAATGATCTGCAGGGGATGTAAAATCATGTTTTTTATTGTTATCAGATCTTTTCAGCAGGAGGCAGATCTTCAAGGCTTCATCCGCATGACGTTGAGTCTCTGTTTGTGAATCGAAGATATAAACTACTTTACCTGAGCGGTCTGCTACATAAGTAACCCGGCCGGGAATTAATCCGAAGACCCTGCCAGGAACACCAAATAATTTTCTTACAATATTACTTTCATCACTTAACAGGGTGTATTTGAGCTGGTTTACTTCTGCAAAATTTTTATGGCTTTCAACTGACTGGCTGCTTATGCCAATGACTATAGCATCTGCTTCTTCAAAAACATCAATCAGATCACGGAAATAGCAGGCCTCTCTTGTGCAGTTAAGGCTACCATCCTGCGGGTAGAAGAATATAACAAGTTTTTTACTACCCAGTAAGGATGAAATATCAAAATCGTTACCGTTCTGATCTTTCAGGATAAAAGTGGGTATAGTATCACCAATTTGAATTTTATTCATAAACATTTGTTATTTAAGTTCTTTCAAAATCCTCAATGCTTCATCAACATGCTTTGTGGCTTGCATTTGAGAATTGAAGATATAGATCACTTTGCCTGTTTTATCAGCAATATATGTTACGCGGCCAGGTAACATACCGAGAAGGTTTGTAGGTACGCCGAATAGTTTTCGTATTTTATCGTCCTCATCACTTAAAAGGGTGAAACTAAGCCTGTGTTTTTCAGTAAACATTTTATGGCTTTTGACCGATTGGCCGCTGATTCCAACTATTACAGCACCGGCTTCCGTGAAAACATCGAACTGATCTCGAAACGAACAGGCCTGTGCTGTGCAGCCCGGACTATCGTCCTTCGGATAAAAATAAATCACAAGATTCTTTTTGCCTATTACGGAATTGATGTCGAACAAATTTCCATTTTGATCAGGCAATGCAAATGCTGGAATGCTGCTTCCGATTTTGATTTCGTTTATCTTATTGTCTTTTCCAAAGGTTAAATAAGATGTAAATATGAGCATATATATAGTCAGGTAAAATCGGTAGAAATTCCTGAATTTCAGGTAATTCAGATTATCAGGATACATATTTCCAAAGAGGGCTTTCAGTTCTTTCATAAAATATGGTTTTATATTGATGGTCCAGCTACTGGTTTGATATACAATCTTGCGAAATTTGCTTCAATACAAAGTCAGAGGCAAACCCCATGCAATGAATAAAATAAGCCAGATATTTTTTAATAAAAACATAAAATCGTGTTTAAGTCAGGTTGCTCTTTTCAGATATATTCCAAAATAGTTAAATCAGAGATATATGAAAAGGCCAACAGAAGCATAATTGAACAAAGCAAAACCATAAACCTCATCATTATCTGCACCACCTTCAAGAATACGGTATCCGGCTTTTAATCCAAAATGGTCGTTAACCCTGTAATTTGCTGCAATCAGAACGTCTTCTGCTCTGCCCTGTGGTGCAGCAAGGGCATCACCCTCAAGGAGGATTCCGAATTTTTCATCCATTTTCCATAACATTCTGAAATTGATTATTGGTACAAAGCCAACATTTGTCTTTTCACTTTCAAGTGCCGGCGAGGCTAACGCTATCCTGGCATCCCTGATCTTTGCAGTAAAACCAAGACCGAATTCAAACTTAGGTTTAAGTACAATTTCGTAGCGGTACGTTAATCTGTATGAATTGAATTTATAGGTGCCTGTGAGGTTAGTATTTGCAGGAAAATTTACCCCTTCAAACAATAAATCATATGGCACATTTCCCTTTGATACAGTTTCGAGAGGAGCATATAATAATGATAATGTGTGACGTGATCTTATCGTATAATTGGCTCTTAACCTGAGGAAGAACTCAGTTTTTGAGTTTAAATCATCCTTTAATGAAAAGAGGGTTCCCTGATCGCCCGGAATACGAACATTATTGTAACCTGTTCCTATTGCCCCCATCTCCAGATCGAAAGAGGCCTGACCATTTAGTGAGAGAAAATTAAATGACAAGATCAGGCCAAAAAGTGCCGATGTTAACAATATTTTTTTCTTCATAGTCTCAATTTTATTTGAAAATTTAAAAATTCCGATACATGTGTGTCAGGAAATGATATCTTCTACTTTTCTTTCCATTCCACTGCCACAATAATTTCATTTCTTCTGCCAACAAATTGGTAAGGAGGGTTATACCCTAAGAATCTATAGTTCCCTACAGGGGTTATTCCATTTTCTTTCAGGAGATTCTGGAGTTTTTCCGGATAGAATTTCAGATCTTCATCAGAGGCATATCCGCCAAATCTGATTGCTGCAACATATTCATCTGCTGTGTTTATTATATTGACATTTGGGTCATTCGGTTTTGGCAGGTTCTCTTTTGAATATTCAGAAGGCATAACAAAACTCATAGTGGAACCAGAATCATTGATATCCATTTGTACTGGTGTTGTCATTGAAATTTTTTTATTGGCTTCATTTCCTCCAAAGATATATCCTGCAAGTTTCTGAAATCCGGGTCCGGAAAGCTCTTTGTATGTTTTTGCATTCGATTTAATTGTTGCAATAGTGGCAGAGGGATAAAACCTGATCTCAAAATCCTTATACTTTCGAATGATTGAATGTTTTTGTTCTTCGGTGTTATTTGCCGGCATAACAATAAAAGATTGAAGAAAAACAATTAATAAAATACTCAAAGCTAAAATTATTATAAAAGTTTTCATATTTACTTGATTTAAGGTTCATTGTATCGTATATTATCAATGAATGATGAAAGAGCCCCTGAGTTGTTTATCAGCTCTATTTGTTTATATACCAGTTCGGCACGTTTCTCATTGAACTTAGACTGCTCTTTCTGAAAATCTATTTCATCTGTTAAGAGATCATAGGCATTTATCTGGCCTTTTTCAAATCTCTCCTTATTCAATGCCAGGTTTTCTTCATAAAGCATTATGTTCTGTTTGGATAATTCAGTCTGATGCTCAATCTGTTTTATTTCTTCCATAAGCAGAAGACTCTTATTACTGACACTGTTCGTCTCATCCTCGAGTCTAGATTTCAGGACTTTCTGCTCCAGTTTCAACTGCGAGACCCTGTTTTTTGTGCTGCTGCCGGAAAGTATCTGAAATCTGAGACTAAGTCCAAGATAGCTGCTTCCATACCAGCTGTCTGAAAGGAGTGGATTAAAGGTATCTGCATACTGGTTGGCGCCAAGGAATCCCTCAAAACCAACTATAGGTGTGTGTTTCATTCTTTCTGACTTCTTCTGTTGTTCAAGTAGTTCAGCCCTGAGTATGAGCCTTCTGAGGGTAGGAATTGAATCTAACAGCAAATCTGTATTGCTCTTCTTCAGACCATTATCCTGAAAAGGAGAAAAATCAAAGGTGCCATCAAGTAAAACCTCAAGAGCTATACCCGTAAGGAAACCCATATAGATCTTTTCCCTCGTGAGGGATGATGTAACAGCAACATAATCAGAGAGAGCATTATTATGATTCAGAATGGCCCTGTTGACTTCCGTTTTCAGCACTTTTCCCTCTTTCGACTTAATAATGAAGAGCTCTTTTGTTTTTGAAGTGCGCAGAGTATCCAGTGCGGCATAGCGATGCTGTTCCTCCCTGAGCCATATATTTGTAAAGCTCTTTATGACTTCCATTTTTAGATCTCTTTCTGCGGCGGCAACATCTGTATTTTTGAGTTTCTCATTAATCCTGCTTTCTGCAACCCGGCTCTTTATCGAAAAGTCGATTATGGGCTGAAACAGATTCAATCCTGAATTCTGCTGCCATTCAGTCCCGAATTTTATCGGCCTCTTTTCATCAGTAGGTACAGGGTTAAATTGTCCGACAGGAATTATCTGTGTCGGAACTATTGGATTATATCTGTAGTTATAACTCAGGGAGAGGTCGGGCAAATACTTCTGATAAGCCGACGAAGTCTGAAGCCTGGCAATCTCAATATCAGTTCTTACTGCTCGTATATTTCCCTTGTTTGAGAGAGCTGAATCGATTAAGGCTCTAAGTTTAATCTCCTGGCCTGATATTCTGCCCGATAAGCCGATAAGGAGAATTAATATTATTGATGTTATTATTGATTTCATTTTTAACAATATTATATTTTTCAGCCGCGGAATACTGCCGCTGGTTCGACATTATTGATTGTTCGTATGGAGAAGAAAAGAGAGCTGCCAACCGAGATAAACACTGTTACCAGGAAGAGTGCAGAGTATTCCCTTATTGAATAGCTGAATACAAGTCCGGCATTGGAAACACCGGCTCTGAATCCTTCAAGAAGCATCATTGCTATTATGTAACCTGTTACTGCGAACAGGAAGCTCTGGGTTAGAATAAGCCTTGTAATATACCCGTTAGTTGCACCGATCGCCTTAAGTGTTCCGTAATCCCTTATCCTGTCAACAGCTGACGAATAGAGTGTAAGTCCGATGATAAAGAATCCGCTGATTACAGCAAAAACAACCAGCGAACCGATGCTGGTCCCTATGTTTGACGATAAGGTGATATAGCTGACTGTAGTTTTTCTGAGTTTCTCGGCATTCCATGCCTTAATACCATAAACTGACCTGTTTATGTTATTAACAACATCATCAATATCATACCCGGGTTTCACCTGGATAGCTATTGTACTTACTTTCGACTCGGGGAAAGAAGTATAATAACGTGCCTTCGAAAGTGTTGTATAGAAAAATGAGCCTGCAAAGCCCCTTGCATTTTTTGTTTGCAACTTAATAGTGGCACTTTTACCATTGATCTCAACTCTGGTACCTGGTTTTACAGGGTAGTCGAATACGGCCTGGTCGCAAAACTCAGCCGATACAGCCTCGTCATCATTGAGCGACATAAGCTCACCCTCATTTATTGATTCCGGTTTAGGACCAGCAATAAACATTGGAGATTCGCTGCCAATAATAAGTACCGGTGCCAGCTTTCCGTTCTCAAACTTGACCGATGCCCCTGCAACAACGATCGGATATGTATTCATCACCCCCTCTATGCTCCTGAGTTCCCTTACAAGGCCTTCATTAAGCTTAGGAAGTTCATTAGCATTTCTTGTTATATTGTCGACAACCCAGATTTGGCCAATATCCTGCCTAGAGTTACTTACAAGTCCGCCCATTAATCCGGTCAGGAAACTTAGTACACCTATCTGCTGACCAATAAGGAAGATGCTGATAACTATTCCTATAATTACGCCTATGCTCTTTACCTTATCATACCTTATGAACCTGTATGCTGTTGCGATCATAACTGGCTCTTTTTAAGTACAATTACAGATTCAACCTTGGAGTTAAGGATAAGACCGTTCTCTCCCTCGAGCTTAATTTTTACTTCCCTTACAAGCCTGTCTTCCTGCTCGTTTGCTTTTTGTGAGAAGAGCGATTTCTTTTTTAAATAGGGCGAAAGAAATATTACTTTTCCCCTAGCGACAACCGAGTCGCTGCCAATGAATCTGATGTCTGCATCAAGCCCTAAACTGAGTCTTCCGGCAAAAAGCTCATCAACTTCCGTTCTGACTGTCAATGGTCCGGAAGGGGCAACCACTGCATACTTGTCAAACTGGCTTACCGAGCTTCCTTTTTCAATAAGCATTTCCAGCATTAGCCCATCATAAGGAGAGCGCAATATCTTTTTCGAAGCCTCAGCTTCAGCATGTCTCACCTCTTCAGCCAACTCCCTTTGCCTGCTGGCTGCAAGTTTTACTGAGGCTCTGTTCTTTTCAACAGTTAGCGATAGGGTAGTGACCTCTGTTTCAAGATCATCGAGAGTCTGCTTTGTTTCCGCTCCTTTTAATGCAAGTGCTCTTGCCGATTCAAGTAGTCTTTTCTTATTGGTAAGCCTTGCCTCCGACTCGTTAAGGTTAAGTTCATCAATTTCTACCTGCGCTTTCTGGGTGTTGTACTGGTTTTTCAACTGAACTACCCTTATCAGTTCAAGCTCATCATCAAGTCTGACCAAAGGCTCATATTTTTTAATACTATCACCGTCGTTTCTGTAGATCTCATTAACAATGCCGCCGGTTGAAGCTGCCAGACTGATTATCTCCTGCTCAGGTTCAACCTTGCCAACCCCGACAACTTCCAATACCTCAACTTTTGCACTGTTGACGGCCTGGGATGCTATACCTGATTTTTCTTTGTTTTCCTTACTGCCTCCGCAGGCTGTAATAATTAAGGGTATTATTACCAGATAAATTCTTTTATTCATTGTTTTAAAATTTATATTCTTTTTTATTGATTTTATAATTTGTTAGTTATGAAATATCTCGTCTTCCGAGGGTTTGTCGGAAGCGATCCCGTTGTTCACATAAATGATCCTGTCTGCAAAAGGTTTCAGTCTCAGGTCATGTGTAACCACAATTACAGACTTTCCTGAATCTGAGAGCATTTTCAATTCTTCCATTACTATACCAACGCTTTTTATATCGAGCGATGCAGTGGGTTCATCGCAAAGCATAATAGATGGTTCTGTAACAAGTGCTCTTGCAATAGCAACTCTCTGCTGCTGGCCACCGCTGAGGTTTTTGGGCAGGCTTTTAACCCTGCTTTCCATATTTACTTTTTTAAGTGCTTCCTCCGCCTTAAGTTTTGCTTCCTTTTTGCTTATACCAGCAAGCCTGAGGGGCTGCATAACATTTTCAAGTACATTGAGTGGCGCAAGAAGATTGAAGCTCTGAAATACAAAACCGATATTTTTCAGTCTCACCTTGGCCAGTTCCTTGTTGCTTAGGTTATTAACCAGAAGGTTATCAATATACACTTCTCCTGTTGTTGGAAAAATAACACATCCAAGAAGCGAAAGAAGAGTTGTTTTACCTGAACCAGAAGGTCCTATTATAAGTGTAAGTTCCTTCTTCCTGAAATCAAAGGTTGTTGGCTGAAGAGCAGTAATAACTGTATCTCCCGTTTTATACTCTTTGCTTGCACCTTTTATACTTGCCGCTATTTCCATAAAAGTTTTTTGATTATGAGGAATAAACAGAATAAGTACATAAAAGTTCAAAAAAACAATAAATAAAACGTAAATGAACTAAATGGGTAAATTATTGTTTATTTCGGGAATGAATAGCAATTATGAGAAAGAGTGAGATACTTACAACTTTAATAGACCGGTTCTTTTCCTTTGATGCTGAGAAGGGCAATCATGACGAGTATTCGATGGATGAATTCATTGGTTACCTGAACTCAAAATCGAATTCGAAAGAGTTAGAGATCAGAAAAATATCAGGTGAAGAAAATAAGTGGGTTAAGGATGAATCCCGCAGTACCATCATTGACATTTCTGTTTTGATTGTAATGATGTATCATTATGCAAAAGGTTATATTAAGAAAGCACTCAAAGAGAGTTGTTTACAAACACCGGATGAGTTTTCATTTCTCATAACCCTGATGACATATGAAAGTATGAGCAAGAGTGATCTGATCAAAAAACAGGTGATGGAGAAAACTTCCGGATCAGAAGTCATCCGCAGGCTGATAAAACGAGGATTGATAGCTGAATCAGCAGATAAGAAGGATAAGAGAAGCATCAGAGTTTCTATAACAAAAACCGGGAGAGAAGAGATTCTCAAAACACTTCCTCTTATGGGTGATGTATCAGAGATCGTTGTTGGAAATCTCAGTTCTGAAGAGATCAACACCCTTTCATACCTCCTGAAAAAACTCGATTATTTCCACAACGACATATATATAAACAAAAGAGAGCACTCCTTGAGTGAAATATTAAACCTGATTACATACGAAACAAACTGATAAAATGGAAAATTTGAAAAGTTTAAGGCCACTTGGTCGGACAGAAATAATGGTGACCCCGATAGGTCTGGGATGCTGGCAGTTCAGCAAACAAAATAATATGGCAGGAAAATTCTGGCCCACACTTGAAGACAGCATGATTGAAAGGATCGTTTCCCTTTCCCTTGAGGGCGGAATAAACTGGTTTGATACAGCCGAATTATATGGAGGAGGAGTGTCGGAGCGCTCTCTCTCAAAAGCCCTTAAGGCTGCAGGTAAAAAACCTGGAGAAGTTATTGTGGCTACAAAATGGTGGCCCATATTTTGTTTCGCTTCTAATATCAGCAAGACCATTAATATAAGAATCAGTGCTCTTGATCCATATCCGATCTACCTTTACCAGGTTCATCAACCATGGAGTTTTTCGGGAGAAAACAGTGAAATGGAAGCAATGGCTGAGTTGTTTAACAAGAAACTAATCAGGGCCGTAGGTGTAAGCAATTTCAATGCAAAAAAAATGGAAAACTCATGGAAGTCACTCCAGAAATCAGGGATACCTCTTGCATCGAACCAGGTAAGGTATAGTCTTCTCGATCGCAGGATTGAGACGAATGGGGTGATGGATCTTGCAAAAAAGCTGGGTATTACTATAATTGCATACTCACCACTTGCACAGGGTCTCGTAACCGGTAAGTTTCACGACAATCCCGGGTTGTTAAAGAATATCGGATTCAGAAGGTACAGTTCACAATTCAAGCCTGAAGGCCTTGAGAAGAGCCGGCCGGTAGTAACTTTGGTTAAGGAGTTTGCCCTGAAGTATAATGTAACACCATCGCAGGTTGCTCTCAACTGGCTGATAAATTATAATGGAGATACTGTTGTAGCAATTCCGGGTGCAACTAAGGAGATTCATGTAAAAGAGAACTGCGGAGCAATGTCATTCAGGCTCTCTGATGAGGATATGGTGAGGCTGGATAAAGTAAGTTCAATATTCAAATAATGAAAAGCTCAGCATCAGAAGCCCCTGATCCGAAACGCAATAATCTCGATAAATCATCTTCTCCTTACCTTCTGCAGCACACTAATAATCCGGTATGGTGGCAGGAGTGGAGTGATGATGTTATTAAACTGGCTGTTGAAAGCAATAAGCCTGTTTTTGTTTCGGTTGGATATTCAACCTGTCACTGGTGTCATGTAATGGCCTCAGAAGCTTTTTCTGATAACAGAACAGCTGCTTACCTCAACAGCAATTTTATCTGTATTAAGATAGACAGGGAGCAGCGTCCCGACATCGATCAGTACATGATGCATTTTATTAATTCTCAGAGCGGAAGAGGAGGATGGCCTCTGAATGTATTTCTGACGCCTGATTTAAAGCCATTTTTTGCTCTGACATATGCGCCGGTATTGACCAATGGCAGGAGCTTGTCATTTCTTGATATTGCTCAGAAAGTACATGAATACTATGTAACTCATGGTGAAAATATTACTCCGTTTGTTTACAGAGAAGAAGAGCCTCCGGTTACTGTTAAAGAATCACTTGTAAGTGAGCTGACATCTTTTTATGATTCGGAATATGGCGGATTTGGTACTGGTCAGAAGTTTCCGCCACATTCAACACTACTGTATCTTTTATATCACTTATCTGTGGAAGAAGATCATGAGATCATGGAAATTTGTAACAAAACCCTTGAGGCTATGAGGATGCGCGGATTAAATGATCATCTTCAGGGTGGCATATATCGCTATTGTGTAGACCGTGAATGGACAATCCCCCATTTCGAGAAAATGCTTTACGACCAGGCTATGGCACTATGGTGTTACTCTGTTGCTTATAAAGTATTGGGTAAACCTGAGTATAAAATAATGGCAGAGAAGATCATTATATGTCTTCAGGAGTGCTTTGAACATGATGGGCTATATATCTCAGCATTTGATGCTGATACTGATCATGAGGAGGGGGCAACATACCTCTGGAGCCGGGAAGAGCTTATGACTATCCTTGACGAGAAAGAATACAAGCTTTTTTCTAACGCTTACTATATCAGCAAGGAAGGCAATTTTGAGGGATTGAATCATCTTATTAAGAGGAGTGACAACTCCACGGATACCATTGAAAGAAAACTGCTGGTTGTCAGGAATAAGCGGAAACAGCCATCGAGGGATGATAAGGTTATAAGCGGAATAAATTCACTTGTTGTAATTGCCATGCTGCAGGCAGGAAGATGTCTGAATAATCCCAATCTGGAGGATAAGGCAGCTACTGTTATGCGTAATATTATTGATAAATTCTGGGATGGTGTGTCTCTCGGGCATTCGTATTATAACGTAACATTTCAAAAACAAGGCTTCTTATTTGATGCTGGAGCAACACTTACCGCAATCAGTATGTTATGCGAGAATGATTCTTCCTGGAATGATTTGATGCTCAAAATGACCAGCTATGTTAAATCATTTAAGAAAGAAGGACAATGGATTGAATCGGAATCTGAGGATTTTCAGACTGTTGATGCCTCCTGGTTTGATCATCCTGTACCTTCGAGTGTAAGCCTTGCAGAAATGGGACTTACGCGTGCTGCAATAATGAGTTCAGAAGATACTAAACCAGTAGATTACAGGCGTCCTTTTCAGTCAGATTTTTATAATATTAATGCATTATTAAACAATGGATTATTTCATGTTTTCACCTCCGGCAGACTTATCCCCTGGGACACTATTCCTGTAAATTCTGTTCAGTTAAAGGGGGATGTGGAATCGGACTGTTACATGGGTACATGCAGGTTCTATTCATAATCATTCACAAGTTTAATAACTTTAGTAGTTACATCGTCTGATTCCTTTAAACTCGTAATTATTACCCAGTCATGGAACATATCAGGATACTCAAAATAATTAAAGTATATGTTTTGTTCTTTCATTAACTGTTTAAATTTTTGAGCATCTGCATTTAATATGTCTCTTGTACCTGTGAAAAGCGATATCCTGCACATACCGGTTAAGTCTCCATAAACAGGACTTACACGAAAATCTTTCAAATCCAGTTCTGCAGCATATTTCTGTCCGGCATTTCTAAGGCCTGCAATACTTAATAAATTATCCTCTTTGTCTAATCTCTCCAATAAGGGATTACTCATAGTGACATCCAGCCAGGGAGAGAAAATAATTATCTGATCAGGCTGCTTTTTATTTTCATCTCTTAATTTTTGTGTAAATCCCAATGCTAATCCACCACCTGCAGAATCCCCCATGAAAACAACACGTTTGCCCTGGTACTCAGTTATAATTCTTTTAAATAAACCTTCAATAAAATCATATGTCTCCTTGCAGCTGGCTTCAGGTGTCAACGGATAGTCAGGAACAACTATTGTCGCACCGGTCTTGCCTGCTATTTTCTCAATAAGTCTCCAGTGTTCTGTAAGGAGATTACTCATATATGCACCCCCGTGTAAATATAAAATGATCAGGTCAGACTTACTTTCAGTTGGAGTAATAATCCATACCTTGCGTGCGTTTTGAACAGCATCTGAAAGGTTAAAGTTCTTCAGTATTGAATCAGGGATCTTTGCAGGTTCTTTCGGAAACCCATTTGTTATCATTTTTCTTTCCGTTCTCTTCTTCATTCCTAACAAACCCATAGCCGTTTGTATAAGTTTTGATTGAAAACTTTGAGATATGCCATGCTTATAACTGATATTATTCATCTCATAAAATATAGCCCGATGTTTTCAGCTTACTCTTTTCAGGTACTTATTCTTTTCTCATTTTATTAAGGTGCTGAATCTCATTACGAAGCTCGTCTATTTTACCAATTAAATGTACATAAAGCTCTTCCGATTTAATATCCTGAAATTTGATTTCCTGAAGCTCCTGCGTTAATTCATTCTGGCTCTCCTGCATGCTGTTCATAATTACACCTATGAATAAGTTCATAATAATCATAGCTCCGATTAAAATAAAGCTGGCAAAATAGAGGAAAGGCCAGATAGAGATTATTTGCATATTCTCATCCGAAGCCGAACCAAAAATAAGAGGATTCATTATATCTGTCCAACCTTCAAGCGTTAGAACTTTAAATAGGGTGACCAATGTGTGATGTAAATCACCAAAATGAGTGGGGTCGGCTGCTCCAAAAACAAAAACACCAACGATTGCATAAACATAGAATAGTATTGCGATAAGCAGAATGATATAACCCATAGAAGGAATACTCTTAACCAGAGCACCAATTATAAGCCGCAGTTTAGGAAGAAAGGTTATCATCCGCAGTATTCTTAATACCCTTAATATTCTGAATGCTGCAAAGAAATGTGTATCCCCTGCCGGAACGAGGCAAATGGCAACTATCACAAAATCAAATACATTCCACGGGTCCAGGAAAAAGTTCCAGGGTTTTTTCCCATGGGAAACTATTTTCAAGCCAATTTCCAGAGTAAAACATAAAATGATAAACTTGTCAAGAAATATCAGTATCAGTCTGTGTCTTGTCGCAATTTCGGTGTAGGTTTCAATGCCGATAATAATTGCGGAAGATAAAATGAGAATAAATATGAATGCATTGAATGTTTTATTAGCAGTGATTTTCTTAGCTATTTCGAAAACTGTGTTCATGGCTTTTTTATTTTTGAGAACATAATTTTTAGCATAGGTGAAGAAGCGATAACAATGAAAAGTAATAGTATGTAGAATGAATATTTAATTACTCCGGGATATGCTTTGCCAATAAAATATCCAAGAGGCACAAGGGTTCCTACCCAGGTAATTGCACCGAGAATATTGAATAACAGAAATTTGCGGAAAGAAAATGCCGAAGCACCGGCAATCATAGGTACCAGTGTACGGATAACCGGCATAAAACGCCCAAGAATAAATGCCCACATTCCAAAACGGGTATAAAAGCCACTTCCCCTTTCAAGATATTCTATCTTAAAGAATCGTGATTTATTATCGGTAAAAAGCTTCCCGCCTAACCACTTACCCTTGAAATATCCAGTTAAGTCACCAAGAAAGGAAGCGACAATCATTAATGTAACCAGCCAGAAAAGAGGAATATCAAGGTAATGTGTACCACAGAAAATACCTGCAGCAAAAAGCATATAGTCACCACCGGGCAATACAAACCCCAGGAAAAATCCTGTTTCGATATATATTATAGCAAGCAGGAGTAATAACCCACCGTATTCTATGATATGGTGTGCGTCGAATATGTTATTCCAGAAACTACCTTCCAAAAGAATCATATAAAATACCTATTTAGTTTTTTTTATTTTTAATGATAAGACGATACTTCCTGTAATTATGGCGGCAATAAAAATCAATGATAATTCGATCGGAATTTTGTAAAGATCGATCATCAGCATTTTTATACCCACAAAGACCAACACTACTGCCAGACCATAACTCAACAGCCAGAAGCGATGCACTACGCCTGCCAGAGCAAAATAGAGTGACCGCAATCCAAGTATTGCAAATACATTGGAGGTATAGACAATGAACTGATCCTGTGTAATAGCTAATATCGCAGGAATACTATCCACTGCAAAAATAAGGTCGGTGGTTTCAATCAGTATTAGAACTAAAAACAGAGGTGTTGCAAAACGTTTACCCTCAAGTTTTACAAAAAAATTATCTTCCTGCAAATGAGGCGTTACAGGAATGAATTTTTTAAAAAACCTTATTAAAGGGTTCTTATCAGGCTCAATCTTTGCATTATTATGATAAAACATTTTATAACCCGTGTAAATAAGTAATGCACCAAAAACATAGATTGTAAAATGAAATTTTTCAATTAGTGCAACTCCGGCAAAAATAAAAATTACACGCATTATTAATGCACCCAAAATACCCCAGAATAAAACTTTGTGTTGGTATTTTGAAGGGATCTGGAAATAAGTGAAAATCATAATAAATACAAAGATATTATCAATGCTTAGTGCTTTTTCCACCAAATATCCGGTAAAAAACTCCAGAGCCTGCTCACGACCTCTCCAATAGAAAATTATTGTATTAAAAATCAATGCAAGAAAAATCCAGACGAAAGTCCAGGTTAATGCCTCCTTCACTGAAATCTCATGGGCCTTTCGGTTAAAAACTCCCAGGTCAAGCGCCAGCATAAGCAGCACAAAAGCATTGAAAAGTATCCAGAATATAATTGGGGTGTCCATTATTTAGTTTTTAAGTAATTAACAGCTGTTCCTTAGTAAAGATACTAAACCTCCCGGTTAGATATTCCGATCCAGCAGTACTGTGGTAATTATATCTATTATTCTTTTCAGTCAACTGCAACAATAATTTCATTTCTTCTGCCAATAAATTGTAATGGAGGGTTATACCACCAAGATCTATTATTTCCGAAAGAGGTAATCCCATTTTCTTTCAGAAGATTTTTAAGTTTTTCCGGATAGAATTTGAGATCTTCATCAGAGACATATCCACCAAATCTTCTAACTGCAACATAATCATCGGCAGTGTTTTTTAATTGGACTTTTAGGTCATTCGGTTTTGTCAGGTTATCTTTTGTATATGCCGAAGGCATTACGAAGCTCATTGTAGAAACAGAATCATTGATTCTCATTTGAACAGGTGAGGTCATTGAAATTTTTGCCTTAGTATCATTGCCGCCAAAGATATAGCCTGCAAGTTTCTGAAATCCGGGGCCCGAAAGATCCTTGTAAGTTTTTGCATTCGAATTAATTGTTGCAATGGTGGCAGAGGGGTAAAATCTGATTTCAAAATCCTTATACTTTTGAATGATTGAATGTTTTTGTTCTTCAGTGTTATTTGCCGGCATAACAATAAAAGATTGAAGCAAAACAATTAATAAAATACTCACAGCTAAAATTATTATAAAAGTTTTCATATTTACTTGATTTAAGGTTCATTTTATCGCAAATTGTATTTGAATGAAGAAAGAGCCCTTTAGTTATTGAACAGCTCAATCTGTTTATATAACAGTTCAGCTCGTTTTTCATTATACATAAGCTGCTCTTTCTGAGAGTTGTATTGGCGTCTTAACTGTGATACCATTGCCAGTTCCTTCTCACTTAAATTATTCACCAGAAGTAGGAAAGACCACAGATCCCAAGAAATAAAGAAGAGTGGTTTTTCCTGAACCTTACAGACCTGTTAAAAAAGGGAACTCTTTTTTCATAAAATCAAATGTTGTTGGCTGCTGGTAAGTAATAACAGTTTCTCCTGTCTTGTACTCTTTACTTCCACCTTTTACACTGGCTGCTATTTCCATATCTTAAATATTTAATGTGATAATTAAACAATAGATATTCAAAAGAGTTCATTTAATAGAAATTAAAACCGAACAAAAAACAATATTTTTAATAATGTATTAAATAACAACAAAACAGATATATAGAATGCGTAAATATGTAAATAAGGTAAATTTTCATCTGCATAATGACTCAAATAAATAACAAATAAATGAACAATAAATTTTCTGCGATGTTTAAAGTGGAAAGATTAATTACTATTTATTAAATGATCAGAAAATGAAAACGCAAAAATTAACTTTAGTACTAGTAGCACTTATGGGGATTTTTATCATCTCAGGGTGTGAAAAAAAAGACGAAGCTCCCCAGCCTACACAGAACATTGTACAGATTGCCCAGGATCAGACAAACCTTAGCTCACTTGTAACAGCTCTTACCAAATTTCCGGATTTAGTAACAACACTTAGCGGGACAGGTAAATTTACGGTATTTGCTCCTACTAATGATGCATTTACTGCCCTTCTTGGAGCCATTGGACAAACCAGTATTAATGATGTACCTGAACCGGTTCTTAAATCATTGCTTCAGTATCATGTAGTTACATCCGGTACTGTTCTTTCAACACAGTTAACAGCTGGTGATGTTGCTACTGCCAATATGGAAAACATTGCTGTAACGACAACCGGAGGTATAAGTTTGAATGGATCTGCAAAAGTACTTACGGCGGATGTAAAGTCCACAAACGGTGTAGTTCATATTATAGATAAGGTATTGGTTCCGGCATCTATTGCAAAGTTTGTAAATACAGTTGTTGAGCCTGCTTACTTCAATAAGAATTTCACTACGCTTATAGCAGCAGTAACAGCCGCCAGCCCAACAATTCTACAGACCCTTCTCAATTCTTCAAAGAAAACCCTGTTCGCACCGACAAATGCAGCTTTCACAGCAGCAGGTATTACTACATTACCGTCGCAGGCAACTCTTGATGCAGTTCTTACTTATCATGTAGTCAACGGCGAAGTTAAGGCCGCTCAGCTTCCAACCAATAGTGTTCCGGCGAATAATGCTATAACTACTTTAGGAGGGGTGTTCTATCTTAGCAACCGTGGTGCTACTGGTGTGTTTATAAATGGCCGTACAAAAGTCACTGCCACAGACATTATGGCAGATAACGGCGTGGTTCATGTTATCGACCGTACTTTAATGCCTCCTTCACAGACAATTGCTCAGATTGCAACTGCTCTTTCAACTGCTACTTCCGGTGCCGAATTTAAGCAACTGGTAGCTGCTCTGACCAGGGTGCCTGCATTGCTCACTGCCGCTTCGACAGCATCCTCAAACCTTACTGTATTTGCACCCACTGATGCTGCTTTTGATGCATTATATTCATCACTTGGTGTAACGGGGGCTACTATAGACCTTACCCTGTTAACAAAAGTGTTACAGCATCATATAGTTTCTTCTCCGACAACAACCACCGGCCGTGTATTTTCAAGCGATCTGGTAACCGGATCTGTGACCACTCTTAATGGTAACATAAACATCAGTGCTACTGCGCTTACTGTTACTTCCGGGAACGGAACAATAGCAAATATCAGCTCAAATGCAGCTCTGGTTAATGTTTTGGGATCTAACGGTGTTATTCATACAATAAACAAGGTACTTTTGCCTACGGGAAAATAATTAATCATATTAATGAAAATCTGCAGTCGAAAGGCTGCAGATTTTTTTTTTGGCCAACCTTTACGACTCAAATAATATCTATATTTATCAACAGAATTACTCTCAGGATGAGACATTACACCTTAAATGTGCTTGAAAAGCTGACCGGTATAAAGATTGCTACCATAAGAGTCTGGGAGAGGCGATATAATATCATCAATCCTAAACGCACTGACACAAACAGAAGGTGGTATGATGATGATGATCTGAGGCGATTAATAAATATCTCCATAATTTATCACAGTGGAATTAAGATATCAAAAATTGCTAAATATTCAGAATCTGAACTGGAAGAGAAAGCAGAGTTTCTGACAAATGATTCTGTCGGCTCTGACACACATATCAATTCCTTGATTGTTGCTATGCTCTCGTTTAATGGTAGTGCTGTTAATGAGATTCTCCTGAGGTCAATCATAAACAGCGGATTTGAGGAGACCTTTTCAAGTGTTGTATTCCCATTTCTCAAAAGGGTTGGCATATTGTGGCATACCGGTTCTGTAAATATTGGTGCAGAGCATTTTATAACAAACATATTCCGTGGAAGACTAATTTCAGCCATCGATTCCCTGCCACCGGCTAACGATCCGAAGAGAAAAAGAGTCATCATGTACCTTCCTGATAATGAATTGCATGAAATGGGGCTTCTTTTCTATTCATATCTGATTCGAAAGATGGGTCATGAGGTGCTTTATCTGGGTCAGGCGACCCCTTTTATTGCTCTCATTGAAGCAAGCGAAAAGTGGCACTCTGACATTTTTGTCACAGGGGTATTATCCAATATTTCAATTTCGGAACCGGAAAAGTACCTCAGTAATCTAAGCTCAACATTCAGGTCACAAAAAATCCTTGTATCCGGTTTTCTGGCTGATGAACCTGTTATTGTAAAATATAAAAATATATATCCAATCAGGTCAGTCAGTGACCTGAAGAGACACTTTTAACAAATAGGTTTCAGGTTTCTTCCAGTCAGTTTTTATTGCCAGAAGAAATGTTATATATGGAGCAAACCGGGTTTATATAAAACCGGATATTAATTGATATGATGCAAGTTATTGTTGAGACTAACATATAATAATATAACTGAAAAGGGAACTTGTCAGGTGGCATCAAGATCCTCTGTTGTAATCCACCTAATATCATCAATCCCATTTATTACCTGATATGAGTGGGCAATAACCATTATAAGAGCACATTCCGATGATAACATGAAGGACTCCATCTCGGGATGTCGTTTAAGATGTGCATGATATGCCGCTTCATACTCTTCTAAACTGATCTCCTCAGTATGGCCTATAATAGTGAGGACAGTACTTTTCTGCAGGAATTTTCTTTTATCATCCCCGCTTTCAATAAGAACAGCAACCTTATTGTTTTTAGAGATATTTTTATACTTAAGAGTATTCCTGTAGGTTGCGAAGATCAGTTGCCTGCAATTTTCCAGCGGGGTTATCGCTATTAAGCTCACATGTGGCTGACTATTGTCCTCTGTTGCCAGAACAGCGAAACCACTTGTATTAAGGATGCCCCCGATATAATCTTTTGTTATAATCTGATTTTTCATATAACTATTGGTTAGCTGAAAACCTGTTTAAACTGTTTACTTTGTTACTTCACAATATTTCTGATCATCCCCCTGAAAATAAAACCATGAAAAGGCAGAACGCTATACCAGTATAACCTGCCCCATAAACCCAGCGGTCTGAAGGTTGCCGTCTGATGCAACATATTCTGATTGTCAATTCTGAACTCAAGCCAGGCCTCTCCCGGCAGTTTCATTTCAGCAAACAATAGTAATCTTTTTTCTCTCTTGTTAGCTATCAGAACCCTCCAGAAATCAAGTGCATCGCCGGGATATATTTCAGATTGATTTTTTCTGCCTCTTCTTAACCCGACACCACCGAATAGTTTATCTATAAAGCCACGAATACCCCAAAGCCAGTCAGCATAATACCAACCGTTTTTTCCTCCGATCGACCATATCTTCAGCATAGCACTGTCAATATTAACAGCATGAAGCTTCCGATAATCAAAAAAACATCCGTGTACCGGGACTACTGCGTATCTGGCAATACCATCGTTCAAAGTACTGGATGTGAGTGCATCTTTCCAGCTGGATGGGACCTGGTTCAACTCTATCTTTTCAAGTGCTTCCCTTATTGCATTCTCATAACTGATGGGTGTAATTGAAAGTAATTCTTTAAGATTGTTTTTCTTGCATATAACCTCCACTTTCATACTGTCGACCAGATTCTGGGCAAGCGGGTAGGAGGTAGATGTAATAAAATAGAGCCAGTAAGATGATAATTTTGGAGTCATAACTGGAACAATCCCTATCCATCTTTTTAGCCCCCTGACCCTTGCAAATCTTAACAGCATCTGCTTATAGGTCATAATGTCAGGGCCTCCGATATCGTAACTTTTATTAAATGTTGTTTCGTTGAGAAGCACACCTGAAAGGAATTCAATAACATTGCGTATTGCAATAGGTTGTGTTCTGGTATCAAGCCATCGGGGAGCAATCATTACAGGCAATTTCTCAACCAGGTCGCGTATTATTTCGAAAGATGCACTACCGGAACCAATAATGATTCCAGCCCTGAGTGTCGTTAATGAATAAGAACCTGAACTGAGAATTCTTTCAACATTCAGGCGACTGGTCAGGTGCTTTGATAGTTGTTCCTCATTTACTATTCCGCTGAGATAAATAACCTGACGGGCTTTGGTTTGTTGAATACGATTTTTAAAATTGATAGCTGAAATTTCCTCCATTTTCTCAAAATCACCTGTTGAAGTTGACATGGAGTGAATAAGGTAATAGGCTGCATCAATGTCTACAGGAATATTCTGAAGAGTCTCAGATTTTAAAAAATCAACCTCGATTACCGATAACCGGGTTGATATGTATTTCCCTGAATCAAACCTGGCTTTGTCGCGGACACAGCAAATCACTTCATTGCCATTGCCTGATATGACAGGCAATAATCTTTGTGCTATATATCCTGTTGCACCTGTTAGAAGTATTCTCATCTGATATTACTGTTTATGTTAACAATCATGCGATGGGAAAGGTTATGATTGACCTTCTGATTTACAGATAAAAGAATCCGGATTTTTATAAAGGTATCAGTTTTTCATATCAAAAGGCAATATACTTTAACTATCTTGTAATTCTCAAAAAAACTGATTCAATGGAAAATACAAAAAACTTGCGTTCACTTGGTCGTACAGGTATCATGGTTACTCCCATAGGGCTTGGTTGCTGGCAGTTCAGCAAACAAAAGAATATGGCTGGAAAATTCTGGCCCACACTTGAAGAGAGCCTGATTGAAAGAATAGTTTCCCTTTCCATTGATGGTGGAATTAACTGGTTTGATACTGCCGAAATGTATGGAGGAGGTGAGTCTGAGAAAGCTCTTTCAAAAGCTCTTAAGGCAGCAGGTAAAAAACCAGGAGAGGTTATAGTGGCAACAAAATGGTGGCCATTATTACGTTTTGCTTCGAATATCAGAACAACCATAAACAAGCGAATAGGATTACTGGATCCTTATCCTATAGACCTCTACCAGGTTCACCAGCCTTGGAGTTTCTCAGGTGAAAACAAAGAAATGGCAGTAATGGCTGAGCTTGTTAACAGGAAACTTATAAAAGCCGTGGGTGTAAGCAATTTTAGTGCAAAAAGAATGGAAAACTCATGGGATACACTCCAGAAATCAGGTATCCCGCTTGCATCAAACCAGGTGAGGTATAATCTTCTTGATCGCAGGATTGAATCCAACGGAGTGATGAATCTTGCAAAGAAGCTGGGTATTACAATTATTGCATATTCACCTTTGGCTCAGGGTATTATTACCGGTAAGTTTCACGACAATCCAGAGCTGTTAAAAAATATAGGATTCAGAAGATTCAATCCTCAATTTAAGCCTGAAGGGCTTGCGAAAAGCCTGCCGGTTATAATTCTGGTTAGGGAGCTTGCTATTAAGTATAATGTAACTCCCTCCCAGGTAGCTCTCAACTGGCTCATTCAATATAATGGAGATACAGTTGTGGCAATCCCTGGTGCAACCAAAGAGATCCATGTTAAAGAGAACTGCGGAGCTATGTCATTCAGACTTTCTGATGAAGATATGGCCAGGCTGGATAAAGTGAGTTCGGTATTCATATGACCTTGTTGCGTTTTTGCCGGAAAGTTTATTAAACAGAGCAGGACTCAGAGAAAAATTATTCCTGAGTGTTATAGCTGACTCGCTCTCGTCACTGACGCTCCTCTGTCTGTCAGGCATGTCCCGATAAACGAAGTTTCGTCAGGGGGCTTCAACTCTCGCTCTTTTTAGTACCGGAGCGGATAAAAGTTGCAACTGGTTTTAGAAACTATTTTAAAATGGAATCTTTACACATATTTTGTGGTTCACTTAATCCATAATAAAACGGGCATATAGTCCTCTTTTGATAGCTGCATTACTAAAATCGCAAGTGAAATTTATTTCTTTACTGGTAAACATTTGGCTGACGATTTACAATGTTGAGTTCTTATTGCAGAAGCCTGTCTTATTGACCATATTTTACCGGGAAAGTTACAATTTTCATACATAGCTAAACAAAAAAAGAAGAGGCTGTCTCAAAAGGAAAATCAACCACCCCGTCATGACCCTTCGGGCATGACACCCCTCCTTGAAAAGGAGGGGAAAGTATTGATGTATAGCACATTAACTTTCTCCTCCTTTTGAAGGAGGAGTACCCCTGACGTCAGTCAGGGGGGAGGTGGTTGACTTTTGAGACACCCTCTTCAACCCTAAACATAACCTATGAAAACCTCTTTATAATCTCCTGCACTATCTTGCATTTCATTTAAAGATCTCTCTGAACTTTGCAATAAATCATCTACTAATGCTCTTATGATGAAAAATGCATCAAATTACTTACATAGTATTTCAGGTTTTCATAATCTTCTTCTTCAGGAGTTGTTGCAGAAAATAATCCGTAAAAACGCTCCAGAAGTGATCTTGGATTCTTTGATGAAAGAAATATTCTAAAGAATCTCTTTTGGTCATCATTAGCAGTTTCAAGTTTTGAATTTAAAAAAGTTTCATCACCATTAAATTTCAACTCTATTTCCGCTAAACTTTCTTTAACCTTACTATTCATGCGATAGTAATTAATCTTTTTTGCCATGTTTCTATAATTTTAAAAAATCCTCCTTTTAAACCTATAAAGCAAATCCTGATCAAAGAGCGAATAAAGACTAACCAAAGAGAGTGCCAGAGATAACCGGTATATAGAAAAAATAATTTCTAATAAGTAATTATCTGATTATCAAATGCTAAATGAAATTATTTTATTTACAGACAGAAATTTTGCGAATGGATTAATGAAGGATTATTAAATTTTCATAGAAATTTTCGCACAGTTGTGCGGAAATGAAGCATGTCCCGCTACAAAAGGTTTGGATGAATTTAAACCCGCATTCAAATTAAACTTGTACCTTTACTTTGATTTTCTTTATTAGTACTACTGATTACCAATTATTTTCATGAAAAGCAGTAAGCCAAAATCTGCAAAATCAGGAAAAGAAAAATCATTTGAAGAATCTAATTCAAATCAGTTTCCTATTATAGGTATGGGTGCTTCGGCAGGTGGACTTGAAGCGCTGGAACTTTTTTTTCAGAATTTACCTGGCAACTGCAGTATGGCATTCGTAATTGTCCAACACCTCGACCCCAATCATGTTGGCTATATGCCGGAACTTTTGCAAAGAAATACTTCCATGAAGGTTTTTCAGGTAACCGACAGGCTTAAAGTGAGGCCCGGATGTATCTATATAATACCGCCTAATAAAAGAATGTCGCTACTGAAAGGGACTTTATACCTTTTCGATCTGGTCGAAGCCGGTGGTCTGCGTTTACCTATAGATTTCTTCTTCCGTTCATTGGCAGAAGATCTGAAGGAAAGAAGTATAGGCATTATACTTTCCGGAATGGGCTCCGATGGCAGTCTGGGGCTGAAAGCTATCAAAGAAGCCAATGGAACCGTACTGGTTCAGGATCCTGCTTCTGCAAAGTACGACAGCATGCCTCTAAGCGCTGCTAAAGCAGTTATTATCGATATTATTGCTCCCGCAGCTGATCTTCCCTCAAAACTTATTGATTATCTTAAGTTTAAACCTGTTGTGGAAACAGATCCATATATCGACATCAGATATAAAAGTAACCTGGAAAAAATCATCATCCTTCTACGGGAATTATCAGGACACGACTTCTCTTTTTATAAGAAAAATACATTGCTGCGTCGGATTGTAAGACGCATGAGTGTTCACCAGATTAGCAAAGTGGATAACTACGTCAGGTTTTTGCAGGTAAATCCAAAAGAGACCGAAATCCTTTTTAAAGAGCTGCTCATCGGCGTAACAAGTTTTTTCCGTGATGCTCCGGTTTGGGAATCACTTAAAGCAGCTTTTCTTCCTGACTTTATCAGAGAAATGCCCGACAGGCAGAGCTTAAGAGCTTGGGCAGCAGGCTGTTCAACCGGAGAAGAGGCATACTCATTAGCCATCATTTTTATGGAATTGCTTGAAAAAGTTAATCCGGGCAAAAAAATAACATTTCAGATATTTGCTACTGATCTTGACCAGGATGCCATTGAGTTTGCACGCAAAGGTATTTATTCAACAAATATTGTTTCTGATGTATCGCCTGAACGGCTTAGCAGGTTTTTTTCAGAAGAATCAGGAGGTTACCGTGTAAATTCAGCTCTACGTGAAATGATCGTTTTTGCTCCTCAGAATATAACAAAGGACCCTCCCTTTACGAAACTTGATATTCTCTTGTGCCGGAATCTGCTTATATACATTGAGCCCGAAATGCAGAAAAAACTTATATCGCTTTTTCATTATAGCCTTAATCAGGATGGCATTTTAATCCTTGGCACTTCAGAGACTACCGGAGTTAAAAATGCGGGATTTACTGAACTTGATTCAAAGTTGAAAATATTTAAGCGTGCCGGTGCAGATCCGTTAAGTAATCTGGCCGATCTCCCTGATTCTTTTTACCAGTACAGACTTTCCAGATATCCTGAAGTTGTATCATCCCACCCTGTTGAAAATATCCAGTCTCTTGCCGATCAGGTTTTACTTCAGCAGTTTTCTCCACCCGGTGTTCTGGTAAACGAAAAGGGCGATATAATCTATATTACAGGTCGTACCGGAAAATACCTTGACCCGGTTGCCGGTAAAGCAAACCTGAACATCTATTCGATGTTACGCGAAGGACTTAGAAACGAGATGCCTGCTGCTTTTAGAGAAGCAATTCAAAACTTTGATCCGGTGATATTGCGTAATCTTAAAGTAGATGCAGATGGAGGTACTCAGTATGTTGACATTACTGTTAAGCGTATTGAGAAACCCGATCAGATACGGGGTATGATAATGGTTGTTTTTACTGATGTACAGGCTAAAAATGAACAAATAAAAGAGAATTCAGAAACAGTAAAACAAAGTTCAACCGAAAGACTAAAAGAAATGGAGATTGAACTACAGCAGTGCTATGAAGAGTTGCAAAGCACCCGTGATGAAATGCAGACATCGCAAGAAGAGCTGAAATCTACTAACGAGGAACTTCAATCAACAAATGAGGAGTTGAACACTTCAAAGGAAGAGATGCAGAGCATGAATGAGGAACTTCGGACAGTTAACAACGAATTGCAGAATAAGGTTTATGATTATCAGGAGGCGGACGATGATATGAAAAACCTTCTTAACAGTACTGAGATTGCCACTCTCTTCCTCGATAAAGATCTGAACATCCGCAGGTTCACCCACCAGATATCGAATCTGATGAAGATTCGTAAAACTGATATTGGCAGGCCTTTTACCGACCTCACTACCGATTTGATATATGCCGATTTAAGCAAACATGCTCTTCATGTGATCAAAACACTCCGGTTTGTCGAAACCGCAATCACCACAGACGATGGAAGATGGTTTAATGTAAGGATAATGCCATACCGCACCAAAGACGACCGCATCGACGGACTGGTTATAACATTTTCTGACATAACCGTATCCAAAAAACTGGAAATAGAACTTAAAAAAGCAAATGAAGCATTAAGGAAGAGGTAGAAAGACAAAAGACATCCCGATAGCTATCGGGAGTAAAAAGATAAAAGTGAAAATAAGATTGACTTGAAACGCGAAACATCATAACGCCATAACGTCATAACATTTTTTAAAAAGTATGGGAAAAGGTTACAAACCGGAAGCTGTGGTTCTTCGCCAAAAGGCTGAAAGTTTGCTGAAAAGCAGGACTCATGGAAAAGTGTCCCAAATTTCAGAAGCCGATGCACTTAAACTTATTCAGGAGCTTGAGGTGCACCAGATTGAGCTGGAATTGCAGAATGAAGTTGTGCTTGCAAAAGAGCAGGTAGCAAAAGCAGCCGACGAAAAGTATGTGGAACTCTACGATTTTGCACCATCCGGTTATATCACTATTTCAAAAGATGGCAAAATTATCGAGATCAACCTTTACGGATCACAAATGCTGGGTGAGGTACGCTCAAATATAATAGGCAGAAAATTTGGATTATTTGTTTCGGACAATACAAAACCAATCTTTAATCGTTTTCTTGAAACAGTTTTTGACAGCAAGGTTAAGGAAAGTGGCCAGGTCATATTGTCAAATAATGGAAAAGCTCCTGTTTATATTCAAATTGATGGTATAGCGATGGAGAATGATGAATATTGCCTTGTTACAATGGTCGATATTACTGAACTTAAAGAAGCGGAACAGATCATCAGATTAAGCCAGGAAAAATACAGAACTCTCTTAAATGCTTCACCCGATGGAATAATATTGATAGACCTTAACGGAATTATTACGGAAGTATCTGAAATAGGTCTTGAATTATTTTGTGCTAATGCAAGAAATGATCTTGTTGGCAAAGATTTTTACCGTCTCGTTCCGGTAAAGGGAAAAAAAGCGCTGAGAAAGATAATAGAAAGGACAATGAATGATGGGTTGGTTCAGAATATGGAAATAATTTTGAAAAGGAAAAACCAATCTCTCTTTTTCAGCGAAATAAGTTCTACATTAATTCAGGGCTTCAATGGAGCGCCTTTATCATACATGATCATCATCCGCGATATTTCCCAGCGCAAAAAAGCAGAGTCAAAACAATTTCATGTCGACCGTATGGCCAGTCTTGGAGAAATGGCCTCCGGGATTGCTCATGAGATCAACCAGCCTTTGAATACAATATCGCTTGCAATGGATAATATATTGCATGAGTCTGTAATCGGCGAGAATGTCGGAAAAGATTACCTGGTTAAAAAGGCTCAGAAAATTTTTGAAAATATAGCAAGAATCAGGAATATAATAGACCATGTAAGAGCTTTCTCGAGAAGCAATGACGATTACATAATCACGAGATTTGACGTAAATCAATCTATAAAAAATGCCCTGTCGATGATATCTGAGCAATTCGACCATCTGGCTATTAAACTGAATATACAACTGGGAGAAAATGTGCCGTTTGTAACCGGAAACACTTTGAAACTGGAACAGGTCATAATTAATCTCCTTTCAAATGCCAAAGATGCCATCCTTGAAAAGAAAAAAATGCAGTTGGCATTGTTTGATATGTTTATTGGTATAAGATCATTTCACGAAAAACAGAGCGTAGTAATTGAAATTGAGGATAACGGAACAGGGATTAAAGAAGAAGATATAGATCATATCCTGCTTCCTTTTTATACTACCAAGGAGACGGGTAAAGGTACCGGGCTTGGATTGTCAATTTCTTATCAGATAATAAAAGAGATGAATGGCAGAATTGATATTGTCAGCAAAGCATCGCATGGTACAATATTTAAAGTGATATTGGATATTCCTAATAAAGAGTTAGCATGACATACCATACTAAAATTAAAATCCTTATCCTCGACGATGAGAAACAATTTACTGAAGAATTGTTTGAGTTTTTCCAAAAATCTGGTTTTGAGGCATTCGAGGCAAATTCAGAGAGTGCGGCCCGTAAGATTTTAATCAATCATGAAATTGATCTTATGATCCTTGATGTCAGATTACTTGGTGTAAACGGTCTGGATATTCTGAAAGAGGTGAAAACAGAATTTCCGGCTATGGAGGTAATTATTGTTTCGGCCCATGGAGATATGGATACGGTTATAAAGGCAATGAGGTTCGGAGCATTCGATTATCTTCGGAAACCTTTCAGGCATATTGATATCCAAATTTCCATCGAAAGAACCCAGAAGTATCTTCATATGCAGAGAAGGTTGAAGCAGATGGAAGAAAAAAATTCCCTGATCTCAAAAACCCTTGAAGAAAAAATCGACAGGCAATTTATCGGTGTCAGTCCACAGATTCTGGATGTTTATGATAAAGCCATCACTGCCGCAAATTACCCCGAAGCAAATGTCCTGATTACAGGCGAAAGCGGAACCGGGAAAGAGAATATAGCCCGGATCATTCACCACTCAAGCATCAGACGCGATAACATATTTTGTGCGGTAAATAGCAGCGCTATAACAGAAACACTTCTGGAAAGCGAGTTTTTTGGACATAAAAAGGGATCTTTTACCGGTGCAATAACTGATAAGATGGGCTTCTTTGAAGTATGCGACAAGGGAACCCTTTTCTTCGATGAAATTGCGGATATGCCATATAGTCTGCAGGCGAAGATCCTGCGCGCAGCCGAAGAAAAAGTAATCACAAGAGTAGGTGATACAAGCCTGATCCGCACCGATTTCAGGATCATTTCTGCCACAAACCATGACATTGATAAGAGGGTGAAGGAGAATAAATTCAGGCTTGACCTTTTTCACCGGCTTAACACGCTTCATATTCATATACCGGCTTTACGCGAAAGGCCTCAGGATATCAAACCTCTCATAAACCATTTTGTGGATTTCTATGCCACAAAGTTCAACAAACCAAAATTGCAGGTCACTGAAGAGGCTCTTGATGCACTAATAAAGTACGATTTTCCCGGAAATGTAAGAGAATTAAAAAATCTGATCGAAAGGGCAATAATACTTTGTAAGGGCAACATGCTGAATATATGTGACTTTCCGGTAAAACCACAAGGAATTCCCTCTTCGGATATTCAGGATGATGATTTAGTTAATCTTAAAACTATTGAGATAAACATGATCAGGAAAGTATTGCAGGATTGTGATTTCAACATTACAGCCACTTCTGACAGGTTGGGCATTACTCGTGACGCACTCAGCCGGAAAATGAAAAAGTTTAAGATTGTTGTTAGCAAAGGAGAAAATGTGTTCCCATTCTCATAAACTTAAGATTTGATTTCCCTCGTCCTGCGAACTAATCTTTCATCACATCTCAATTTAAGCCAATTGCAGATTGTGAGAAGGAGATCCCTCGCTGCCCCTTCGCTTCGCTCTGGGTTTCAGCTCGGGATGACAGGTATGTTGTTGATTAGCAGGAGGAAGAGGTTTCTTGTAAAGCCTCGCAAAGTAAAAATACTTTCGATAAAATCATGCCCATGAAAAAGGCTGACCTTGAACTCAGAATTAAAGAGTTAGAAATCGAACTGAGTAATCTAAAATCTGGAACAATTGCAGAATCTTTGCAAAGGGAAATTTTATTCCGGCAAACGATTGAAAAATCTATTCCAAGCGGTATTGTTGTGGTTGATGATACTGGAAAACAAGTGTATGTTAATCCATCATTTTGCAATTTAGTTGGCTGGGACGAAACCGAACTTTTAGAAAAGCATCCACCTTTTCTATATTGGTCTGTACAAGACCTTGAAAACATCAACAATGCTTTTCAGCAAACGCTTAATAATAATGCACCGAAAGAAGGATTTGATCTTATCTTTTGCCATAAAACAGGAAAATTATTTCCTGTTAATGTAATTATATCACCTTTTCTACAGGAAAATAACAAGCTATTTTTCTTAGCAAATGTAATTGACATTAGTGAGCGCAAGATGGCAGAAGAGAAAATTCATGTAAAGGATGCATTATTGAATTTAACAGGACATACTGCAAAAGTTGGAGGTTGGGAGATTGATACAGAAACAATGAATCTATCCTGGACTGAGGAAGTTTACAAAATACATGAAGTTGATTTTACATTCAATCCAAATTTAAACAAGGCAATAGATTTCTATGCCGCCTTATCCAGACCAGTTATTGAAAAAGCAGTACAACAGGCAATTGAGATTGGCGAACCTTTTGATTTGGAGTTGGAATTTATTACAAATAAAGGTAACCATCGATTTGTACATTCGATTGGAGAAGTCCAACAGGTAAACGGTAAAACGAAAAAGGTTTTTGGCTCTATTCAGGATATCACCAACCACAGGAGCGCGGTAGAGAAATTGAAACAGAATTTTATTGCAGTATCAAAACTTAATCAATTTGCTCTTGAATTGTCAAATTTGTCATCAGATGAAAATCTTGAAGAATTTATTACTAAGGAGGTCAAAGAAATCGCATGCGCTGAGGTGGCTACGTTCTCTGAATACAACTCTTTAACCCGGACAACAACAACAAAACAAATTGAGATAGAGTCTGAACTGCTCAAAAGAGTTATTAATCTGCTTGGCAAACAAATCAATGAAATCCACTCTGTTATAACCGAGGAGGATTATCGAGTAATAACCAATGAAATGATTGGTGTTCGAAAAACTTTGCATGAAGCGAGTTTTGGAGCAATTCCGCGTTTAGTGGGAACAGCAATACAGGCTTTGCTAAAGGTTGACCGAATCATCGGGGTTGCATACATGATTGAAGGTGAACTATACGGTACATCCCTGCTGTTAATGGAAAAAGGGGTCCCTGACCCGCCCAAAGAAATATTAGAGAACTTCGTTGCCCTGGCTGCTATATCATTACGACGAAAGCGGGCGGAACAGTTGCTGGAGGAAAGCATGGAACACCTTAATGAGGCACAAAAACTGGCACACATAGGTGTATGGGATTGGAAACCCGATATAGATAAAGTAACATGGACAGATGAGCTTTATAATATTGCAGGGCTCGACCCGATGCTTCCGGCACCCACCTATAAAGAACATTCCAGACTCTATACTCCGGCAAGCTGGGAACTTCTTAAAACCGGTGTTGAAAAAGCAATGAAAACAGGCAAATCATACCAGTTAGAACTGGAACTAATCCGCCCTAATGGAGACTCCCGCTACATTAATACGTTTGGCGGTGCAAAATTTGATTCAAAAGGACAAGTCATTGAACTTTTCGGTACAGTCCAGGACATAACCGAGCGCAAGAAGTCAGAAAAAGAACTATTAATTAAAATGGCTGAGATAACCACTCTTAATAAAGAGCTTGAAATATTTGCTCATGCTAACGAAGAACTTGAACAATTTGCATTTATAGCCTCTCATAATCTTCAACAACCACTTCGTACAATATCTAACTATACGAAAATAATTAATGAGGATTATTCAGAACAAATTGATGATAAGGGACATCAATATCTTAAAATTATAAATGATGCCACAAAAAGAATGATTATTCAACTCGACTCACTTTTGAATTTTTCCCGTCTGGGTCGCAATCTTAATCTTACTAAAGTTGATTGCAAAAAAATAATTGATAATGTGGTTGCTGACCTTGAAACAATAATTGTAAGCTCCAATGCAAGTATTGAAATTGACAATATGCCTGTGTTGAATGTGTATGAATCTGAATTCAGTCAACTTTTCCAGAATCTTATTACTAATGCAATTAAATTTCAGAAAAAAGGCAGCCATCCTAAAATAAAAATCAAATCTGAGAAAATAAATACTAAATGGAAATTCTCGGTAAGTGACAATGGAATCGGAATCGCTTCTAAAGATTTTGAAAAAATATTTGAAATATTTCAGCGTTTACACAAAGATGCAGATTATATAGGACATGGAATCGGACTTTCCTTTTGCAGAAAAATAGTACAATTGCATAAAGGAGAAATGTGGGTTGAGTCTGCTACTGGACATGGAACAACATTTCATTTCACAATTGCAAATCTAAAAGGATGAAAAACAGATTAAAGTGTATAATGATTGTTGATGAAGATGAACATGATAATTTTTATCATGAAAGAGAAATTAAAAAAACCAACAAGTCAATTACCGTAATAGAAAAAAGGACAGGTTTGGAAGCGATAGATTATCTGAAAACGATGAAGAAAAATAACGATATTCGACCTGACCTGATTCTTCTGGATATTAATATGCCGGAAATGGATGGCTGGGAGTTTCTTTCTGAATTCAGCCGGCTTGATAAAGAAATCCAAAGAGGCAGAATGATTATGATGCTAACAACTTCAAAGAATCCGACTGATATGTTTAGAGCAAAGGCATGGAGTTTTGTTTCCGGCTATTTAAATAAACCACTGACTCAAGAGATTTTGGAAGATATTATTAATACTTATTTTAAAGATTAACAAAATTGGACCACGCCCATTTCAGCGACATATGTGGAAGAATATATTTCTTAGTTGAATAGGTCTTTCTTTGATTCTTTTCTTTCCCTGACTATTATCTCGCTCCGTTGGAGCTTATAACGGTTTATTAATAACCCCCGTTGCAACCGGGGGATAGACGAGAGGTACTTTCCCAGACAATTATCACGCTCCGTTGGAGCTTATAACGGTATATTCACTGTTACCCCCAGCTGGCGCTGGGGGTTATTCAAATAACGCCACTTCGTGGCTAAAATATACATCAATTAGTGCCATGGCATATGCGCAGACTGCTCTGAAAGAGCAATATATGAATAACCCCCGGTGCAACCGGGGGTAGATGACTACCCCGATAATACCAAGCCCTGAAAGGGCGCAATACTTTTGGAATAGAATAGAAATTTTTATACCTTGGTCTTTTCTCGCTGTATAACGTGCTAAAAATATTTGAACTATGTCAAGTTACCGTCAACTTTTGTATCACCTTGTTTTCAGAACAAAGGATAGTCTTCCCACCATTAAGCAGGATCAATCTGATCAGCTTTATGCGTATATTACTGGTATAATTAAGAATAAGAGTAGCCATCTGTACCGGATTAATGGAGTTGAAAATCACCTGCACGTTCTGACTGACCTCCATCCATCTATAGCCCTGGCTGATTTTATGAGAGAGATAAAAGCATCATCTTCATTATGGATGAAAAACACCGGATATTTTCCTGCGTTTAATGGCTGGTCCGAAGGGTACGGCTCCTTTACCTGCTCGTATATGGATATGGGGAGGCTGATTGACTATGTAAAACATCAACAGGAACATCACAAGAAAAAGACTTTTGAAGAAGAATACAGAAGTTTACTTATAGAATCCGGATTAGAGATAGATGAGAGGTACTTTCCCTGACTTTTATCACGCTCCGTTGGAGCTTACAAGGGGTTTTTCACCGTTGCCCCTGGTTGCACCGGGGGTTATTCATATTGGGCTCTTTCAGAGCCGCTTGTCATAATATCTGATGTTCAAAATATTTGTATAGGGACTACTAATGACAATATTTTGCTATGCACTGAATAAGAGAATGTTGAATATAATTATTATTGTTAGCTAATGTTTGTTCTATAATATTTTCTTGTGCCACGAGTGGCGTAATACGAATAACCCCCGGTGCAACCGGGGGATAGACGAGAGGTACTTTCCCAGACAATTATCACGCTCCGTTG
>CAZXFB010000006.1:0-141448 GCA_964639725.1 uncultured Rikenellaceae bacterium
TATTGAATTATAATATTATACAAACTTTATTTTAAAAACAACGCAACACTAATGAGTCTTTAATTTAAATATCTTGAATCAGATAATAATTTACCACAATAGTATTTTAAGGTTCAATTTTGAAGTTTTTAAATTAAAACTCTTATAAACTATTTGTATGAGTCATTATGGACACTTTTTACAGCTCTTCCCGATGGATCATTAAGGTTTTTAAACGAAGCATCCCACGCAAGTGCTTCCGGAGTGCTGCATGCAACTGAAGGAACAGATGGTACGCATGCAGCAGCTGAATCGGAAGGAAAGTGCTCACTAAAAATAGCTCTGTAGTAGTATTCTTCCTTAGTCGGAGGCGGATTTATCGGGAAGCGATACCTGGCATTTACCAACTGTTCGTCTGATATTTCTTTAGAAGTCAGCGCTTTAAGCGTATCAATCCATCCATAACCTACTCCGTCTGAAAATTGTTCTTTCTGTCTCCAGACAACGCTGGCTGGCAGGTAATCCTCAAATGCTTTCCTCAATACCCATTTTTCCATTTTGTCTTTGACAATCATTTTATCCTTTGGATTAAGACGCATAGCGACATCCATAAATTCTTTATCGAGGAATGGAACTCTACCCTCTACACCCCATGCTGCCAATGACTTATTTGCTCTCAGACAATCATAAAGGTGTAGTTTGCTTAACTTTCGTACAGTCTCTTCATGAAAAGATTTCGGATCAGGCGCTTTGTGAAAATACAAATAACCTCCAAAAATTTCGTCTGCCCCTTCCCCGGAGAGTACCATCTTAACTCCCATAGATTTAATAACCCTTGCCAGCAGATACATAGGTGTTGAAGCTCTTATAGTAGTAACATCGTATGTTTCTATGTGATATATGACGTCACGAATTGCATCAAGGCCTTCCTGAACAGTGAAATTTATTTCATGATGGATTGTGCCTATATGATCTGCCACTTTCCTGGCAGCTGCAAGATCAGGGGAGCCTTCTAACCCGACGGCAAAAGAGTGCAACTGTGGCCACCATGCTTCGCTTTTATCCTGTGTTTCAATTCTTTTTGGAGCAAATTGTTTTGCAATAGCTGAAACAACTGAAGAATCGAGACCACCTGAAAGAAGCACTCCATATGGCACATCGGACATTAATTGCCTGTGAACCGATTCTTTCAATGCATTTCTTAGGTCGTCAATTGATGTTTCATTTTTTTCGACAGCTTCATATTTCATCCAATCTCGCTGATACCATTTCTTCATAACACCATCTTTACTGTACAGATAATGTCCTGGAAGGAACTCCTGGATTTTATTACAGACACCTTCAAGAGCTTTTAGTTCCGAAGCAACATAAAAGTTTCCGTGTTGATCCCATCCTATATATAGAGGAACAATACCTATATGATCACGGGCAATGAAGTAGCAATCTTTCTCTTTATCATATAATGCAAAAGCAAAAATGCCATTCATTTCCTCAAGAAAATCAGGACCTTTATCACGATAAAGAGGAAGAATTACTTCACAGTCAGAATGTGTAAGAAATTCATAGGAGTCTTTATAACGGCTACGGATCTCCTGGTGATTGTAAATCTCACCATTCACTGCCAGAATCAGGTTGCCGTCCTTACTGTATAATGGTTGTTTTCCTGATTGAGGATCAACAATTGATAATCTCTCATGAGCAAGTATTGCCTTTTCACAATAAAAAATTCCAGACCAGTCGGGACCCCTGTGTCTTAACTTCTTAGACATTTTAAGTACAGTTGCCCTCAATTCCATGTGATTTACTTTCAGATCAAAAACACCAACGATACCACACATAAATAATATTTTTTAACTAAATTAATAATTACAGTTCATATCCTGGTTGCAAAAGTAATAATGTTTTTCATATAAAAAATAAATAATTCGCACAAATTATTATTTTAGTAAATATTATTAAGTATTTATCTCATATCAGTTAATATTATAAATATATTATTTGAATTATCAAATTATTATTAATTAGGAGATTAAATCATATTATTAAATTCACAAAATGCAAAATATTATATTATAAGTAGTTATGGTTTGAAGCAATTGAAATGCGTGCTCTGTTTTTAAAGTTGTTAAAAATGTTTAAAACATGCAGATAAACTCATGCTATTTATAACAATCGGTTTAAAATCTAATCCTGATTATTTATATTGCGCCTTCACATTAATTATCTTAATAATTATGACAGTACTAAAAAAGACAATACTGATAGCAGGAATTATACTCTTGACCGTTCAAAATGCTGAATCTCAGTTACAGTATGGCTGGCGCGGACCCGGACGAAGTGGAATATTCAACGAGACATCTCTGATGAAATCATGGCCTTCAGCAGGTCCAGTGCTTCTTTGGGAAAATAATGAGATCGGAACTGGTTATTCCAGTGCCACTGTGACTGGAGATGCTGTTTACATAACTGGCAGAAAGGGTGAAAATGATGTTATTACATCATTTAACCAGACTGGAACAAAGAAATGGGAAGTAGTTTATGGAACAAGGGCAGATGGCAATTACCCTGACAGTCGTTGCACTCCTACAGTTGCAAAAGAGCGAATTTTTGTGATTAGCGGGCAGGGTGATATGGTTTGCATGGATAAAGGCGGAAAAATAATTTGGTCAGTAAATTACTTTAAGGCATATGGGGCAAAGACTCCTACATTTGGTATTTCAGAATCACCACTGGTCGTCGATAATCTGGTTATAGGTACGCCCGGAGGGAATAAAGCTGCAATGGTCGCATATAATATTACTGATGGAAAAGTTGTGTGGGAAACAGAATCTCTAAATGAAGGTACCCATTATGTTAATCCCTTACTGATTGAGGATAAGGGAATGAGAATAATTGTAACTCACTCTGCTACTCAGATCATAGGTGTTAATCCAACAGATGGCAAACTGATATGGAAATTTAATTATGAAGCTGAAAATGCCCAGCAATCAAGTCGCAGGAATCATATAAATACTCCAATTTACAAAGATGGTTACCTGTTTGCAGCAAACGGTTATGGCCAGGTATCAGTTAAGCTCAAGCTTAATTGGGATGGCTCTGCCCCTACTCTCGTCTGGAAAAACCTTGATATAAATCCACATTTGGGAGGTATGGTGCTTCTGGGAAATTACATCTTCAGTTCCACTCATGATACGAATTCAAAAGGAAGATGGATTTGTGTTGATTGGACAACAGGAAAGACATTGTGGATAAATGAATGGTACAATAAGGGAGCAGTTATATCAGCAGAAGGTCTCCTATACATTTATGAGGAGAAATCAGGACATATAGGCCTTGTAAAACCTAATAAAGAAAAACTTGAAATTTTAAGTGAATACCAGATTACAAAAGGTACTGGTCCATACTGGTCTCACCCTGTAATTAACAAAGGAAGACTATTTATAAGGCATGGTGAATATTTAGCAGTCTATTCAATAAAAGCCAAATAGTTGTAAAAGAAAGTCTTCCATTCCAATTCAGGGCCTTGTTGTGGTTCCGGTCTGCCACATTAAATCCGGATAAATTTGGTGAGGAGGAATTATAAGTCTGACAAAAGAGTAATAATCATTTTCAATTCAATTAGTAGTACTTTTATACGGTTTTTAACAATATTTAGTTATACAGAAAGAGTCAATGACACCACCTGGAAAAGGAAATAAGGCAATAATTACAGGATCAGTCGCAATAGTTTTTGCAGTAGTTTTCATCTGGTGGATGCTGACTAACCATCAGCCTCTCGAAATAGTTGAACGTGTGCCTGGCATGGATGAGAGACCAAAAGTTCAACCCAGGTCAGATTCAGTAATTATAGGGGAGTTTTTTGATACACTTAATATTTTTGATGAGATAGTGCCAGGGGAATGGCCACGTTTCAGGGGAAATGAATTCGACAATATATGCAAAGATTCTGTACCACTGGCTGAGAAATGGGATTCATCAGGACCTCCTGTTGTGTGGAAGGCAACGCTTGGTGAAGGTTATGCAGGTGCGGCAGTTCGTAATGGAAGAGTATATGTTCTTGACTATAATGAAAGACGCAAGACAGATGTATTACGATGTTTTTCCCTTAAATCAGGAATTGAAATCTGGAGAAGATGGTATTATGTTGAACTGAAAAGGAATCATGGTTACTCAAGAACAATTCCTGCAGTTACAGACAAGTACCTGGTTTCAATAGGACCCCGATCACATGTTATGTGTGTTGATCCCATAAATGGCGATCTGCTCTGGACACTGGATTTGGAAAAAGAGTATAGTATTCCGGGAAAGGAAAAAGGTAGAATTACTCCTGATTTTTATACCGGTCAATGTCCAATTATTGATAATGATGTTGCAATTCTTGCACCAGGTGGAAAAGCTCTGATGATTGGTGTCAGTTGCGCTACAGGGAAAGTGATATGGAAAACCCCAAATCCTGATACATTGAGGATGTCCCATTGTTCAATCATTCCAATGACAATTAACGGAAAGAAGATGTATGTTTATAATGCTGTTGGTGGAGTAGTTGGTGTATCTGCCGAAGGTGAGGACCTAGGAAAATTATTATGGACAACATTAGAATGGAGCCCTGCCACAGTTGCAGCATCGCCTATCCTTCTTGCTGATAATGAGATTGCTCTCTTTGGGAGTTATGGTGCAGGAGGAGCAAAAGTTGCAATAAGTTATAATGGCTCAGATTATTCTGTAAAATTAATAGAACAGCATAAGGCAACTGAAGGAATTGCAAGCGATCAGCAGACTCCAATAAAAATTGACAACTTTATATGGACTCTCATGCCTGAAAATGCAGGAGCTCTCAAAAAGCAGCTGGTATGTTATAATATTTCTGATCTCCGAAAGCCTGTTTGGTCAAGTGGAAAAGAGAGCAGGTATGGCAGAGGACTGGGACCCTATATCGTTCGTGGCGATAAAATGTTCCTTCTTGATGATGATGGAAAGTTATATTTCTTTAAATTAGAAAAATCGAGTGCAACTCTGATTGCGAGCTATAATGTCCTGAAGGGAATTGAAGCCTGGGGACCATTAGCTTTGGCTGGCAACTATTTAATTATGAGAGATTCAAAAAATCTTATTTGTCTATTTATTGGAAAAAACAATCAGATATGAATAAAAAAATCATTACAATTTTCTCTCTCTTAATAATATTAGCCTTCATAGGTTATATTCTGTATGACATGTTATATTCTGGAGCAGATTCAGAACCAGGCAATGTCAAAAGTGAGATATCTGTTTTTCCTGATCAATGGATCGTTTCGAAAGAAATATTATCGGATGATGGTCCTTTATCCTCTGTAGCAGTATCAGGAAAAGGTTTAATATATCTTGGAGGTGATTCATTTATAAGTTGTTACAACAAAGAGATGAATAAGTTATGGGTTGTAAATACTCCTGCAAAGATAACATCACTTTCGGCATATGGAGATACTCTTTACGCTGCAACTTCAGAAATGATAATGTTATTCAGTAATACCGGAAAACAAATAGAAGAATGGGGTCCATTTGAAGATAACAGTATAATTACATCCGTCGCTTCAAATAAGACATTTGTGGTCTTTGCCGATGCCGGTAATAAGATTTTATTTGTTCTTAGAAAAGATGGAAGAGTAAGATCAATGATCGGCCAGTCAGGTGAAAAATTTATAATTCCCAGCCTCTTTTTTGATGTGGCGATTGATGAAGCTGATGCTCTATTTATTGCCAATACGGGACACAGGAGAGTAGAAAAGAGGTCAATAGATGGGCAATTAATCAGTTATTTCGGGGAGTCAGGCTTAGCTCATGATGCCTTCTGTGGATGCTGTAATCCTGCACATTTTGTTCTCACACCTGATGGCTTTATCACATCTGAAAAAGGCATTAACAGGATCAAGATACTTAATAAAGAAGGTGGGTTTATTGAATTTGTCTCATCAAAGAACAACTTTGAGCCACCTGTACCACTGGATTTGGCTACGGATGGCGGTGTCACTATTTATGCAGCTAATCCTTCAGACTCTAAGTTGTATGTCTTTAAAAGAAAAGAATAATAACTCATGAACAATAAAAGTCACAGTTCACCACTGGAAAATAGGTCATTAATCACCCGGGATGACTTTATTAAGAAAGCTATACGCTATGGGCTTCTGACACTACTGACAATTGTAAGTTATGTTCTGTGGGGAAGGGTTGCCATTGGGAAAAATTGTTCAGGTTGTCCGGAAAATGGTTCATGTAAAGGCAGGTCAGACTGTAATAAATATTAATTGCAGAAAGAATGGAACTTAAAAAAAACAAATATCAGACAAGAAGGGATTTTGTAAAGAAAGCAGGGATGGTAATAATTGCTTCTCCACTTATAATTATTCCTCTTTCTCTTGCAAAAAAAACTTCAGCAACTGGATATGTTTGGCAGATTGATCCGTTTAAATGCACACAATGTGGTCAATGCAAAACAAATTGTGTTTTGACTCCATCAGCATCAAAATGTGTTCATGCATATGTCATGTGTGGTTATTGTGACCTCTGCGGTGGTTATCTTCGTCAGGGGGTTAAAACAATAAGTACCGGTGCAGAAAACCAGCTTTGTCCTACTGGGGCAATAAACAGGAAGTTTATTGAAGAACCATATTTTCAGTATACAATTGACAAAGATCTATGCGATGGATGTGCAAAATGTGTTAAAGGTTGTGCTGATTTCGGGAATGGCTCCCTGTATATGCAAATCAGTCATGATCTGTGTGTAAATTGTAATGACTGCTCCATTGCAAGAACTTGCCCTTCAAATGCAATTTCAAGGATACCATCAGAAAACCAATATATTCCAAAAGACAAAAGTGAAACCCAGAAAAGTTGACAGTAATCTTTTAATTGTGGATTTAAGAAGTTATGAATAAGTAAGCAAAGTGATCAGAAATTAGATGAAAAAATGGATTCCATATATGATTATAGCTCTATTGATGAGTTGTAACACGTTGTTAAATGGACAGGACCGGTTTCCAAGACCGGAATTTGAGTCAGGTTATGTTTATCCTGTTGACCAGATGCCAACGCAAAGGGCTCAGGGATGGGAATACTTTGATGTTGCAGTTCTTATTTTTGCCCTTTTAGTTGCTACATGGCTTGCTTTAAAGAAGAGATCACGACCGGGACTAATATTACTATCAGTATTTTCTCTGGCATATTTTGGGTTCTACAGGCAAGGTTGCATTTGCTCTGTTGGATCGGTTCAGAATGTAGCTCTTGCGCTCTTCAATACCGGGTATACAATCCCTCTCTCGACTCTTCTGTTTTTTATTATCCCTCTATTGTTTGCACTTGCGTTTGGACGCGTCTTTTGTGCAGGAGTTTGTCCACTTGGAGCTATACAGGAACTGTCAGGGTTCAACCCGGTAAAGCTCCCTAAAACAATTGAATCAGTTCTTGCTGCAGTTCCATTTATATACCTTGCGATAGCAATACTTTTTGCAGTTACAAAAAGCCAGTTCCTTATCTGCAGGTACGACCCATTCGTTGGCATTTTCAGGCTTGATGCACCTTATACAATGATAGTTTTCGGGGCACTCCTGCTTATAGCAGGTATATTTATAAACAGACCCTACTGCAGATATCTTTGTCCCTATGGTGTATTACTGAATATATTTTCACGGTTTTCCGGAAAACATCTCACCATTACTCCAGCTGAATGTACCAATTGTCGTCTTTGTGAAGAGGCGTGCCCCTACGATGCAATACTTCCATCTGATTTTAATCGTAAGAAAGAAGAACCAGTGAGAATAAGAAAAAGATTTATCACGTATCTGTTGCTTCTTCCTCTTTTTTCGCTTGCCGGTGGAGTGATTCTTTATAACCTTGCTCCCTCTCTCGCAACAGTGAACACTAATGTTCGCCTTGCCCGGGAGATGAGATCGGAGAAAAAAACTGGAATAGAATCGGTATCAAAAGCTGCTATTGCTTTTAAGGAATCGGGAAAATCAGAGGCTGATTTATTTACAGAAGAGCTGACAATTATTAAAAGGTTCCGGAGTGCTTCTCCATGGGCAGGTATCTTTCTTGGTCTTTCACTTGGGATAAGTCTTATATATTATACTATACGCAGTAAAAGAACAGAGTATAAACCTCATCAGGGTAAGTGTTTTAGTTGTGGAAGATGTTTCAAATATTGTCCGGTTGAAGCCATAAAATAATTTATAAATGAAAATTTCAGAGAAAGATATCAGTTTTCTTAAAGGATTGAGCCAGATAGCAGGGATCTTCACAATTATTGTTGCTATCACTATGATATTCAGTCTTGTACAGTTAAAAACTATTAATCCTCTCGATAATCCTGTTTTATTGTCTGTAAAGGAACAATATGACAAGGATCCGGCAAATGTCAATAAAGCTGCCCAGGTAAGAGCAATGGATCTGATGGCAAGAAAAGCTTATTTTTCAACCCGTCGTCAGGTTGAAACAGGTTCTTATATACTTCTGGCAGGAGCAATTATTTTTATTTTTTGTCAGAGATTAATCGTTGGAAATGAAAAACTTATACCTACTATACCTGGAATTCATCCGGATCAGTCGAGAAGTAAAGACAAAAACAGAAAATACCTTATTGTTGTAGCATCTTTTATATCAGTATCAGCAGTTATTGCTTCATTTATTCTTCGCCATGATCTTCCGGACCTTACAGTGGGAAACACTGGAGTAAATGTTTCTGGTGCCGGTTCAAAGAAGGAAGCTTTTAAACCTGACAAAACAAATTTTCCCTTTTTCAGAGGAGAGGATAGCCGGGGAATTGCAGGAGGATCAGGATATCAGACAGAATGGGATGGCACAACCGGGAAGAACATTAAATGGAAAACAGAGATTCCAAAAAAGGGGAAAAGCTCACCAGTGATATGGGGCGACAATATTTACCTGACTGGTGCAGAAGGGACGTTATGCGAAGTCTATTGTATTGATAAAAAATCAGGTAAGCTTGTTTGGACTGCTTCCGCTACGGGTATTCCAGGTGAACCATCAGAACTGCCGGAGATGGATCAGGAAAGTGGATTAGCTGTATCAACTATTGCAACAAACGGGAAGTATGTCTGTGCGATATTTGCTAATGGGAATATCATATGTCTGGATAGCGATGGCAAACAGAAATGGGCAATTAATCCTGGTGCTCCTGAAAACAGTTATGGTTATTCATCATCACTGATTATTTATGATAATCTACTGGTAGTTCAATATGACTCCAATAAAAAACTATCACTGATGGGGTATGAACTTGAATCAGGAACACTTAAATGGGAAACAATCAGACAGGGTCGTCCGTCATGGTCTTCTCCTGTTATTGCGATCTTTAACGGAACACCTCAGGTTTTAATAAATGGTAATCCGTTTGTAACCGCATATGATCCTATTGAAGGTACTGAGTTATGGAGTGTTGAATGTATGAGTGGTGATGTAGGTCCATCACTGGCTGTAAACAGCACAATGGCTTATGCAGTTACTGATTATGCAAAACTCGCAGCTATTAAAGCAGGTACCGGAGCTTCGATAGTTTGGGAAGATAATACCTTTACACCTGACGTTTCAAGTCCTGTTGCAACCGATAAATTTCTGTTTCTTTCAACAGGAAATGGAGATGTTGCATGTTATGATGCTGTGAAAGGTGACACTATCTGGACAAGATATTTTAATGAACCTTTCTATGCTTCTCCAATTATTGCTGATGATATGGTGTTTTTTCTTGACCGGGCTGGAATAATGCATATCGTAAAAGCATCTGTCCCTTATCAGATGATAAATGAATCCCCGCTTGGGGAAAGAGCAGATTGTACTCCGGCTTTCTCGGATAAAAATATATTTATACGGGGAAATAAAAATCTTTATTGCATAGCAAAGAAATGAACATGAAGGAGAACAATATATCAGGAAGCGGATGCAATTGTCAGAAGTTATCTGATAATAGTGTTATATCGGTTGTAGATACTGTTTTAGAAGAGACAGGACGCGAGAAGGAAAAGGTGATACAAATCCTTCAGGAGGTACAGAAAAGGCTTAATTACCTGCCATCCGATGCTCTTAAACATATTTGCAAGGTGACAGAAATAACACCGGGACAGATATCAGGTGTTTCAACTTTTTACTCCCAGTTCAGACATCTACCGGCAGGAAAACATACTATAAAGATCTGTTCAGGAACTGCATGTCACGTTAAAGGTGCCCCTCTGATATCAGATGCATTTAAGAGAGTTCTTAAAATCGATGGTGAGAATGTGACATCACCCGATAACCTCTTTTCGATAGAAGAGGTCGCCTGTCTGGGTTGCTGTACACTTGCGCCTGTGATTCAGATTGATGACAAGACTTACGGACATGTCAAGACCACTCAGGTTAAAGAGATAATAGATGATTTCCTTAATGTTGAAAGGAGTGAAAAAGTGAATTATGGCAAGGAAGTTGAAAATGAAATTGAAGCAGAGGTAAGGATAGGGTTAGGTTCATGCTGTGTTGCGGGAGGTAGTAGGGAGATCTTGTCAGAGTTGATAGACGTGAAGGAAAACTATGATTTGAATATAAGCCTTAAAACAGTTGGATGTGTTGGCGTATGCAACCAGACACCTTTGCTAGAAATAGTCACCAGGGAAAATACTAACTTCCGCTATACCAATGTAAATAAAGGTCAGGTCGAAGCTATAATTCTTCAACATATCCGTCCAAGAAACCTGAATAAAAGGATCATACATAGAATTAATAATTTTGCAGATACCTTTATTTCTGACGATCTATTGGCAAGCCCGATAAATCTGCCTCGTGAAATCAGGGAGAAATACCTGAATAATTTTCTTAATCACCAGATTCATCTGGCTACACAAAACAGTGGCATTATATCGCCGGATTCTTTGGATGAATATTCACTTCTTGGAGGCTTTAGTGCAATTAAGCATTCGTTAATGAATATCTCACCTGAAAGAATTATCGAAATTATAACAGAAAGCGGATTAAGGGGGCGAGGTGGTGCTGGATTTTCTACAGGAAGAAAATGGGCGATATCACGAAATGCTGAAGGAAATCCAAAATATATTGTTTGTAATGGCGATGAGGGTGATCCCGGGGCATTCATGGACCGGATGCTCCTTGAATCTTTTCCCTTCAGGGTTATTGAAGGAATGATGATCGCCAGTTACGCAACAGGAGCAAGTGAAGGTATATTTTATATAAGAGCCGAATATCCTCTTGCAGTAATGAGGGTAAGAAATGCTTTGCGCCAATGTTATGAAAAGGGTCTTTTAGGAGAAAATATCCTGGGAACTAAATTTGCACTTAATATAAAAGTTTTTGAAGGTGCAGGAGCATTTGTTTGCGGTGAGGAAACAGCATTGATAGCTTCCCTGGAAGGAAAACGGGGTACACCTCATTTGAGACCACCCTACCCTGCTGTACGGGGTTACAGAAATAAACCAACACTTGTAAATAATGTTGAAACACTTACTCTGATTCCATGGATAATAAATAATGGGGCCTCCTCATTTGCTGCAATCGGTACAGAAAAAAGCAAGGGAACAAAAGTTTTTGCCCTTGCAGGTAAAATATCAAAAGGTGGCCTGATTGAAGTACCTATGGGGATAACCATAAAAGAGATTGTTGAAGATATCGGAAATGGTGTTGAAAAAGGAAGGACTTTTAAAGCCATACAGATCGGTGGACCCTCGGGAGGGTGCATTCCGGCAACAATGTCTGATACATCTATTGATTATGAGGAGCTTACAAGAATGGGTGCAATGATGGGTTCAGGAGGAATGGTTGTTCTTGATGATACTGATTGTATGGTTGATATGGCGAAGTATTTTCTCACATTTACACATAAGCAATCATGTGGTAAATGTACTTTTTGCCGCATTGGGACAAAGCAGATGTTAAATATACTTATACGTTTAAGTGAAGGAAAAGCAACCACCGGGGAAATAGATGACCTTGAAAAACTTTGTCATTCAGTCAGGGATGGAAGTCTTTGCGGACTTGGAAAAACTGCACCTAATCCTGTTTTGACAGGATTGAAGTATTTCAGAGAGGAGTATGAAGCTCATACCAGGGGAATATGCTTTGCAAATAAATGCCAGCACCTGATACGTTATTCAATTAATGACGATTGTACAGGCTGTACAAAATGCTTCCAGGAGTGCCCTGTTAATGCAATTGCTTTTAAACCGTATGAAAAGCATGAAATTGATCAGCAGTTATGTACTAAATGTGATAACTGCAGAATTGTATGTCCTGAAAATGCCATAGAAATTATAGGTATCAATGATTAATTTTAAAATAAATAATATTGATCTTGTTGCAGAGAATGGAGAAACAATCTATGATGCAGCAAAGAAAGCAGGTATTTCAATACCGGTACTGTGTCATAGGGATGGTGTGGAACATTATTCCTCCTGCATGGTTTGTCTGGTAAAAGAAAAAAAATCAGATAAATTTATCCCCTCCTGTTCTGCCCTGATCCAGGAAGGAATGGATATTGATACTTCCGGTGATGAAGTAATAAATCTCCGCAAAAAATCTGTTGAATTACTTCTTTCAGAACATCGGGCTGAGTGTGAGGCTCCATGCAGGGTTGTTTGTCCGGAAGGTTATAACATTCCGCTATTGAACAGATATCTTGCTGCCGGGCTAACTGAAAAAGCTGTGAATCTCACACTTAGTGAGGTGGGTAATAAAGATATCCTATGCAAAGATTGTCCGGGTTATTGTGAAAATGCCTGCCGAAGAAAAAAAATTGATATGCCGGTCTCAATTCGGAATATTAAGTTGTTTATTTCAGAATCAATCAAACAATTAAGTCCCGATGATGAAACAGCTGTTCAGGCATCTGTAAATGAGGAAGAAACCAGTATAGCCAGGTCACTCCCTGGCAAGAAGAAGCGGTTTTTATCACATATTGGGAAAATAGAACCTCAAGAGCTTAAAGAGTGGCTCAAGGAGTGTGAAAATTTCAGTTACAGGAGCAGAAGTATTACTGATTTTAATTCAGCCTCGGGTGAATCCAAAAGCTGTATGCATTGCGATTGCCGTGCTGCAGATGATTGCAGGTTAAGAGACCTCGCAGATGAGTTTTTACTAAAAGACCCAAGAGGAAAACTGATTAACGCCCCTATCTTCAAAAAGATCAATCAGACTACCGGACTCGTATTTGAAAATGCAAAATGCATTAAATGCGGATTATGTGTCAGGATCTGTGAGGATTCTACAGAAGAACCTGTTCTCTGTTTTACCAACAGAGGATTTATAAGTATCATATCTGAACCATTAACAGAAGAGTTTGATAATGTGCTCAAGGTTAAATACGGTGAATGTATAAATATCTGTCCCACAGGTGCGCTATCGCATTACAAATGAATTATATAATGAAGTATTGTATTCCTATTTTATTATCATTCTTACTGACAGGAACTCCGTTAATTGGACAATCAGAAGAAATAAGCTGGCCTGTGTTCCAGGGTCAATCTGAATTGACAGGTAAATGTATGTTTGAGCTTCCCGACTCTCCATCTCTTATTTGGAGTTTGCCAACTGGTGAAAGAACAAAATCATCGCCAGTTATAAGTAAAGGGATCATTTACTTCGGAAGTGAAAAAGGTAATTTGTTTGCAGTTAATACAGACAGTAGAATTATTTGGAAATTTGCAGCTGCAGGTGCCTTGGATGCTCCACCTCTGGTATATGGAGATAATATTTATATTGGATCTTCTGAGGGATTATTCAGAGCAATAGATAAAACGACCGGAAAACTCAGATGGATATATGAGACTGATAATCAGATAGCAGGTTCAGCAAATGTATGGACAATTGGAAAAAAATCAGGTATAGTAGTGGGTAGTTATGACTACTTTCTTCATTGTATAAATCCATTAACAGGAAAACAATTATGGAAAGCAGAAACTGATAACTATTTAAACGGAACTCCTGCTGTTATAAACGATAAAATTGTGTTTGGAGGTTGTGATGGTATGATAAGGATTGCTGATGCGCTCACAGGTATAGAAAAAGATACTGTTGATATAGGTATATACATTGCGTCTTCGCCATCGCTTTCTGAAGAAAACGCATATTTTGGGGATTATGACGGGAACCTCTATTGTTTAAATCTTGTTTCACGTAAGATTGTATGGAAAATTCCTGCCGGAGATCAATCAGGATCAATACTAGCGATTCCTGCAATCTCAGGAAATTTTATTATCATTGGTAATGAAGATAAATATCTCTATTGCTATAACAATTCAAATGGTAAATTAATATGGAAATACAGAACAAATGGGAGAATAGTTGGTTCGGTAGTTATTACACCAGCAAAGGTACTTTTTGGAAGCATGGATGGAAATGTTTATATATTAAGATTGGATGATGGGAAAAAACTATGGAATTTTAATACTGGCTCACCAATAAGCTCTTCCCCTGCAGTAATTAAAGATCGTTTTTATTTTTTAACCGAGGATGGGAGACTTCTTTCTTTTGGAATAAAATAAATTTATGGTCACATCTCAGAAATATTAAAAGACTTGAATGATGAAAATAGTTTATCTGATTACAGGTTCAGGAGGTTCATTCTACTGTGGCAACTGCTATCGCGATATGCTTTATTTAAAAGCGATTCGCAAACTTCCGGGGATAAATGCTTCTGCCATCCCTCTGTATCTTCCTCCTGATAAAGCTAATATTGAAAGTGGACTTGACCACCATGTTTTTTTTGGAGCAATCTCCATGTATATCAGGGAAAAGATACCTTTTTTAAAGAATATGCCTGTTTTTCTCGATAAAATTTTAGATGCCGGTCCATTGTTAAAACTGGCTGCCCGGCAGGCGGGGACTACGCGTACAGAGGGTCTTGAGGAACTGACAATTAATATGATAGAAGGAGATAATGCTTTCAGGAAAAATGAAGTTGACAGACTTGTAAAATACCTGATAAAAGATGGACAACCTGATATAATCCATTTGTCAAATGCACTTATTCTTGGTCTTGCCCGGCAACTAAAGAAAAGACTGAAGATTAAAATAGTATGCTCGATTCTAAACGAGGATGACTGGATTGATGAGATGGCTGAATCATACCAGATCAGATCCTGGGAGATGATTGCTCAGGAAGCTGAATATGTTGACTATTTCGTTACACCAAGTAAGTATTATAAGGAACTCTTTATGAGAAAAACTGGTTTAACAGGGTCTAATATAAGTGTGGTGCCACTAGGAATTGAACCAGAAAAATTGATTCCTACAGAGAAAAAGTCAGATAATCCTGCAATTGGATATTTTTGCAGAATAAGCTATATGAATGGGTTCGACAAGCTTGTTGATGCATTTATTAAACTGAAGGAAAGCAATTATCCTGATATTACTCTTCACGTGTGCGGGGGGTATACCAGTGATGACAGGCATTTTATAACAGACCAGATAAAAAAGATAAAGGAACATGGTTTCAAAAGTTCTGTTAAAATATACCCTGAATTTATTGGTAATAAGAAAATGGAATTCTTCAGCAATGTTGACATTATAAGTGTACCTGTAAGAAAACATGATGGATACGGATTATATATTCTGGAAGCAAATGGAGCAGGAATACCTGTTGTGCAACCTGATACTGGAGCATTCTCCGAGATTATCAATACTACACAGGGAGGAATAACTTATTCCCCTGATAATGTTGAAGAATTAGTAATTGCACTTACAAAACTGATTCAGAATAGCGATCTCAGGAATCAACTTGGTATAGATGGAAAGGCTGGAGTGTTGGAAAAACTTTCTCTGTTAAATATGTCATCAGGATTATCCGAAGTATATAAAATAAATTAGAAAGGCGTGCTAAGATTAGTAAATATCTCAAAATCATTTCAACAAAGGGGCACCCTGTTGAATAACCTTGATCTGGATGTGTCAGATAATGAATCTATTGCAATTATGGGTCCCTCCGGATCAGGTAAAACAACCCTGCTGAACATAATAGGCTTACTTGATAAACCTGATTCGGGAGAAATTGTGTTCAGGGATAAATCAGTGCTGAATCTTAACCCGGAAGATTCGGCCGCTTACAGAAACAGAAACATAGGATTTGTTTTTCAGGATCATCATCTTCTTCCCTATCTTACGGTATATGAAAATATAATAATGCCGGCTTTCGCTTTTCCCCATACATCAAATGAACTTGAAGCAATAGAAAAACATGTTTCCGAAATGATGAAAAGGATCGGGCTAACCTCCTTATCATTAAAGTATCCATCCCAGATTTCAGGTGGAGAAGCACAGAGGACAGCTATAGTCAGGGCTCTGGTCAACAATCCTTCTCTTCTTTTAGCTGATGAGCCTACAGGCGCTCTGGATAATAATAATGGTGCATTATTGGCTGATCTTTTGCTTGAGTTGAACAAGTCAATGGGTATTGCCCTCATTATTGCAACACATTCACAAACCCTGGCAACCAAGATGTCGCGCCAGATGAAATTAGAAGATGGACACCTTATCCCATCTGACTAACATATGAAAAGAGGACTTTTCCATATTATCAGGCGTTCACTGATATACTATAAAAGGGGTGTTTTAAACCAGATTGTCATTATTGCAATTCTTGCTGCAGTAATTACAGGTTCTCTACTTACTGGATATTCAGTCAGAAATAGTCTGAGAACTACAGCTTTTACAAGGTTGGGAAATACTTCCATCCTGGTCAGCTCGGGATTGAGATATTTTGATCCTTCACTATCTCAGAGATTTGCTGTCAAAAGTGGAGAAAAATCTGTATCTATTCTTGAAATAGATGGCTTTTGCCAAAATTTTTCGCAAGGAGTGCTTTCAAAAAAAGTCAGAATATTTGGAATAGGTAATGACTTTTTCATGTTCCATGGTAATGCGTCGGCTCAATTAAATGTTGGGGAGGTTGCCATAAACAAAAGGCTTGCACAACAGATAAACATCAACAAAGGTGATGAAGTAATTATCCGCTTCAGGAGCATAAGTGATATCCCTGCTGACGCTCCTTTTTCCACTTCAACTCCCGGTGGCGGATCCCTGGTAATGAAAGTGGGTATGATACTTGAAGAGAATGAGGGTGGTGATTTTTCACTTGGAATTAACCAGATTGTTCCTTCAAATGTTTATATTAATCTAAGTGATCTGAATAGTTCTTCCAGTAATGAGATAAAGGTTAACAGACTTTTAGTTCAAAACACAAATAAGAGAAAACTTAGTTCATTTAAAGCTATTTTAAGAAGTACTATTATTCTGTCTGATATTGGATTAACACTCAGAAAGATCGAGATGACTGGAGGCTCAGAAATTATCTCTGACAGGATCTTCATTGATAAGGTTATAATTGATGATATAAAAAAAGCTATCCCCTCTGCGACTCCAGTTATTACTTACCTAGCTAACAGTATCAGTTCAGGAAAATATGAGACCCCTTATTCATTTGTAGCTGCAATACCATCAGAGTTGTATCCACAGATTGTAAGTGGGAAAGGAATTATTTTAAATACGTGGCTTGCCAGGGACATAAACGTCACTTTAGGTGATTCAATAAGAGTCTCCTGGTATGCTCCAGATTCAATAAACCAGCTTAAAGAAAAGTCAGATAACTTTATTGTAAAAAGAATTGTACAATTAGACTCAATATGGGCAGACAGAACATTAATGCCTGATTTTCCAGGAATATCCGGTAGTGAAACATGTTCAGAATGGGATGCTGGAGTTCCTGTAATGATGAATAAAATCAGAGAAAAAGACGAAGAGTACTGGAAAAACTTCAAAGGAACACCCAAAGCTTTTATCTCTTATGACTCAGGGAAAGAACTGTGGGGAAATAATTTTGGTCCGGCAACGGCAATAAGATTCCCTACACAAATTGCGCAGGATGATATTGCCAGGAAACTAACAGGAATCTTTGAACCTGAAAGATCAGGATTTGTTATTGCTGATCTTCGCGAAGATGCTCTTAAAGCAGTACGGGAAAGTGTAGATTTCGGTACACTATTCCTGAGCCTTGGTTTTTTTATTATTCTCTCATCAATTCTTCTTTTGTCTCTTGCCACATCAGCATATTTTGCTTTAAAAAAGAATCATATCTTCACATTATTCGCCATTGGATTTACAAATAAGATGATCCTTAAGTTATTGTTTTCAGAGACCTTGATTATTGCAAGCCTGGGTGCATTTATTGGAGCTCTTTCTGGATTTCTGGTAAATAATTTAATTATCAGTGCTTTAAATTCAGTTTGGAGAGGTGCTGTTCAGACTGACACTCTATCAGCATCTGCTGGTATTGCACCCATGTTATCAGGATTTATAATCACTCTAGTAATTATTGTGCTATTCTTCTGGTTTAAGGCAAGACATTTTTTAAAATCACTTAGCGTAAAAAAAGAAGGTGTTATTAAAATACCCTCAATAAAAAATAATTTGTATTTTCTGGTTTCAATAGCTGCCATAACTATTGTTAGTTTGTCATTATCCGTATTTTTAAAAGAAATCTCGACTCAACTTTATTTTATTGCAGGTTCAGCTCTTTTCCTGTCAATGGTTCTATTAATGCGACAATATTACCTTGGAGGTTTTAAGTTACAAAATCCCGGGAAGAACCGTTTTTCTGATTTTTCGAGATTATACTATAGACACAATCCCTCACATGCAGTTGCTCCCATAATTTTTATTGCTGCTGGAATATTTGCACTTTTTATAACAAGCCTTAACCGGATGGAATCAGATTCCGGCATATCTGACTTATCAGGAGGAACTGGTGGATATCTTTTATGGTGTGAAACAGGTGTCCCTGTGGATGAGGATCTAACTACAAATAAAGGGAAACTTGAATTTGGACTGGATGATGATATTTTTAAGGAAGCTGACATTGTCCAGTTTGCACGAAAAGAGGGTGATGATGCAAGTTGCCTTAATCTTAATCACATAGTCACACCGGCAATAATAGGTTTTGACCCTTCGGTTTTTATTAAAAGAAAAGCATTTTCCTTTGCTTCGGTTATTTCGGATTTTACCGGTGAAAATCCCTGGGAATTGCTTGAAATGACACCTGGAAGAAATACAATTTATGGAATTGCTGATCAGACAGTATTGGATTGGGGATTAAAAATCAAATGTGGAGATACACTGATAATCAGAGCAGAGACAGGAGAACCTCTGAATATTATTTTAGCAGCAGGACTGAAATCATCAGTATTTCAAGGGAATGTTATTATTAGTTCGGGCAGCTTAAGAAAATATTTTCCCTCTGTTTCCGGAAGTTCCCTGTTACTTATTGATGGTAAATCTGAATTTTCAGAAAAGTATAGACAGGTTCTTGGGGAAAGATTTGCAAACTATGGTATCAGTGTCATCCCTTCAAAAGAGAGACTGGAATCATTTTATGAGGTTACCAATACCTACCTGTCGGTATTTACTGTCCTTGGAGCTTTAGGAATGATTATGGGTATATTTGGTTTAGGATTTATACTTCTAAGAAATTATAATCAGAGGAATAAAGAATTTGCCATTATTTCAGCGACAGGATTTTCAATTAACAAAATCAGGAGATCTCTTTTATCAGACCTGATTATTATTCTTTCAGCAGGTATCATAACCGGTGTTATTTCAGCAATGGTTGCAACATTGCCCTCTATTCAGGGAAATAGCAATATATCATGGAGTATTTTAATAATCATGGTCACATCTGTATTTATTACCGGTGTAGTAACTTTATTGATTTCAATACGAGCGATAAAAAATGAGACGCTTATTATAAATTTGCGAAGAGAATAGAACCAGTCAGTTTTTACCTACGGCCATCAGATATTTTTGAGTTCTGAAGAATATCATTCCGTCTGTTATTGCAGGAGCTGTCATGCATATATCATTTAACTCAATTTCGGAGATAAGGTTAAATTTGTCACCTTCCTGAACAATATAGAGAGTTCCTTCCTCATCAACAATGTATATTTTCCCATCAGATGCTACAGGTGAAGCAACAAAACTTTTTGACTTCCCAAGTTTTGCATTATAGATTTCCCTGCCTGTAAGAGGGTCGAGACAAACAAATGATCCGTTCCAGTTAACATTATAGAGTCGGTTCCGGTACAAGAGCATTGTATGCATATATGATCCTCCACGTGGGATGCTCCATAATACACCTTTATTGGACGCTTCACCATTTTTGAGAGTGATATCACCAACTGCGTTTATTTTAACAGCCATAATCGGTGAACTCTGTCCATGTGCACTATTAAAATAGATTAGGTCATTTCCGATGATTGGTGTGGGTATCTGGATATCGCCTCCCCCAGACATCTTCCAAACTTCTCTCCCAGATTCAAAATCATAACCACCCCGATGTTTATATCCATTTACTGCAATATAAGTTTTCCCTGCATTAATATAGATATTTGGAGTACACCAGCCAGGATATTCATCACGGTATGTTTTCCAAAGTTCTTTACCTGTATGGGCATCATATGCAGCCACAAATGAGTCTTCAAGGACATCACACTGAATAATTACCACACCGTTATATAGTATTGGAGAACTGGCAAACTCCCATTCAGCATTTTTCATAGAGAAGAAAACTGACTTGAGGACGCCAAAGTTTTTCTGCCAAAGAAGGTTACCATAAATATCATAACAATAAAGACCTTCAGATCCGAAGAATGCGACGACCTCCTTCCCATTAGTTGCCACACTTGTATTCGCATGAGTTGATTTAGGGTGCCGCTTAATTTTTGGGACTCCTTTACATGAAGTTTTTTCCCAGAGTAATTTGCCTGAATTTTTATCATAGCACAACACTTTCCATTCATGAACTGAATTATCTTTGACAGGAGTAACATCACCATAAATCCCTGGTTTAAAACCCTCTTTATCTGACATGCTGACAGCAGTTGTAATTATAAGCATGTTATCCCATATAACAGGGCTCGACAACCCTAAGCCAGGTACATCAATCTTCCATCTGACATTAATCAATTTATCGACATTGAAGAATTCCGGAAGATTTGTATTATCAAGAACTCCCGATGACATATAGCCACGATATGAAGGCCATTGTCTTTCAGGTATTAACTGGCTGAAGGATGGTTTGACTAATACAATTAACATAACCGGCAAAACTTTGATCAGGAGATTTATTTTCATGTTTTTACTATTGAATATTTAGATATAATACCTGCTTTTCAAATGTAATAGAATAACTAGGGTATCCTCCATTAAGTAATAATACCAAAAATAATGAAAAGGAAGGAATTTTTTGGGACCTATGATAATATCTTCTTAATTATAGTTAAAGAGTTTTTTAACTGCTTTTTCATCTCAGGTATTGTTACGCTGAAAATAATACTCAGGTAAAAGGTCATATTCTTTCCACTCATCAACAGGAAGTGGTAAATCTTCAATGAGCCCATTATAGATATTGAAAATCCAACCGTGAAATGCGAGTTTTTTCCCATTTCTGAATGCTCTTTGAATAATGGGAGTTCTGAGCAGGTTTTTTAATTGTGCTATTACATTCATTTCGGCTAACCTGTCATACATCTTTGTTTTATCATTGATTGCTTCAAGTTCTTTTTTATTATAATGATAAAGATCGCTGATCTGACTAACCCAATTCTCAACTATATCCTCCTCATTTAATCCTTCAACTGCAGCCTTAACACCTCCACATTTATAGTGTCCGAGGACAATAATATGTTCAATGCCCAAAACCTCAATTGAATATTCAACGATTGCGAGAAGATTCAAATCGGTAAAATTTACCTGGTTCGCAATATTTCTGTGATCAAAAATCTCACCTGGTTCCGAAACTATTATCGAAGTCAGGGGTACACGGCTGTCTGAACAGCCGATGAAGAGAAATTTTGGCTTTTGTGGTTTAGAAAGATCCTCGAAATATTGCGGATCAGTTTTCAGTTTTTTCGCTGCCCAGTGACGATTGTTTTTCAACAAGTCAAAATACTCATTATGACGGACCATGCTTGTTAATTATCAGTTTAACATCTGTTAAGCCCAAGGTTCAGGAAAGGATGTTTATTCGGATTTAATTTGCCTGAAACAATAAGGGCTGCTCCCAATGCTGTAGCATTATTAATATCAGAGGTATAGACTTTTTTTGATGGAAAGGCATTAGAAATATACTTAAGAAACAATTTATTCTTTGAAAAACCTCCGGTAATATAGATGTTTTCTGTTTCATCATTTTCTGGGATAACAAGGTTTATTGCTTCAACAGCAAGCATTCCTAATTCATCCATAAGTTGATAGTATCCTTCTTCAAAGGAAGAAAATTCAAAAAAATCGATTCTTTCACGAAATTCCCTTGAATTGAATCCTGAATTAAAAAACACTCTCTTTCCACCAAATTTTTCCTTTACAATAGTTTCTATAACAGGATTAAGGTCTATTTTTCTGTAAGCATCAGTGGAAGTTCTGAAGTGTTGTTGAAGCATTTCCACCGCCTTCTCATGCATATACCCAAGAAATAATCTTGAGGATTTTACAGGTTGACGTGTAATACTCATATAGCAGAGACAATCACGATCAAGCTGGGTTGAAGTAAGCTTTTCATTATTGAAAGGATTCATTGTTATGCACCAGGTTCCTGTCGAAATCAGCAGGAATTTTCCATTACTACTTCCAAAATATGGTGCCAGGGATGATGAACTGTCATGAATACCAATGCCAGTCATAAGCTTTTTGCCAAAAACGTCAACTTCATAGATTGTATCAATGGGAACCGGCTTGTGGAGTTTTAATCCTTCTTCTAGTACCCATGGATGATAATCCATATTGTCAAAATCCCATAATGCAGTGTGGCATCCTATGGATGTATGTTCCGAATAAATCTTGCCTGTTAATAAATAAGAAAGGTATTGCGGGAAGTGAAGGATATTAGAAACGTTATTAAATATTTCCGGTTTGACAGTTTTAAGCCAGAAGGCCTGAATGCCAGAATTAAGCATGCCTAAAGCTGGTGAGGCTGTTCTCCTGCAAAACTCATCCTGACCACCATGCCTTCTGTAAATTTTTTCCGGAATATTTTCAGCTATTTGTTTTAGATAATTATATACAGGAGTAACTCTTTTTCCTTCCTTGTTTAGATATACAAGTGTAGCTCCATATGTTGCAAAGTTTACGGCTCTGAGGTCAAATTTATCTGAATGGATTAAATGTTTTATCATTTCGATTATCCATTTTTCGATTCTCTCTATATCATCACATTCAAAACCATCATCATCTTTAATTTCTGCAAATTTTTCCTCGATCTCTGATACAATGTTCAGATTGTAGTCAAATAGTAAAACTTTTTTATTTGTTTTGCCAACATCAAAAATTGCAATAACCTTTTCTTTCATTGAATAATTTCTGAATTAATTAAAACCATTACTCATCGGTCAGGCTAAAAGCTATATATTTATTACTATCCATAATGAGAATAGGTTCATTCACAGGGATTTCAGCAGGTCATGGTTTTAATTTTACCATATCTGCTGAAAAACAGGATCTTTTTTATCTCTTCATCAGCACATCTTTCTCATATTTAAGAATGTCTTCAATATAATCCTGGCCTACCAACACTTTATTTTTCAAACAATAATAATCCCACACAGCCCCAAAGGGTTTTGTTTTGAGTAGTTCAAGCAAAGCCAGGCGCTCAAAGCTCTTATTCTCTTCTTCAAACTTAACTAGCATCTGAAATGGTTCGAGAAGAGCATAAAGAAATGCAATCTGCACTGCTCTTGCTCCAACAACATAAGCACCTATCCTGTTAAGGCTTGCGTCAAAATAATCGAGCCCGATGCTTACTTTTTTCAGAGCTTTTGCCCTTACAATTTCCTGGGCAATCAATAAAATTTCATCATTAAAAGTAACAACATGATCGCTATCCCATCGGATCCCGCGTGTAAGATGCAAAAGAATTTCATCAACAAACTGAAGGATAGAAGAGATTTTATCTCCAACCTGCTCGGTTGGATGGTAATGGCCATTGTCGAGCGTGATTAGTGTATTGTTTTTTACTGCATAACCAAGATAGAAATCATGAGACCCGACTACCATTGACTCTGATCCAATTCCGAAGAGTTTACTTTCAACTGAATCTTTAAGATACTTTTTTGGATACTCTATTGTAAATATTTCATCTAATGATTTCTTGAGCTTTTTGCGCAGAGTATATCTGTCAACCGGAGTATCTTTTGATCCATCAGGGATCCATATATTATGAACCGCAGGAGTACCCAGCTGCTTTCCCATCTCAGCAGCTATAGCCCTGCATCTCTTAGTATGCTCAACCCAGAATTTTCTGATCTTTTCGTTTTTACTTGAAAGAGTAAAACCATCATCAGCGTAAGGATGCGAGAAACATGTGCAATTGAAGTCGATACCAATTCCCCTTTTCTTTGCCCAATCTATCCATCCCTGGAAATGTTTAACTTCTATCTTGTCACGATCAACAAGTTTGCCTCCGAACTCTCCATAAATAGCATGAAGATTAAGCCGTTGTTTGCCAGGAAGAAGTGACATTACCTTATCTAGGTCTGATCTCATCTGCTCAATTGTTTTTGCCTTTCCCGGAAAATTCCCGGTTGCCTGTATCCCCCCTCCTCCCAGAACAGCATTTGCTTTTTCAAATCCACCTACATCGTCAGTCTGCCAGCAATGAAGACTTATATTAATATTGTCAAGTTCGGTAATAACCTTTTCTGTATCTACTCCTATTGCAGCATATTGCTCCTTTGCCTGTTGATAGGATTTCTCAATAAGATCTTTTTTCATTTTTTATTTTTATATTAAAATTCTTACTCTAAAATTCATTTATAGATCCGCATTTCTTAACCGGCATTATTCTAAATGGAATACCTGTTCAAGCGGGACAGTTACTGGAGAATTATCCGGATTGGTTTCCATAATATCTGACATATATTTCCACCATTTTTTGACAATCTCAGTTGCTCCAAGATCCTGAGAAGTGCTATCCCCATTCTGTTCCTGATATGCAAAAAGAGTATTTGTTTCTTCATCCAGAAAAATGGTATAGTTCCCAATACCTTCATTTTTTAGGAGTTTAATAAGGTCAGGCCAAATTTCACTATGACGCTTAATATATTCTTCCCTGAATCCAGGGTGCAATTTCATTTTAAAACCAAATCTTTTCATAGCATGAGAATTAACCAAGTTTTACAACAAAAGTCGACAATATCAGAATTATGATCCCGATGAAAAGGACAATAATCGTTTTCCGTTTGGTACCTTTCCATTCGTTAAGGAATATGCCCCAGATATTGCTGATAGCAATATTAAGGGCCATTAAAATACTCCATCCGAAAACAGCCATTCCTTCAGGTAATTTACTGGATCCCATTCCAAAAAAATGGAATTGAAGAAACCATAAGAATCCTGCAAGGAATGTGAAGAAAAGGTTATTTAACAGTACAGATATAGTGACTGTATAATAATCTTTATATGTACCATTTTTAATATTAAGATACCCACAATATAGCAGGTTTGTAACAAAACCTCCCAACAGTATAAATATCAATGAGGGATTTTTCTGAAACAGAGGATTAGTGCCATGTGCAAGAGCAACCTCTTCAATTGGTTTTCCAGATTCGAAGCCAAAATTGAAGCAGGCACTCATCACTCCTGCAAAGACCGCAATAAAAATACCTTTTTTAAGAGCAAATTCTTTTACAGCTGCTCTTTTTTCCTCCTCGGTCATTTCTTTACTTTTCAGGGATCCTGCATAACCAATGATAGCTATGCCGGCAACTGTTATCGAAACGCCAATTATAGTAAGTATCCCGTTAGTTGTTGAAAATAAATTGTCACCTGAAATCAACGGAGGAATCAGTGTTCCGAAAGCAGCACAAAGACCTAATGCAATGCTTTGGCCTAAAGCAACTCCAAGGTAACGGATGCTCAATCCAAATGTAAGACTTCCAAATCCCCATAATGCACCAAAAAGCATTGCCATAAGTTTTGCAGATGATGGAGACTCATTTAATATGGGCAATAATTCACCTGACGGGATAAAAATAAATGCAAAAAGCCATGGGGCAATAAACCATGCGGCAAACCCCTGGATTATCCAATATGATTCCCAAGCCCAAAATTTTACTTTCTTAAACGGAACATAGAAACTTGCTGCACCAATACTGCCTAAGGCTATCAACAAAATACCTGTAATGGGATTCATTTAATTCTTTTTAATAGTTTCTTTAAAACAGATTTTCTTTAAGAAATAAAAATAGTATTTTTAACTCATTGTTATCCGATAAAAACAGATAAATTTCATAACTCTATTAACAATACCATAATTACCATAATATGAAAACATTAAAATTATTTTTATTAACGTTTCTTCTGCCTGTATCACTCTATTCCCAGGATTTATCTTTGAAAGGTCTGACCTGTGAGCATAAAACAAATCCAGTCGGAATTGATGTACTGAGTCCAAGATTGTCATGGAAGATTAGCAGTGCAGGTTTCAGCGTAATGCAATCAGCATATTCTTTAAGGGTTGCTACAGATGCAAAATTTTCATCCGGAAAAATTGTATGGCAAACAGGAAAAATAATTTCAGATGCATCAGTGCTTATTGAATACAAAGGTTCTGAGTTAAAACCCGGACAAAAATATTTCTGGCAAGTCAAAGTATGGGACAATAATGGGAAGGAATCAAAATGGAGTGAAACAGCATCCTGGGAGACAGGTTTACTCTCACCATTAAATTGGAAGGCAAAATGGATTGAATTGAAAGGAGACACATTACGTTATTCGCCTTCGCCACATTTCAGGAGAGAGTTTTTGTTAACAAAAACTATTACGGATGCGAGGATATATGTAACGTCACATGGTTTCTATGAACTTCATCTCAATGGGAAAAAAGTAGGTGACCAGATATTTACCCCAGGCTGGACGGTTTATGGAAAAAGACTTCAATATCAGGTATATGATGTAACAAATCAGTTAATCAAAGGAGAAAATGCTATTGGAGCAGTGCTAGGTGATGGTTGGTACAGAGGGACACTTGCATGGGGCAATAACTGGGCAATATATGGTAAAAGACTGGGATTATTACTCCAACTCAGAGTCAAATACAATGATGGCACAGAAGAATTAATAACATCTGATGAGAAATGGAAATTTTCAAATGATGGAGCTATAAGAATGAATGATATCTATAATGGTGAAACATACGATGCAACAAAGAGACTTACAGGCTGGAATCTTAAAGGCTATAATGACAAGAACTGGCTACCGGTTGACATCGGAAATTATAGTCTTGATAATATTATTGCCTCTGAGGGCCCCCCGGTGCGTAAGATACAGGAGATTAAACCCGTAAAGATATTCAGAACACCAAAAGGGAATCTTTTAGTGGATATGGGACAGAACATGGTAGGGTGGATCAGATTGAAAGTAAGTGGCCCTAAGGGTACTGTGGTTACCTTGAGGCATGCCGAAGTACTTGATAAATTCGGAGAGTTTTATACAACCAACCTCCGTGTGGCAAAATGTCAGCTGACTTATACACTTGCCGGAACTGGGGAAGAGATATATGAGCCAAGATTTACTTTTATGGGATTCAGGTATGTTGAGGTAAAGGGTTTTCCCGGTGAGGTTACTGCAGATAATATTACAGGTGTTGTTGTTCATTCGGACATGCCTGTTACAGGCAGCTATGAATCATCTAATAAACTGATTAACCAGCTTCAACATAATATACAATGGGGCCAGAAAGGAAATTTTGTGGATGTCCCCACTGATTGTCCACAGAGAGATGAACGCCTGGGATGGACAGGTGATGCTCAGGCTTTTTCCAGAACTGCTGCTTATAATATGGATGTTGCTTCATTCTTTACAAAATGGTTAAAAGATCTTTCAGCTGACCAGCGTCCCGGTGGTGAAGTACCTAATGTCATTCCAGATGTTCTTGACAAGCAGGGATCAGAGACTGCTTCTACTTCAGCTGGATGGGGGGATGTTTGTGTTATAGTGCCATGGACTATGTATACAGTTTATGGTGACAAAAGGTTGCTTGAGGTTCAGTACCCCAGTATGAAAAAGTGGGTTGAATATATCAGGAAGAAATCAGGAGATAGTTACATCTGGAAGAATGGAAGTATTTATGGAGACTGGTTATTTTATCATCCACCGGTTAATAATCATTCTGAACCTGACGGCCATACTGAGCATGACTTTATTGCAACAGCTTTCTATGCCTATTCTACTAGCCTGCTAGCAGCAGCTGCTAAAGAACTAGGAAAAGCTGATGATGAAAAAATATATTCCGATTTATTTAATAAAATAAAGCAGGTATTTATCAATGAGTATATTACGCCATCCGGCAGAGTGGGAACAAATTCACAAACATCCTATGTTCTTGCCTTAATGTTCAATTTATTGCCTGACAACCTGAAAGATAAGTCAGCCGGATTTCTTGTAAATGATATTAAAAGCCGAAGAAATCATCTGTCAACTGGTTTTCTGGGAACTCCATATTTATGCCATGTATTATCACAATATGGATATACAGATGTTGCGTATGACCTGTTACTTCAGGAATCATACCCATCATGGCTATACCCTGTAAAAATGGGTGCCACTACGATTTGGGAACGTTGGGATGGACAAAAAACCGACAGTACATTTCAGGACCCAGGGATGAACTCATTTAATCATTATGCTTATGGTGCTATTGGTGACTGGATGTATCGTGTTTCTGCAGGTATTGAGGCAAAAAAGCCTGGCTATAAAGAAATTATTTTTCAACCTCATCTGACAAAGAAACTTAATTATTCAAAAGCCACGTTCGAGAGTGCATACGGAACAATATCATCAGCATGGGAAAGAAAAGAGGGGAAAATAATTGTCAGTGTTACAATTCCAGCAAATACAAAATCCACTATAGTCCTTCCTTTTTCAGAAGAAAGTAAAGTTACTGAAAGCGGCAGAGCCCTTAAAGAGAACCCTAACTTTTCCAACATCAGGATATCAAACAATAATGTGATGATTGAAGCAGGATCAGGAAAATATATTTTTGAGTTCACCGAATAATAACTAAAAGTTCAATCATCGTGATGTAAACAAAAGGAATAAATACTAATTTTGGAGGCCTGGAAAACTACAGGCCTTCTTTTTTATCCTGATTATGAGTTTCTTTCATAACCACCTTGGTGAACTTGCAGCTTTGATGACTGCAATCTTCTGGACAATCACTTCATTGTCATTTGAATCAGCAAGCCGAAAAGTCGGATCTATTGCTGTAAATATTCTTAGACTCCTGGTTGGATTCATTTTTTTAAGCATTTTCGGTCTTATTTACAGAGGTGTAATATTCCCATGTGATGCCAGTGAAATGAACTGGATCTGGCTCTCACTATCAGGACTTGTTGGTTTTGTATTCGGTGATCTCTTCCTTTTTAAATCATATACTATTATTGGGTCCAGGTTTTCGATGCTCATTATGACACTAGTACCTCCACTGACAACTCTCTTCGGCTGGGCTATTATGGATGAAAGGCTTAAACCACTTCATTACATTGGAATGACTCTTACCTTTTCAGGTATTGCAATTGCAATATTTAACAGAAATGGAAAGGGAGAAAAATTAACTCTTAAGCTTTCACCCAGGGGAATAATATACGCATTTGGAGGTGCAGTAGGACAATCACTTGGCCTTGTTCTAAGTAAATTTGGAATGAATAATTATGATGCATTTGCAGCAACCCAAATAAGAGTAATAGCAGGAATTGCAGGATTTAGCATTTTAATTACGCTTTTAAAAAGATGGAGTGGCGTAATAGCGGCTTTGACAAACAGGGAAGGAATGAAATCGATTACAATAGGATCATTCTTTGGTCCTTTTCTTGGTGTCTCATTTTCACTAATTGCAGTTAAATTTACCGAAGCAGGTATAGCATCTACAATAATGGCACTAGTGCCTGTCTTTATTTTACTTCCTGCCGTAGTTCTGAACAAACAGAAAGTTACCATCCCCGAGATTATCGGAGCAGTTGTCAGTGTAGGAGGTGTTGCAATCTTTTTCCTTTAAAATAATTCAGATGAAACCTGAAGAGCTAAAAGTCAGAAATTTTGAGAACGAATGCGTATTTTCAGCATCACGGAGCGGAGGTGCAGGTGGGCAAAATGTTAATAAAGTAAGCACTAAAGTTGAATTACGAATAAACATTTTAACCTCAGATATCCTTACCTCTGAGGAAAAGATCAGGATCAGGGAAAAATTAAAGAACAGGATCAATAAAGAAGGAGAACTTGTAATTTCATCCCAGTCAGAAAGAACACAACTGATGAATAAGATCAAGGTAATTAATAAATTTTATATCCTTGTCTCCAAAGCACTGACTCAATCTCCTTACCGAAAGGTAACCAGACCTTCCCTGAGTTCAAAAATGGAGCGACTTGACAATAAAAAGAAAAGGGGAAGCATCAAGAAGCTTCGAAATAATTCAGATAAGATCCTCAATGAATAGTAATATTCTTTTATCCAGCAAATCTTCTGGATTTCTAACCCTACTTCCTACTTATACCTCTTTTAATTTCCATTTTCCTCTTCTGAATACCAGCCATGCAGTAAGAGTCATAATTGATTCTGCTACTACAATTGAAATAAAGACACCTTTCTCATTTAGTCCCGATTCCACTGCTAAGAACCAAGCCAAAGGGATCTCAACCATATAGAAGGCGAATATATTTATTTTCAAAGGTGTAGTAGTGTCTCCTGCTCCGTTGAATGAATTAACCAGAACCATCCCGAATCCATAAGCAATGAATCCAATACTTATTATCCTCAGGCATTCTATTCCAGCCTTAAGAACTCCGGGGTCTTTAATAAAAAGCTTGATAAATTGTTCAGGGAAAAGTACCAGGATAAAGCCAATAATCCCTAATAGTATCATATTTACCCAACCTGTTATCATAACAGCTCTTTCAGCCCGTTCTGGTTTCTTTGCTCCAAGGTTTTGTCCCACAAGGGTTGAGGCAGCATTACTTATTCCCCATGAAGGTAAAAGTGTAAAGCTTATAATTCTTATTGCAATAGTATAACCGGCAACTATTTCGCTGCCGAAAAGAGAAATTATTCTGACCAGGGCTACCCAACTAGTTGTACTGATGAGATTCTGCCCGATGCTTCCTGCTGAAAGCTTTAACAGTCTGCTAATGATCCTGAAATTGAATCCCAAATGTTTGATTGATAACCTGATTCGCTTTTTCCCATAAAACAGCAGATAAAACTGGTAAAGTACTGCTATACCCCTGCCAGTAGTAGTTGCCACGGCTGCACCTGTAACACCCATTTCGGGAAATGGACCCAACCCAAATATAAGGCAAGGATCAAGAACGATGTTTATTAAATTGCCAATCCACAAAACTCTCATCGCAATTGCAGCATCACCTGCGCTCCGGAATATTGCATTTATAATAAACAACATCATTATGACACCATTACCTGCAAGCATAACTCTGGCATATCCAGACATATTTTTTATTATATCGGGAGATGCACCCATAAAATTCAATAGTTTGTCAGAAAAAATGGCACCAGGTACTGCAATAAGAATTGAAATTATTATTCCAGTGAGAATAGCCTGAAATGCTGTTTTCGATGCTTTATCCGGATTCTTTTCACCAATTCTTCGGGAGACCATGGAAGTAGTAGCTGTTGCCAGGCCAAGTGATATTGCATAGATAATAGTTATCAACGATTCAGTTAATCCTACAGTTGCTACTGCGTTTGCGCCAAGCTTGGATACGAAGAAAATATCAACAATGACAAAAACCGATTCCATTATCATTTCCAGCACAGCAGGTATTGATAAAAAGAGTATTGCCCTGCTAAGCTTTACCTCTGTAAAATCCTGTTCTGTACCAGTAACTGATTCCCTTACATCATGAAGTAAGGATTTTATCTTTGATCTTTCGGTCATCCGGGTAAAAATAAAAAAACAATTTTATACCACTAAATTTAGTTTTTCAGAATAGTTTCTAATTCCTGATTTCTGGTCTTAAGGAATCCAGCAAAAAAAACCAGTATTAATGATATGAAGGAAATAAAAATAAAAACAGTTGTGTAGCCGGTTAAAGTAACTTCAGATGAGGCTATAATGGTACCAATAAGAGCAGATCCAGTTATTTGCCCAATACTTACCAATATAGTTATAATTCCCTGTGTAGAGGCTCTGTCACTTAATGAAACCTCATTGAGCATAATATATCTAAGAGCAGAACCTGAAAGTACAGAAAACCCTAATCCAAGTAATGCTCCTCCACTATAGAAAAACATTTTATTTTCCGGAAGAAGACCAAGTAACAAAAATCCTGCAGTTGCCAGAGATAAACCGGCAATTATAAGAATTTTTGAACCAAACCTGTCAAGCAGCCGGCCAGATACCGGTGAACCGATTGCCGTAGCAATAACAACTGGCAAAAGCATAAAGCTGGCATTTGATGGGGATACACCAAATGAAGTAATTGCCAGGGAAGGAAGAAATACGAAAGATGCCTGGAATAATCCTGTACCGATTGCAATAATTCCTGTTAACCGTATTTGCCTGATCAGAAATAAATGTGGATTAACAATTGGCATCAATGATTTCGTTTCAACAATTATTAAACCAACGAATGAAATTGCAGTTATGATAAAATATGGTAAAACTTTTTGAGTAATAAGGCTTGAAAACAATGATGATACTTTTATCTGGTTTATACCATAAGTAAATGAAGAGAGTAATAATCCCAGAAGAATTATGCCCTTCCAATCTATAACAATAACATTTACAGCGGGTTTATCAGACAAGAGTTTGCTGCTGCCGTAAACAAGGAAGGCTGCAATTGGCAGATTAATAATGAACAGATCGTTCCAGACAAAGAATTTCAGAATGACTCCTGCAATAATTGGTCCCATAATAAAAGCGATACCAAATACAGCACCTATGAGCCCCAGTACCCTTCCTCTTTTCTCAGGAGGAAAAATATCACCTACAACAGCTGATGCTACAGGAAATATACCAGAGGCACCAAAACCCTGAATAGCACGACCTGTAAGAAGAATGCTGAAATTATCTGAAAGTGAAACCACGAGAGATCCTAATGCAAAAACTGAAATGGATATAATATAAATTTTTTTACGTCCAAAGAGGTCTGAAAGCCTCGCCATTAAAGAAATACCAACAAGATTAGCTAATACATAGATTGAAAATATCCATGATATCAATTGTTTATCTGTCTTCATTGTTTTTTCAATTGCAGGAATCGCAGGTCCTACAATGGAAATATCAAGTGCCCCCATTAATACTCCGACAAACAGGAGAGCCAGTATCTTATTATTTTGCATGCGTTAGTTTATATAACTGTACCATAATCCAGTTTAAAAAAAAGAAGTGTGAAAGATAAAACTAAATATTGAAGTAAAATATTTAGTAAAAATCTTCATTTTTTTCTCTTTATGATAAATATCATTAATTATATAAATATATGGTATTATGATTGTTACATATAATAGAGGTGATTGGAGGAATTGAATTGTTAATAAAATGTTTCAGATGTTAATATTTCTGAAGGTCATATGATGTATTGTATTTATAGATTATTTATTTTCGTGCCAATTAAATTTATTAACTAATATTAATTTAAACAAAACAAACATTAAAAACAAGCGATGAAAATTTTTCATCATCTGTTATGAACGCTAACAATAATGAGGCTACGACGCTCCATGGTGAGAGTCGCCTCGTGGGTTGCTCTTCTGATGAAGAGCCTGGCGCGAAAACCACGATTTTTTCGCAAAACGAAATCCCAATTAAGTTAGTTAGCAACCGAAGTTCGGAGTTCATGCACCGCTACTTCCCCCTAACAACTATCGACTCCTGGAATGATTGGAAATGGCAACTTCGGAATGCAATAACAAGCATCGACGACCTAAAGAAAATCATGAAATTATCCGAAAAGGAGATTATGGCTATCAATAATCTAAAAGGCCGTCTTCCATTACGAATTACTCCCTACTTTGCTTCATTGATTTATGACAGCAATTTTTCACATCCTCTCAGAAGGAATGTGATTCCTGTAGTTGAGGAATTATTGCAAAGCACCAGTGAGCAATCTGATCCCCTGCATGAAAAGTCTTTTTCTCCAGTAAAGGGAATCGTTCACAGATACCCTGACAGGGTCTTGTTTACTGTGACGCAAGTCTGTTCCAATTATTGCAGGTACTGTACTCGTTCACATTCAGTGGGAAAACTCGATAAACTTGGAAGACAGGATTATGAGAAGGCATTTAATTATATAGCCTCTCATAAGGAGGTAAGAGATGTTCTTATCAGTGGAGGTGATCCACTGACATTAAGTGATGAGACTCTCGATTATATCCTTTCAAATATAAGGAAAATTGAGCATGTTGAAATGATACGAATCGGGACCAGGATACCTGTTGTACTTCCACAGAGAATTACCGACGGACTCATAAATATTCTGAAGAAATATCACCCGCTTTTTATAAGCTTGCATTTTTCACATCCCGCTGAAATTACTGATGAATGTGCCAAAGCATGTAATAAACTGGCAGACGGAGGTTTTCCTCTTGGAAGCCAGACTGTTCTACTGAAAGGAATCAATGATAGTGTTCCCATTATGAAAGAGCTGATGCACAAGTTACTTAAAATCCGGGTAAGGCCTTACTATCTATATCAATGTGATTTAATTCCCGGCTCAGGACATTTCCGTACTACTGTAAAAAAAGGACTTGAAATAATCAGAGGTTTGCGAGGTTTTACAAGTGGATACGCAGTACCTACATTTGTTGTTGATGCACCTGGTGGCGGAGGTAAGATTCCTTTGTTACCAAATTATGTAGTTGAGCATAACAGTGAAAAAATCGTACTGCGAAATTACAAAGGTGTTTTATGTGAATACCCTGAAAAGTAAGAATTCTTCAGATGAAAATAGGTTTGACGTTTGACCTGCGGTCATGGTATCTTGACCGCGGTTATTCTATGGAGGATACAGCTGAATTCGATAAACAGGAAACAGTAGATGCTCTTGATGAATCACTCAAAAAAATTGGGTTTGAAACTGAACAGATTGGAAATTGTTTTCAACTCATTGAAGCACTGGCAAAAGGAAAACGATGGGATATCGTGTTCAATATTGCCGAAGGCATTTACGGTGATGGAAGAGAATCTGTAGTCCCGGCAATTCTGGATCAGTATAAAATACCTTATGTTTTCAGTGGTCCTGTTATTATGGGAATATCACTGAATAAACATCTTACCCGTTTGATAGTAGGTGCGGCTGGTCTACCGATTAGTCCGGGAATGCTTATTTCTGAACTTGAGGACATAAATAAATGTGACTTGAAATATCCTCTTTTTATTAAACCTGTATCAGAGGGTACTGGTAAAGGAATTACTGAAAAGAGCCTGGTAAATTCTCCAGCCGAATTAAAAGTCATGGCTGAATGGATTTTGACCAGGTTCTCTCAACCTGCATTGGTTGAGGAATACCTTCCTGGCAGAGAGTTCACAGTAGGTATCATTGGTTCAGGTTCTGAATCAATTTCTATAGGGGGAATGGAAATTGAGTGCAGAAACAATCTTCCATACTCAGTTGAGGTAAAGGAGAATTATCAGCAATACTGCAAATACTTTCCAATTGCTGAAGATATCGTAGCCGAATGTAACATGGTTGCCCTGAGTGTCTGGAAAGTACTTGGTTGTGTTGATGCCGGCAGAGTCGATTTAAAAGCAGATAGGAACGGAAGAATATGCTTCATCGAAGTTAATCCACTTGCAGGTTTAAATCCTATTCATTCGGATCTTCCAATACTGTCACGGTTATCAGGTATAGAATATCAACAACTTATGGAAATGATAATTCAAGCTTCGCTAAAGAGACACCATATGAGCTTATGAATAAAAGAAAATGTTGCATATTATTTAACCTGCCGCGTGAAGGAGCACTTCCTGATGAACTGGATGTACTTGATCAGGTTGAATTCATTGAGAAGAATCTAATAGAACTCGGGATCGAGACTTATAGAAAAGGAGTTACTGTTAATTTCATGAGTGAAATAACGGCACTGATCATTGACAGGCCTGATTTTGTTTTTAACCTGGTTGAGTCAATAGATAATAAAGGAGAGCTATGCTATTTCATTCCGGCTCTCCTGAATATGTATTCCATACCATATACAGGTAATCCACTGGAAGCTATGTTTATCACAACAAGCAAGATTCTTACCAGTAAAACATTACGAGATGCCGGTATTAATAATCCTGGTGGCTACCTTCCTTCCCAATTCAAAATGCTCATACCGGGAAACAGATATATTATCAAGCCGGCATGGGAAGATGGGTCAATGGGAATTACAGGAGACTCGGTATTCACATATGAAAACGGTTATGAAAAAAAATTTAAAGGTTATGATGATACTCATTGGATTATAGAGGATTACATTGAGGGGAGGGAATTTAATATAAGTGTTCTTTCAGGTAATGATGGCCCTGAGGTGATGCCGCCGGCAGAAATGGTTTTTCATAATTTTGACAGTACAAAACCTCGAATTGTTGATTTCAGAGCCAAGTGGGAAGAAGATAGTTTTGAATATATGAATACAATCAGGGAATTTCCAGGTAATAATCTTAATCCCCTCCTAAAAGAGAAGATTATGTCAGCTGCCAGAGAATGCTGGTATGTTTTTGGTCTTAAAGGATACGCAAGAGTTGATATGAGAGTCGATAAAAATGATAATCCGTATGTAATTGAAGTAAATGCCAACCCTTGTATGTCGCCTGATAGTGGGCTTGTTGCAGCAATAACAGAAGCTGGCATCCCCTATACAGTTCTTATTCAACGAATTATAAATGATTTAAATATATTCTGATATGGCAATTTTGGAGAAAGGAATAAAATCTGAAGATCGTGAGGGCATTGAAGGGATACTCAGGTCGACTGATTTTTTTTATTCTTTTGAAATTGAAACAGCTCTGGAGTTAGCTGATGAAACTATTTCAAAGGGTAGTGAAGAGAGTGGATACCACTGGATGAAAGTGTCAGATGACGATGGATTAGTTGCATTTGCAAATTATGGTAAAAATGCTTTTTCAACACACTCATGGGATCTTTACTGGATTGCCGTTCATCAATCTTCGAGAAACAAGAAACTTGGATCAGTCTTGCTCAAGGCTATTGAGGATGATGTAAAGAGCTCAGGTGGGAAGATACTCTGGATTGAGACATCCGGACGTCCTCTTTATGCTTCAACCGAAGGTTTCTACCTGCGTAACGGGTATGAATTACAAGCAAGCCTTAAAGAGTTCTATGGACCTGGTGATCCAAAACAGATATATGCCAAAATACTTTAAGAGTATATTGGAATACTTTTGAATATAGCTTTTAATAGTAATGATTTGAAATGAAAGGTATATATACTGTACTTCTTCTATTTTTGTCAAATGCTTTCATGACCCTGGCATGGTATGGTCACCTGAAATTAAGAACAATAAGCAGATTTGAAAACCTTAGTTTACTATCAATTATACTAATTAGCTGGTTTATTGCGCTTTTCGAATACTCTCTTCAGGTACCTGCAAACAGGATCGGATTCAATGCCAACGGAGGGCCATTTTCACTCGTCGAATTAAAAGTTATTCAGGAAGTTATAACACTGCTAGTTTTTACTGCATTCACACTAATTGTCTTTAAAGATGAACATTTCAGGATAAACCATCTAATTGGATTTATATTTCTGATCCTGGCTGTTTATTTTATTTTTAAGAGATGATATCTATTTAATGAGATTGGCATTATAATAATCAGAGTTGCCTGTCACTTCTTCCCCGAGCCATTCTGGTTTTTCAAATATCTCATCCTCTGATTTAAGTTCTATTTCAGCAATTATAAGACCATCATTTTTATCATGGAACACATCTACTTCAAAAAGATGCTTCCCGCAAGGGATTAAATATCTTGTTTTGTCTATTTTTCCAGGCAAACATAGCTTTAACAACTCTTCGGCATCTTTTAACGGGATAGGATATTCCCATTCATTCCGGGAAATTTTCTTTGATGAAATACGGTTCTTGACAGTAAGAAACGCTTTATCACTTTGCAAGCGCAATCTTATACTCTTTTCAGAGTCTATTGTAAGATACCTCTGAATTATCTTAATCTCTTCTGTTGCCTGTGATTTGAATTCACCTCTGACCAGAAATTTGCGTTCAATTTCAATTGCCATAAAAAAAAATTAGTATTCCAGTGGAACTTTATTGTTTAAATGAATTCTATACTTTGACAATATAAAAATACAATCAATTATATAATTCCTTTATAATATAATCCCCTAATTTTTACTCTGGTCGCAATACTTCTCTTTTTATGTTAAACAGTGGTTCCAAAGTATGATGGACTCATAATGTTTATATAATATTGGGGTTAAATCAAAAATTGACTAATTTTATCTATCTATGATAAAACTTAGAGTATTTCAAAAGCATAACTTGCAAAATGGATGTTAAAATTGAATCAACCTGGAAATTGAAATTGATTAAAGAATTCGAAAAGGAGTACTTTATTCGACTTTCAGAATATGTTAAAGAAGAATACAAAACTAAAACTGTTTATCCTCCAGGTTCTCTTATTTTCAATGCATTTAATTTATGTCCCGTCAGCAAAATAAAAGCTGTGATTATTGGTCAGGATCCATACCATGGACCAGGTCAGGCTCATGGTCTATGCTTTTCGGTAAAAGATGGTATTGTTTTTCCGCCAAGTCTGAATAATATTTTTAAGGAGATTCAATCAGATATTGGTCTCTCAAAACCAAAATCCGGAAATCTTGAACGTTGGGCCAAACAAGGAGTCCTGCTCTTAAATGCAACACTAACAGTAAGGGCTCACCAGGCAGGTTCACATCAGAAAAAGGGATGGGAGGAGTTTACTGATTCCGTGATTAATATTATAAACCGGGAAAAAGATCATATTGTCTTTTTTCTATGGGGAGCATATGCACAGAAAAAGGGAGAGTCGATTGACAGATCCAGACATCTGATTCTTGAATCGGTCCACCCCTCTCCTCTTTCTGCATCCAGAGGATTCTTCGGGAATAAGCATTTCAGCAAATGCAATGACTACCTTAAAGAGTATGGAATAGAAGAAATAATCTGGGAATAGTCCTTGATTATACTATTACAATAAATATAATCTCAAACTTCCCAATTAAGGGCCTCTATTAACGTTTGTTTCAATTCATCAGTCTCTTCAAAACCTGCAGACATTCTTATCATTCCGGGTTCAGGATATTTTGCTCCCCAGACTGATTCAACCGGCATAAGTATGGTACGAGGATCTCCGAGAGTTGGAATAAGTTTTATTTTATCTGAAACAGATTTGATAAATAGGTTTCTCTTTTTTCTCTTATCATCCTCATTTTTCCCGGAAAAATCAAATGTTACCATTGCGCCATACCCACTATCTCTAAATAGCCTCTTTGCTTCATTATGTGAAGGATGATCTGATAATCCGGGATACCATACTTTTCTGATCTGAGAAGAGCATGTTAATACCTCTGCGATCATTGCTGCATTAAGACATTGCTGCCGGAACCGTAAAGGGAATGTCTCTACTTGTGTTTGCAGCATGTATGCATCTTCAGGAGATAACATATGGCCAACATATTTTCGGTAATTGATAGCGCTGCGCAATATTTCCTGGTCGTTTCCACATATTACACCTGCAGTAATATTTCCATGTCCGGAAAGATATTTTGTTGCACTGTGAATCACAATGTCTGCCCCACTGCTTAGTGGTTTCCAAAGTCTGGGCGTTGCAAAGGTATTATCAACAATAACCTTTGATCCGTTCTTTTTGGCTATGCTGATTATACTTTCAGCATCCGGAACAATAAGCATCGGATTCGAAATAGTCTCGAAATATACAATGTCGGGATTAAGCGATTTAATAATTTTCTCAAATTCATCCAGCTTATATATTTCGTTTAAAGGATTAAAGCTCTGGATGTCCAACCCCCTTCTTTTCCTCAATATTTCTTCTGCAAAGGAAATGGTCCCACCGTAAATCTCACTAAAGAACAACCATGGTTTAATAATCTTTCCACTCTGAAAGATTGATAGAGCAGTATCTATTGCAGACATGCCTGATTGTGTCAGCAAAGACCATTCAGATCCTTCAATATTCATGATTCCATTTTCAGCAGATACAACTGTTGGATTTCTGTATCGGGAATAGATATATATTGAGGGTTCACGTTCCGGATTGGTTTCATGAATAAATGCGTCAGCAGTTGTTTCAGCATCATAAAGTTCAAACCCGGCATCTCTGTAAACAGGGACACGGGAACTATTTATCTCTTTTTTTGTCATGGTTAATTACTGATTTATCTAAACAAAATAAATACATCCGGTAAATTTTCTTATAAACAATGTTCAGATGAGACATAATGATCAAAAAAAGAAAGAGGTCTTCCGACCTCTTAAATATTTGATATTATTTATTTTAAATCAAGAGGTGCATCTAAAATGCAACTGTCAATAGCAAGTTTAGTTCCGCTTAAAATGTACACAGTGTAAGTTATTTTGGCCTGACCGATATAAGTCATTCCAAAATAATTTACAGCTCCGGTTGAATATAAAACATTGTTAATCCTGGCAGAAATTTCAGCTTTTGGGAATGCCTTATCAAACCGGTAATATTCTGACACACCACCGGGAATAATAGTTCCAAGTGTATCAATCCCTCCTGAAGTATTAACAATCACTTCATTGAAAGTAATATTCGTTTTGTTTTTGATCCTTACGTCTGTAGGTCCTTCAGGTGAAAACTTAGTTTTTTTACATGTTGCCAGAACAACAACAACAAGAGTCAGAAGCAATAGTTTCTTCATAATCAGTATTCAATTACTATTATTGATTATCTGACATGAAATATAGTAAATTAGTTGCAGATTCGCTAAATTATTTCAAGACAATCTGCAGGAACCCATCCTTTGTTTCCATCGGACAGTCTGATTTCTAACCATTCACCAACTTCATCTTCGACAGATACCTTTGTTCCTTCGTGGAGAACAAAAAGGTCAGTACCACTATTATCCGGAGAGCTTTTCCCACTTACGAGGGGATTAAATATCACAGCTTTTTTACTATTGTAAACCAGGTTTTTATTTCTGATGGAGAAGCTAAGTGAAGATACTGAGATAGTCAGAAAAAATAATGCAAACCAGAAACCCAATACTTTAAATCTGTAACGCGATGAATAAATATATAGTGATATCAGCAGAAGGAAAAGAATAAATGTTATAAGGCTTATTAATGCCCAGCTGTTTGTACGCAATAAAAGAGAAATAAAATTGAACCATTTAATAAAAAAAAGTTCAGGAATTTCTTCAAACTTATCGGTTACAAGGGACCTTGCAATCTGAAGGTTGTAATTTATGTCCTCATCGGCCGGGTTTAAAAGATTTGCCCTCTCGTAAAAAAGAATAGCACCTGGTACATCATTTAGTTTAAAATATCCATTACCAATGTTGTAAGCAAGTTCTGCTGAACGATAACCAGTATTATAAATTTCAGTCCAGATTTTAAGGGCTTCAGGGTAATTGCCATTGGAATACTTATCAACTGCAATTTTATATTTATCATCTTTTGTTTCCTGACCAAATGCATTTAACAAAACAGATGATACTAAAACAAGTACTAATATGCTTTTAATAATTAAATTCATCGGCTTTCATATTGAGTTTTCAATTGATCGGATAAACTGAGAAGCTCCTTCAAAAATCTTTTCTGCTTCAGTTCCCGAGGATGATGGAGAAAATCTTGCAAATTCACATTTATCAAGAATAGTAGTAAGGGAATCAATTTTGTTTTCATCTATACCCTTTTCTATGAGTGCATTGACAGAATTCATTCTGTTAAGATCAGAGACCGGAATGTTCAGTTTATCACTAAGATACCCCCACAATGACTTCAGAATCTCTTCATAAAACTTATCTATCTGATTATTTTTAAGACAGATAGAAGCTGAACGCAATCTTTTGCCGGCAACTTTACCAGCTTTTCTGTTTCTGACAAGCGTAAGATCAGAATTGCGTCTTATCTGCTCTCTCCTGATAAATAACACGATCAGGAAAACAAAAAATGAGAAAGCATAAGCAGAATAGAATGAACGCTTTGATAAGATAAAATTACCTGTTCTCATTAACTTGCCAGTACCAGATTTCAAAAATCTAATGTCTTTGCCGAGATACTTAATTTCCTCCTTTGAAACTCCTCCATAGACTGTAATTCCGGAATTTTGTTCATTCCCTTTTTTGGCATGAAATCTGAACTCACTTGTTGTCAGTTTTTCATATTGTCCACTTGTGGAATTAAAATACGAATATGTAACGGCGGGAATTGTAAAATCTCCATTATGCCTGGGTATCAACAAGTATTCAAAAGTTTTTTTCCCGGTTGTTCCATTCGGGCCATTCTTAATTTCGTCATAAACCTTAGGATCGTATACCTCCAAATCAGGAGAAAGGTTCAATATGGGAACTGTTGCCAGTTTTAGATTGCCGCTGCCAGAAATTACAATTTTGTAATTTACAGCATCATTAACTTTAACGGAATCCTTATTAATTGTCGCTTTTATCTCAAGTTTGCCTACAATTCCTGAAAAATTATCAGGCTTAACTCCTGGTAATGGTTTGACCTTAACTTTCGTTGCCATGCTTGCTATACCTCTAGGTACAGTTTGATAGGAAGAAAAAAAGTCACCAAAAAAAGGATCTGTCTGAGCTGACTTTTGCTGAACAAGAACAGTCATCTGGACAGGTTCAATCTGAATTTCACCTGTTAGCTGAGGATAAAGAAGAAATTGCTGAACAACACCCGACCCATAAATTGTTCCATTAACATTTTCCTGATTGAGGGAAGTAAGTGGAGGTGTTTCAAGATCAGTTTTCATGAAATTATTAAATGACGGATACTTAATTTCATTAATACCTGATAAATTAATCCTTGTATAAAGCTTTATTGTTGCAAGAATATGTTCACCTAGATAAATCTCTTTACGGTTAAGGATAAGACTAAGAAAAATATCATTTCCATTTGATTCAACCTGTGAATTGCCTGTTCCCCTGTTACTCTGGGTATTTGGATTTTTCGTGGTTGTATTGCCTCCCATAACCTCAATATACATCGAATCGGAACTATATGTTTTATTCTTAAGTGTGAACCTTGCAGGTGGAATAACGAATTTTCCTTCTTTAACAGTCTGCAGAAAATATACATAAGTGTGAGTAGTCTGTTGTGACATCTTTCCGTTAACATATTGTGTGCTTGAACTGTATGATGTCTGTGGTCCCATCAGCTTGGTAAATCCTTCAAACGAAGGAACCAAAAATTCCCCGCCACCTGCATTAACCGTCCACGAAACACTAAATTGCTGCCCTACATTTACTACTGCAGGGTATTCAGCATTTACAATTACTTCCTGACCTGCAATTGTCAGAGAAAGCAGAAAGAACATAATGTTTAATAAAGCCTTTTTCATTTTAGCATTTTGCTTTGATTACCAGTTCTTAACTGTCATAACTTTCGTCTTTGAAGCTTTTGCCAGCTTAACTTTTTCCTGGACCTTTTTCTCATCATTTTCCAAAGCATTCAGCAAGCGCTGGGCATCTTCCTGTGAAATAGCCTGTTGTTTCTGCTGTTGTTTATCATTTTTTTCATTCTGATCCTTGTTGTTCTGACTATTATCATCCTGCTTTTTATCATTATCTCCTGACTGATCTTTCTTTTGATCATCCTTCTGATTATCCTTTTTATCGTTTTCCTGTTTCTTCTGCTGTTCTTCCTGTTGTTTTAACAAATCCTGAGCATAAGACAGGTTATATTTTGCCTCAAAATTCTTTGGATCCAGTTTTAAAGATCCTTTGTAGGCGTCAATACTCTCTTTTACCTTATTTGACATTAACAGTGAGTTCCCAAGATTATATAGACCAGCAGATTTTTTCTTTTTGTCGTCGTTCAGACTAACATTTTCCAGAAACTGTTTTCCAGCATCTTCATATTTTTTTTGCTTATACAGAGCATCCCCAATATTAAAGACAGCATCTGCTGTTTCTTTATTTTTATCTATTGCCTTCCTGTAAAGGACTTCAGATTCTGAAAATTTACTTTTATCATATTCCCTGTTACCCTGCCTGATATATTTTTTGTCAGCTTGTGCATTTAAGGTTAAGGAACAGATAGCAATAGAAAAACTTAACAAAATCATGTACCTGATGTTTTGCATTCCAAACTCCCGGTATTTAACTATCCCGTCCATATCAGCAGTTATACTTTAAAATTAAATAATTTAATATTAATGAGTCGCCTGTTTTTCCTGTCCATTATAATAAAATCAACTATAAGCATGAATAATGCCAGGGCTACAAAGATCTGGAATTGGTCATTATATTCCGTATACATAGTACTTTCCAGCTCCTGTTTTTTCATTTTTTTTATCTCGCCGAAGATCTCATCAAGTCCGATGTTTGAATTACTGGCTCTTACATAATTGCCACCAGTATTAACAGCTATATTTTTAAGAATTTCTTCATCAAGTTTTGTTATGACACTGTTTCCATCTATATCTTTAAGATAATCCTTTTTACCATTCATAACAATAGGTACAGGAACTCCTTCCGTTGAACCGATACCGATAGAGTGAATTACAATACCGGCTTTTAAAGCTTCATCAGATTTAGCTACAGGATCATCCTCGTGGTTTTCACCATCAGTTATTATAATTAATGCTTTACTTTTTCCCTCCCCAGGGCTGAATGAACGCAAGCCTAAATCTATTGCCGCACCTATTGCTGTACCCTGTTTGGGTATCATTTCTGGATTAATTGAAGAAAGGAACATCTTAGCTGATATATAATCAGTTGTAACCGGTATCTGAGTATAAGCATCTCCAGCAAAAACAATCAGACCAATCTTATCATTATCCAGGTTGTCGACGAGCCTTGCAATAGCTTGTTTAGCCCTAACGAGCCTGTTAGGTTGAATATCTTCAGCAAGCATAGAATTACTCACATCAAGTGCTATTATTACCTCTACTCCCTGTTTCTTAACCTCTTCTATTTTTGAACCGAATTGTGGTCGTGCAAGAATAATAGTACCAGATATTATTGCCACAAGTTGCATAACAAATTTTAAAAGAGGTCTGATTCTTGATATCTCAGGCACCAGTTGTAACACAAGTTCGATATTTCCAAATCGTTGCAAGGCTCTTCTTCTTCTTATCTCATTGATAACCCACAAAATTATCAATACCGGCAGCATGAGTAACAGGTATAAATATTCGGGGTTTGCAAATCTGAAAAGCTGCATATCTTATTGCTTTAAGTTAAGTTTCTGAAAATTGTAATCCTGGAAAGCATTTCCAAAGCCAGCAATATGAAAGCGATTAGTGCAGGCAAAATAAATTTTTCCTCTTTCCTGCTGAATTGTCTCACATCAATTTTTGATTTCTCAAGCTTGTCAATCTCCTGGTATACCTGCAGGAGCTTATTATTGTCTGTTGCCCGGAAGTATTTTCCACCCGTCTTCTGAGCTATCTCTTTAAGAATTGCTTCATCGATCTCAACCTGCATATCCTGGTATCGAACACCAAAAGGGGTTTGGACAGGATAAGGGGCTACCCCCTGAGTACCAACTCCAATAGTATATACCCGTATGCCATATGTTTTTGCAATATCTGCAGCTGTTGAGGGTGCAATTTCACCACGGTTATTAATTCCATCTGTAAGAAGGATAATAACCTTACTTATTGCTTCAGAATCTTTTATTCTGTTAATTGATGTTGCCAATCCCATTCCTATTGCGGTACCATCTTCGATCATACCACTTTGAACTTCCCTGAGAAGGTTAATCAGAACAGCATGGTCAGTGGTTAAAGGGCATTGTGTAAAACTCTCTCCACTAAAAACTACAAGACCCATCCGATCATAGGGACGTCCTGAAATAAACTCTGTTGCCACATTCTTTGATGCTTCAAGTCTGTCTGGTCTGAAATCGCGGGCCAGCATGCTTCCTGAAATATCAAGTGAAAGAATTATATCAATCCCTTCAGTTGAGACATCCTGAAAACTTTCAGTTGTCTGAGGTCTCGCAAGAGCAATGATCAGAAATGTTACCGCAAGTGCTCTGAAACCAAAGAGAAGATGCCTCAGAATGTGTCTGAATGTGTTGCCAGCCATTGCAAATTGCTGAAGTCCAGGCATTCTTATAGAAGCAGAACTCTTGTGTTGCTTTAAAACATAAAATGCGATCATTAAAGGTACGAGTACCAGTAACCAAAGAAAAAGAGGATCGGCATATGTAATTCTGGTCATACTATAACCTCCTTCACTTTTTCGCTTCCATCAGGTGGATTAATTGCCTCATCAGATGCCTTTGTAATCTGAACAAAATCCCATGATTTTTGAAAATTCAGTTCGTTCTCATCTGGTAAAGGTTTATACTTAGCAAATTTTACAAGATCAGCATTCGTAAGCACCGATTTAAGCATAGTAAATGATTCATCTTTTTTGAATCCTGATTTAACAAGCTCTTCAAGAGTCTCCGAAGTAGTGAGCTCAAGAGAAGCAATATCATATCTGTTTTCAAGATATTGCCGCATGATTTCAGTTAATCTTGTATAATACTTCTTAATTTCATTTTTTTGCCAGAGAGTCTCTTTCCTTAATGATTCAAGTTCCCTGAAAGCAATTATGTGTGCCGGGTCCGATTTAATAACTATTTCAGTACCTGTTTTGGTTTTTATAAACCTTTTTGAAAGTCTTATTAATACCCATATAAAAGCAGCAATCACAACAAGGAGAAGTACCCAAGGAACTATTTCCCCAATTGTTATACGCTCCTTATATGGTTTAATTATATCAAATATTCTTGCAGTAGTATCTTGAGGTGCTATATTAACTCTCATAACCTCAAGTTGTGAATAATCTGAATAATACCTCTTTAATCCGGTTTCGCTTTTCATCTCCGCGTATACAGGCGGTAGCTGATACAACCCTGAATCAAAAGACGTTACAAGGTATTTCTCAATTATTTTGAACCTGCTATTTTCTGATTGTATCGTATCGACAACAGGACCGGTTATAATATCAATATTTTTGCACAGAGTGTCTTTAAAAAAAGGAAGGGAGAGTTTTACATTTGCAGGCTGATCAATAATAATAGAATAATTAATCTGATCTCCTATGAAAATTCTGGAAGTATCAAATGAAGCAGAAATTTTAATGTCCTGCGCCTCTGTTGAAACAATGAGGACTAAACAAAGCAATATATTGATTACTCTTGGGTACATATCAGTTATCTGTTCTCAAACAGTTTTCGAAGTGGTCTGACATAATCTTCAGCAGTATTTAATTCAGCCAGATCAACACCACATCTCTTAAAAATATTCTTACAGGAAGTAATATGATCAATCCACCATTTTTCATATGATTTTCTTGCTCTGAGAGACGAAGTATCTATCCATCTTTCTTCCCCGGTTTCAGAGTCAAGGACTTTTATTAATCCTATGTCGGGTATTGATTTTTCAATCGGGTCAGTTACATTTAAGGCTACTACATCATGTTTGTTCGAAGCTATTCGCAATGCCTCTTCATAATCAGGAACAATAAAGTCGGAAATGATGAAAGCAGTACATCTCTTTTTTATCGCATTGGTCAAAAATCGAAGAGGTTCATTAAGATTTGTCCTTTTGCTTTGAGGCTTAAAATCCAATAATTCCCTTATTATTCTAAGTATATGTATTTTGCCCTTCTGAGGCGGAATAAATTTCTCTACCTTATCGGAAAAGAAAATGACCCCTATTTTATCATTATTGAATATTGCCGAAAATGAAAGTACTGCCGCAACTTCAGTCATAATCTCCCTTTTGAAGCTTTTTGCAGTTCCAAAATCACCTGATCCGCTCACATCGATTAGAAGCATAACAGTAAGTTCTCGCTCCTCCTCAAAAACTTTAATATATGGATGGTTAAAGCGCGCGGTAACATTCCAGTCTATACTCCTAATGTCATCACCATATTGATATTCCCTGACTTCACTGAAAGCTATACCTCTGCCTTTAAAGGCACTATGGTACTCGCCGGCAAAAATATGCCTGCTTAATCCCCGGGTTTTTATTTCTATCCTACGGACTTTTTTTATCAATTCAGTTGCTTCCACAGACCAGCATATTATTTTTCAGGAACAATTGTTACTATGGATGTCCAGGCCTCATCGTTTATCTGGATAACTATATTTCTTCCATCACGGGAATCAATCCAGGTATTTTCTCCTTTCTTCTTATAAACTGAGTTGAACTCTTTTATTTTTTCACTTTTTAATCTTTGATCAATAATTAACCTTTCTCCTTTGCAAACAGAATCAGAACCTAAGAAGAATAATATGGTCTGGCTACCTGAGTTATCAGAATACTTAAGATAGCTGAATTTCATATTTGTCACCTTTTCAGGATTCATCTCAATGCGATTTTCTGCCATATATTTTTTTATATATTTAACATCATGCCCGATAAGATTCTGTCCAAAACATGGAACCCAAATCATAAATAATACAATAAACTGGGCTAAGGCTCTCATAATTTTCATATTATGGAACTTCAATTACATTGAGTATCTCTGATATAATTTTATCCTGATTTATATTTTCTGCTTCTGCTTCATAAGTTAAGCCAATTCGATGCCTCATAACGTCGGGGCAAATTGTGCGGATATCCTCAGGTATAACATAACCTCTTCTTTTAATGAATGCAAAAGCTTTTGCTGCAAGTGCCATATTAATAGATGCCCTGGGGGATGCTCCATATGAAATCATATTTTTATAAGTACCCAAACCATATTTTTCAGGATTTCTGCTTGCAAAAACAATATTAATAATATAGTTTTCGATCTTTTCGTCCATATATACTTCCCTTACAACATCGCGGGCTCTTTTGATATCATCTGTTTTAAGGACACTGTTGGGTTTAGGAAAATCTTTTACCAGGTTCTCCCTAACAATAAGTTTCTCTTCATCCATCGTAGGGTAATCGATCAGTACCTTCATCATGAACCTGTCGATCTGTGCTTCAGGAAGAGGATATGTTCCTTCCTGTTCAATAGGATTTTGTGTTGCAAGGACAAGGAACGGATCATCGAGGTGGAATGTTGATTCACCAATAGTAATCTGGCGTTCCTGCATTGCTTCCAGAAGTGCACTCTGCACCTTTGCCGGCGACCGGTTTATCTCATCAGCAAGTATAAAATTAGCGAATACAGGCCCCTTTTTGACAATAAATTCCTCTTTTTTCTGACTGTAGATCATAGTTCCAATTAAATCAGCAGGAAGAAGGTCAGGGGTGAACTGAATTCTGCTGAATTTGGCATCAATTATTGATGCAAGAGATCTTATTGCAAGAGTTTTAGCAAGTCCGGGAACACCTTCCAGGAGTATGTGTCCGTTTGCTAGAAGTCCGATCATCAAACTATCAGTCAGATGTTTCTGGCCAATGATCACTTTATTCATCTCCATCCGTATGATATCTACAAAAGCGCTCTCTTTTTCGATCTTTTCATTCAGAATTCTGATGTCAGTTGTTTGCTCCATAGCTCATTTTTTTTTAAAAGTAGCAAATATAATAAATCGGATAAAACAAATTTTCGGGTTCCACCTGGAAAACTTATGCAAATGAACGCCTCTTTTTTATAAGAAGGCGTTAAGAAGTGTTAAAGTTATGTTAAGAATGCATTGAAGATTCAGTTTATTGCAAATGGATTCCACGAAAATCCTGCCCTTGCTGAACTTCGCAGAATAATAATCATTGCCAATGGGATCAATCCATTATTAAAAATGTATGGTAAAAAAATCAGGGGAATGAGAAAAATAAGTGCAGAATAAAATACCAGTCTGAAGCATATTTGACAGTTTCTATTAAAAACTATGCTGAAAAGACATAATACAAGTAAAGGATTGAGCCATATTATATTAAAATTCCATTTCATCTGCTGATGATCTGTAAAAAAATTAAAGAATATCATCAGAATCGCAAGAATTGAAAATCCCGTGAAGAGAATTATATCAATCAGTTTATTGATCATGACTCCTTTAAACATAGCTGAAAATATTATAGTCAAAATAAGAATGAAGCTTAGAACCATAAGCGGCGAAAAATATATTCTGTCGGTATATTCAGGAAGGTCAAATTCAAAAACACTTTCAGCATTCTGCAGTAAAGGGATCATTTTATTCTCACGATTAATCAGGATTTCAGACAATCCTCTCTTGAGATCAAAAGGAAGGAACATCTGGTCTCGTAAAGTTGCTTTTTTATCTGCCGATATCCCCATTATTATGTCTATGCCGAGGTCAAGCCAGGGATAATGCTTCTGATATTCACCAACCTTATCTCTGAAGCTTGGTAATTTTCTTGTTTCCGAAGGCGGGTAGATAAATTTCTCTCCCATCGATTTTTCAAGCAGGTCGCGTATCCTTGTTGAACAGTCATCATAGAAAAAATCATAGCGGTATCTGACGTTTTCAGGCCGCAGGTTTTCATTTATGAGAAAAAGAAGTGTTTTTAATTCAGCTGGCTCCAAATTTATCTTCTGCTGAAAGACCGATCTCTTCTCAAAAAAATAATCAGTCAGAAATTGCTGAAAAGTATATGCAACAAGCTTATAATCAAGTCTTCCTTTTGCAAATTTCCATGCAAAATTGGGAGTGCTGAAATCAAAGACTCCCCAGTTATATACTAGATCAATCTTTGATTCCGGTATAATTACCCTCAATGCACTATGCCCATAATGTGAATAGGTCTCCACTCCCGGATTACAGGTGATCAAATATACTTCGGTATCTGGTTTTTCCTGGGAATAAAGCTTTGGAAGTAAATTAAATAACAGGAATATCAGAATTATAGAAAGTTTTTTCATTTCATGTTCATTTTTGTAAACGTAATCGATTTTTGTCAAAACTGAAAGTTTTGAATGAAATGATTATAGATGATAACATATAGATATAACATGATTAAACACTTCTTACGTTATTTTATCTAATTTTATGATTATCGATTATATCCAGGAATGAAAAAGCAAATCCTGTTTCTCATAGGATCTATTATTACACTTGTTTCTTTTTCACAAACTAATGATCTTGTGATTAATAACATCATGATAGAGGGGAATAGCATTACAAAAGAAAGAATAATTTTAAGAGAACTAACTATTAATGCCGGAGATACAATTGATACCTCCTCTCTTGCAAAGGAAACAATGCGGAGCCGTGAAAACTTGTTGAATACTTCACTATTTAACTATGTTACAATTAACATAATACAAGGAAGCACACCGATTGTAAATCTTATAATAATCGTAGAGGAAAGATGGTACACCTGGCCCTCAATTATACTTAAATACGAGGATCGTAATTTTAGCTCATGGTTAAAAGCCAGGGATCTTTCAAAATCAAAATACGGGTTCGCTATTGACCGGTTTAATTGTTTTGGAAGGAAAGAAAATTTTAAGATTGCAGTATCATCCGGGTATGCAAAACAGTTTTTTGTATCCTATAAAAATATTGCCATTGATAAAGACAGAAAGCATTTTATTGGAGCTGATATGGAAATTTCACGACACGATGAAATAATCTATCGAACAAAAGATAATAAACCAGAGATGATAAGCAACCATTTTCAAATTGTTTTTGAAAGAAAAAAATATACCTTGAATTATTTGTACCGTCCGTTTATAATTGATTTCCATAATTTTTATTTCAATTATTTTGAGTACAATATTTCGGATACAATCAATAAATTAAATCCTGACTATCTGGTGAGAGGGAAAACCAGTCTGAACTGTATAACATTTGATTATGTTTTCACTCACGATACCCGTGATATAAAAGCTTATCCTCTTCATGGATCATATTTTGAATTTCTTTTAGGACAAACGGTATCAGTTCCTTTTTCGGTTGATCCTTTTTACTCAACTACTTTCACCGCCAATTTTTATAAGTATGCGGAGATTAAGAAAAGAGTATTTTATGCGGGCGGGTTAAGCCTTAAAATATCTAATGCAAATGACTATTCCTACTATTACTCAAAATCCCTGGGATACATCTACAACTTACATGGATTTGAATACAATACTATTGATGGTCAGCATTTCCTGCTATTTAAAAATCTGATCAAGTTCACATTATTATCATCCAGAATCGCACATTTAAAGTTTATTCCATTACGCAAATTCAATAAAATTCATTTTTCGTCATATCTGAATATTTTTAGTGATTGCGGTTATGTATTTGATAAACAGGCATCACCAGATAACACATATGCAAATAAGATGTTATACAGTGTCGGTACAGGGCTTGATCTTGTTACCTATTATGACAGAACAATCCGGTTCGAATACTCGGTTAATGGATTTGGAATCGGAGGCCTGTATGTTCATTTAACAGCTCCAATAAATAAGTAGAATTTTAATAATCTTATATTCGACTTATGATAATAATTGGCTGATTGTAATCAGATTTTTATAAATAATTTATTCTTATAGAGCCAGTAGCAGAGATACCATAATGATGCCCATACTGCAATACTTTTGGCAATTCCTGCTGTAATCTCCCCTCCCCATGAAAATAGCAAGTCAGTAAAAGGAACTAACATTTTACCAATAAAATCAGCACCACCTACTTCAAAGAAAAGGTAAATAAAGATGCAGTTCATTCCAACAATTACAAACATTCGTGATCCTTTACCAAACAATTTCTTTACATCAATCAGCCAGTAGGAAAAACAAAGAGCCAGAATAGTCCAACCTCCACTTGCGAATACAAATGATGATGTTGCAATTTTTTTGATGATGGGTGTAATATTAAGAAAATCAAGTGAATAACCGATTAATAATCCTGATAATCCGGTTATTATCATTATCCTGATTTTTTGATTGACAGGTTTATCACTCATCAGAAGTATACCACAAAGAACACCCCAAACAGTGTGGGCAATTGTTGGGATAGCATTTAATGAGGCCCATATACTAGCCTTATCCACACCTTCTATTTTATTATTAACCCAAGCCCCAAGGTTTTGATAGGGTACCCATGGTTGATTAAATCCTTCAACTGGGAAAAAACGGTAAGCCAGATCAGTCATTAAAAGGATAACCAGAGTAAAAATGATTTGAAATGAGATGCTTTTTCGCATGATCAGAAAAGCAACAAGGTATGTAACTGATAATTGAGCAAGAACATTCTGAAACCTGAAGACTATTTTCCCGGGTCCGATACAATAAAGCGCCCAACCTAAGAATAAGAGTAATAGAGAACGTTGGTATGAATGTAATCTGATTGCCTTATCTGTTTCTCCTTTCTTTTTCCTGTTTGCCACAGCAAAAGGAATTGCAACTCCGACAATTGTCATAAAAAATGGTTGAATCAAATCCCAGAAATAGAGTCCATTCCATTTATGATGGCTCAGTTGTGTTCCGATAAACTGAATGAAACTATTGTCAATTGAATGAAGTTGGCTATAGAGATGTGTGCTTTCACCAATGAGAAGAAACATTGTAAGACCACGAAAAAAATCTATCGAATTCACCCTGTTTACTATCGGTGATGCCAGATCAAGCTCATTTTTTACCATTCTTTCAATTTTTTAGTCAGTTTGTTGAAGAAGTTAAAGTTTAACAATCAATCTGTTAACCAACTTAAATTTGAATTAAGCATAATTCAAAGTCAGGTTAATCAGCCATCTAATTTATAACATTTCCAGTTAAAACCTAACCTTTCCAAGAGATGCTCGATATTTTTGACATTTGGTTGTCATTACTTTTTGTTAGTTTTATGCCCTCCTGAAAAATCAATAACAGGAGTTTAGTTTATTAAATATTTTCTAATCATGTTTAAAATGAAAAGCTCAATTATCTTTTGTTTGGCAGTATATCTTTCTTTAATCAGCTGCATTGATAAGAGTGAATTCCCAGTTACTGATCTCCATATTCACTTAAAAGGGAAACTGAGTATTGAAGATGCAGCAAAGAAGTCTATCTCAGAGAATATTAACTATGGGATTGCTGTTAATTGTGGAATTGGTTTTCCAGTTCACCAGGATAGTCAGATAGATTCCGTATTAATGACGTTCAAGGATTATCCCCAGTTCTATATTGCAATGCAGGCTGAGGGAAGAGAATGGATTGAAACTTTTTCAAAGGAATCGAGAGAGAAATTTGATTATGTTTTTACCGATGCGATGACTTTTACGGATGAAAAAGGAAGACGAAACAGAATCTGGCTAAAAAATGAAACCTGGATTGAGGACGAGGAGCAATTCATGGAATACCTTGTAAATACATTGGTGAAAATTCTGAGTACTGAACCTATTGATGTTTATGTGAATTCAACTTTTTTGCCTGAACAGATGGCAGACAGATACAGTCACTTCTGGACAGAAGAGCGCATGGACAGGGTAATTAAAGCTGCGAAAGATAATAGTATTGCTATTGAAATTAATAACAGATATAAGATCCCATCAATTGACTTCATAAAGAGAGCTAAAACAGCTGGAGTTAAGTTCACTGTTGGAACAAACAATGTGGATGAAAATTTTTCCGGTGCTGAATATGCACGAAAAATGATCAAAGAGTGTAATCTTACTCAGGATAACTTTTTCATTCCTGATAAAAAGAAGCGCCAGACACTTTAAATGTAATTATACTTAAAAAATCTGACTATTGGAAAATTTTGATATTGCCAGAATTCTTAAATTTCTTCCGGGTATTATTCTGGGATTAACTGTTCATGAGTTCAGTCATGCTCTTATGGCCCACATTTGTGGAGATTCAACATCAAGAGATCAGGGCAGGGTAACATTAAATCCCTTAAAGCATATTGATCTTTTTGGTTTTATCATGCTTTTAGTTGCAGGATTCGGATGGGCAAAACCGGTTCAGTTCAATGAACAAAACCTGCGAAATCCGAAAACAGATGTCATAAAGATAGCTCTGGCAGGTCCTCTATCAAATGCAATTATCGCTATGATACTTTCAATAATATTTGTGATATTGAATAATTATATACGTGCTTTTCAGGGTGATTCAATGCATCTCTTATCAGAAGTGTTTCTATATGGAATTTACATCAACTGGGGATTATTCGTATTTAATTTAATTCCACTACCCCCACTCGACGGATCTCATTTACTATTTTTCCAGCTACGAAGATTCCCTGTTTTGTATGAAGGCCTCTATAAATATGGATCATTACTTTTGTTCGGACTTCTAATCGCCACCGCAATAACTAAAATTAACTTCTTGCCCATATGGCCTTTAATACAATTTCTTGGGAAAGGATTTTTGGCAATAGTCGGATTTAATTGAATCGCGGCGAGCATATGATAGAAAATACCATGGGATCGAAGATCAGATGCGCTGAGTTTCACTTCGTTACGGTTCCGGTTTCTTGAGGTAAGTATCTTCAATAGTATCGGCAGAGTGCTGCAATGCAAATGTGATCATTTGTTGCAACCCCAGGCAAATTAAATTTTGAATAAAGGTCAACATATTTTATCTTGCATAAAACAGGCAGGTTGTGAGTTTTTCGTATCTCATTTTTACGCTTCTATCTGTAATTTCTACTTTACCACAAGATGACAGATATTCATATCAGCGAGAGCAGATGGTAAAGTTTCAGATTTCAGACAGAGGAATTACTGACCGGGCAACTTTAAATGCAATGGGAAAGGTTCCTCGTCATCTTTTTGTTCCTGGAAATGTTATCAATGAAGCATATAACGATTATCCGCTGTCTATTGGTTACGGACAGACAATATCTCAACCCTATATTGTAGCCTTTATGACAGAGGTTGTCAAACCATCAATAAAAAAAAGAGTACTTGAAATCGGAACAGGATCAGGATACCAGGCTGCTGTTCTTGCTGAAATAACTGATACCGTTTATACTATTGAAATAGTGCCAGACCTTGCGAAAGAGGCTTCTGCAAGATTTAAGAGGCTGGGTTATAAAAATATTGTTTCAAAACATGGCGACGGCTATAAAGGATGGTCGGAACATGCTCCATTTGACATAATTATCGTTACTGCTGCAGCTGAAGTAATTCCCCAACCACTACTTGATCAGTTAGCAGAAAACGGAAGACTTGTAATACCAGTTGGACCGCAATATTCGGTACAGGAACTGATTCTAGTAATAAAGAGGAACGGAAAAACAACAAACAAGAGGCTTGTATCTGTAAGGTTTGTTCCATTTAAAAGGTTATAGAATATATTATATAGATAAAATTCATAATCTATGGAATACAATGAGGCACAAAAACTAAAAATTTTATGGGGTAAAACGTTTTGTGCTCACCCCAGGCTTGAGAAGCTCTATTATGCAGGAGCGTATTTAGTTAATTATACCTGCATCAATTGTGGAATGGATTTTACTATTGCTCAAAAGATGGAAATTGATGTTACCAGTAAAAAACAGAATGAAAATAATAATTATGAGAAAGTAACAATTAAAAAGAGACACCGATAAGTGTCTCCTGGTGATTCCGGTGCGACTCGAACGCACGACCCACAGCTTAGAAGGCTGTTGCTCTATCCAACTGAGCTACGGAACCATTTACCGGCTGCAAAAATACATTTTTTTTTAATTTGTCCTATCTGAAACAAGAATTGAACCTCATAAAAATGAGTAAGTAGATGTATAAAGCTGTTTATCAATACCTTTTATTATATACTAAGGCACATTTATTACAACAATTGGTTATTACCTTAAAATTGAAGTGCATTTAACTCTGAATGAATGTCAAAATAAAAGTGAAACCCGATATTTTAAATGTGTAGTTACATCATTTGAACTGTACTCTGTAATCATGAGGTGACAGACCTTCATTTTTCCGAAAATGCTTATTAAAATTTGATATACTTGTGAAACCACACTCCCGTGCTATATCATGAACTGGATATTCAGTTTCGCGAAGCAGATAACAGGCTTTGTTGGTTCTTACCTTCGTTAGGTATTCAACAAAGCCGGCACCACAGTTTTTTTTGAAAAACCTGCTGAATGTATTTGGGCTCAGGCAGGCTACCTCAGAAATTTGCTCCACTGAAATAGGCTTGAAATAATTCTCCCTAATATACGAATATACATCTGTCATTTTCTTATTTCCTCTCTCATCAAATGTCTGTTTATAATTTTCGGAGCAAAGATACCCTCGTGTTTCAGACATACACATTATTTTAAGCACATTGAAGAAATCTATCATTTTAACAATGCCCCTGTTGTTAATCATTTCAAAAAGATGTTTTTCAGCTTTTTTTGCATCATCAACAGGAAACAGGATACCTCTATCGGCATCTATCAACAGTTCCCTGACACTTTTCATTTCATGTTGAGCAAGGAGACCTTCGCCAAGAGAAGCAAGTTTAAAGTGTAATATTATTCCGTGCCTGTCAGGGAGTTTGGTATCATGTTTATAGTAATTCCAGCAGTGTGGAATATTTCCACCAATAAGTACCATATCATATTGATCGAATAATTCAACACTGTCACCTATAATTCTGGTACCATTACTTTTTATATTCAGGACAACTTCATATTCAGGATGGAAATGCCAGAAACCACCGGTTTCGTTTAGGTAATCAGCTCTGAAGCCTCCTCCATCATCAAAATCTATTTTTTCGAGTTCAGCAACCATAATTTGAAAATTAAAGTGTTTTTCCTGATGAAATCAAATTTAATCAATATTTTATAAATTATTGCAAATAAATCGGTTATAATATTTTTCAAGAATTATTTGACATATTATATTTTTTGACTTAAATTTGTTACCAAGCTCATGTTATTGTAATGAGAGGAGATGAGCAGGGGTTGGGCGTGAAAATCAACAGGATTGTATTGCAGACATTGACTTTCACATCTGGAATCTTAGGAATAGCGCCAGCTAACCATGGTTCCTTCCTTTTATCAGACAGAAGACACGGGAAATATTTAATAAATAGAACCCTGTCTCTGGATTTCACGACAACCCTTTCTCCTCTTTTTTTACTCACTCAATATACTACCGGAAAAAATATCAGATGCCTGTATCGATTATTACTTTATCTTTGCCTTCTCATTGTTAAAACATTAAATTTATCTGATCTGTAAATATCTATCCGGTAATTTTATGAAGACCTATATCAGAAGAAGAGAGAAAAATGATCAACTGGTAGTCTTATATGGTGGCTGGGGTACAGATGAGAATGTCTTTACTCCTCTCTGTAATGATGATTTTGATTTCATCCTTTTTTATAACTATTCCTCTGATGAAGCACTTGTGCTTCCTGAAATGAAATCCTACAGGAAAGTTACTCTTATTGGCTGGTCACTTGGGGTATGGGCAGCAGAATTTCTTTCTCAAAAGACCGGTATTACACCAAATATTACAATAGCAGTTAATGGAACTCCAATACCTGCGGATGACCATTATGGAATACCTCTCTCAATTTTTGAAGGAACACTTAATAATTTAACTGAAGAAAATATTGAGAAGTTTTATCTCAGAATGTTTGGTGATAAAAGAACATACCAGCTCAACAATGACAGGATACCCCACCGGACAATAAAATCATTACATGATGAGCTCAGGTGGCTTTATAACAGAATGATGGAACAAAAGGAGTCTGGGTTCAGATGGAACTATGCAGTTACAAGTGAAGTAGACAGAATTTTTCCATCAGAAAATGTTAACAGCTACTGGGAAAAAGAGAAGGATACCAAACATATTATACTTCCATTACCACATTACTTTTTCCATGAGTGGAGTTCCTATACCGAATTTATAAGTTTTGTTGAAAACTATAAAATAAAGAGTCCCATAACTGACAAGTGAATCTGACCTAATCAAAGATCGTGTATCATAATGTTGGACTCTGATTTGGATATCATTTTATCAAATTTATCAAGCATAGTAATTATTCTTTCGTATTCCTTGTTCTTAATTACCATAATCTGCTCAACACCTTTTTTGTCAAGCTTTGAGAGAACAAAACTAACAGTAAGTTTGCTGATATCAAGGCCTGGCTGATATAATCGCTCCTTATGCTCATCTTCCTGTACAATGGAAACAAGGTTAACACTTTTAAGATCCTGCAGAATATCTCGGGCCAGACGGACAGGTATTTTTAGAGATATACCAATATTTTCAGCACTTATGGGTTTCTCCCCTTTTGCAAAATTTTTGGTTATCAGATGCATAATCATGAGCACCAGAGCCCTCTTTTGATAATTACTTATATTTAAAGCCTCTGATTCAAACTCATATCTTGAGATGTTCTGGTTGGCAAATGATAATTCTGCTCCAAGAAGTACAATGATCCAACTACTCTGCAACCAAATAATAAAAAGTGGAACAGCAGCAAAACTACCGTAAATAGCACTTAATTTTGTTATACCAAACTGAAGATCGATATAAAGCCATTGCAAGATCTGAAGTATTGTTCCGGATATAATACCTGAAACCAGGGCTGGTCCAAATTTCACTTTAGTATTTGGCATTATTATAAACAATAGAGTCATAGTGATCCAACTCAGAAAATATGGTGTGAACCTGAAAAGAAAGCTTATGAGTGGCTTAAAAAAATCAAGTATTGGAGCTCGCGACATAAAATCGGTAAGCTCAGTGCTGATAAATACTGTTATGCTGCTTGAAAGGATTATAAATACTGGTGCAATAAGCATAAGGGTCAGATAATCAGTAAACTTTCTATGCCATGGCCGTGAATATTTTATCTGCCATATATGATTGAAAGAGCTCTCAATTCTGTCAAGCAGAGACATTACTGACCAGAATAGTATTACAATACCTACTCCTGCAATGTATCCTCCACTGGTTTGTTGCAGTGCATTCCGTCCATTGTCAAGTAACCAGTTCAATACCTCCTTATGCGATTGAAACTTTTGGGTAACCAGAACTTCAAAATCCTGATCAAGGCCAAATCCCTTTGCAATTGCAAACGCAATTGCAGCAACAGGGATGACAGATAACAGAGTATAAAATGTCAAAGCAGATGCCCTCAGTTGAACATCATCCTTTGCAAAGCCCCGTGTAGCAAGTACTACAATTCTTACTTGCTTGATCAGAAATGTTTTGCCCTTGGTTATTTCTGAGAGCGGGACATGCCAGATCAATTCATTTAAACGTTTTACAAGGTCTAATATCCATGAGATTGGTTTCGCCATAACTATGATTTTATATTTCTAATCAAAAACCTTTTAAGTTGGTTTATCAAAGATACAAAATACCTGAGGTGAATTTTAGTGAATAAACGGATTTGAAGAATTTTTTATTGAATCAATGAACCACAGGAATAAAGTTTCACATAAGAAATAAATTATTATCGTAATTTCACATGAACAATCAGCCATCAGATGAAAATAGAAATTCTTGAATTTATTGAAGGAGCGAAGAAATCCAGAGGATTAACAGTCATTATTGATGTTTTCAGAGCATTTACAGTTGCCTGCTATGCATTTGATGCCGGAGCAGTAAAAATTATTGCAACAGGAAGCACAGAGAATGCATTTAATCTTAAAAAAAAATACAAAAATGCAATACTGGTTGGAGAAAGAGATGAGAAAAAAATCGAAGGATTTGATTTAGGAAACAGTCCGACTGAGATTATTAAAAATGATCTCAGGGGCAAGACAATCATTCATACTACAACTGCCGGAACCAATGGACTTGTAAATGCAAAAAATGCTGACATAATTATTACCGGTAGTATTGTAAATGCCGGTGCAATTGTGAATTATATCAGAGCAATCAATCCGGAAAATCTTTCTCTCGTAGCTATGGGATTCAGGGCTACTGAATCTTCCGAAGAAGACCTGCTGTGTGCAAGATTAATAGCTGCACGCATTAATAATAGTAACGAGAATTTCGAAAAAAGAATTACTGATCTAAGAGTTGGGTCAGGCAAACGGTTTTTTAATAGTGCAAATATCGGGTTCTCCCCTCCCACCGATTTTTTTCTGAGTACAATGCTTGACCGGTTTAATTTTGTAATCAGAGCTGAAAGGAGATTTGACGGGAATGTTGATCTGATGAAAATTGATTTATAGAATGATATGTCTACCAGAGACATCAGACGAAATAAACTTTATGACAGCCCTGCGAATAGTACATATTTATATTGCCACAACCTTCATTCGCAGTATTAGTTAAAAGTCTGGAGAAGATTCTTCCTTCTGTGAATTTCCCGGAAAGTACAGAACATGCAAAGTTTATAAAATCGAAAAAGAATCAAGGAGATATCGGAAGAGTCAAGTTTGATTTCCATCTTTTCTCTGTATCGGATAAAAATACTGGCAAAGATCCGGGTTAGTCTTAAAATTTCAAGGAGTTTATAGTTTCTCAGGAATCTTACAGTAATTAGAAATGTACTTTTGTCAGTTGCAATATCATAAAGTTTGCTGAGATTTTCAATGCCCAGCTTAGTTTTGTTCAGAAACTCCCTGTTTGTTTCCAGGCCTTCATGCACCAGACTGTTATCAATATGCAGAATGTCAATTCCAGCCTTTTTAAGCTGATAGCCCATAAGGGTATCCTCATGTCCATATTGTGTTATCTCTTCATTAAACCTGATTTTGGAGAAGACTGATTTTTCAATCAGTACATTAAATGTTGTAAAGCTGGCATATTTATACTTATTGCGCTCTGATACTTTCTTCTGCTCCATTTTTCTGCCATACTTCCATCTTAATAGTTTGTCCGGATCTCCAGGTTTAGTTTCCTGATACAATACCCCGCCACAAATGACACTGGCACTGTTAAGTACAGAAACCCATTTTCGCAAATATGCTTCTGATGTACCTGGCATCATTGTGTCAGCATCAATGAATAAAAAATGATCACCTTTTGCCTCAAGCGCAAGCCTGTTCCTGATAGCTGCTCTTCCGATGTTTTTTTTATAGGATATTATTCTTACGAATTCACCTTCAAGTGATTGATATTTCTTTTTAAATTCACATGATGAACCATCATCACCAATAATAATCTCACAGAATTCAGGCACTTTCTCTATTCCGCTTTTCATATTATGAACCAAAGCAATAATATCGTAATCAAACACCGGAATAAGTAATGAAATCATAATTAAGAATATCTGTACATATTGTATATATTTCAAAAATACAATATATTTCTAATATTATCGCTGTCAACTTTGGCAAAGAAATTGCAATAGTTATTTTTGCACGTATCTTCATAATCTGATTTAATAATGAGAAAGTTTATTCTTGGTATAATCCTCTTGTATAGTTCAGCTATTTCCTTCTGCCAGTTGAAAAGCGGGTATGAAATTGTAGTAACTATTTCAGGGTTAAAGGATTCAACGATATTTCTGGCTTATCATCTGGGTGATAAACAGTATCTTAAAGATACTCTTAAACTTGACAATAATGGACATGGAGTTATCAGCGGCACTGAATTACTTCCTCAGGGTATTTATATGATTGTTCTGCCACAAAGAAATTATTTTGAAGTACTTATCTCTCAAGATCAGCAATTTGAAATAAACTGTTTATATCCTGATTTTCATAAGACTCTTAATTTCACAGGGTCAGGGGAGAATACGGCGTTCAGCAATTATCAGAAAAGCTGGATGGCGATGCAGCAAAAGGCTTCCGGAGTTGCAAAAAGGATACAGGAAAACAAGCAAAGCAGTGATTCAGTCAAAATTCTTACTGCTTTACAAAAAAAAATGGAAGAAGAGATGATTTCCTATCTTAAGAGCGTTGTTTCAGACAATAAAGGAAATTTGCTTTCAGTACTTGTTAAATCTTTAATCCCTATTGAAGTTCCCGATTTTAATCCGCCATCAGATACTCCTAACCCTGATTCTGCCAGGTGGGTTTGGCAATACAACTATAATAAAGATCATTTTTTTGACAACATAGACCTTGCTGATGAACGCTTGTTAAGAACACCTATCCTTCAGGCCAGACTTGACGCTTTTTTCTCACCAAATGTTGTAATCCCTGCTCCTGATTCAATAAATAAGGAAATAGATAAAATAATTAAAAAGTGCAGCAGTAACTATAAAGTCTTTCAGTTTATCGCAGTATATCTGTTCAATCATTTCAGGGAGAGTCAGGTCATGGGACATGACGCTGTAATGGTAAAACTTGCTGATGACATATACCTTTCAGGAAAAGCCGACTGGGTAACAAAAGAGTTCAAAGATGATCTTCGCAAACAGATAAACCTTATCAGGCCAAACCTGATAGGGAAAAAAGCACAGGACCTTGTAATGAATTCATATAAAGGAGTTTTTGTTTCATTATATGACATTGAAAAAGATTTTACTATTCTCTATTTCTGGGAACCTGATTGCGGACATTGCAAAGAGGCTACTCCAAAACTCAAGGTCTATTATGAAAAAGCAAAAAAAGAGGGGATTGAAGTGTTTGCTGTATGTACAACTTCTGATAAACCTAAGTGGACCAAATATATTGAGGAGAATGGTATTACCTGGATAAATGGCTGGGACCCAGAAAGAAGCTCCCGTTTTGATTTCTATTATAATGTCCAATCAACCCCTTTAGTATATATACTTGACAGAAATAAAAAAATCATAGCCAAGAAGATAGCTGTGGAAGATATAGGATCTTTCATCGAGAATTACAGAAAATATTTCAAATAGCCTGATTTTTTTCAAAGCTTAACCAATCAATAAGTTCATATATTGAAGGAAACTCCATTGATTTGCCCGGGATATTTACCTGCCATCCCTTTGCTTCCCCTTCTATGACTTTTATAACCCAATCGCAACGCTCTTCCGATAAAGAGAAACCTGATCTGATGATAGCTTTTTCAGTCCAGTGTTTATTAGTTCCCTTACCTTCGACGAAAACAGGCCCCCTATCCTTACTTTTGAATGAAAAATTACCATCAGTCTTATTAAAACCTATTACAGAAGAATCGAATAGATGATCAAATGAACCGTTTATCATTAAATCTTCAGGTGCACCTTCATATAAACTATCATTATTAGTAAGCCAAATTTTGTCAGCTTTGCTGATTGCAATATTAAGGTCGTGAGTTGAAAATATGATCGTTTTACCCTTCCCCTGTGAAAGTTCATGCAAGAGATATATCATTTCAAATTTATTTCTTACATCAAGAAAAGCAGTCGGCTCATCCATAATCATAATATCCGTATCCTGGGCAAGAACTCTGGCGACCATTGCTCTTTGCCTCTCACCATCAGACAGTTCCATGATATTCTTGTAAGAAAGCTCCGTCATTCCCGTTTTTTCTATTGAATCCACTATTATCTCATGGTCCCTCCTGTTTAATTTACCCAGCCAGTTAGTATAGGGGAATCTTCCCAGCGAGACAAGATCGTAAACTTTCATATTAGCTACTTTCACAACTTCAGTTGAAATAAAACCGATCTTTTCAGCCAGGTCAATCCGTGAATAATCATTTATGTCTGTACCCTCTATAAAGACATTACCTCCAAGTGAGGGTTGCAGCCCGGCTATTGTCCTTAATAATGTACTCTTTCCTATCCCATTCCTTCCAATAACAGCTACAAGCTCACCTTTTGATGCTGATGCATCAAGGGGAGAAAGAAGCAGATTTTTTTTCTTCCCTGATAAATATCCTATCGACAAAGAGTCTATTGACAATATTTTAACCTTGCTTTTGCTCATCAGAAAACGCCTGAATATCTTCTGTTTCTAAAAATTATCCATATTATAACCGGAATACCGATCAATGATGTTATTGAGTTAACAGGAAGAACATTATCTGATCCAGGCATCTGTGAAACAATGTCACTGACCAGCATAATTATCGCGCCTGTAAATATAGTTGCAGGAATAAGAATCATGTGATCTGAAGTTTTAAAGAGTATCCTTGCAATATGAGGTACAGCCAGACCAATAAAACCTATCGGCCCGCAAAATGCTGTAACACTTCCTGTAAGTATGCTTGTACAGGCAAAGATCATTATACGGGAGAGCCTCACATCAAGACCAATACTGGCTGCATAGTTCTCTCCCAGCAGTAATGCATTGAGTATTTTGATTGAAAAAATGCTTAGTACGACACCTACTGAGACAGAAAGGAGCATAACATTAAGCTGAGATGATGTCAAATTGCCAAGACTTCCCATAGTCCAGATTACATAAGCCTTAAGTAATGTCTCATTGCTGAAATATTGCATTATGCTGACAACTGCTGATATAGCACTCGACAGCATAATTCCCAGGATAAGTATTGTCATAATATCCTTTATCCTTGAAGAAATGATCATAATAATAAGCATTACAGCTCCGGCACCTAGCCATGATGCACCAATCAGAATCCAATTTCCAAATCCTTTAAGAGTTTCAGGTGATATAACGGTTGAGGATCCAAGAATTACAAATGCAACACCTAAACTTGCACCGGAACTTATTCCGAGAACATAAGGGCCAGCCATTGGATTTCTGAAAACCGTTTGCATCTGTAATCCACTTAATGACAATGCTACACCAACAATAACAGCTGTAATCGCTTTTGGAAGCCTGAATTTCATTATTATGGCTTCCGCATTAGTACCAGAATTGTGAAAAAGAGCTGCAATAACATCTCTGGGATCAATTTTTACTGATCCCAGAAAAATATCAAGAAGGAAAAGAAATACCAACAGAACAATAAGACCTGTGAAAATATATCCTGGATTTCTTCCGGTTGATTCACTTATGGCAAAACTGCTTTCCTTATGTTTAACCACCTTTATGATCTAATTAACTTTTTTATAATAAAATAGCTGATAAGTATTAAATAAGTCTGGGTGTAATATTGAAGCCATATCTTTAAGCAGAATATGAGGATTAAGGCTTCCGCTTTCCCAATAGTCATTTCCCCCAAATGAATTTATCCTGTTATTGTTATTAAATAAATTCCCATTTTTAAAACAAGGAATTTCTGCAAGCCTGGGATCAAAAGAGATTATCTCTCCTTTGGTATTCGCACTTCCTGTATTAAGCCAAAAATCGGCATCTAATGCTTTCAGATAGACATTCTCAATTCCGAATGGCATTGAGACTGAAGATTCAGTGTCTTTCCACAGGTAGTTACCCCCGGCATCACTTATTATTTTACATATATATGAATTTCCCGGTGAAATAAACCAGGTATCTTTGAATGGAAGTCCTAGCATAACATCAGGTCTCTCCTCTATACTGTTGTTAATCAATAATTTTGTTTTGTTATAATCGTCGGATACTGATTTAAAAATAGAGTCAGCAATATCCTCTTTACAATAAAGTGCCCCGAATAGTTTTATCCATTCTGCTTTTCCCAGCGGATCATTTTCGAGATAATCAGCATTAAAAATGGTCTTAATTCCCAACTCCCTGATTTTATTTATATACCCAACTGATTCACTTCCTATCCCATACATCATAATCAGATCTGGTGAGATACTTAGTATCAGCTCTTTATTCAGGTTAGCTTCAAATCCTATCTCCTTTATCAGACCTTTATTAACTCTTTCTGAAAGTGTTTTTTCATAAATAAACTCTGAACCAGAAACACCAGCAACCGTATGTTCTTCGTGAAGGGAAGATATCATTGCAAGGTGAGTAGTTGACATACATATAATTTTTTCCAGTGGAACAAATATGACATCAGTTGAATCAATTCCAGTGGGAATTTTCATTCCTTTTCTAATAAGATAGTATTGATTTTTAATTCCTGCAGCTCCCTGCCACGGATTGATAATTGTCACCTCCAGATAATCACTTCTTCTATCAAGATCCAACCTTTCAGCGTAAGAAATCAATGAACCCTTACTTTTATTATAAGAATGACCATTACTGACTTTGTCTCCATTGCACGAAATGAGCGACAGAAACAAAAAAAAATTAATTTTTGTAATGAAAAATCCCGGATTGGTTAGTATCCTGAAAACGCTACTCATTCAGTATTAATTACCAGGAAGTTTAAAGTACATTTGCCCGGGGATTATATCAGTCTGATATTTTGAAAGATACTTTCCATCATGATCATAATGAAGCAGGAATCCTCTTTGCTTATAATCAACTGCATCACTGATAAATATATCGCTATTAACAGGATTTATACCTATTTTATTAAACAGATGATCAGTTTCACTTATCAGAGGTGATGTAGGTAAATTCTGAGCATCAATAGATAAAGATCTTACGCCTTTTTCGATATAAAACAAAGTATCACCTCTGCCATTAATCTGCAAGCATGTTGGAGAATCCAGTTTTGAAGGAAATATGAATTTTTTTTGAATCGCGTATGTTTGAGTATTCAGGCTTACCAATTCAGCATAATTACTTCGTGTCCATCCCCCGTTACATAGTACCCAAAGCACATTATTCCTGTCTACGATCATGCTTTCAGGTTCAATGCCAACCTTTACAGAATCAATAACTTTATTTGTAAGAGTGTTTATCACCATTAATTCATTTCCTCCTATCCATTCAGATATGAATGCTTTTTGTCCAACAATTATTACAGATTCGGACTTTCTCCTGATATTAATATAACCGGTAATGGAATAGTCAACTAGACTTATTATCACTACTGAGTCAGAATACATACTAGTTACATAGGCACTCCGGGTATTTATAAAGCCTATGTTCCTCGGTGAGATTAGTCCTGGAATTGTTTTAACAGATTCCATGGTATTTTTATTTACAACTTCAATTTTTCCGGAATTGTTTACAATAATATACGCGATCTCCCCAAATATATTCATGGAATTGGGAACATCACCCAAAGCCCTCTCATTCACTTTTCTAAAGATGTCGTTATAAATTCTGGATGAATCATATGAATAAAAGGATAGGGATCCATTTCCCCATGTAAAATTTCCCTCATTGATTAGATAGACCCCATCGCTGTCGAGAAAGGATACCGGAAGAGGGGGATCTGAAATTTTTGTACATGAAAAGAGTAATAGAACTAAAGATACCTGAGAAATAAAAACCTTCATATTTATATCATTTAACAAAGTGAATAAGTATTCCTAATGAATAAGATCTGCCGGGCATAGGATGCCATGCAATAACCTGGTAATTGGTATTAAAAAGATTATTGATACTAAAATTTAAGTCAAGTGAAATGCTTTTAAAACTATGCTTTATACCTGTTTTAATGCTATTTGTAACATAGCCTGGCAAATACCTGGAATTATCTGCAGAAATAAACCGCTTTCCTGTATAATCTGCAATCCATGAAGCATTAAATTTTTTATAATAAATGCGAAGTGATGTATTTGATTGATATATTGGAATGTACATAATTTGTTTTCCTTCTGTTGAAAAACCGGATGATGTATTACTCATATCTTTTGCCCTTGTTATAGAAGATAATGATTTAAGAACCACAGTTATATTATTATTTGAATAGGTCAATGCAACAGATGATTCGGCCCCGATTGAATTTACTCTTTGTATATTGTCAGCAGTCCAGTAAGAAAATTCGCCCTGATGCCATTGAATCATATCTTTGATGGAGTTTTTGAACAGCGACATGTCAAAATTCAGATTAACCGGAGTAAATATTTTTTCAGACATTTCGAAATTAATTTCACCTGAAAAAGCATATTCATTTTTGAGGTCAGGGTTACCTCCCGGAGTCCAGAAAATATCATTCATATCAGGGACCTTAGAATTTTTTCCAAGATTACCTTTCAGAAAATATTCTTTCCCTTCAATGATCCTGTACTCCAATCCGGCGGTAAAATCCGGCAAAAGAAATGTTCGGTTGTTAATTATTTCACGGATCAGGATTGTCGTTCCCAATCTGTTATTACACATTTTTCTGATAGAAGCTGTCAAATTTAGATTATTTCGGGAGGAAGTATGGTCATAATTATTGGATTTGACAGCCGATAACTCGTCATTTATTGAAAATTTAATTTTAGTATTTTCTCTTAGAGAGGTCTCCATTATAGCTTTTAATGTCATCTTCTCTGAAAGGTTACGTGAATCGATTGAGACGAGGCGGTTAAAATAGTTTAATCTGTTAAGCATCAATGCACCGGTTAAAGAATAATCAAACCTCCCTCTGGAAGTTTTAAAATTCAGCATTGTTCGAAGTGACTCATCAAATTGTTTCTCATTTTCATTCAATTGCTGAACAACGATTGGGGAAGGCAGATTTCGGGAAGCAGACTGATACCAGATCCTGGCTGATGTTACACTTTTTTTATTTTTTACATATAGTTCCTGAAGATATCCCTTTTGCCGGGACTGACTATTTTTTCTTGTTTCCCAGAAAGGTTGTGAAGTTGTCTCGTTATCCAAATACCTGAAATCATTTTCGGCAGTTTCAAGAAAGATCTTTGTTACTGTTTGAAAATGTGAATTTCCACTTTTGACACTGACAGATCCACTATATTTTCCAAAACTTGAAAATCCCGGATTCAACATTACAGAAGTTTCATTTTTCCACACAGGATTTGTTTCAAGGTTAATTATGCCACCAATTCCTCCACTATTCAGTGACATTGATGCACCTCCTGTATAGATTTGAATGTCGTCGATAAAGCATGCAGGGATCAGGGACAGATCAGTCTGACCTGCCATAGGATTATTGATATTTATTTCATTCCAGGTTAATTGGGTATGACTTGCACCGGCACCTCTAACTGATGTAGTTGCTGATCCTCCGGATCCATAACTTTTAACGAATATCAATGAATTCCCGGATAACAATTCAGCCATATTTTCTAAAGGGTAATTCTTTATAACTACAGAATCAAGTCTCCTCGAACTATAACCAGGCATATCTGGAATGTTCTTTTTTCTACTTATGACAACTTCTTTAATATGTATAGTATCCTCATTCAGATTTCGCTGCCCGTATAGATTAAATGAAAAAAGGAGAGCAACAATAGCAGCAGAATAATATAAAAACCCACTTCTTCTTTTTTCTCTCACTTCAATCATGAAACACAATAATTTTGATCAACAAAAAAACAGTTAACTGATTCATTGCTGTCAGGAGAAAAGATGTAGGGAATCTTAAGATGTTCCTGCGCTTTTCTTCCCGAAAGCTTTGAATATTAGCTTGTATGGCAGGTCTTCTGACTTATCCCGGTTTTATGAAGCCTTCCCATGACTCCATTTTGTCACAGTGGCAGGTATTTCATAAAACCATCATCGTTAGAACGATCGGGCTTCACAGCAGCGGGTACTGTTACGGATTCAAACCGTATTCCCTTTTCATTACAATGATTTTATTTCATTGTAACACCAAAACATTACAAATATATAACAATTGGAAATAATAATGTATAGAGAAAATCTTTAGATACCAATAATTATTAACAATGGCAGAATCCTCTTCATCTGACTATCAGGAATTCAAAGTAAGTATAAGCTTATGAGTGATATCAAGGAGGTTATTGACTGCTATATCAGCTTTTGAAATATTCTGATTAAAAAGTGAATTGTTTGTAAACGCAATACATCTCATTCCTGCTGATTTGGCAGCCTTCACACCATTTTCAGAGTCTTCAATTACAAGACAGTTCTGAGGAGAAACTTTCAACCGTTCAGCTGCATAAAGAAATATGTCCGGATCCGGTTTGCCACTAGCTACCATATCGTTACTTACGACGACCTCAAAAAAATGTTTAAACCCTGCACGTTCCAGGTTCAGATCAATAAGGTCCATTTGTGAAGAAGAAGCAAGTGCCAGCCTGAGTCCATTTTTATTTAGCCTTTCAAGGAGTTTTTTGGCTCCAGGCATAATAATGACTTCATTATTCATAAAATAACTGATCCGCTCCCTTCTGTCATTTATTAATAACTGCTCTAAAGATTCAGTAAGGTTGAAGGATTCTTTCAACATCGCCCATACCTTATAGTCTCCAAGACCTATGAGTGTGTTTTTTTGCTTTTCAGAGAGTTTTATATTCAATCTTTCAAATAACAACTGTTCAAAACTGATATGAAGAGGCTCACTGTCAAACAGCACCCCATCCATATCAAAAATTATACTATATATCAATATTATATATTATTAGTTTTATTTTAAAGTACCACACCTCCATCAACACTGATCACAGCACCATGAATAAAATCAGATTCATCTGATGCCAAAAACAGAATGACATTTGCAACATCCTCAGGTTTTCCTAACCTTTTTAAGGGACTTTTTTCCTTCATTATTTCAAGAATATTCTCAGGCATTTTATTTGTCATCTCAGTAAGAATGAAACCTGGTGCAACTGCATTAACGGTTATATTCTTACGTCCAAGTTCCTTAGCCCAGGATTTAGTCATACCAATTACACCAGATTTTGAAGCCGCATAATTTGTTTGTCCAAAATTTCCAAATATACCAACCACCGATGAAGTGTTAATTACCTTACCCTTACCATTCTGAATCATTGCCAATGCAACTTCTTTTGTACAGTTAAAGGTTCCCTTCAGGTTAACATCTATTACTCTATCGAACTGATCATAAGTCATTTTTACAAGTTGAGCATCATCAGTAATACCTGCATTATTGACCAGCACATCTATCCGACCGAATATTTTAACTACTTCATCTACCATTTTCCTGATATCATCAGGTTTTGTTACATCTACAATAAATCCTTTGGCTTCACTAAATACTGACAATTCAGTAACTGTATCATTTACAGCCTTATCATCGAGGTCGCAGATTATCACTTTTGCACCATTTTGTGCAAATTTCAGGGCTGTTGCCTTTCCTATTCCCCTTGCAGCACCAGTTATTATACAGATCTTATTGAGAAGCCTCATATTGTAACCTATAAAATTTTCGGAACATATTTAAATTTAATAATTGAAAAAACCTGACTTTGCCTTTTTCCCAATCAATCCGCCTCTTACCATTTTTTTCAGAACAGGATGAGGCCTGTATTTATCATCTCCCATCTCCTTATGAAGGTTTTCCATTATGGCAAGAACGATATCCAATCCTATAAGATCGGCAAGTGCAAGAGGGCCAATAGGATGATTTGCTCCTAATTTCATTGCATTATCTATCTCAGATGCATTTGCAATACCTTCGGCATAAACACATATTGCTTCATTAATCATTGGAATCAGGAGGCGGTTCACAATAAATCCAGGAGATTCCTGAACCATAATCGGGGTTTTTCCAACAGATAATGAATAATTTCTGATCATCTCAAAGGTTACTTCGGAGGTTTTCAATCCTTTAATTATTTCGACCAATTGCAAAACCTGGGCTGGATAAAAAAAATGCATCCCGATAACATTTTCCGGCCGGTTAGTAGCTAATGAAATTTCCGTAATACTTAAGGAGGAAGTATTTGAAGCAAATATTGAACCTGCAGGGCAAATTTTATCTAGTTGGCTGAAGATACTCTTTTTCATATTTATATCTTCACTTACAGCTTCGATTACAAGTGGACATTGACTTAAAGCCGTTAAATCAACAGATGTAGTCAGGTTTCCCAAAATATGACTTTTTGCATCAGACCTAATCTTTCCTTTTTCCACACTTCTATCGAGGTTCTTATTCAGAATGGAGATCCCTTTTTTTATTTGCTGTTCATTCTGATCAGTTAGAATAACTGAATAATCTCGCTCCAGAAAAACCTGTGCTATGCCACACCCCATTGTTCCAGCTCCCACTACACCTATTGTTTCCATAAACTGCCGTCTTTTATCATTAATTGTTAAAACCGATTATTTCGAACAGATGGTATTTTCTTTGCCACAACGTGATTCCGGAATCCCATCCTAAAAGATACAACTCATTTTTTCTTCTCTGAAAAGCCTATGGTCCATCTCTTTAATCTTATCCGGCATAATTGGCATGAAATCCATCTGGTCAAGGATATCCTTTTGCAGGTTGATGCCAGGTGCTATTTCAATAAGTATCAATCCTTCCTTTGAGAGTTCAAAAACGGCTCTTTCTGTTATATACAACACTCTTTGATTATTCCTTTTTGCAAAATGTCCACTGAAAGTAATTTGTTCCACTTTTTTAACAAATTTTTTAACCTTACCCTCTTTTAATATTCTCAGCTGGCCATTTTCAACAGCCACTTCAAGACCTGATGTGGTAAAAGTACCACAAAAAACCACTTCTCCTGCATTCTGAGTAATATCAATAAAGCCTCCGCAGCCAGGTATTCTATTCCCAAATCTGCTTACGTTAATATTGCCATGCGCGTCAACCTGGGCAAGTCCCAGAAATGCTGAATCAAGTCCACCTCCATGGTAGAAATCAAACTGGTATGGCTGGTCAATTATTGCCTGTGGATTTGCGGAACAACCAAAACTGAGTCCTGAAGCAGGAACACCGCCAATAGGTCCGGCTTCAACAGTAAGTACATAACGACCGGCATTTCCTTCCTCATTTTCAACTGCAGAGATACCCTCAGGCATTCCTATGCCGAGGTTAACAATAGAATCATCTTTAAGTTCGAGTGATGCTCGTCTGCAGATTATTTTTCTTTCACTTAGTTCCAACTTTCCCAATAAGCCTGTAGGTATTTTTATCTCACCGCTATATGAGGGATTATTTTGTTCTCCGAAGGTCTGCATATGATATTCAGGTTTTGATACAGCGACAATTGTATCAACATATATTCCGGGTATTTTAACAAGTTTCGGATCTAGTGTACCTGCTTTTACAACCTTTTCAACCTGAACGATAACCTTACCTCCTGAATTTTTGCAAGCTGCTGCAATAGAAAGCACTTCAACGCTAAAACCTTCCTTTTCCATTGTCACATTACCATTTTCATCAGCATAAGTTCCACGAAGCAAAGCAAAATGTACAGGAAAAGATTTATAGAAGAGGTACTCATTTCCATCTATTGATATTAATTTCACAATATTCTCTGTTGTAAGCGGATTAAGTTTACCTCCGTCTAACCTGGGATCGACAAATGTCTCCAGTCCAACGTGAGTAATGACGCCAGGTTTATGGGCAGCAATATCTCTGAAAAGCTGAGACAGGACTCCCTGAGGCAGGTTATAAGCCTCCACCTTGTTCTCAACTGCCAGTTTCTGGATTTTTGGAACCAATCCCCAATGACCTCCGATAATCCTTTTTAAAAGTCCCTCATAACCCAAATGATTCAGTCCCCTGTTACCTCCATCGCCCTGTCCTGCGCAATAAACAAGTGTAATATCTCTTGGACTACCGGTTTCAAGAAATCGCTTTTCAAGTTCAGAAGCAAGTTCCTCAGGGAAGGCACCTCCAACAAAACCGTCAGTTACCAATGTTGTACCTGAAGTAATTTGTTTTACAGCTTCCTGTGCACTCAGAAATTTTACCTTCATATGCTGTCCTCTTTTTCCAGAATAACTGATACACCCATGCCTCCTCCAACACAAAGAGTAGCCATTCCATATCGTTCTTTTCTTCTGTACATCTCATAAACCAACGTTACAAGAATACGTGCACCACTTGCACCAACCGGATGACCAAGGGCTATTGCTCCTCCATTTACATTGACTCTTTCAATATCAAGTCCCAGCTCTCTTGAGACAGCTATTGACTGAACTGCAAAAGCCTCATTTGCTTCAACCAGTCCGATATCTGAAATTGAAAGATTAGCTTTCCGGAGGGCTTTAATAGAAGAATTTACAGGTCCCATACCCATAATTGAGGGATCAACACCTGCTGAAGCATAAGATATTATCTTAGCCATTGGTTTTATCCCCAGCTCTTTAGCTTTCCTACCCGACATAATTACCAATGCAGCTGCTCCATCATTTATTCCTGAAGCATTACCTGCAGTAACAGTTCCATCCTTTTTAAATGCCGGGCGAAGTGAAGAGAGTTTTTCTGCTGTTGTTCCATATCGGATATATTCATCCTGATGAATTATCTGTGATTCATTTTTTTTAAGTTCTATCCTGACCGGTATGATTTCATCTCTGAAAAAGCCTTGAGTTTGTGCCATCTCAGCTCTTTGCTGACTCATTGCAGCAAAGATATCCTGCTCCTGCCTTGTGATTGCATATCGCTCTGCAATATTTTCAGCAGTTATTCCCATGTGATACTGATTGAATGTGTCGGTAAGTGCATCATTTATCATTGAATCAACACACTTTACATCTCCCATTTTGGATCCCCATCTCATCTCCTTAAATAGATATGGTGACTGACTCATATTTTCTGTACCCCCGGCAACAATAATATCACCATCACCTGATATTATTGATTGAGCAGCAAGACAAACTGTTTTCAATCCCGATCCACAAACCATGTTTACAGTCATAGCAGGAACTTCTACTGGAATTCCTGCCATTATAGAGGATTGCCTTGAAATGTTTTGTCCCAAACCAGCCTGAAGCACACAACCTAAATATACTTCATCAACCATCCCCGCTTCAACCCCAGCCCGTTTTAGAGCCTCCTCAATTACCACCTTCCCTAAACTTGCTGCACTAAAACCAGCAAACGATCCTCCAAAACATCCTATTGGTGTTCTGCAAGCACTTGCAATAACAATTTCATTTTTCATAAGCTAAAACCTGTCATAGCATTAGTTAAAAATAGCATCTGTTTAAAAATACAATTTTTTTTAATTTTTACAGGTAATGAGTTAAAAACAATTTCGAAAATTTCAGATTGAAAACCTTTACTTGATGAAGTAAACTTATGAGTTATCAACTCTAGGGAACATAAATCTTCTAAAAAATGCCGGTAAGGTTGTAAATAGCAATAATAAAAAATACAGCACAAGTTTTAATGACAGTGATTGCGAAAATATCTTTATAAGACTGACGATGAGTGAGACCTGTAACAGCCAGCAGGGTAATAACAGCACCATTGTGAGGAAGTGTATCCATCCCACCAGATGCCATTGCAGCAACCCTGTGAAGAACTTCCATACTAATACCTGCAGCATTTGCATTATCAATAAAAGTGTTAGCCATTGCTGCCAGGGCAATGCTCATTCCTCCTGAAGCAGAGCCTGTTATACCTGACAAAGTTGTAACTGAAATTGCCTCATTCAATAAAGGATTAGGAATGGACTTTAATGCATCAGCAATCATATAAAAACCTGGCAATGAAGCTATTACTGCACCAAAGCCATATTCAGAGGCTGTATTTAGTGAGGCAAGGAGAGCACCAGATACAGCGGATTTGCTACCTTCAGCAAATTTTGAGATAACAGGTTTAAAAGCAAATAAGAGGATGGTAAGAATACCAAGTATCAATGCAGCCTCAACTGCCCAAATAGCAACAAGCTTGGTTACATCGGTATTTATGGAGTTCGCTGATGCTGCAAGATTCATTGTATGTGTTTTGCCATAGTAGAGAGGGATAGCTGAGGTAAATACTTTATTCATAACACCCACAACAACAAGTGGTAAAACGGCTATCCATGGATTTGCAAGGTTATGACTTTTAAAAGTTTCAGGTTCATTGACAAGATTTCCACCATATCCTTCCCCGGCTTTTTCTGCCTTTCTCCTGACATAGTTTAGATAAATAAGTCCTAAAACCAATATGAATATACCACCGAAAAGGCCAAGCCAGGGTGCAGCCCATGTATTAGTATTGAAGAATGTCGTTGGAATAATATTTTGAATCTGTGGTGTTCCAGGCAATGCATCCATTGTAAAGGTAAATGCACCAAGAGCAATAGCACCTGGAATCAATCGTTTTGGGATTTTACTTGCCTTGAATAATTCTGCAGCAAACGGATAGACCGCAAAGACAACAACAAAAAGCGATACCCCACCATACGTCAGTATTGCACACACCAGGACAATTGAAAGAATTGCACGTTTATTACCAAGGAAATCTATCACAACTGAGGCAATTGATTTAGAGAATCCTGATAGCTCAATGACTTTGCCAAATATGGACCCTAATAAAAAAACCGGAAAATAGTTTCTGATAAAATCTACCATCTTCACCATAAATACACTTGAATACATTGGAGCAACAAGAGATGGATCAGTCATAAATACAGCAAGGAGTGCAGCAATTGGGGCAAACAGGATCACACTATAGCCACGATATGCGACGAACATGAGGAAAATCAAAGAAACTAAAAGAATCAGAAAGTTCATTGTGGTCTTAATCCATTAATTTATACTGACAAATATTTATATTTTTCAGTTAACAATTACACTGATATTTATTTATTTATTGTCAGTATTGCGGATAATGATCTAAAATATACCTGATGAGTTTCTAATAACAAGTTCAGGCATCAGGTTTACCTGTCTTTTAAATTTCCCCTTACCATCATTTTTAACTTCAGACCAAATCATATTAGCCACTTTAAGAGCCATTGAGGAGAAGGGTTTCCTTAAACAGGTAACGGAAGGGAACATAAGGTCAAATCCTGCTCCTTCCTCCATTGATATCAAAGCTATATCCTGCGGAACCCTTAATTTCTTTTTAATGAGAAATGCCATTAAAGGGTAAACAGTATGTGAATGCAATACTATTAAAATTTCAACACTGTATGGTGGGCGGAGAAAGTTTTGAAGCTGGATAAAGTCAATTTCACTATCTGCCATAGTTTTTCCTACTTCAATAACAGAAGGTTTGTTTGATCCATGTGTCTTGCTTAATGAATCCTTTATTTCCTGAATCAATTGCATATCTTCATTTACCGAATCTTTATCAGCTACAATTAAAACATTTTTATATCCCAGTTTCCCAATATGATTGGCTACCATATCAGCGCCGGCAGCAGTATCGGTACATACAATATTCAATCTTAATGTTCTGACATTTTTTTCAAGCAGGATGAATGGATAATCTGTGGCCTTAAGAGTTCTAATAGTATGTTCATCAGCAGCACTTTTAACAAGTATCAAACCACTATAAAATTTTTTAAAAGCACTTATCATACGATCATATCTCTGATCATCAGGATCCTTGGTAACAATTGAGAAACCAACTCCGATTTTTGCAAATGTTTTCTGCAAAAAAGGAGAAATTTCACAAACAAATGAATCATTGATCGCAGGAACAATCATCCCTAAAACTCCCGGTTTTTCCTCAACCGGTGATATTTCATCCTTTTCATTCAGTAAATCAAAATAGCCCATCTGCCTGGCAAGTGAGAGGACCTTCTCCTGTGTCTCTTTTCTGATTCCATGCTGATCGGCTTTATTATTAAGTACAAGAGAGACTAAAGTACCTGATAATCCTAACCGTATGGCTAAATCTTTATTTTTAAATTTTTTCTTCATTTTTCCCAAATTTTCGAAAAGGACAAATCTGGTATTTTCAGAATCAGCTCATAAAAATATATAATTTGATTATATTATGTTAAAATCTAAAATAATTTAAGTTTTATTAACATTATCAAACGGATAATATTTGAAATTAGAATGAGATTGCCTCCGGCGAGCTCGCAAAGCTTGGTTCTTCGCTTCACTTAAGCCATCTTAGCTCAACAAAAATTATGTTTTCAATATTCTGTTCCAATGCATTTTAGAGGCGGAGAATTTTTACAGAGGATTTTTCCTGTAAGGATATCCTACTTTGTTATCACTAAATAGTTACACGATAATTAAACATTTTTCGTCAGGAATTGTTATTTAACCATGAATTATAACTCAAATATTATACCTGCCAAAGGATAAACAGAAGCAGTAACATTATTAAAAACTCAAAAATTAATGACATGGCAAACTTAAGAACAAGGTATATGGGTATAGAGCTTAAAAACCCAATAATTGTGGGAGCTAATGATCTGGTTACAAATCCTGCCAATTTGAAAAGAATGGAAAGTGCAGGTGCTGCTGCCATTGTTTACAAATCAATATTCGAAGAGCAGGTTCAGCTGGAAAACCTTGATTATTACGAGCGTAAAAATGAATATGCAGAACGTAGTGCAGAGATGGTAACAATCTTTCCTGATTACAAGCCTGAGAATTCCTCATTGATGGAACTTCTTCTAAATTTAAAAAAAGCAAAAGATTCTGTTACTATTCCTGTTTTTGCAAGTCTTAATGCCCTCAGTAATGAAACATGGATTGAATACGCCCGGAAAATCGAAGAAACTGGAGTTGATGGAATAGAACTAAATTTCTATTATTTACCTGATAATTATGATAATAAAGATAATGAAATAGAGAAAAAGCAAATCAAAACCTTAAAAGAAGTCAGGTCAGCTATAAGTATCCCAATATCAGTTAAACTTAGTCCATATTATTCTAATCCGTTAAATTATATATCTGAACTTGATAAAGCAGGTGCTGATGCTTTTGTGTTATTTAACCGGCTATTTCAACCAGACATTGATACTTATCAGGAACAATTTCTATTCCCTTACAATCTGAGTAATGCTGAAGATAACAGGATGCCTTTAAGATTTGCTGGTCTGCTCTATGGGAATACATCAGGTTCAATATGTGCAAATACAGGAATATTCAGTGGGGATGATGTAATAAAAATGATTCTCGCAGGTGCTGACTCTGTACAAATAGTAAGTACTCTTTATGTTAATCAGATTGAAGTTATCGGTTCAATGCTTAAGGAGATTGAAACATGGATGGACTCTAAGGGTTATAACACTATCGAAAGTTTTAAAGGGAAGCTATCAAAGAAAAATTCAGAAAACAAGTTACCATTTCATCGAACTCAATATATGGATTTCATGATGAATTCATCAGAGATACTTAAAAAATACAAAGTAATAAATTAAATATCTGATCGATCAGACAAGGATAAGGCTACCAATCTGATATACTGCAAATGAGAGAATCCAGGCAATAGATGTAGTATAAACTACAGTAAACGCAGCCCATTTCCAGCTTCCCGATTCCCTGCTGATTGCAGTTATAACACCTATGCAGGGGAAATATGTCAGAATAAATAGCATAAAAGAAAATGCAATAAGGGGAGTGAAGCTATTTCTTCCTGAAGAGTCTTTTTGTTGCTGGATCTTTTGAACAAGTGAGTTCTGACCTGATTTATTATCTGCCTGGTAGAGTATTCCCAATGTACTGACTACAACTTCCTTTGCCGCAATGCCAGATAAAATACTAACACTCAGACGCCAGTCAAATCCCAGAGGACTCATTACAGGTTCAATAGCTTGTCCAATCATACCCATAAAGGAATTTTTTTGCTGCTCGGTTCTTTTTTTAAGTAATAGCAATGATATTGCAGTATCTTTTTGATTCAGGAAATGTAAATTCTGTTCAGGAGGACCATAAATCAAAATTTCAGACTTTTCATTAAACATGTCTGTAACTTTTTTAATCTCTCTATCATAATCCATTGTATACTTGACATTTCGCGGAAAATTTGCCAGTACCCATACAATTATTGAAGCCAGAAGGATTACACCTCCTATTTTTTTCAAATATAACCCGGTTTTGAACCAGACATGTTTAATTATACTCCGGCCAGTCGGAAATCGGTACGGAGGTAATTCCATCACAAAAGGAATCTCTTTTCTTTTAAAAAAGAATTTCTTAAGAAGCAACGCAGAGAGTATAGCGAATAGGGCACCAAGGAAGTAAAGCAGAAACAATACAGAACCCTGGTTCTTAGCGAAAAATGCACTTATGAATAATATGTATACAGGTAGTCTGGCACTACATGACATGAAAGGTGTTATCAACATTGTAATCAGCCTGTCGCGCCGGCTCTCTATAATGCGTGTAGCCATAATAGCAGGCACATTACATCCAAAACCCATAAAAAGAGGAATGAACGACTTCCCATGTAGACCTATCTTATGCATTAATTTATCCATGATGAATACTGCCCTTGCCATATATCCGGTATCTTCCATGAACGATATAAACAAAAAGAGAATTAAAATATTCGGCAGAAATACAATAACCCCCCCTACTCCGCTTATTATCCCATCTACCAGAAAATCTCTGATAATACCTGGAGATATGGCCATTAATGCCAATTCTGACAGCTTTCCAATACCAATCTCGAGCCACAATTTAGGATAGCCACCAAGCTTGAAGGTGCTGTAAAAAGTAAGCCACATTATTGAAATAAAAATTGGAATTCCGAGATACTTATTTGTTAAATAGTTATCAATGACTTTAGTTTTCCTGAGTAGTTCCGTTTTACTTAATTTAAGTGTCTCCTTCAGAGCACCTGAGATAAATCCATACCTCAAGTCGGTAATCACACTCTCAACAGGTTCAGAGTATAATTTCCCTAATCTTTCAATCTCTTTTGAAGCAGTCAGTATAATTTCGGAGGAATTAACACACCTTGTTATGCTTTTGGAGAATTCACTGTCGTTCTCAAGCAGTTCGATAGCAAGGTATCGTGCCGACACAATATTCGTAAAATACCTGTTCTCTTCAATTTTTATTTTTGATTGAATTGTACATATCGAGTTTTCAATCTCAGTTCCATAATTGATATGAATATGCCTAACTGTAGGCTCACAGTTCTCATATACTTCAATGATCTTATCAAAGAGATTTTTAATACCTTTTCCCTTAGAGCTTACTGTAGGTATTATGGGAATTCCGAGAAGTTTACCCAGCGAATTACTATCAAGAGTATCACCCTTCCTCTCAAACTCATCAAACATATTAAGTGCAATAATTACCTGTATACCCATATCGATCAGCTGGGTTGTCAGGTAAAGATTTCTTTCGAGATTCGAAGCGTCAACTATGTTTACAACAATATCCGGCTTATTATCAAATATAAAATTTCTCAGATAGATCTCTTCCGGTGAGTAACTTTTAAGCGAATAGGTCCCGGGAAGATCAACTATCGAAAAAGTATACCCCGATTGCCTGTAACGGGCCTCTTTTGAGTCAACTGTAACACCGGCATAATTACCTACTTTTTCTCTTGAACCCGAGGCATAGTTGAAGAGAGTTGTTTTACCTGAATTTGGATTTCCAACAAGGGCAACCTGGATATTTTTACTCTTTTCTATCCATGAAACGTTTTCATCCTCACTGAGAAGAGTACCATTTGAAGTTTGAGAAAACTCCCGCACATTTCCTTTGGCAACTTCAATGAGCAACGCTTCACTGTTTCTCAGCGAAACATGATAGCCCATTATCTTATATTCAACAGGGTCGCGAAGAGGCGCTTTTTTTATTACTTCAATCTTTTTCCCGACAACAAATCCCATCTCAACCAGACGTTGCCTGAACAGACCTCTTCCCTTGATCTTCAGTATTATCCCCTCTTCTCCTTCAGCTAGATCACATAATGTTGTCATCCGAAAAATTCAATACATTAGAATAACCATTGAACTTAAATAATGTTCAGCGGATATTTAAGTAATAGTATCATTTACACCTATTAATGATTGCAGAATGAAATGAAATAAATAAATGAAATTTATTTCCTCTCGTCAGGTTAGCAAAAAGCAGACTTGTTTAATCAACTTTTACTTTGACAACAACTTTCCTAACCTGGGAGTTCTCTCCGTCTTTCAGGCCCGGACTATGTGCATCGTCTGGGAAAAAGATAAAAAACCTGTCAGGTGCCGCTTTTAAACTGACCCCACTATTGACACTCATAAGTTCATAATCCTTTGATTCGTCATAAGGTACCAAAATGTCTTTTTTCATCGAAATTGGTGCGTGACCAATTATCTCTCTGCCATTTATAATATACTGAATATCAATATATTTACGATGCACCTCATAGCTTGGATTTTCTTCAGTTTTAGAAAGATACTCACTAACTGGAGCATAAACATTATCTCCATCAATATCATATCTCTTTAATTCAAGTTTCTGCAGATCATTATTTTTTAAAAAAGAGAAGGCTTTATCCCACCTCTCTTTATTTTTAAAATAAGAAACAGCGAATACTTTCCTGTTAACAGATAGATCTGGTTTAACCTTCCATCCATTCAGCCATTCACCTTTTTCAAACCATTTATCAACCTGTTTGCTGCTCCATTGTGAGGGATCGGTTGAACTTTTGCAACCGAAAAAACCTAAAAAGCCTGTTAATACCATAATTTTTAATAATAAATTTCTCATTAGTTTAAAATTACTTGTTTAAGGTCACATAATATAAGATTAAAACTTCCGGACAAAATCTCATAATCTCAAAATAATATCAGGTTAAAATTAAAAAAATTTGACTTAAAATATCCGTTAACTGATTAAATTATTAAAATTGAGTATCGGTGATCATGAATAATACAGGAAAAGAACAGATAAAGTTCTTCAATAATCTCAATTAACCTTGATAATAAATTTGAGATTCATCTCAATTAAAAATCTGACGATAATTCTCTCATGATTCTGAACCTAAGAGAATTCTTATTTAGTATTGATTTCTTACAACCATTTTATAAATGACAACAAATGACATTATTGAAATTATCCTTCCCTGAAAAATTAAAAGATGAATCCTTTTTATTACAAATTTGATTTTATATTAAGTGGAAACTCATAAATTTACTGAAGTAAAAATTGAAATCTAAAGAGAAACCATGAAAACCAGGATATTACATTTTTGTTTCAGGCTATTTCTGTTTTCACTGATCAGTACTAGTCATCTCTACTCTCAGAACTGGCCACAATTCCGTGGCATAAACCGCGACAGTAAAGTTACAGGTTTCAAAGTTCCTGAATTCTGGCCTGCTGACTTATCTCAGCAATGGAAAGTTACAGTTGGAACTGGTGATGCAACACCTGTCCTGGTTGGCAGCAAGATTTATCTACATACTCGTCAGGGTAATGATGAAGTTGTTTTATGTCTTGATGCTTCATCTGGTAAAGAACTTTGGAAAGATTCATATCCTGCTTCTCCCGTCACAGGAGCTGCGGGATCTCATCCCGGACCCAGAAGCACCCCCGTAGTTTCTGCGGGTAAAATTGTAACTTTCGGAGTATCAGGGATACTTTCATGCCTTGACGCCTCAACAGGAAAGATTATTTGGCGAATAGAAAATCCTATTAATGCAGTTCCTCAGTTCTTTTCTGGCATGTCGCCACTTGTTGCTGACAATATCTGCATTGCTCATACCGGAACAAAGGACAATGGTCAGGTAATAGCAATTGACATAATGACCGGTAAGGAAAAATGGAAATGGAAAGGAGACGGACCTGCCTATGCTTCACCCTCCATTATGAAAGTTGACAGAAAAAAGCATGTAATTGTTCAGACTGAAAAAAACCTTATTGCACTAAACCTGACAGATGGAAAGCTTTTATGGCAAATAGCAACACCGCCTCAGCAACGGTTCTATAACTCTGCCAGTCCATATATTAATGGACAGGTCATATATTACACCGGGCAGGGCACAGGTACAAAAGCAATTAAAGTTACATACCAGGGAAAAAAGTTTACAACAGAAGAGTTATGGGTAAATACAGAAACTGGTGGAAAATGGAATACTCCCATACTTATTAATGGATTTCTTTACGGTTATTCTGATCAGAAAAGAATTTATTGTCTTGATTCTTCGAATGGGAAAAAAGTTTGGGGTGATGAAACCTTAAATAGTGATTTTGCTACAATTGTCGATTGCGGTTCAGTAATTATTGGATTGCCAAGTACCGGAAAACTGATTGTATTTAAACCTGACTCAAAAGCCTATTCAGAAGTAGCCATCTACAAAGTCTCTGAGACACCTGTCTATGCTTTTCCTGTAATAGCGGGAAATCTGATATATATCAAAGATGCAGAATCACTTACATTATTTAAAATAAATTAATTTTGAATTCTGTATTGAATTATCCAAACAGGAATTTTTGAGGATTAATCTCGCTGATCAGCTCCTTTTGCCTTTCATTCAGATGAGGTGTTTTTATAAAATTCAAAATATATTCATTATAAGACCGGGACCAAAGGAGATTGATAAGGAAGTCAGAGCCGAAAAGTAATCTTTCTTCTGTTCTTTTTGTCATTATTCTATTAACCATAATATAATCTTCAGCATCAGGAGTCAGGCTTGAACAGTCGGAATAGATGTTCCCATATTCTTCGATGTAACTTAATATTGTTGCCAGCCATTTATTATCTCCTCCAGACTGGTTACCCAGATGAGAGAAGTTTATCCTGAGTTCCCTGTACTGAGGATTTGAAATAACCTCCTTCCACTTTTCGGAAGGATCAGTGAATATTGCGGCATCAGGTGATGTTTTAAAGCCGCCATCACTGCAATGTACTGTCAGAGGCAGTTTTAGTCTGATACATTCACTATAAAGAAATTTAACCTTATCCAATTCGGATTTATTATCTGCAGGCCAGGGATCGAATCCTAAAGGAGGGTACAACTTAATACCCGCAAATAAATAAGTAAAATAGTCAATATCTGTCTTTATACTATTTCTGGAAAACATATCTTCAATATTGATTCTGACAGTTCCCAGTTTGTTATACAGTTTCTTTTGTCTGCTTATCGGTGTATCAGTCTCATAACCTCTGAAATACTTATCAAATAATTCAACCATTTCAGGTAAATCGTAGTTTTGAGTATTTAATCCGAGAAATGGATAAATTTCAAACAACTTCTTATCCTTTGTAATTGCAGTTGGAATTATTTTTAGTCTACCGGACTTTTCAGGATGAGGAATTATGTCAAAGTTATAATAAAACCAAATTGAATTAAAAAGATCAATAACTTGGTTGGTGACAGGCTTTGAAGGTGGGAGATTGTAAAAGCAATCACTGTTTTTAAGATTTTTGTACCCAAAATCAATTAACAGTGGACATATTACGAATTTGTCGAATTTTCCTTCAAAAGCTTTACCAAAGAATTGTTTTTCATTTAAAAGGAAGTATTCAATATACAGGAAATGATATTCAACAGAGCTCTCCATTACCGATAGAAGGTTACGGAAATTTCCGGCATCATGTTTCAATAACTTCTTTAAAACTTTTACAATTTTACCCGGGAAAAGAAAAATTAACCAGACAGGTAGAATTTTTGTCAGAAATGGAAGCTTCTTAAATAATCTTCTAATAGTATTTTCATCAAACAGTTCATCACGATAAAGAAAGGCAAGGAGATTCGGATGGCTCAGGTCGAAAAGATGGTAATGAATGTCATAAAATTTCCGTTCCATTATGACCAATTTGTTACTCTTTCTCTGAATTCATGAATTCTCCTTTCGAATTTGTAAGAAGGTTCTTGGTAAGATATGATAATGCCGATCCTACAGCTGCTATAAAAACAGGTTTGAGTGTAATACAGTTAATGTTCCCTCCGTTAACAATTAACTGGTAAATGCCTGTTATAATGGTGCAGATAACCGTGACAATCATGCCCTTAATAAAATCCCGGGTATTTAATCTAAGAAATTTTGATCTCATTTTAAAAAGATTAACCAGACAGAAGAACGCTATAATCCAAATTTAAGAATTATTTTAAAATGGTCTGAATCCTTTTGTAATAAAATCAGATCTTTTCCCGTAACAATATCTTTCTTAGTTCATTAGGGCTGATGTTTATTTTTGCCTTACCTTCGCTTACAATTGATATTTCACCTGATTCTTCTGAAACGACAATAACCAGAGCATCAGTATTCTCAGAAATCCCGATGGCAGCTCTGTGTCGCATTCCGAATTTTGAAGGCAAAGATACCTGATCAGTTATGGGCAAAGGGCAACGTGCCGCCATAATTTTCCCGAATTCAATCAGTACTGCTCCATCATGTAAAGGAGTATTTTTGAAAAAAATAGTTTCGAGAAGCTCAGCACTGATCTCTGCCTTTAATATTTCACCGCCCTCAGTGTAAATATCGAGATTGCTCTGCCTGCCTATTACAATTAGTGCTCCTATTTTTTTTGAAGCCATTGATTCTGTTGCCCTCACTATTTCCTCAGCTTCCCTGAGACTACTCTTTTCATCATTGCCTGTAGTGAACAATTTCCTGATCGAAAACCTGCTGCTGGTAATATACCTGTTACCCAATACCAGAAGGAATCTTCTTACTTCCTGCTGAAAAACAATTATCAGAGCTATTACCCCAACACCTGTAACCTGCCCAAGTAAAGCGGTGAGGAGTTCCATATGAAGAGCTTTGACTATAAGCCAGAACATATAGATAAAAAAAATCGCAATAAAGATACTGAATGCTGCTGTACCTCTGATTAACCTGTAAACCTGGAAGAATATTATTGCAACAAGAACAATATCAATTGCATCAAAGATTGTTATCGGGATAAGCATGATAAATATTTTCTCTTAAAGCTTTTTACTTCGGTCAAAATCTTTTATTTTCTCAATAAGTCTTATAGCCTGAACTGCTTCCTTAACATCATGAACACGTAATATGTCAGCTCCGTTCATGAGGGCAACAGCATTTAAAACTGAAGTACCATTAAGTGCTTCATCAGGTATAATATTCAGTGTTTTCCAAATCATTGATTTTCGTGAAATGCCAACCATGACAGGCACTCCTGCTATTGAAAACTCACCAATCCTGTTAAGCAATTCAAAGTTATGATCTATAGTTTTTCCAAATCCAAAACCAGGATCAATTATAATATCCTTCACTCCGGCGGAGTGCAACAAGAATAATCTATCCCCTAACCACTTAAGGATATCGGCAACAATATCGTCATAAACCGGATTATTCTGCATTGTCCGCGGATTACCCTTCATATGCATTATTACATACGGAACATTTAGTTTCTCGACTGTTTTGAACATATTTATATCACCTTCCCCACCCGAAATATCATTTATCATACAGGCTCCGCATTCATTTACAGCTTCCATAGCTATATCCGCCCTGAATGTATCGACTGAAACTAAAGAGTCAGGCAGTTCTCTTGTTATGAACTTAATTCCTTTCAATACCCTCTTTTTCTCTTCATCAGCAGTAATATTAATTGCCCCGGGACGTGATGAATACCCCCCTATATCAAGAATATCAGCTCCCTCTTCTATCATCCGGACTGCAGCTTTTATAATTTCAGTTTCTGAATTGAATCTGCTGCCCTGATAGTATGAGTCTGGCGTAATATTAATAATTCCCATTACTTTCGGTATCGAAAGGTCAAGAAGTGTTCCCTTTAAATTAATATATTGCTGCTTATAAAGCATAATAATTATTTTTGGACTTTCGAAATTAATACTTTTTGTAATAACCCCAATTTTAGAATCCTTTTAGCTCGAATTAAACTGCTCATACTCTTTTAACTTTGGACCTCTGTAAGTATATTTGTACTTTCTGAAACATAGTATATGAAACTTTTTGTCATTGAAGGACTTGATGGAGCAGGTAAATCAACACAGATCAGACTGTTAAAAGATTATTTCCTTCAAACAGGATACAAATGTGAGTATATGCATTTCCCCAGAACCGATGCTCCCTATTTTGGTGACCTTATCGGAAGATTCCTCAGAGGTGAGTTTGGTTCACTTAAGATGGTTGATCCTTATCTTGTAGCGATGCTTTATGCCGGTGACAGGAAAGATGCAGCTGATCAGATCCGGAATTGGCTTAAAGAAGGTACAATTGTCCTTCTTGACAGATACACTTACTCAAACATTGCATATCAATGTGCAAAGCTGAACGAAGAACAGGATCAGAAAAAACTTATGAATTGGATTATTTCCCTTGAGTTTCTTCACTTTTCCATACCAAAACCTGACATTAATATTTTCTTGGATGTTCCATTTTCATTTACTGAAAAAAAACTTGCAGCTTCCCGTACCGGCAATGATCGAACATATTTGAATGGCAACCGCGACATTCATGAGGAGAGTCTGACTTTTCAGAAAAAAGTAAGAGATATATACTTAAAGGTAGCTGCCACCGACAAAAGACTTGCAGTTCTTGATTGCAGCGATAAGAAGGGGGCGATGCTTCCACAGGAAATAATATTTGACCACTTAAAAGAGCTAATCATCCCAAAAACGAAATAAATGAAGTTTTTTAGACTTATCTGCAGAATAATAATAGGTATACTTTTTATCTTCTCAGGAATTGTAAAAGCAATTGATCCTCTTGGATCCGCATATAAATTCCAGGATTATTTCCAGGCATTCCATATTGAATTTTTTGCTTTTTTGAGTCTCCCCCTTGCAATTTTATTGTGCACAGCTGAATTTATTGCAGGTTTTTCAGTTCTGACAGGTATCAGACAAAAGTCAGGAATCCTGGGAGTTTTCATCCTGATGCTGATTTTCACTCCTCTGACTTTTGTACTCGCATTATCAAACCCTGTTTCAGATTGTGGTTGTTTTGGTGACGCGATTCATCTTACTAACTGGCAGACATTTGGAAAGAATATTATCTTATTATTACTTATTATTCCTCTTCTGATAAATAAAAAAGAAACCTATCCAGACTCTAAAATATTAACAGAATGGAGTATAATAATTTTTGCTGCCTTTATTTTTGTTCTTTTTTCATTTTTTAATCTTAGATATTTGCCTGTTATTGACTTCCTTCCATACAAAACGGGCGTAAACATACCGGGAAATATGATCATTCCTGATGGTGTTCCGTCTGATGAATACAGTACTACCTTTATCTATAAAAAAAATGGGGTCGAGAAGGAATTCACCCTTGATAATTATCCTGCCGATGACACTTCCTGGATATTTGTTGAACAAAAATCAAAGCTTATTAAAAAAGGTTACAAGCCTCCAATACATGATTTTATAATAACTGATCTGAATAATATGGATATTACAGAAAAGGTTCTTTCTGATACAGGATATTCCGTTCTGATGATTGCAAAAAAAATTCAGGATGCAGATCATGATCAACTCATCAAAGGTTTTGAAATAGGGCATGAACTCAGGAATAGCTCTGTTAATTTTTATATTCTCACTGCATCAGGTTCTGTGGAGGCAAAGAAATTTGACAACGGCCTTCAGTTCTGTCTGATGGATGAGACAACCCTTAAGACAATGATGAGGGCAAATCCGGGATATATTTTAATAAGAAACGGAACAATAATAAAAAAATGGTCATGGGCTAATATCCCTCCTGCCGAGAAAATCCTTGGCACAATAGTTGAAAATAAGTCTTGTAATGTTCAGATAGAAAAATAATACCATTTATAATTATATTTACTATTCTTTAAAATTATGAGTTACTAATTTATAGAAAGAGACTAAACACATTTAAAAACTTCATTTTATGAGAAAGAAAATTGTTGCAGGAAACTGGAAGATGAATATGAATCTGGAAGAGGGACTGAAATTTGCGGGATCAATAGACAAGTACTTTAAAGAAAAACCTTCAGGAAAAACACAAGTTATTTTATGCACGCCATTTATTCATCTCGCTGGTGCTGCTGAAAAATTAAAACATGGGAGAATTGCTCTTGGTGCTCAAAACTGTGCATCAGAAGCTTCCGGAGCTTATACTGGAGAAGTATCAGCATGGATGGTAAAAAGTACCGGTGCAGAATATGTAATTATCGGACATTCCGAAAGAAGATCTTATTATTATGAAGATGACAAACTTCTAAATAAAAAGACACTACTTGCATTGAACAGCGGATTGAAAGTAATATTCTGTTGTGGAGAAGTTAAAAAAGAGAGGGAGGAAGGAAAACATTTCATCATAGTAAAGCGACAACTTGAGGAAGGATTATTCACTCTCTCCGCAGAAGAGATGAATAATATCGTTTTAGCCTATGAACCTGTATGGGCTATTGGAACCGGTCTGACAGCCACTCCGGAGCAAGCACAGGAGATGCATAAGTATATACGTGGTCTTGTAAAAGAAAAATATGGTAATGATTGTGCAAAAAATATCCCTATCCTGTATGGTGGAAGCTGTAAACCATCCAATGCTGCCGAAATATTTTCAAAACCAGATGTAGATGGCGGCCTCATTGGAGGTGCCGCACTTAAAAAAGAGGATTTTGTTGCAATAGTAGAAGCACTTTAACAGCTTAAAAGCATACAAATGTTAAAAAATCTGATCTGTCTGGGTTTTATAATACAAATGGAATTGCTGATGCCATTCCATTTGTATTCCCAGACAAAATCAGCTTTTTCTGGTGATCCTCAAAAGTTCAGAGATGAATTAACTCTTTTTATGGGTTCTAACCTGAACGAAGAACAAAAGACAAAATTGAATAACTTTTTAGGAACGTGGGATAGTACTACATTTGATAATCAGCATAAGGTAAAAATTATTGAACTATCCAACCAACTAGCCAAAAGGCAGATAAGGCCTGTCCCACACTTTTATAATTTCCTTAAAACCCTGTGTGACTTTAATGAATACAAAGGTGACAACCTTTTTTTCAACAACTGGCTTGCAGGATTAAGTAAATCTATCTCCAGTGACAGGTATTCCAATGATATTATTGACAAGTATTTTCTTAACACAAGTTCATTAATTAAAGAAAATGTAATGTCAAAATCTGGAAGTGTTACCTGGAAAATAAAGGGTAAGAATCTGAAATATAAACTTGATACTCTATTTTACGTAGAGATATCTGACGCAACCCTCACATGTTATTCTCAGAAGGATAGCACCGAAATCTATCATGCAACAGGCAAGTTTTTCCCTGAATTACAACAATTCAGAGGCTCAAAGGGTATAGTAACCTGGGAAAAGGCGGGGTTTTCACGGGAAGATGTATTTGCTCATCTCATTAATTATTCCCTCAACACAACCAAAAACAGTTTTACTGCTGATTCCGTATTACTTACTCATAAAATTTATTTTGAGAACCCGGTATCTGGAAAGCTGACAGACCAGACAACCAGTTTTATTACTCCTGATAGAGCCAATTATCCTCGTTTTGAAACAAATACAAAGCAATTTAAGATAACAAATTTTTATAAAGGTGTCTCATATAAGGGTGGGATGACTTTTGAAGGAGCTGTTGTCAAAGGTACCGGTACAAAATTTGAACCAGCTCAAATAACCCTAACGAGAAATGATACTCTTTTTTTAAAGATTGCATCGGGCGAATTCCTATTTTCTAAAACAGGTTTAAATAGCCAGGAGGCTTCAATATCACTCTACCTTGATAAAGATTCCATTTATCATTCAAACCTTGGTTTTTCGTTTAATGCTGAAACCAGGCAATTAAACCTGTTCAGGACAAGTAACCCTGTTTCTAAAAGTCCCTATTTTAATTCATTTCATAAACTCGATATGTATTTTGAATATTTATCGTGGGATATGGATGAATCAAAAATAATTCTTTCACGGGCAAGAGGGGCAGCTTTGGGACAAGCTCTATTCGAATCTAACTCATTCTTCAATGCAGGATATTTCTTAAAATTGATGGGGCTAGATGAATACCATCCATTAAACAGACTTGTAAAATTTGCTGAATACTATTATTCCGAAACATTTCCGGTAACAGAATTTGCAAGATGGCTAAGTAAGCCTGCAGAGTCAGTGACAGGATTATGCATAGATTTGGCAAATAAAGGATTTGTATTTTATGACCGGGCAAATAATGAAGTGACAATTAAGAAAAAAACTCATGACTTTCTTGATTCATATGCAAAAAGAAAAGATTATGATGTATTAAATATTTTTAGTGAAACAACTTCTCCTCTCGATAACGCAATACTTGATCTTACAAATAACAGATTACAAGTTAATGGAGTAAAAGGCGTTTTTCTGAGTGATTCACAACGTGTTGCAATTTTTCCTTATAACAAGCAACTGGTAATTGGCAAGAACAGAAGTATTCAATTTGACGGAGTGGTTGAAGCGGGGCTCTTTACAGTTTTTGGGAAAAAATTCTCATTCAGTTATGACACTTTCAAGATAAGACTTCAGAAAATTGATTCAATAAAAATAGCGGTTGAAACCGATAAAAAAGATGCATTTGGAAATGCAGTTGTTAATGATGTAAATAACCTTATTCAACTTGGTACGGCTGAACTCTATATCGATAATCCAAATAATAAATCCGGACTAAAAAGCCTCAGGCAATATCCCATAATAAATGCTGTAACATTCTCATATATCTTTTATGACAAGATCCCAGGATTGGAAGGGATTTATAAACAAGGAGATTTCTACTTCAAAATTGATCCATTTACTTATGAAAATATTGACCATTATTCAATTGAAGACATGAATCTAAAAGGAGAGTTTTTTGCCGGTAAAATTCTTAAACCGATGCAACAGTACCTGACGATTCAGGAAAATAACTCCCTTGGCTTTAATATGACTATACCTGAGGCAGGAATTGATCTATATGGTGAAAAAGGGAAACTCTATGATAATCTGAGTATGAGCAACAAGGGTCTTATAGGATCCGGTAAATTAAACCATCTGACATCAGTTACAGCATCTGAAGAGTTTAAACTTTACCCCGATTCCATGCTGACTCAAGCATCAACTTTTGATATCCGAAAAGATGAAAGGGGCTTGTTCCCAGACTTGAACAGCAAAGATGTCTCAATTAAGTGGATGACATTAAAAAATGAATGGTTCGCAACAAATAGTGATGGAAAAAGATTTGAAATGTTCAATAATGGGACGAATCTCGATGGAAGCCTGAAATTAACACCTTCAATATTGAATGGTACAGGTATAATAAATACAACAGATTCAAGACTAACTTCAAATCTATTCAGTTTTACCTCAAATTCAATCAGGTCAGATACTGCTGTCTTTAATCTTAAATCGCCTTCCTCTGATGGATATTCTTTCATAGCGGATAATGTAAAAACGGATATCAACTTCGACCTGCGGATGACAAATTTCCATCTTAATACTGATTCATCAACTGTAAAATTCCCTGAGATGCAATATATATGTACAATGACTGATTTTACATATAATATGTCAAGCAGAATCCTGAATATGGAACAAAAAGGGAAATCAGAGGCACCATTATTGACACCTGATAAACTATTAAAATTAGAATTTTCAAAACTGGATAAACCAACTTTCTTTGCAACAAATAGCTTAAGTGACACTGTTGCCTTTTCATCTTGGAAAGGTAGCTATCATCTTGATGAAGAGTATATTGAGGCTACCAACATCAATTATATTCACATTGCAGATGCGCTTATCCAGCCTGAAAACGGAAAAATTGTCATCAACAGAAGAGCTAAAATCAAGCAAATGCAAAATGCTACTTTAGCACTTAACAACAAGCATTTACTTCATACGGCAACAATCGATATCGAATCAACAAAAAGGTATACAGGAAGTGCTATTTATGATTACAAGGATGAAAATAATGAGATACAACAAATAAAATTTCCGGAGCTGATGGTTGATACTCTGACCACTACAGCGAAAGGCTACATTCCTGTCACTCAAAATTTTATGCTCAGTCCGGCATTTTCATATACAGGTGACGTTACTCTTTCTTCCAGAAAAGATTTTCTCTCATATACAGGATCAGCCGGAATAATACATAATTGCAGTGGCATAAAAAGCTACAATATCAAATTCAAAGGTCTGATAGATCCCAAAAATATAATGATACCTGTAGCAGAAAAACCCAGGGATATGAACGATAACCTGATCTTCTCGGGTTCATTTCTGAATATTGATTCAGCACATATCTATGGAGCATTCATGTCAGCACAGAAATCATGGACAGATGTTGCACTGATAAATTCACAAGGTTATCTTTATTATGAAAAGGCTAAAAGCAGGTATCTAATAACTTCACTTGCAAAGCTGTCCGACCAGACTCTTCATGGTGAATTAGTAGCATTTGACAAAAACTTTTGTATAATGTCAGGTGAAGGAAAGCTTAATTTCGGAACAAATTTTAACCTGCTAAAAATGCAAAGTGCAGGGAAATATATTCATACAATTGATTCAGGAAGGGTTACAATGCAGGCTATCCTTGCTTTCGACTTTCATTTTTCTCCTGATGCCCTGAAAGTGATGAGTGATGAAATAAGGATGATGCCTACACTTAAACCGGTTAATCTTAATTCCGATCTCAATAATAAGGGTATGAAGGATATAGTAGGTGTCGAATCTGCAAATCAGATAAAGGATGAAATCAATCTGTTTGGATCTTCAAGAAACCTGCCAAATGAATTCAATTACGAACTTTTGCTTAATGATGTAAATCTCTACTGGAATACATTTTCATCTTCTTTCAGGTCGACAGGAAAAATCGGGATAGGTTTTATCGGACAACAACCTGTTAATGTTTATGTTGACGGATATATTGAAATCCAAAGAAGACGGTCAGGCGACGTAGTTGATATTTACCTCAAAGCTGATGAATCAACATGGTACTATTTCTCATATTTCCCTGGAGTAATGATGGCTCAGGCAGGAAACAATAATTTTAATACAATAATTGCCACAGCAAAAGCCAATGACAGAAAACATCCTGACTCTTCAGTGAGGGTCCCATATTCATATATGATAGCTGTTGAGGACAGACTTGGAAAATTCTTGCGCAGAATGACCAGTGATAACGCTGATACCGAACCAGTCATAAGATAATTGCTTTACTTCGCTCCCCAAGTTCAATCAGTTCCAGATCATGAATATTTTTGCCATCAATCTGAAACCTGATGATAGTCATTATATTATGAAAACCTTTATAACCTGCTGCTCCCGGATTGATAAATAATAATCTGTTTCTTTTGTCGTGCATTACTTTCGCAATATGCGAATGCCCACAGATAAAGATATCAGGAGAATTATCAATAATCATTTGTCTGACTCGCCTGTCGTACTGAACCGGAGATCCTCCTATATGAGTGAGATAAACCTTTATTTCTTCGACTTTAAAAATAAGATGTTCTCCATACACCTGCCTTACTGCAGTATTATCAATATTTCCATGAACTGCCTTTAATGGCCTGAAAGCTTCTAAACTATCGGCAGTTTCAATATTACCAATATCTCCGGCATGCCAGATTTCATCACATTCAGCAAAATGATCAAAAAGCCTTGGATGTAACCAACCATGTGTATCTGACAATATACCAATTTTCATATTTTCGAATACTAAAATTTAAAAGCAGTCTTAAGATTGCCTTACTTTTCATCGCATAAACTGACCACAAGTTATAAATGAATCAAGGAATATAAAGAAATATAAAAGAAGTATCAAAATTAGTCATATTTAAATAATTTTGCGTAAACAGAATTCCATGCAGATATTTTATGCTCCTGAAATCAGATCCGAAAATTACACCCTGGATGAAAACGAGTCAAAACATATAATCAGGGTATTGCGAATGACCAGGGGAACTTGTGTCAGACTAATTGACGGACGAGGAAATCTCTACGAAGGAATAATCAGTGATCCCAACCCCAAAAAGTGCAGTATAAATATTACGGGAATCCTCAGAGATTTCGAAAAACGAAATTACAAACTTCACATTGCAATCTCTCCTTTAAAGAATCCCGAACGGTTTGAATGGTTTGTTGAAAAAAGTGTTGAAATAGGTATAGATGAAATAACTCCCCTCATATGCAGGAATACTGAGAAACCCGGAATAAAAACTGAAAGAGTAAAAAATCTTATCGTTTCAGCAATGAAGCAGTCACTCAAAGCTAATATAACCGTTTTGAACCCTCCATGTCTTTTCAATGACTTTATTATCAGTGAATTGAAAGCCATTCGTATGATCGCCCACTGCAATGATTCAATGAAAAGAAATAAAATTTCAGAAGTCTGCTTAAAAGATGAAAATGCAGTTATCCTCATCGGACCTGAAGGTGATTTCAGTGATGAAGAGATAAAAAATGCAGCAAAGCATGGTTTTAACGCGGTTCACCTTGGAAACAGCCGGTTGAGAACAGAAACTGCAGGCATAGCTGCATGCCATTCCATCTATTTTTTAAACCAGTAAATGGTGAGTCTGACTAAACTATTGCTGCTTTCTGACTCTTTCAATCAGTCGCCTTGTTAGTGCTTTTCCCGGCACTACGTTCAACTGACGAAGAGATTTAAGCTCATCACCTAAATCAAAGTATAATCCGAATGCATCCTCATAAATGTCTACATCTTCAACTTTAATCTGGGCATATTTAATAAAAGGAGTAGAAGTTGATCCCATAGGCTTCATTTTTTCAGTTTATCTGAAAACGTCCAGTGGGATTTTTTATTGTATAAATATTAAAAATTTTGAGTTCTTTACACTTTTATTTCAATATCCATTCAGTAATACAAACATATAACAATCAACAGTTTGCCAGATATTTTAGTATCTTTATCTCAGTTCAATCTTTACCTGCGTTATTAATTTTCTGATTTTAATAGCTTCTTGTTAAATATTCTATGTCTTTGCAATTCAATCTTCGTAATATTAATTCAAAGTGAGACTGATTTTTTTCTCATTCATTATTTTCCTCATATTTATCAGGGCATAACGCATTCTGCCAAGTGCTGTATTTATACTAACGTTGGTAATGTCGGCAATTTCCTTAAAACTCAAACCGGCATAATGTCGAAGGATAACAACTTCTCTCTGGTCGTCAGGGAGCAGGCTAATCATCTTTCTGACATCTTTAAGGATTTGCCTGTTTATCATATCATCTTCAACATTTGAATCAGAAAACTTTTTTGAGTTGAAAAGATCTGATTCATAATCATCATTTGATATAGTATTCATCTGCTTTACCCTGCGAAAATGGTCAATTATCAGATTATGAGCAATTCGCATTACCCAGGAAAGAAATTTCCCGTTATCATAATATTTTCCGGCTTTAACAGACTGAATAACCTTCAGAAAAGTATCCTGAAACAAGTCTTCGGCAAGAGCCTGATCGCGTATATAAAGGTTTATATAGGCGAAAACTTTGTTTTTATGTCGGTGGATTAGTTGCTCAAAGCACGGCTGTTCACCTTTTATGAACCTGGTAATCAGCTCATAATCGGAAATAATTTTTTTCATACCTCACTCTTTTTAGTTACTAAGAGTAGAGTTTTTCTATAGGCCGTCCTCCCTGTTTAACTTTATATGTAATACAAAGAAAGCAATTTTTTTTAATCTGAAAGTATTACTTTTGGATTTTAACTGAATTTTAACACGACCGGAAAGTATCTGAAATGGATGGAAATATCGAAATTAAGGGGGCAAGGGTACATAATCTGAGAAATATCTCCCTTAAAATTCCAAGGAATAAACTAATCGTTATCACAGGTGTATCAGGGTCAGGAAAATCGTCTCTTGCTTTCGATACTATATATGCTGAAGGACAAAGAAGGTATGTAGAAAGCTTGTCAGCTTACGCTCGACAATTTCTGGGAAGAATGAATAAACCTGAGGTTGACTTTATTAATGGCATTCCTCCTGCAATAGCAATTGAACAAAAGGTCAATTCACGCAATCCCCGTTCAACTGTAGGCACATCAACTGAAATTTATGATTATCTCCGCCTGCTTTTTTCAAGGATTGGTCGAACATATTCCCCCATTTCAGGGAGGGAGGTAAAAAAGCATAGTGTTGATGACCTGATTACTTTTCTAGCTTCTCTAGATGAAGGCACAAAAGTAATTATAACATCTCCATGTGAAATTCCAGCTAATACTGAAATTTCAGAATATTTTGAATTCATTACAAAACAGGGATTTAACAGGATTGAGTATGAAGGGGAGATAATTAAAATTGATGATCCGGAATCTGTTTCAGGTTTCAAAAAATGTAAAAATCTTAATATTGTAATTGACAGGCTGGTCATAAGTCATACAAGTGATAGTTTCAGCCGGGCAGCTGATTCAGCTCAGACAGCTTTCCAGACAGGTAAAGGTTATTGTCAGGTAGCCATACTGGATAATAACAAGATTATCCGGGAAAATTTCTCGAATAAATTTGAAGAGGATGGCATTTCATTTATTGAGCCGTCAGAATACCTCTTCAGTTTTAATAATCCCATCGGGGCATGTCCTGTATGCGAAGGGTATAGCAAGATCATCGGTATAGATGAAAATCTTGTCATCCCCGACCAGAACCTTTCCTTATATGAAGATGCAATAGCCTGCTGGAAAGGTGAAACGATGAAGAAATGGAAAGAACGACTTATTAATAATGCTGCACTCTTTGATTTTCCAATACATAAGCCCTATTATCAGCTTACTGAGGAACAAAAAAGATTAGTATGGCAAGGGAATAAATACTTTTATGGATTAACCCGATTTTTTGCTCATCTTGAAGAGAAAAAATTCAAGATTCAGTACAGGGTATTATTAAGCAGGTACAGGGGTAAGACTATCTGCCCTGAATGCAATGGATCAAGACTCAGGAAAGAAGCTGGTTATGTCAGGGTTTCAGGAAAAACTATTCAGGAGTTAGTATCTATTCCAATACATAAATTATACGTTTTTTTCAATAATATTGATCTTGATCCTGTTGATAAAATAATTGCAGAAAGGCTCATTACTGAGATCACCACGCGTTTAAGAATAATAATTGACGTAGGTTTAAAGTATCTTACTTTGGACAGAGTATCATCAACACTTTCAGGTGGTGAATCTCAACGCATTAATTTGTCCGCATCACTTGGCAGCAGCCTTGTTGGTTCAATGTATATCCTTGACGAACCCAGCATAGGGTTACATCCCCGTGATACGAATCTACTTATCAAAGTACTTAAAGAACTACGGGATATTGGAAACTCTGTGATAGTTGTAGAACATGAAGAAGAGATTATCAGAGCTGCTGATGAAATTATTGATATGGGGCCTGAAGCAGGAAGGCTTGGAGGTGAGGTTGTTTTTCAAGGACCATTTGATATTTCGCAATCTAACAAATCCCTCACAGCAGGATATCTGAGTGGAAGATTAAATGTACCTATACCCGGGATAAGGAGAAAGTGGAATAGTTTTATTGAAATCAAAGGAGCACGGGAAAACAATCTTAAGAATCTGGATGTTAAATTTCCTTTGCATACTATAACTGCAGTTACAGGTGTAAGTGGTTCAGGTAAATCGAGTCTGGTAACAGATATACTATATAAAATTCTGGCTAACCGTATCAATGGAAATAATCTAAAACCCGGGCAATTCAGAGAAATTAAAGGTGATTTTTCGGGTTTAACTGGAATTGAGCTTGTAGACCAGAATCCGATAGGCAGATCAAGCAGGTCAAATCCGGTAACATATCTTAAAGCATATGATGAAATAAGAAAACTTTATTCCGAATTACAAGCCTCTGTTCAGAACAATTACAAAGCATCCCATTTTTCCTTTAACATTGAAGGCGGCAGATGTGAAGAGTGTCAGGGTGAAGGTGTAATAAGAGTAGAAATGCAATTTATGGCTGATGTTGAACTTACATGTGAAAATTGTAAAGGAATGCGATTCCGAAGGGATATCCTTGAAGTTAAATATAATGGCAAGAATATCTATGATATGCTTGAAATGACAATAGATGAAGCGATTGACCTGTTCAGCAGTCACCCCGGTAAAAACGAAAAAAGAATAATTGAAAAACTAAAGCCTCTTTCTGATGTAGGCCTGGGGTATATTAAAATGGGACAGTCATCAAGTACTCTGTCGGGAGGAGAGAGTCAACGTGTCAAGCTTGCTTATTTTCTCAGTCAGGAGCGTATAAACGGACATATACTATTCATATTTGACGAGCCGACAACAGGTCTGCATTTTCATGATATCAACAAATTACTCAAATCAATTAATGCACTGGTTGACCATGGTCACTCAGTAATCCTGATTGAGCACAATATGGAAGTCATAAAGAGTGCAGACTGGGTTATTGATCTTGGACCGGAAGGTGGAGAAGATGGAGGATATATTGTTTTTGAAGGAAAGCCTGAAGACCTGATAAAATGCAAAAAATCATTTACAGGAAGATACCTCACATCAAAACTGATATTATAACAAAATTATCAGTAGAGTCCGACTAAAAACACAAGATCCTGAGCGTAGTGAAGAACCGAGCTTTGCTAGCTCGCCTAAGGCAATCTCATGCTAATCTCAAATATTATCCGTTTAATAGTGTAAAATTATCAGGGATTTATTTTTTCATCTTAAATCCAAACATAATAGCAACACAACCACTGGCTGGGATATCACCTGATTTATTAAATGATGATACTTTCACAACCAGTTTCAATTGCTGACTGGATTGAAGTTTGAAATCCCAGGTTTTAGCATAATTAGCATCTTTATTTGAATAAAGAACATTTTTGTTAGCATCGAGGATTTTAAACTCAACAGAAGGAAGTTTACTTTCCCCTATTATTGCTACCCTGTAATCCATGTCGGAGTAAAATGTTTTATAAAGTTCAGCTTCTTCACCCTCAACAAGTACGGCAGCATGAAAATTCCCGTCATGTGTATAGTTTCCAAGTTCCGGAAGACATTCCTTTTTTGCAAAAGCCTTGCATTGAGCATTGACATTAAAATCTGAGGCAATAAAAAGTAATGCAAGGATCGGAATTATTCTAATTATTCTCATAATGTTTATTAATTTACAAATGTTGCTCTAATCTCTGAAACTGTGGCCGCAAGTTCTTTGAAAATCTCCGGCGTCATATCTGTTTTAACTTCTGATTTTAATACAGTTGTATTTGATGCTTTATCAAATTCAGGCCTTATAGGAGTGGTAATCAGCTTAATTTTATCAAAGACGGTTCTCAGTTTGGTAACCTGTAATAATAGTTCATCAACAGCAGGATTACCTTTACTCCCATTAAGCAGATTAAAAAGAATATCTATAGATAATTTCTGATCTATTATTCGTCCAACCAGTTTATTACCATTAAAATCTTTCATATCAACCAGTTGAGTTGAAATATATAACCCTTCTATCCAGCCACCAACAAGGACCATTGCAGCAATTGCTGGCTGCCCGTTTTCTTCAAGATATGAATTTGAGTTGAGGAAAGTCTCAGAGACAATCTCCATTATTACGTCACTATTATTAATGTTCTCTTCAAGTTTATCAATCTGCTCCTGCTCTATAGCTTTAAGAATTCCAAGTCCATCGGCCATTTTTTTTGCAGCATTCATGTAATCAATAATAAGTTGTGTTTGCTCATACAAACTGGCAAAGCTAAGATCGCAGGTATAAATGCCAAGATTAAGAGCCATGCTCTTATTTGTAACATAGCGATTTACATTTTTTACAGGATTAAGGTATGATTCTTCAAACCTGGCACCAGCTGATTTGATAAGCATTGCTGACTCAAGAGGAGATGGCAATGCCTGAAAAATTTTTTCTGCCTGCTTAATATCTTGCATTACAGCTGAATTATCCTTAAGTGGCTCAGCAGATATTTCCTCCTTTTGAGCCTGACCTCCACCCGATTTGCAACTGGAGAGCAGAATGGTAAATAGCATTATTGCTATTAAAATCCCTGAACCGATTTTTAAAATTTTATTCATGGTCTAAATATTTAATTGTCAAATCTAATTGACGACTAAATTAGTATATTATTTTTATTTTTCAAAAACTGCTTTATGTAATTGATGCTATTTCTAACTTTGTTGAAAAATATTTTAGAATGATTAAATCGCAAAAGAGAATAAAAGAGCTTGAGCTGCTCCTGAATAACAGTAATAAAATTATAGTATCCCAGACAATTGAATCATTAAGGAATGAAGAACCATTTGAAGGTGTTATCGGATTACTGACTTCTCTCTTTGATAAAAGTGATGATTGGTCAATTAAAAAAGCGATTGAGAATTTCATGAATGATCTCAAGGATAAGTCAGTGAAACCTGAATTAATAGCTATTATACAAAAAAAATGGAAAGATGATACGATGTGTATGCTGGTATCTGCATGCTGGCAGTCAGGGATGGATTTTTCAGAGTATACAGATAATTTTTTCGAAATATTCCTAAAGGCAGACTATGCAACTGCCATTGAATGTATTACAGTAATCTCAGAATCGATTGAAAAGATCAGCAGGGAAAAGAAAGTTAAATTAATCGGAATACTTAAAGAGAGTCCCATCCTGAATGTGGATGATAGATCAGCCCTTATTCCTGAGCTAATTTCAATACTTGAGAATTAAAAAATTAAGATAATACTCATTCATTATAATAGGTAGAATGTGCTAATCTACTGATGAAAAATATTTCATAAACTGTGTTCTTTCAAAGACCACAGGCTTTTCATAGTTGTTCCAATTTAGTTTACCTCTGAATTCATCGACACTGCCAATACCTTTTTTATCCATCCACTCTCCTATCTGTAAGTTCATGGTTTTCAGAAAATGAACACCTTTTTTGTAAAGAACAGAACATACCTGCACAGAATTAGCTCCCGCAAGAATGTACTTTACTGCATCCCCCCCATTTTGTACACCGGTAGAAGCTGAAATATCAATTTTTAAATCCTGACTGCTTGCCATTGCGACTGATCTGAGCACGTAGCGCATTTCATTCTCATCACTAAAAACTGATGCCGGTACTATTTCCAGATTTTTAATATCAATATCAGGTTCATAGAACCTGTTGAACATAACAACTCCGTCAATTCCTCTCATATAGAACTGATCAATCATATATAATATATTAGAGAATCTGAAGCCAATCTTTATAGCAATTGGGATATTTATCGCTTTCTTAAGTTCTTCAATCAGATCAAGATATATCTTTTCAGATTCGGAGGATGATTTCTTCCTGTCGAGAGGCATAAAAAAGACATTAATTTCAATTGCATCAGCTCCTGCATCGGCAATATTTTTTGCAAACCCGATCCATCCTTCAGACGAATAACAGTTAATACTTGCAATTACGGGAATAGAAAGTGATTCTTTGGCAGATCTTATAAGGTCAAGATATTCATCTACCGAATGAGATCGTGTATAGGATGAAATATAATCATCAGCTTCAGGAAAACCAGGCAAAGAAGGAACAATACTTATGTGCTGGTTGATCTGCTCCTCAAACAAAGATTTTAATACAACAGCACCTGCTCCACTATCCTCAGCTGTTTTAAGGTTCTCAAGTGTTGATGTAAGACGACTGCTGCTGACAATAAGAGGAGTATTAAGATTAAACCCTAAATATTTTGTCGTAAGTTTTCCCATATTAAATACTTTTAGTCTGTTTTCTGTCTCCAAATATAAGACTTCCTATTCTTATAATTGTGCTTCCTTCCTGAATAGCAATTTTAAAATCCCCTGACATACCCATCGAAATTTCGCAAAATTCAGGTTTGCCGGAAAAAGAATTATTCTTTAAATTGAAAAAACACTCTTTCAGAAACCGGAATTCTTTTCTGATCTGATCTTCATTATCCGTGAATGTTGACATCCCCATTAAACCGCATATTCTTACTGAATTAAGACTCAAAAATTCCTCTGAATGAACCATACTTAAAATTTCCTCAATACTGAACCCAAACTTTGTATCTTCCGTTGCGATATGTATCTGGAGCAGACAGTTAATAATCCTTCCAACCTTATGTGCCTCATTATTGATAACTGATAATAACTTGAAAGAGTCCACCGACTCTATCATGCTGATGAAAGGTGCGATCAGCTTCACTTTATTGGATTGAAGATGACCAATAATATGCCATTCAATATCTTCTGGCAAGTCATCTTTTTTTGACAGTAGCTCCTGAACCCTGTTTTCTCCAAAACATTTATAACCACAATTATACGCAACAAGGATATCTTCAACAGGTCTGGTTTTGGAAACAGCAACAAGCTTAACCGAAGCCGGTATCTGAATTTTTATCAAATCTAAGTTCTGTGAAATATCTGACATACTTATTTATCGACGTATTTACACTTAAAAGTTATTCAAGAAGGTGAATCACAAGCCCGCTTCTGAGCTTTGGTTCAAACCATGTCGATTTTGGAGGCATAATATTTCCAGAATCAGCTATATTTATAAGTTGGTCCAGGGATACAGGAAAGAGAGCAAAGGCTACTTTCATTTCGCCACTGGCAACTCTCTTTTTGAGTTCCTTGAGTCCTCTTATACCTCCAATGAAATCTATTCTTTTTGACCTTCTGAGATCTTGTATATCAAGTATCGGGGAAAGGATTTGATTTGTCAGAATAGTTACATCAAGAATTCCAATCGGGTCGTCGTCTTTATAAGTACCATCTTTAGCAGTAAGGCTGAACCATTTTCCTTCAAGATACATTGAGAAGTTATGTAATTTTTTAGGTTTATAGATCCTGTTCCCTTTTTCCTCAATTATAAAACCATTTTTCAATCTTGAAATAAAATCTTCATTTGAAAGACCATTAAGGTCTCTGACGGTCCTGTTGTAATCAATAATTCTCAATTGATTATCAGGGAAATGAACCGCCAGAAAAAAGTTATATTCTTCGTCTCCCGTATGCGAAGGATTACTATCACGTTTCTCTTTTCCAACCAGTGCAGCAGCAGCTGTTCTATGATGCCCGTCTGCTACATAAGTAAAAGGCACTCTTGTGGCAAATAGAGATTCTATCTGTTCATTGGTTGCAGAATTTCTGATAACCCAGAAATGATGACCAAAACCATCATCTGAAATAAAATTGTATTCTGCTTTCTCAGACTTTGTAACTTTTTCAACGATATCATCTATCTCTTTGACAGCATGATAGGTAAAAAAAACCGGTTCAATATTAGCATTATTAACTCTGACATGAACCATCCTATCCTGTTCTTTGTCAGGTCTTGTAAGTTCATGTTTTTTGATAACACCATTTAGGTAATCATCAACAGAAGCACACCCTACAATACCATACTGAGTACGCCCTTCCATAGTCTGAGCATAGATATAAAAATGAGGCTGGTCATCCTGGATCAGCCATCCATTTTTCTGCCATTTTCTGAAATTATCAACCGATTTACGATAGACTTCAACCGAATGTGCATCAAAATCACCTGGAAAATCTATTTCTGAGCGTGTTATATGCAGCAATGAACACTCTTTGCCCCTGGCCATAGACAAGGCTTCTTTTGTATTCATCACATCATAAGGCAAGCAGGAAAGATCTTTAGCAATGTTGCCGGGAGGTCTTAATCCCCTGAATGGTTTTACTACTGCCATTAGCCAATAATTGTTTTTACTTATTTATTCTAAATTTTTCGTTTCCGGTTTTGAAGAAATCTACTATTTGCCTCGCAGCTGCGACACCTGAATTGGTGTTAGCTTCTTCGGTCTGAGCTCCCATTTTTTTCGCAGTAAATATATATCTGCCTGTATATTTATCTTCAAAAACTGATTTACAATCAGGCTCAATATCAGATAGATATGAAAAATCAGGACGTTCTTCAAAAACCCTTATAAGTGCTTCTTCATCAATGATCTCTTTTCGAGCAGTATTAACAAGTACAGCATCGTGAGGCATGCTTTTCAGCAAAGTATAGGTTATTGATTTTTTTGTATCATCATTTGCCGGCAGATGAAGTGAAACGAACTGACATCTTGAATAGAGTTCTTCGGAACTTTTACATACCTGAATATTCAAAGAGGTAAAAACATCGTCTTTTACAAACGGGTCGAAACCGTATACCTTCATTCCGAATCCCTTAGCAATTTCAGCAACGAATCTTCCAACATTTCCAAAAGCATGAATCCCAAGGGATTTACTTCTGAGTTCATTTCCTGAAATTCCGATGAATCCGTGTCGTATATGATAAAGCATCATCCCGAAGGCAAGTTCAGCAACCGCATTGGAGTTTTGCCCTGGAGTATTCATTGCAACTACTTTATTTGCAGTGCATGATGAAAGGTCAATATTATCATAACCTGCGCCAGCTCTGACAACTATTTTCAATTTTTTGGCAGAGTCAAGAATTTCTGATGTAACCTGATCACTCCGAACTATCAATGCATCAGCATCAGAAACGGAAGTAATCAGTTCCTGAACAGTCCTGTAATTCTCAAGAAGTGCAAGCTTATAACCTGCTGCTTCTATCACGCCACGGATTTGCATAATAGCAGCCGGGGCAAAGGATTTTTCCGTAGCAACAAGGATTTTCATACTTCTTTATTTAACTAATTAAGACCAGATCAGAGTTAAGCACAATAAATTCTCACGAATCAGCTATTAGCTTCAAACTCTTTCATTACGCGTACAAGGGCTTCTACGCTCTCCATTGGAAGTGCGTTATATGTTGAAGCACGAAAGCCACCAACAGAGCGATGCCCTTCAATACCCAGCATTCCTTTTGACTTGGCGAAATCTGCAAATGGTTTTTCTAGTTCTTTATATTCCGGGGCCATTATAAAACAGATGTTCATAAGTGATCGATCTTCCGGGTCAGAAATAGTCGCTTTAAATAGTTTGTTTCTGTCTATCTCATCATAAAGAATTTTCGCCTTTTCTATGTTTATTTTCTGTATTGCCCTGACACCTCCCAGGTTCTTAAGCCAGATAAGTGTCTGCTGAGCAGCAAAAACCGCAAAAACAGGAGGAGTATTATACATTGACTCTCCCTTAATGTGAACTCTGTAATCAAGCATAGATGGAATCGGCCTGGTAACTTTACCCAACACATCTTCTTTGACAATAACGAATGCCACACCAGCCGGTGCCAGATTCTTCTGGGCTCCACCATAAATGAGAGAATATTTCGAGACATCAATCGGACGGCTGAATATATCAGATGACATATCCGCAACAAGAGGTACTTTTACATCCAGATCTTTTTTTAATTCAGTTCCGTAAATGGTGTTATTTGTTGTTATATGGAAATAATCAGCATCTTCAGGAACAGTATAATTTTTTGGTATATAGTTAAATAATTTCTCTTTGGAGGATGCAACTTCTATTGCTTCTCCAAATAATTTTGCTTCCTTAAGAGCTTTGCCAGCCCATTCACCGGTATTAAGGTATGCTGCTTTCTTTTCCATCAAGTTCATTGGAACCATAGCAAACTGCATACTGGCACCACCACCAAGAAACAAAACCTGATAACCTGACGGGATATCAAGCAATTCTTTAAAAAGCGCCATTGAATTGTTTATACAAGCAACAAATTCTTTGCTCCTGTGAGAGATTTCCAACACCGAGAGTCCTGTTCCCGCAAAATCTTTAATACCTTCAATTGTCTTATCAATCGTATATTGAGGCAAAATTGAAGGTCCTGCGTAAAAGTTGTGTTTTTTCATGATGATTATTTTACAATTAATATTAGTTAAATCCTATTATTGAGATTGGCAAAAATATAATTATAATAGCATCTGCTGATAAACAAGTAAAAACAAATACTTTCAATTTACAAAGACTTATCAACAAGAATCCCATTTTTTAAGACAGGTATTGTTTTGGTATAATCAGCTGTTAAGCAAAACTCAATGCAATCATCAAGACCTTTATTCTTTAACCGGGTTCTCTGTGCGACCTTATCAATATATGCAGAAAGGTCATTTTTTGCCAGCATCCATAGATCCATGGCTGCCAGTGTTGAATCACATTTAGTTGAATATAAGTATTTTACCATAAGTCTTTCTGCAATTGCTCCTGCACAAATAGCATCCTCTAAATTAAACCTGTTTTTCCAACCTGCACAAAATAATACAACATTTTTTTCCTGACTGGCTATCCATTCTGAAAGAGCGCTGATGTTCAGGAAAGAGCCAATAACAATCGTGTCCGCTGCTGAAGCCATATTAATTATACCAGTGCCATTTGTTGTACTGTATACAATTGTTTTTCCTGCAACTTTTTCGCGTGTAAAATTGAAAGGCGAGTTTCCGAAATCAGCAAAGTCAAGGACCAATCCATCTCGCTCTGCAGCAACAAGATAGCCTTTATTCTTGTATGCCCTGGCTTCATCTATGTCAGCAACAGGGATAATAGATAGTGCCCCATTTGCAAATGCAGTGCAAATAGCAGATGTTGCCCGTAAAATATCAATTATAACTACAATAGAATTCAAGTGTTCTTCAGCTTCATAAAGTGAAGGAGAGAAACAGGTATCAAGTTTTCTGATTAACATCTCCGAAAATTTCTATAGTGTTTTAAATAACCTTCTAATAATAAGTTTTGTCACCAACTTTAGTAATTCCCGGATTTACTATCTATAATTCAAAAAGATCCTATACAACTAAAATTTACAAAAAATATTTAATCAGTTTTTTGATAGATTGGCAGATTTACAATCTTTGCTTTAATGTCCTTATTCCTAATCCTGATAAATATCTCTGTACCTGCCTTCCAATATCCTTTTGCAAGATAAGCCAATCCTATACCCTGTTTCATCATAGGTGACATTGTTCCGGATGTAACCTCACCAATAACATCTCCTGACTGGTCCACAACCTCATAATGTTGCCGGGGTATACCTCTGTCGATCATAACAAATCCTTTTAGTCTTTTCTCTGTGCCAAATTCCTTCTGTTTAAGGAGAAGGGGTTTATCAATGAAATCCTTCCTGTCGGTGAACTTTGTAATCCATCCCAGACCCGCTTCTATAGGAGAAGTATGATCGTTTATATCATTGCCGTAAAGACAATATCCCATTTCCAGACGTAAAGTATCTCTGGCTCCCAGTCCGATTGGCTTTATATTGTACTCATCACCTGCCTCAAAAACAGCATTCCATAATTTTGCTCCATCTTCATTTCTTACATATATTTCACAGCCACCTGCGCCTGTATAACCTGTTGCCGAAAATAAAACATTATTAATTCCTGCGAAATTGATCACCTTAAAGGTATAATACTCCATTTCTTCAACAGATGAATCAGTTAGCTTCTGCATAGCCTTCATTGCCAATGGGCCTTGCACAGCAATCTGTGCATAATCATCTGATATATTAATAAGATCTTTGCCGATATTCAATCCAAACTTTTCAGCATTTTCAATACACCAGTTCCAGTCCTTTTCAATATTAGCTGCATTAACAACAAGAAGGTATTTTTCCTGATTATACCTGTAAACAAGTAAGTCATCAACTATACCTCCTTTACCATTAGGGAAACATGAATATTGTATCTTTCCGTCAAATAGCAATGAAACATCATTTGATGTTATATATTGAAGAAAGTCCTGAGCAGAAGGCCCTGTAACCCAGAATTCACCCATGTGTGAGACATCAAATACACCAACCCTTTCCCTTACCGCAATATGCTCTTCACTTATTCCAGTATATTCTATTGGCATATTGTATCCGGCAAATGGAACCATTTTGGCACCTAATGCCTGATGGAAACTTGTAAAAGCAGTATTCTTCATAAATTATTATAAAATAATTGCTATTCACCATGGAATTTCAAACAAAACCATAATGTATTAAAAACCCTGGTCATGTAAAAAGCATAAAATCAGAATTCAAGAATCTTAAATTCAACTCTCCGGTTTTTTGCTCTTCCGGCAGGAGTAGTATTGACATCAATTGGCTGAAGCGAACCAAAACCTTTATACTCAAGTCGAGATCTCACGATTCCTTTCCCAACCAGATATTCTACAACGGTTTTTGCCCTATCTTCAGATAATTTAAAATTTAAAGGTTCACTTCCTGTTTTATCGGTATGACCTGATATCTCAATCTTCATATTTGCATTCTCCTTAAGGATATCAAAAAGACGCTCAATCTCCGCATATGAACCTTGTGTAAGTATTGCTTTTCCCGATTCGAAGAGAATATTGTTTAAAACAACTTTCTTGCCTACCTTGACCTTGATCAATGAGACATCGAGCTTAAAAACCTCATCAGTATACGTATCCGGGATATTTATACGTTTCATTTCAGATAAAAAACCATTTCCTCTAAAATCTGCCATATAAGATTTTTTTGCCGGAAGCCTGATCCTGTAACTACCATCCACGTCAGAGCTTGCAGTAGTGGCTACAGCCAGGTTACTGCCAAGGTCAATAATATCAATTTTTGCAATTACCGGATCTCCTGTTTCAGAATCTTTGACTTTCCCAATAAGAAATAATACCAATTCTGCAGGGAGTTCAGGTTTAACTTCCTGTATAACAACAGGTTCAGCCTCGTTAATTATCCTAACAGTATCGCGGATTATTACTGTATCAGGTTTTGGTGGCGGAACAGGTTCGGGTTCCGGTACTTGTTCTGGTTCAGGAACAGGTAAAATAACTGGCAAAGGAGGAAGTATTCTTCCTTCATAAATATCAAACCCCCCAAAGCCTCCGCTGCGGTTTGAAACAAAGAAAAATGAACTGTCATCTGTTGGAGATGGATGATAGAATAATTCGTCCCAGGCAGTATTTACAGGAAAACCTAAATTTTTCACTGTATCCCATTCACCTGCTTTGTTTTTTACACTGTAGAAGAGATCAAATCCTCCAATTGTACTATGTCCTTTTGAGCTGAACCATAAAGTATCTCCACTCTGTGAAAACCTAACTGATTCCTCATCATATGGAGTATTTATTACAGTTCCTGCATTGACTGGTTTAGACCATCTTTTTTTATTCTTTTTAATGTAATAGATATCCTTTCCCCCGGCGGCATCTTTACCCTTATCTGTAACGAAGTATATTTCGTTTCCTGAGGGAGAGAATGCTAATGAAGTCTCTGATCCACCTGTATTTATGTTAAATGGTATTTTCTCGGGAACTCTCCAAATACCCTTTTTATTTGTTGATGAAACTTTTATATCACCATTATTCTCATATCCGGTGTAAATAAAAAGTTTATCGTTTGTACTATTGATAAAAAGGGGGGTTTCACAAAATTTTGTTGTAAGGTCTTTTCCGGCCGGAACAGCCATGGCCCATTTCCCTGAATTAAGGACTGAGAAAAAAATATTCTCATCGAACTTAGAATCTTTAAAATGATTACTTGATTGCGGAATTTCACGGCGTGATGCAAAATAAAGATTTTTCCCGTCACTGGTTAAAAGCTCAGAATAATCATCATAATTTGAGTTTATGTTTGCCCCGATATTCGTAATTTCAACACGGATTGTATCTTTAGTAAGACTCAGAGCTGACCTGCACTCTTCAATCCACTTTTGTGCCTGGTCAATATTTCCTTTAGGTTTTTTGCCGTCTGTTGTCAGATACTCTTCAAGCTTTTGTTTTGCATCTGAATAATTTCCGCTAAATTGAAGAGCTCTTCCGGTGACAAAAAGAATGTCATCCGTAATATTGTTTTTCTGAGCCAGAGCCTTCAGTAAAAACCCTGCTGATTTCTCCTTATTATCAGAAAAAAGGGCTGAAACACCCGTTTTGTAATTCAGTTCGGGATTTGAATTATTATAGACATTGGCTTTCAGGTATTCATTATAAGCATCACTATAGAATATTCCTTTATTCTCGAAGAAAGCATCACCATCTTTAACATGTTTCCATGCTTCTTTAAGTCCATCCTTTTCTTTTTTAAAATCTTTCTTCCTGATGCTAATATCAGTCTGAGCCTCAAGAGTTAAAGTAAAAATCAGAAACATTGAAAGTATCGGATACAGAGACTTCTTCATAGGATGTTAATTTCTCCCTATAAAAATAGCACTTATTTCCCTTTTTTACTAAAGCAGGCAAATAATTCATCCAAAAGAAAAATATCATTACATTTGTTTAATATACATGACATACTAATAGAATCATAATCATCCGTAATATGGATTACAAATTCATTAATACTGAATATCTTGAATCGGTTTCAGGCGGAGATTCTGAAATAATAAGAGAGATTGTCAATATATTCAGGGAGCAGATTTTTGAAATTTCTCTTGAGATGCGATCGTTATTTGCAGAAAAAAAATTTACTTCACTTGGGCAACTTGCACACAAGGCTAAATCATCTGTAGCGATTATGGGAATGAACGATCTGGCAGCTATGCTTAAGATATTTGAGTTGGAAACATTAAATAGCGAATTCACAGAAAAATATGAATCGTATATCACCAGGTTTTCAGAAGAGACTAAAGCTGCAGTTATTGAACTGGACGATATGGTCAGTAATCTTAAAAAGTGAGCTGAATGATCAAAATTGAAAGAAGGGACAAAACTGATATTGTAACTTTTGAGGTCAATAAAATTAATGCTCTTATTACCGAGGAAATAAAAGTCAGGATAAATAAGGTATTGGATAACTCAAATTCAAGATTAATAATAGATCTGAAAGGTGTTGAATATATTGATAGTTCAGGTTTCGGATGTTTTCTTTCAATTATGAAAACAGCTCGTAATAACTATGGTTCACTTAAGTTTGCCAATCCAGAACCGCATGTTATGGATCTCTTTCATACTCTGCATCTTCATACGGTGTTTGATATACATAATGACCTTGATGAATGTATCAGGTCATTCGGGTAAGAAAGTAATTGGATCACAAGACAATACTGGTATGATTCTTTACGGTGTTTATACATTAAACACTATTCTGCTATCCAAAACTGAAATTTTAACAGCTGAATCTTTAGAAATTTTACCTGAGATAACAGCTTTAGATAATTCATTTACGATCTCTTTCTGAATGATTCTTTTAACAGGTCTGGCACCAGACTGTGGATCATATCCTCTTTCAGCAAGCCATCCAATAACCTTTTCATCAATAACAAGTTTGAATCCATGGTTTTCAAGCATCTTTATAATAATATCAAGTTGTATTTTTACGATCTCTTTAATCTGTATGAGTGTAAGCGGGCTGAATAGTACAATCTCATCTACCCTGTTTAAGAATTCAGGACGCAGTGAGTGTTTCAGAAGCTGAAAAATATCTTTTCTCAGGATTTCCTTTTCATCTTCCGGCATATTATTATTGAAGATCTCCATCCTTTCGCGAATTATATCAGAACCCAGATTGGATGTCATTATTATTATTACATTTTTGAAATTGACTGTTCTCCCTTTATTATCAGTTAACCTTCCTTCATCAAGTACCTGTAAAAGAAGGTTAAACACATCAGGATGAGCTTTCTCTATTTCATCAAGAAGAACTACAGAATAGGGTTTATGTCGTACTGCCTCGGTAAGCTGACCACCTTCCTCATATCCAATATATCCGGGAGGCGCACCTATAAGTCTGGAAACTGAATGTCGTTCCTGATATTCAGACATATCAATACGTGTCATTAGGTTCTCATTATTAAACAGAAATTCAGCCAGAGCCCGAGCCAGTTCTGTTTTTCCCACACCGGTTGTTCCCAGAAAAATAAAAGAACCAACCGGTCTCTTTTCATCCTGCAATCCGGCTCTGGACCGACGTACTGCATCTGATACCGCTGCTATTGCTTCATCCTGACCAACAACACGCTTATGCAATTCCTCCTCGAGTTTCAGTAGCTTTTCCTTTTCACTTTCTAGCATTCGTGATACAGGTATACCTGTCCATTTTGCAACTACTTCAGCTATATCTTCCGATCTGACATCTTCCCTGATTAGGGATCCGTTAGTTCTTTTCTCATCAATTTTATTTTTCAGTTCTGCAATATCTTTTTCTACTTCTACAATAAGTCCATATTTAAGTTCAGCAACTCTTCCATAATCTCCTGACCGTTCCGCTGAATCTGCTTCTGCACGTAATGATTCCGCCTTCTCTTTCTTCTCCTGCATCCTCTCAATCATCTCTTTTTCAGATCTCCAGGCAGCTTTCAAATCGTCACGTTTTCCCATCATTTCCGAGAGTTCTTTGGAAAGAACTGATTCTTTGGCCTTATCTTTATCGCGTCTTATGGCTTCTCTTTCAATTTCAAGCCGTGCAATTATTCTTTCCACTTCATCAAGTTCTTCTGGGACAGAATTCATTTCAAGCCTCAGGCGGGAGGCTGCCTCATCTATCAGGTCAATTGCTTTGTCGGGCAAGAAACGATCTGTAATATATCTGTATGAGAGATCAACTGCAGTAATTATTGCCTCATCCCTTATTATAACCTTATGATGTGTTTCATAACGTTCCCTGAGACCACGCAGGATTGAGATTGTATCAGCTTTGTCTGGTTCCTCGACCATGACAACCTGAAATCTTCTCTCCAGTGCCTTGTCCTTCTCAAAGTATTTCTGGTATTCATTTAACGTGGTTGCTCCTATAGCACGAAGCTCACCTCTTGCTAAAGCGGGTTTGAGAATATTTGCCGCATCCATTGCTCCTTCAGATTTACCTGCACCAATCAAAGTATGGATCTCATCAATAAACAAAACCACATCCCCGTTGGAGGCTATTACTTCATTTATGACTGATTTAAGCCGTTCTTCAAACTCGCCTTTGTATTTCGCACCTGCAATAAGGGCACCCATATCAAGAGAATAAATTACTTTTGATTTCAGGTCTTCCGGTACATCCCCTCTAACTATCCTTTGTGCCAGACCTTCAGCGATAGCTGTTTTACCAACACCTGGTTCACCTATAAGAATTGGGTTATTTTTGGATCTCCGTGTTAGTATTTGCAGTATTCTTCTTATCTCCTCATCACGACCAATCACAGGATCAAGTCTCCCTGACCGTGCCCATTCATTAAGATTATTGGCGAATCTGTTCAGCGAATTATAAGTATCTTCTGATGTCTGGCTCTCAACTTTTGCTCCTTTCCTTAATTCAGTTATTGCCAGTTGAAGTGATTTAACTGTTACACCCTGATCCTTTAACAGCTTTGATATTATATTGTCAGAATCAAGTATACCCAAAAGTACATGCTCAACTGAAACAAACTTATCTTTCATCCTGTTTGCATTCTCAGAAGCTTTTCTAAGAGCTTCAGAGGCAGAAGACGATAAGTATGATTCAGCTCCGGATACTTTAGGGAAAGAGTCTATTATTTTGTCAATTGCCGTAGAAAAGACCGGAATATTGACCCCTATCTTACCCAGCAGAAAATTTGTAATATTCTCAGATTCTGTCATTAAGCCCTTCATGAGATGTGTACATTCAACTGCTTGCTGTCCTTTTGCTTCTGCCATATTAACTGCCTGTTGAACAGATTCCTGAGCTTTTAATGTATAATTGTTCAGATTCATATTTCAAATATTATGTAACCTAATCCCTCAAATAATCTGCCATCATTATCCTTATTGATTTCTTTGTCGTTTTGACATCAACAATAACTATTGGATGCCAATCTGACATAGAGTTCAATACATCAGATTTAAGAGTATATTTGATGTATAAACTAGATTAACATGAGTAAGCTTATCTGGAAACCGGGTACAATGATCTATCCGTTACCTGCTGTAATGGTCAGTTGCGGATCAGATCCTGAAGAGAATAATATACTTACAATCTCCTGGACAGGTACAATATGTACTGATCCTCCAATGTGTTACATCTCAGTACGCCCCAGCAGGCACTCCTATAATATAATTAAAAAAAATGGTGATTTTGTAATAAATCTTACAACAAAGAAGTTGTCTTTTGCAACAGACTGGTGTGGAGTAAAATCTGGAAAAACATTTAATAAGTTCAGGGAAATGGGCTTAACTCCAATTCCGGCAACTAAAGTCAAGGCACCTCTAATTAAAGAGTCTCCGGTCAATATTGAATGTATAGTAAAAGAGATCAAAGAATTGGGAACTCACCACATGTTTATCTCAGAAGTAGTAGCTGTAAATGCTGAAGAAAATTATTATGACGAAAAGAGTGGTATATTCAGATTCAATGATTCAGGTCCAATATGTTATTCGCATGGCAGGTATTATGAAACAGGAAAACTGATAGGCAAATTTGGCTTTTCAGTAGACAAAAGAATCAGTAAGGGGAAAAAATGAAATCTAAAGATGAAAACAATAGTTAGGATTATTTGTATCAAAAGACTAATTTCATATCTTCGAATGGTGAACTAAAATTTACGATTTATGAGTGAGAAGATTCTGGAAACCCTTATGCAGTTATTCGCTATAATCGCCAAACCTCAGAGCAATGACAGCGAAAGAAGAGGTGTTGTGGAAACCTTTCTAAAACGTCTGCTAAACCTTGAACTGGTTAAGGTATACCTTTCTAAATACGATGAAGCATTCAATGAAGCCAGAAAAAAGCTTGAAAAAAGCAGTGCAGAAAGACGCGAGGGTGCAATTGCCATAAGGATAAGAAAATTATGTAAAGAAATTAATGAACAGGGTCAACTTGATCAGGAACAAAGAATTGTAGTAGTAATTCAGGCACTTGAATTCTGTAAATCAGGGGGGCAGGAAGTAAGTATGCTTGAACTGGGATTTATCAGCACGCTTGCAGAAGGATTGAATATAACTGAAGAAGAATATGAATTCATTGAAAGATTTGTTTTAAACAGCTTTACCAATGTGCCTGATTCACAGAATCTTCTGATAATCAGTGGCAATCAGGATCAGAATTATAAGGAATCAAAGCATCTGTTTAAAGAATTGCTTAAAGGGCAGATATGGATACTTTTTGTTCCTTCTGTAAAGATGTACTTTGTCAGGTTTACAGGTACTGGTGAACTCTCAATGAACGGACAGCTGCTTCAGGATGATAAAGTCTATCCTTTCAGTCAGGGTTCTTCCATAAAAGGATACAAAATAAAACCTGTCTACTTCTGGGATGTCACAATGCAGTTTCTTAAGGAAGAATTTAAATCCTCAAGAGTAGTATATGAGGTCAACAACCTTGAATACAGGTTCAAAAGTGGTAAAGTTGGAATTCATCATATGAGTTTCAAAGAAGAATCTGGCAGAATGGTTGGAATTATGGGAGCAAGCGGTGCAGGAAAATCAACATTGTTAAGTGTACTGAACGGTACTAATGCTCCCTGCGACGGTGAAGTTCTTATCAACGGAGCCAGTATACATCATGAAAAAGATAAAATCAAGGGTCTTATTGGATATGTATCACAGGATGACCTTCTCATTGAAGAACTTACTGTATTCGAGAATTTATACTACAATGCTAAGCTCTGTTTTGACAATCTTACTGAAGATGATATTATTATCAGGGTCGATAGTGTGCTAAAGAATCTGGGGCTCTATGAAATAAGGGACATGAAAGTAGGTAGTCCTCTAAACAAAAAGATCAGCGGAGGCCAGAGAAAAAGACTTAATATTTCGCTGGAGCTCATACGTGAACCAGCAATAATGTTTCTTGATGAACCAACTTCAGGATTATCATCACGCGACTCTGAAAATATTCTTGACCTTTTGAAGGAACTTGCAAGAAAAGGGAAACTACTGTTTATAGTCATCCATCAGCCATCATCCGAGATTTTTAAGATGTTTGATAAACTAATTATTCTTGATACAGGAGGATACCTTATATATAATGGAAACCCTGTCGAATCAATTGAATACTTTAAAAAGAAAATAGAGCAGGCAAATTTTAATGAAAGCGAATGCTACGTATGTGGAAATGTTAATCCAGAGCAGATTTTCAATATTGTTGAGACAAGGGTGTTTACTGAAAGTGGTCAGCCTACAGATACAAGACGTATCTCTCCAGCTGACTGGAGTAGTCATTATAAAGAGGAGCTTAAGAAGAAGGGACAAGACGAACGGGAACCTGGAAGTTCAATTCCTGAAATAAATTTTAAGACACCTAATAGACTTAAACAATTTATAGTATTTGTCAAACGTGATGTACTCTCAAAAGTCTCTGATACACAATATTTACTTATAACACTACTTGAAGCTCCAGTTCTTGCTTTTTTCCTTGCATTCCTTATCAGGTATTTTGATGAGAGTACAAAAAATCCCGGATATACCCTGTTTGAAAACAGCAACCTGCCTGTATATATTTTCATGTCGGTTATCGTTGCAATCTTCATGGGACTTACTGTTAGTGCTGAAGAGATTATCAAGGACAGAAAAATACTTAAAAGGGAAGCATTCCTTAATTTAAGCTGGAACAGTTACCTAATGTCGAAAGTGTTTGTTCAGTTCTCTATTTCCGCAATTCAGGCTATTACTTTTGTGCTGATAGGTAACTCAATAACAGGTATCAGAGGAATGTGGTTTGAATACTGGCTTGTGCTCTTCACATGCTGGGCTGCAGCCAATATGCTTGGACTGCTGATCTCAGATAGTTTTAAAGCAGTGGTGACAATATATATTTTAATACCTTTTCTAGTAATTCCCCAGATAATACTGAGCGGTATTATGGTCAAATTCGAAAAGATGAATCCTAAGTTGCCATTTTCATCTCCGGTTTCAATTCCAATTTATGGGGAATTTATAACTGCCCGCTGGGGATATGAAGCACTGGCTGTTAAGCAGTTTAAAGACAATAAATATGAACGGCAATTTTATATTTATGATAAAGCCAGAAGCAAGGGTAATTATATGAAAAACTATTGGTATGTTGAACTTAAAGGTAATATCGATAAAATAACAAATGATCTTAATAAAGGTACAAGAGGTGAAGATTTTAACAGTGACCTTCTCCTTCTATCAAATGAGATAAAAAAAGAAATGGGCAATCGTCCTGAGGTCAAGTTTGACTATGCCGATTTTCTTAACCCCGAAAAGATAACACCTGAAGTATCTGCTGCTGTTGTGAAATATCTTGACCAGATCAGACAATATTACATTACAGATTATAACAAAGCCAATAACAAAAAAGATGCACAAGTAGGCAGTAAAGAGGTCGAGCTACTGGGAGGTCCACTACTGCTTAGAAACAGATATTTCAATGAATCGCTTGAAGAATTTGTTACTAATAAAAATGAGACAGTTAAGACTGTTCAATATAAGGGAAGATTATACCAAAAACTGGAACCAATTTTTATGGATCCAGAATCCAAGTTCATTAAAGCACATTTTTATTCACCTACAAAACAGGTATTTGGATTATATATCGATACATTTATAATTAATGTCATTATTTTATGGATAATGACCATTCTCCTCTATTTTGCCCTTTATTACAGATTATTGAAAAAGCTTCTTGATTCCAGTGAAATGTTAATGGGTAATTCAAAGAAGAGTTCAGATTAAAATTAAATCTATATTAGGTATAAAACAAGAGGCTGACTCATAAGAGCCAGCCTCCTTAATTTTTTAAAGGACCGATCAGAGTGAATTGCAATAATTAATTTATTATTCAACAATCTCAATCATCTTAAACGGAACCCTGATTATTGATTCATAATCTTCTCCGGCTTCAAGCATATCCTCATCATCTTCCTCATAATACCAGTTTACCTCAACCTCATTTTTGGCTTTGTGGATTGCTTCCAGTTTCTTAAAAACATCAAGGATACACTTGGAGGAGCTGGTATTGAAATACTCAAGACGAATATTCACAACAGTTTTCACCAGTGGTGAATCTTTATAACTGTCAAGCCAGTCAACTAATGGTTTGTAAAATTCAACTGAGTTTTCAGGAATTGAACGTCCTTTGATTTCGAATATACCTTCTGCAGCATCAAATTTTACAGTTGGTGTTTTTGGCGTTCCTTCGATGATGATCGGTTCCATATTTTTGAGATTTAAAAGTTTATTTAGTTATCTTCTGTTACCAAAATATCAAGATAGAAAAAAGAGTATTTATCATTATATTCAGTAAACTTATAATCAAGCTTATGCCCGGTTTTTCTTGCAATATCAACCAGGCCTAATCCCCCTCCGCCCTTGGCTGAGATCCGTTGATGATTCAGAATAAATTTATACAATTCCTTGATCTCCTCATGACTCGATCTGTTAATTCTTTTTATCTTTTCTTCGAGTTTTTCAATGTTATCAATATGTACAAAGTTCCCTGTGATAATTCTGTAGCCATTTTCCATCTTTTTTACAACAAGCAGACCATATCTTTCAGAGGTCTGATCTTCAAACGTATCAGGCACCTTGTCAACATGATGATAAAGATTCTGGAGACTTTCAACAAGGACATTATAAACCTTTTTCCTGAGCTTTGACTGCTCATTTACTTCAACCATCTTATCCTCAACTGTATCAAGAACATGATTGATGACATCCGAATCAACATTTCCCTTATAAAAAAGGATAGTTTTACCATTCGTCTGGTCCGAAAAGTAATTCTCTATATCAAAGCTCATTTAAGCTTCATTTAAGATGAGGTCTCAATTTTTCAATAACAAATATAATAAAAATATAAAGTAACCAAATTATAACTTGTTCACTTTACAATATTTTAATTCATAAAATTATTTTTTTGATGAAACTATAAGGTTCTGTTGACAAACACCAGAATTTCTGCTTACAACAGGTGTATTATGCTTTTCTGGTCCCCTGATATAACTCAAATTTTAATAATACACACTCAAGTGCACCGTTATAAAGGGTAAATTTTCCCTTAGGTTTTAACCCAATCTTCTTGAGAGATTCTTTGTTTGATGATAAAATCCATGCGGTATTGCCAGTAAAATTATGTTTAAGAGTCGTTCCAATCATATTGTATATATTGTCAGTCTCATCAGGGTTTAGCCTTTGTCCATAAGGAGGATTTAAAATCACCATTCCATCATCTTCAGATTTACTCATAGACTTAAAATCTTCTCTATTCAGTGTAATAACATTACTAAGCCCTGAACTTTCAATGTTTACAGCAGCCTGTACAACTGCATCGGCTGAAATATCACTTGCAAATATTTTAACCAGCGGAACTGAAATCTTATTGTCTCTCTCTTTCCTGATCTCATCAAATAAAGTTTCGTCAAAATCTTTCCATCGCTGAAATCCAAAAAATTTACGGAATTTACCAGGAGGAATATTACATGCAATCATACCCGCTTCAATCGGAAAAGTCCCTGAACCACACATCGGGTCGGTAAGAGATGTTTTTGCATCCCACCCCGACATTTGCAGGATACCGGCCGCAAGTACCTCATTAAGAGGTGCAATTGCCTGTTCTTTTCTGTAACCTCGTTTAAATAAGGGGATCACCGATGAGTCTACTGATACAGTTACTCTATCGTTACTGATGTGCAGATTAATAAGTATCCTCGGATCCCTGGTATCAACTGAAGGACGTCGTCCTGTCCTCTTCCTGAAATAATCAGCTATACTATCCTTCAGAATAAGTCCGGCATAACCGGTATGACTGAAAAGAGGTGAATTTACAACCGGAACAACAGAGAATGTGTCATCCGGGTTCATTATTGAATCCCAATCAATACCGGCACCTCCCCTGAGCAGATCTTCTTTTGATCTGATTCTGAAATCAGCCACCTGAACCAGGAATGACAATGCTGTTCTTGAACAATAATTTAACTTATACAAAAGGTTTTTATCACCCTCAAATATAACTGCACGGTTTGCCTGTTCTGTTTCAGAAGCGCCAAGACCTTTCAGCTCCTCTTCCAAAACATTTTCGAGACCAAAAAGAGTCTTGGCTATTAATTTCATAGTATCAGATATATTCAGGATAATCAGTTCCCGAGTAGTTTATCATAGGCATTAACATCAGATATGACCTTCAAAGCATTTTCAACAACTTTGTCTTTATCATTAATAATCTGAACATATTCATTAGTCTGCCATATATTTGAAGCTATGAGCCCTTTTAATACAATAAGAATATCATTTCTGGATATCTTAAACTGAGCTTCGTCATATTTAACACCGGCATCTTCCCCATTTTTAATAAAAGTTTTAATTTCGTCTTCTGTAAACTGAAAATTTTTCTTATAATCATCAAATGTTTTAAACTTTGATGTAAGGTGTATCCTGTTTTTATCAAAATAATCAAGGGCAAAAGTATAAATAACACCTTTGTTAAAAATATTTTGGTAGTAAAGGGAGTAATTTGAAGTATCTACAGGAACAAAAACATCGGGCATTATTCCACCGCCTCCATAAACAGTCCTTTTATTTACCAAAGTCTTAAATTTCAGTGAATCATTGAAATGGAAACTGGAGGATGATTTCATTTCGCCATCAATAAACCTTTTGGAATAATTATCAATATATTTTTCATAACCCTCATTGTAAGGACTTTGAATCAATCTGCCTGCAGGTGTATAATATCTTGCTATTGTTAGTCTTATCATTGAACCGTCTGTCAGATAATATCCGTTCTGAACCAATCCTTTGCCAAAAGTTCGCCTTCCTATTATAATGCCCCTGTCCCAATCCTGAATTGCACCGGCAAATATTTCACTGGCTGAAGCTGATCCTTCATCGGTCAAAACAACTATCCTGGCTTTTGCAAGATTACCACCACCGTTTGATTTGTATTCCTGCCGGGGGGTTTTCCTGCCAATCAGGTAAACGAGAAGTTTCTGATCTGAAAAGAATGAATTTGCCAATTCAGTTGCAGCCAGCATATAACCACCACCGTTTCCTCTTAAATCGAGAATCAGGTTCTTCATTTTGCTCTTGTTAAGTTTTTCAACCGCATCGGAGAACTCCTTTACTGTGGTTGCACTAAACTTGTTGAGTTTAATAAAGCCTGTATTTTTATCAATCATATATGCCGCATCAAGACTGTTAATCGGAATTTTATCCCTTACAATGGTAAACTCAAGTAAATTTTTATCACCTTTCCTCAGAATAGTTAAATTAACTTTTGTGCCCTTTGGCCCCATAAGTCTGCTTCTTACACCGGATGTAGACAGACTGATTCCAGTGACTTTCTCACCGTTTATGGTGATAATCCTGTCACCTGCCCTCAGTCCAACCTTTTCGGATGGTCCGCCAGCCAGTGGCTCAATAACTATAATTGTATCGCGCAAAAGATTAAATTGTATCCCAATACCATCGAAATTGCCTGTCAATGGCTCATTCATCTCTTTAACATCTTTCGCAGAAATATAGGTAGAATGTGGATCAAGATTTTTTAAAACCTCAATGATAGCTTTTTCGGTCAGTTTATTGAGGTCAGCAGTGTCAACATAAGAATTTTCAATAAGATTTAATGTTCTGCTAAACTTAAATGTCCCTTCATTAAGCACCTGAGCTGAAAGAGATTGACAGAAAATCCCAAAAGCTATCAAGGTTATTATTAAAATTTTACTTCTTGTTCTCATTTTTAATATATATGTTTCTCAATTTTCGCTATATATCTGCAAAACTATCGGAAAATAAATTTTAAAATACACATATAGAATCGCAATATGCAGAGAGTAATCGTTTTATTAATCTGATTCTATCAATGATCTAACAATTTATTGGATCAAAATGTTCTCCAGAGTATTAACTATTTAACAACCTGCAATTTAAATCTACTCCCACTCAATTGTTGATGGAGGTTTTGAGCTAATATCATACACTACTCTGTTAATACCTTTTACTTTATTAATGATTTCATTTGAAACAAATCCCAGGAAATCATATGGCAGCTGCGACCAGTCAGCGGTCATTCCATCGGTTGAACAGACAGCCCTGAGAACAACAGCATTTTCATATGTTCTTTCATCGCCCATTACTCCTACTGATTGTACGGGAAGAAGTATTACACCGGCCTGCCACACAGAATCGTAAAGACCTTGCTTCTGCAACGCTTCAATAAAAATATTATCAGCTTCTTTAAGTATCATAAGTTTTTCCCTTGTCATTTTGCCCAGGATTCTTATGGCGAGTCCCGGCCCTGGAAATGGATGGCGCTTAAGTATAAGGTCAGGTAATCCAAGAGCCAGCCCAACCCTGCGCACCTCATCTTTAAAAAGAAGCCGAAGCGGTTCAATTACCTTAAGGTGCATTTTTTCAGGAAGACCTCCCACGTTGTGGTGTGATTTAATTGTTGCTGAGGGTCCGTTAACTGAAACAGATTCAATAACATCCGGATAAATAGTGCCCTGTGCAAGCCATTTGACTTCCTTAACTTTAATTGCTTCTGTCTCAAAAACCTCAATAAAAACACGGCCTATTATCTTTCTTTTAGTTTCCGGATCACTAACCCCTTCTAGTTGATCAAGGAATCTGTCACTCGCGTCAACACCAATAACATTCAGCCCAAGACCGATATATGACTCAAGCACCTTACTGAATTCATTCTTACGCAGCAGACCATTATCAACGAATATACAAGTCAGATTCTTGCCAATTGCTTTGTGTAATAGAGAAGCAGCAACTGTTGAGTCAACACCTCCTGAGAGACCAAGGATTACTTTATCATTTCCAAGCTGGCTTTTAAGAGAAGTAATTGTGACACCGGCAAATGACTCTGGAGTCCAGTTCTGCTTACAACCACATATATCTATCACAAAATTCCTGAGCATCTGGATCCCTTCAGTTGTATGATAGACTTCCGGATGGAATTGAATGCCCCACGTTTTCTCACCCTTTATCCTGTAAGCACCTGCCCTAACGTCAACTGTTGAGCCTGTAATCTGATAATTTTCAGGTATACGTGAAATTGTATCAGCGTGTGACATCCAAACCTGTGTATTTTGCTTAATATCAATAAAAAGAGGATCTGTGTTATCAATAAATACAAGGTTTGCTCTGCCATATTCACGATTATTTGATGGAAGAACTTCCCCTCCATAATTATGTACGAGGTGTTGTGCTCCGAAACATACACCAAGCAGCGGAATTGTCCCCTTTATTGCCGAAAGGTCAGGAAAAGGTGCATTTTCATCACGAACGGATGAGGGACCCCCAGATAAAATTACTCCTTTTACACTAGTATCCGGCAATGGAAAATGGTTGAATGGATATATTTCACAATATATGTTTAATTCTCTTATTCTTCTGGCTATCAGCTGAGTATATTGTGATCCAAAATCGAGTATTAAGATTTTTTCCTGCACTCCTTATTCTATTTTTTTATAATGTGACCAAAGATAGATATTCTTTTCAAAAGGTTATGCAATATTACCAATCTCATAACTTTGACCATCAACAGCAATGTAACTTCTTGGAAATAATGATCTGGCTTCTTCAAGTAATGGATTAAGGTTCTTATATCTTGCCGAGAAATGCCCAATAATCAGGTCTCCGACACCAGCGTCTGATGCGGTTTGAGCAGCTTCAACTGTTGTCGAATGTCCTGTGGTTTTTGCTAAACCGGCAAGGTCTTTTGCAAATGTGGCTTCGTGGTAAAGAAGATCAACTCCCTTAACAAATGATGACAGACGTCTAAAATACTTTGTATCACTACAATAAGCATAGGATAATGGTTTTGGGGGAGGAACTGTAATATCTTCATTTTTAATTATCACACCTTCAGGAGTTATAAAATCAGAACCCTTTTTGATCGCAGGAATTCTTGATTGTGGAATTTTATATAATTCTATAAATTCTTTTAAAATGTTTCTATCAGCGGATTTCTCCCTGAAGAGAAATCCGAAAGCAGTAATACGGTGTCTTAGAGGGAATGAAGTGACTGTTATATTTTTGTCGTCGAGTATGCAGACAGGATCCTTTCCTGCCAGAGGGATAAAATTTATTTCGAAATTCAGGTGAATATCAAAGTCCTTCAGATGCGAATCAAGCATATAAATATAATTATCAGGAGCATACAGATTCAAAGGGATCTTCCGCCCCATAAGGCTGAATGTTGACAATAAGCCATATAGTCCAAATACATGATCCCCATGCAGGTGACTGATAAAAATATGATTTATTTTGGCAAACCTGAGTCTGTTCCTTCTTAATTGCATTTGGGTTCCTTCACCACAGTCTATCAAAAACAAACGCTCATGCACATTAAGTACATGAGCGGATGGATATCTCTCTGATGTTGGTAAAGCAGAGCTACTACCAAGAATGGTTACTTTCATTTTAGATCAGCAACACAATCTTTTTACATTATCATTTTTTCAGCATCTGAAACTGATCCTGTAATAGTCAGAACAGTATCGAGCTGTGAAATGGTAATGAGACGTTCAACAGCTTCATTAAGACCGCAAAGAACGAATGTACTACCTGCATTTTTACATAATCTGTTAGCTACAAGTATAGCACTCAGACCCGATGAATCGCAGTACTGACATTTCTCAAGATCAAGGATGATATTCTTCTCACCCTTACCTGAAACTAGCACAAGCTCTGATTTTAGAGCCGGGGCTATATGTGTATCAAGCTTTTCCGACTGTATCTGAATAACTGTGCTGTTATTCCGGTTCTCAATATTAAAATCCATAGCTATAGTTTTTTTATAGCCTAAATTTAATTATTTTTTTGATTCCCTCGAAGCTTTATTTGCTTTTTCTTCCATTTCTTCTTTCAGAGCAGCAAGTTGAGATATATCGCCAAGAGTAGTCTTTTCAGAATTTGATTTGACTTTCCTTGTTGATTTCTTTGGTGAGTCTGATTCTGATTTGCTTACAGGTACTTCAGAAATCTTTTTCTCATCTTCATAAACTCTGCTATGCGAAACAATGATTTTTTTAGCTGATTTATTAAATTCAATTACTTTGAAGAGTAACTTTTCCTCAACTTTTGCAATGGTTCCGTCTTCCTTTACCAGATACTTTGGTGTAGCAAATCCTTCAACTCCATAAGGTAGAGCAATTACAGCACCTTTATCGAATACTTCAACAACTGTTCCCTCATGCACTGAATCCACAACAAACAGATTTTCAAAAACATCCCATGGATTTTCTTCAAGTTGCTTATGCCCCAGACTGAGTCTTCTGTTTTCCTTATCTATTTCGAGTACCACAACTTCAATTTCAGCGTCTATAGCGGTAAATTCAGCAGGATGCTTGATCTTCTTAGTCCATGACAGGTCAGATATATGTATCAGACCGTCAACTCCTTCTTCTATTTCAACGAATACCCCAAAATTTGTGAAGTTCCTGACTTTTGCAGTATGTTTAGTTCCAACAGAATATTTCTCATCAATATTTTGCCATGGATCAACTTTAAGCTGTTTAATTCCAAGTGACATTTTTCGTTCGTTCCTGTCAAGTGTAAGAATAACAGCCTCAACTTCTTCACCAACTTTCAGAAATTCCTGTGCGCTACGCAGATGCTGCGACCATGACATTTCAGAAACATGAATTAATCCTTCAACACCAGTTGCAATTTCAACAAACGCTCCGTAATCGGCCATAACCACAACTTTTCCTTTTACTTTGTCGCCAATTGCCAGATTAGGATCAACAGAATCCCATGGATGTGAAGTAAGTTGCTTCAGACCAAGAGCTATCCTCTTTTTATCATCATCAAAATCAAGGATTACAACATTGATTTTCTGATCAAGTTTCACAATCTCCTCCGGATGATTTACTCTTCCCCATGAGAGATCGGTAATATGAATGAGTCCATCAACACCACCTAGGTCGATGAATACACCATAAGATGTGATATTTTTAACGGTTCCTTCAAGAACCTGTCCTTTTTCAAGTTTTGCAATGATCTCTTTTTTCTGCTGTTCAAGCTCTGCCTCGATTAGTGCTTTATGTGATACAACAACGTTCTTGAATTCCTGGTTGATTTTTACAACTTTGAATTCCATTGTTTTACCAACAAATACATCATAATCGCGAATAGGTTTGACATCGATTTGTGAACCTGGAAGGAATGCTTCAATTCCAAATACATCGACAATCATTCCACCTTTTGTACGGCATTTTATGTAACCTGTTATGATCTCATCTTTTTCAAGTGAGGCATTTACCCTGTTCCATGAATTGATTGATCGGGCTTTTTTATGTGAAAGAAGAAGCTGTCCTTTTTTGTCTTCCTGGCTTTCGACATAAACTTCAACTTTATCTCCTACTTTAAGGTTCGGATTATACCTGAATTCATTCAAACTGACAACACCTTCTGACTTGTATCCGATATTTATAACAACTTCACGTGATGTCATCTGAATAACGGTTCCAATAACTAATTCATCGACTGAAACTGTTGAAAGTGTTTCATCATAAAGTGCTTCGTATTGCTTGTATTTAGGTGAGTTACGTAACTCCTCACTCTCAAAAGCATCCCAGTCAAAATCTTCTGCAGAAGCTTTACCTCTTGGTTCAGTTTTAATTAAAACCTCTTTTTCCAGTTCAGGTTCCGGGCTTGTCAGTATACTTTCTGAAACTTCTGCTGAGGTAGCTGTTCCTTCATATTTAGCAACATCTTCCACTGAAACTGATTTTGCAGTTTTTACTGATTTTATAGCTTTTTCTGCTTCAACAGCCTCCAGAGCTTCAAGAGCTTCTACTGCTAATACAGATTCTACAGCCTTTTTGGAAGCCTGTGCTTTTTTTACCGGTTTAACCAGATCCTCTTTTTTATCAACTACTTCTTTCTTTGTTGATTTTTTTTTGCTTTCAGTCATAATTTTTAAATTAAAAAACTAATAATTAATAAGTTAGACATTATATTATGTAAAAATTGGATGCAAAGATATTACTTTATTTAAGATTTTCCATACTAAAATGTATATTTTCACAGGGTTATGAGTTGATGCATGAGGTAAAGAGGTGGGGAAGGTTAGTCGTTTACGTACCATTGAGACCGGTAGTCAAGTATATGGTGACTGTACTTAAGTATATTAATAATTTAAAACAAATCCCTCCCAATAAGCAATACTCTCCCACTGTTAATCAATCTTTCATTGATCCAAAGAGCTGTTTTCAATATTCCCATGTTATATTATCTTTGCACAAGCTTTATGGTTTTAATCTGAAATAAATATCTCTTTATGAAAATTGCTGTAGTAGGTTCAGGTTATGTAGGATTGGTCACAGGGGCATGTTTTGCAGAAAGTGGAGTGACAGTAGTTTGTATTGATAATAATACAGAAAAAATTCAGCAGTTAAGGGATAACTCTATACCAATCTATGAGCCAGGACTTGAAATACTGATAAGGAGAAACAATGAAAAAAAGCGGCTTTCATTTACAACTGAAATAAATGAAGGTATTAAAGACTCTGAGGTAATTTTTATTGCAGTAGGAACTCCTCCAGGTGAAGACGGCAGTGCAGATCTCAGAAATGTACTTGAAGTTGCCAAAGAGATTGGTGAAAATATTAATGAATACATTGTTGTTGTAACCAAAAGTACTGTACCAGTTGGTACTTCCGAGAAGATACGGAAAACAATAAATGATGAACTTGCCAAACGCAATGTAAAAGTTAAATTCGATATTGCTTCAAATCCTGAATTTCTTAAAGAGGGTGCTGCTGTTGAGGATTTTCTTAAACCGGAAAGGATTATAATTGGTATTGATAACGATAAAACCGGGGAAATTATGAAACGTCTTTACCAACCCTTTGTACTTAATAATCATCCCATCTTCTTTATGGATATTGCTTCAGCTGAGATCACAAAATACGCTGCCAATGCCATGCTTGCAACCAGGATCAGTTTCATTAATGAAATTGCAAATCTCTGTGATATCTTAGGTGCTGATATAAACCACGTCCGCAAAGGTATAGGTAGTGATTCAAGGATAGGCAGCAAATTCATTTACCCGGGTGTTGGGTATGGTGGCTCTTGTTTTCCCAAGGATGTTAAGGCAATAATAAGGACAGCCAGGGAAAATGGCTATGAACTGAATGTAATCAGCGCAGTTGAAAAAGCTAATGAATTTCAAAAGAATATTATTTTCCTTAAAATGAGCAAATTTTTTAACAATAGCCTGAAGGGTAAGGTTATTGGTATATGGGGATTGTCATTTAAACCAAAAACTGATGATATAAGAGAATCATCATCTATCATTCTTATTGAAAAACTAATTAGTGAGGGTGCAAAGGTCAAAGCTTATGATCCTGCAGCGATAAATGAGACCAGGAATCTGTTAGGGAACAGAATTCAATATGCCAATGATCCTTATGAAGCAGTTATCGGAGCCGATGCACTGGCATTAATGACAGAATGGTCAGAATTTCATCTTCCCGATTTCAGAAAAATGGCTGCTTTGATGAAAGGAAGAGTTGTATTCGATGGCAGAAATATTTATGACCCTTCTGAGCTACGAAGAAACGGATTTGAATATTTCGGTATTGGAAGAAAGTAAATAAAGGACAGATGTTAGAGCTTCCCGGCAAAGAGTAACTGAATATAAGGTTATCGTACAGGTATAAATTGAGTAGATGTTTCAATATTTATAAATCATATTCATTGTAAAGAATAAATTTTAATTAATTGTATAATTCATGAAAGGAATAATTCTTGCCGGTGGATCAGGCACACGACTATACCCGATTACAAGTTCCATATCCAAACAGATGCTTCCTGTTTATGATAAACCGATGATCTATTACCCATTATCGGTATTAATGCTCGCCGGGATAAGAGAGATCCTGATTATTTCAACACCACGAGACCTTCCCGGATTCAGAAACCTTCTTGGAGATGGAAAATCACTTGGAATGAAGTTCTCTTATCTTGAACAACCATCACCTGATGGCCTGGCCCAGGCATTTATTCTTGGAGAGAAATTTATTGGCAAGGAACCCGTATGCATGATACTGGGTGATAACATTTTTTACGGACATGGTTTTGGTGATACTCTTCTGCAAACTGCTTCATTGGAAAAAGGGGCATGCGTTTTTGGCTACTATGTAACTGACCCTGAACGTTATGGCGTTGTTGAGTTTGACAACAAACGGAAAGTTATCAGCATTGAAGAAAAGCCCATTAAGGCAAGGTCAAACTATGCTGTAACCGGTCTCTATTTTTATGACAATACTGTTGTAGAAAAGGCCAAATCCTTAAGACCTTCACAACGAGGGGAACTTGAAATCACTGACCTTAACAGGGTATATCTTGAAGAAGGAACACTTGAAGTCAAACTTATGGGAAGGGGAATGGCATGGCTTGATACCGGCACGTATGAAAGTCTCCTTCAGGCAGCTAATTTCATTGCCACACTCGAACAGAGACAAGGATTAAAAGCATCTTGTATCGAAGAGATCGCGTATAAAAGAGGGTTCATTGATAAAGATCAACTTATAGCACTGGCTGAACCTGTAAAAAACAGTCAGTATGGAAAATATCTTATTAAAATTGCTCATGAAGAAATAACTTTTCTCGAAGGGTTTAAATAATAGTATATCAAATGAAAATCGTTGAAACCGGATTTAGTGGACTTGTTGTAGTAATTCCAACAGTTCATACAGATAATCGTGGTTATTTTATGGAGAGTTTTAATAGTAATTCATTCAGGGATGCAGGAATATTATTCTCTCCTGTACAGGATAATGAATCAAGATCATCAAAGGGAGTAATCCGGGGTCTTCATTACCAGTTAAAACCTTTTGACCAGTCAAAGCTTATCAGGGTTATTAAGGGAAAAATACTTGATGTGGCACTTGATATACGGAAAGACTCTCATACGTTCGGGAAATGGTTTAGTATTGAACTTGATTCAGAAGAAAAAAAACAATTAATGATACCGCGAGGTTTCGCACATGGGTTTTCTGTTCTAAGCGATATAGCTGTTATACAGTACAAATGCGACAACTTTTATAATAAGCAGTATGAAAGAGGCATTTCGGTAAATGATCCTGAACTTACTATTGACTGGAAGATAAGTGAAAAAGCAAGGATTATCAGTGAAAAAGATATTAAGCTTCCTCCATTTAAAGAGGCTGAGATCAACTTTTAAATTTATCATACTATGGCGACAATATTAGTCACCGGGTCAAACGGTCAGCTGGGAAATGAGATGAAAGTGGTCTCTAAGAATTACTATGGTTACGATTTTATTTTTACTGATATAGAAACACTTGATATTACAAGTAAGGAGAAAGTATCTGATTTTATTCTGAGTACTCATCCCGACTGGATAATAAACTGTGCTGCATATAACCTTGTTGATAAAGCTGAAAAGGAGCCTGAAAGTGCTATACTGGTGAATGGAACAGCTGTCAGAAATATTTCGGAAGTGATAAAAGGATCTGAATGTAAACTTATCCACATATCTTCAGATTATGTTTTTGATGGAAGTTCAAATGTTCCGTATGAAGAATTTTCACCTGCAAACCCTCTATCAGCATACGGAAAGTCAAAACTTGCCGGGGAGAAATCTGCTCTCACTCATCTACATTCCATGATAATCAGGACAGCCTGGCTCTATTCTTCATTCGGTAACAATTTTGTTAAAACAATTCTAAAACATGGCAAGGTAAAAGAGTCACTTAATGTGGTTTTTGACCAGACAGGTACTCCTACTTATGCAGCTGACCTGGCCAGAGTAATTATGCATATTGTTTCAGGTGTCATAAGGAACCAGGTTGCTTTTAATGCAGGCATTTACCATTATTCAAATGAAGGAGTTTGCAGTTGGTATGATTTTGCCACGGAGATTATTCAGGAATCAGGTTTAGATTGTAAAATAAATCCTATCCTGTCAAAGGATTACCCTACAGATGCTCAAAGACCTTCCTATTCAGTTCTAAATAAAAATAAGATAAAAGAGAACTATCAGGTATATATTCCCCACTGGCGAAGCAGTCTGAAGGATTGTATCAAATTGTTAAAATAACTTATAAAATAAAAATATGTTGTCAATTGATGATATCAGGAACAAAGCGTTATTATGGCTTGGTAAAGAATTTAATGATGAAACCCGCAAAGAGGTGCATGATATGCTTGATCATGACGAAAAAAAGTTGATTGATGCTTTTTATCAGCACCTCGAATTCGGTACAGGTGGGTTAAGAGGTATAATGGGGGCTGGCACGAACCGCATGAATATTTATACCGTTGGAATGGCTACACAGGGTTTGGCCAATTATATTATCAGGCTATGTGGAAAAGAAAGCATTAGAGTTGCAATTGCACATGACTGCAGAAATAACAGCAGGTATTTCGCAGAAACCGTAGCAGATATTTTTTCTGCGAATGGCTTTGAAGTATTCCTGTTTGATGCACTTCGCCCAACACCTGAGCTATCCTTTGCGATCCGGCATTATCAATGCCAAAGCGGTGTTTCGATCACTGCTTCGCACAACCCGGCTGAGTACAATGGATATAAAGCTTACTGGAATGATGGTGGTCAGGTTGTAGCACCACACGATGTCGCAATTATTGAAGAAGTTCGAAAAATAAAATCTGTAAGTGAAATCAAGTTTAACGGTAATAAAGCGAAAATAAATATTATTGGTAAGGAGACAGATGACCTTTTTCTTGCAGAGGTACTCAAGATGAGTCTTAATCCTGACATTATAAATAAATACAGCGATATAGGAATTGTTTATACCCCGATACATGGTACAGGTATAAAATTGATACCAAGAGCTTTGAACCTTTTTGGTTTTAGCAACATTATAAGCGTTCCTGAACAGGATGTTATTGACGGTAACTTTCCTACAGTCAAATCGCCGAATCCGGAAGAACCAGGAGCACTGAAGATGGCTATAGAGAAAGCAGTTGAAACAAATGCAGAATTGGTTATGGCTACTGATCCGGATGCTGACAGGCTGGGTGTTGCCGTAAAAAACAAGGATGGAGATTTTATACTTCTAAACGGGAATCAGACAGGAGAAATTCTTACATGGTATATCCTTTCTCAATATAAAGAAAGGAATAAGTATAAAGGCAATGAATACATTATTAAAACTATTGTTACATCCGATCTTATTGAGAAGATTGCGGAAGGATTTAATGTAGAATATTTCAATGTGTTAACAGGATTTAAATTTTTTGCTGATCTGATCAGGATGAATGAAGGAAAGAAAAAGTACATTGGTGGCGGCGAAGAGAGTTATGGATTCCTTCCGGGAGATTACGTAAGAGATAAAGATGCTGTCGGCTCCTGTGCTCTGGTAGCAGAAGCTACAACCTGGGCAAAGAGCAAAGGGATGTCACTTTATGACCTGCTGCTTGATATTTATGTTAAATATGGCTTATACAAAGAGAAACTGATAACAATTGTAAGGAAAGGTAAAGATGGTGCAGAGCAGATTAAAGAAATGATGACAAGATACCGGAATAATCCACCAGAAAATATAAACAGAAGCAGAGTAATTAAAATCAATGATTATGAGAACTCAGTATCCTTCGATACCAGAAGTGGGATCAAAATGAGTATTGATCTGCCAAAATCTGATGTTCTTCAATTTTTCCTTGAAGACGGATCGAAGATTTCCATAAGACCTTCAGGTACTGAACCTAAAATAAAATTCTATTTTAGTGTAAATACAAAACTTGAATCTGCAGGCAGATTTATTGAAACAGAGAAGATACTGGATAGCAGAATTGAGAATATAATAAAAGATTTAAAGCTGGAATAGTTATGCTCATTTAATTGGCTAATAAGGTCTTAACCAAAAAATACCATTTGACTGTAACTTTTAAATAATTAGCACAATGAAATCTTTCAGAAAAGAACTCTGGTTTGAAACATCAACTCGCCGGGCATTCCTGAACATCACCGGCCAGATTGAAAAATGTATCACCGAAAGCGGTATAAAAGAAGGATTATGTCTTGTAAACGCAATGCATATTACTGCAAGTGTTTTTATAAATGATGACGAATCAGGTTTGCACCATGATTTTGAGGTTTTACTCGAAAAACTGGCACCGGAAAAGCCATATAATCAGTACAGACATAACGGTTTTGAAGATAATGCTGATGCTCACCTGAAACGTACAATAATGGGCCGTGAAATTGTTGCAGCAGTAACAAATGGACAACTGGATTTCGGCCCCTGGGAACAGATATTCTATGGTGAATTTGATGGTAAACGCAGAAAACGTGTCCTTGTAAAAATAATAGGAGAATAAGTCCGGAAACAAATTATTGGTTATTAACTATAGGAATCTGGCTAATTGTAACCCATCTTTTTTTATTTTCAACAAAAAAGGAAGCTGAAGTTTTTCTTATGAAACTATCCGGGAACAAAAAAATTCTCAGCAAAATTCACAAGGTATACTTTATCGGTTGAACGGGTTAATGCAGTATAAAACCACCTCAGGTACTCTATTGAGATCTCATTCCGGTTAAACATCCCCTGATCGATAAAGACCCTCTCCCATTGCCCCCCCTGTGCTTTATGGCAAGTTACTGCATAAGCAAACTTAATCTGAAGTGCATTGAAATATGGATCATTCCGAATAGCTTCAAATTGTTTTCTTTTTGTCCGGATATTTAAATAATCTGCATGAACATTCTGGAACAGATCCCTGTTCTTCTCTGAAGGTAAAGCAGGTGTATCAAGATGAAGAACATCCATCATTACTTTTGATTCAATCTCCAGGTTATAATCAGAAAATTTAAGTACCATATCAGCAAAACGGAATCCATACTTCTCTTCATATTTCTTAATCTTTCTAACTTCAGCAATATCACCATTGGCAATAAAACCTGCACCATCCTCCTCTTCGTTAATAACGAAATAATTATTTTTCACAACCATCACCATATCACCTGTGCTTATCTCCTCCTCTCTGAAAAATATCCTGTTACGAATGCCCTGATTATATCTGTTAGCCTGTTTGTTGGAGTTTACGACAATTATAGTACCATCCATTCCGCAGGTGCCATATGCAGCTGATATTTCATCAATAAGCTCTTCGCCTGTAATCCTAATGGTATCTTTATAATTAATACAATCGATTGATGGGTAAACAAGGTCACTTTCAGCAACCTGCATACGAACACGAGTTGCATTCATAAGTACTCCTGAAGTCTCGCTTTGCCGGACTACCTGTTTTAGTTCACATGTAATAAGCCCGAATCCGTAATCCTTCAGCATATTGGGATCAAGAGCCGGGCTGACACTTGATCCAACAGGTGGAAGCTGAGCAGTATCACCAACAATTATAAGTTTACAATCGGTTCCTGAATAAACATATTCCAGAAGATCATCAAGAAGCCTGCCACTTCCGAAAAGAGAAGAATCACCGGAACTGTTCGAGATCATGGATGATTCATCTACAATAAAAAAAGTATCCTTATGCAGGTTTCGGTCAAGCTTAAAACTGCCAAATCCGTCTTTTGAGGATTTCTGCCGGTAAATCTTTTTATGAACAGTAAGAGCCTGTCGGCCAGAATAAGATGCAAGAACTTTTGCCGCTCTGCCAGTTGGGGCGAGAAGAACAGATCTCATCCTTAAAAGGTCAAGTGTCTTAACAACTGAACTGATAACACTTGTTTTACCTGTCCCGGCGTATCCTGTAAGTAAAAAGATAATGTCGTTTGAATTTTCAGTTATATAACCTGCGATTTTCTTTAGTGCATCAGTCTGATCTTCCGTTGGTATGTTCCCAAGGTTCTTGCAAAGATTATTGAAGATAATTGTTTCGCGGATCATAAGTCCAAAAATAGATAAATCAAAGCATTCTCTGCTTTAATTTATCATAAAAATGGTCCTTATAAATAGCAACAATCAGTATTCGGGTTTCATAGATAATAATTCTGATATTCTCAATTTATTTTACTTTAAAAGAGAAACCATGCAGGAATAAAAATCAAATTAGTTTTACTTTTCTTTCGGTGTTGCTTTAAGGTTACATATATTTGTGTAACAATATACTTCTTCTGATGCCATTTTTTGAACTCTACGACGAAACCCTTGATATAAACTCAACTGAGAATTATGAGTTATCAGTTCAGGTGAGTCCCGACGGATTATCCTTTTGTGTTCTGGATACTATCAGAAATAAATTTGTTCTTATCCGTTCATCGGAACCTGATGAAAACAAATATTTCAGTGCAGCAATGGCAGGTGAAATAATAAGCAATGATGACTTTCTCACAAAAAAATACAAGCAGGTAAGGATTGTTATGCCATCACCAAAGTTCACACTTGTTCCCGTACCTCTTTTTGATCCAGGTAAAAAAGATGAATATTTCAGTTACAATCATCTGGTTAACAATAACGATGTTATCCTTTCAAACAAGATTACCGAACCTGATACGTTTCTTATCTTCTCTGTACTTAAATCTTTTACAGATCTTATTAAAAACTTTTATCCTGGAATACACCCCTATCATCATGTAAAACCATTGTTCTGTCATATCTCTCATTCAAGAAAAAGTACTTATGGACACTATATTCACATACATGTCGAGAGAGATTATTTTGAACTTATTATTTTTGATCAGGACTCATTAAAGTATTGCAATTCATTTAATTACAGGAATATATCGGATATACTCTATTATGTACTTGGTGTTTTTAAAAAGTTGGACATAAGACAGGAAGAGACGATTCATTTCAGCGGACATACAGAAAAGTACGATGATCTGTCATCAAATTTCTCAATATACATTCGTAAGAGCATTTTTGCCACACCTTCCGGAAATTTTACCTTCAGCTATGTGTTTGATGACCTTGAACTTCATCGTTTTCTTAACCTTTTCATTTTATCCAATTGCGAATAATAGGGGGAAAATATAAAGGAAGGAGAATAATACCACCTGGAAATCTGAAAGCAAGGCCTACAACTGACTTTGCCCGTGAAAGTCTATTCAATATTTTAAATAACCGTATTGATTTTGAAGAGATTACTGTTCTTGATCTTTTTTCCGGGACAGGCAGTATAAGTTATGAATTTGCTTCACGCGGAGCTATGGAAGTTCATCTAGTTGAAAAAGATGTGAGACATATTGCGGGTATAAGGCGTATCATTAATGAGATGGGGATATCAAACATAAAAACTATTCATATTGATGTCAGGACGTATCTCAGAGCCTGCAAAATAAAATATGATATAGTTTTTGCTGATCCGCCCTATGAAATAAACTGGTTAAAAGAGTTACCTGATCTGGTTTTTGGTGCAGATGTGGTCAAAGAGGATGGTTTTTTCATTCTTGAACATCCCAAAAACATGAGTTTTGCAGGGCACAATCTTTTTTTTGAGCATCGAAATTATGGGGGGGTCAATTTTAGTTTTTTCAGACTCCCTTAGATTCACACATACATATCATTTATATCAGCTTCAGATAATTGGGTCATCATATTACTGATCCTGAGTACAACCTCATTAAAGAATTTTTTTCCTTTATCAGCATTTGCTTTGAAAGGATTACCGATACCTGTGTCTTTTGTGACTTCAGACCATTTGCGCTCTGCCCATGCCCATTTTTCATTAAGAGCACTGACTCTGAATTTTTTGCTGGCGCCATCACCAGCCTCGCTCAATGGAAGAACCAGTTCAGGAGCCAGGAATTGCATTATGCTTGTCTCCATTTCATCAGCATGGTCACCCATATTTTCAAAAAAATCGGAAGTATTTACAGATTGGAACCAGTTGCAACTACAGATAAACATCTTTGGTACACTTATCCTCAATTCCCTCATCATCTGTCTGAAATCGTTTCCTCCATGTCCGTTAAGGATAAGAAGTTTGTAAATTTCATGCCGGTTTAAGACATCAGTAATATCTTTCAGAATTGTAAACTGAGTACTCGGATTAATATTAATATTGATCTTAATATCAAGCTGACCTGTATGTACCCCAAAAGGTATTGTAGGTAAAACGATTATTTTTGCACCTTTTTCCCAGGCTAACCTGGCTGCCTCAGACGCGATTTCAGTAACCTGTATATTATCTGTACCGTACGGAAGATGAAAATTATGTGCCTCAGTGGCTCCCCAGGGAAGAACAGCTAATTCCATTCTGGAATCCTTTATTTCTTTCCAGTTTGTTTCAGCTAAAATATATGGTTTCATAAGTTAGTATTTTTATTGATGAATTCCGCACGATACATTTTGTTGTTTTCAGATAGATAAGTAAGTCATTATGCTAATGCCTATTCAAAGATAACCACAATTTAAAATTGAGACAGGCAAATGCAATTAAAATAAATTTGTTTTGTATATCGTTGTTTTATAAATTTATATAATTAACAGATTCAATACTTTTATAATTTAATTGAACATTTGAGTTTTTAACAATATAAATTTTTCCACTGTTTTCCTGTAATAAATTCAAAGGAGGTCAAATACAATGAAAAGAGATATTTTCCTGTTTGAGTTAATCAAAAGTTTCCCATTTAAAGTTCTCATGTTCCTGACTCTCCTGATACTGATCGGGGTTTCAATTTCAAAATGTAATGAGAAGAAGGTTCAGATGAAGGAAGATGTTCTATACATTCAGCCTAAACCCAAAATCTAGAAAAGCAGCACTAAGAACCAATAGTGATCTGTAATAAAATTCAATATTATTATCGGGAATTATTTGGCATAATTAAAAAAACGGTTAATTTTGCACCTCGATTAAGTATTGGTGCGGTAGTTCAGTTGGTTAGAATAACGGCCTGTCACGCCGTGGGTCGCGGGTTCGAGTCCCGTCCGCACCGCCCTTAAGACCTCAGAACCCCTTGATTATCAAGGGGTTTTGTGCTTCCTGCCACAAAATCTGCCACGAAATCCGCCAAAATCTGCCACAAATTTTCTCCGTAATCAGGATATTCTTTTTTTTGCTTCTCTTTTTGTCCCATTGCCTAAAAGACCATTGCGTTGAGTGACCCTATTAATTGTAAACATTGACGGAGGGATAATATTCAATCGCTTAAACTCAGAAAGAATATTCAAAGCACCTTTCTGTGCATATTTCTGCTCTTTAAGGTGCTCTCAAATAGATACAATTGATTTTTAAATGTCTGCCGGGATCCTGCTAATTGGCTTCTTCGGCACATTCGAAAGTGATTGATACCAAACATCGTTTCCTGTCTTATATCTTTTAAGCCATTTATGAACCCACTGACGTGTTTTTCCCAGCGTGTCAACAATGATATTTACCTGGATACTTTTTAGATGCAATTCGACTGCCTGTTTTCTGACTATTACTTCGTCTTTCATCTTTTTTTGATGAAGTTCCAAAATTTCACAGAACGATTTTAAATTTATTATCGTAAACGAACTGGGGAAACAAATATTTACCTTAAATGTAAACGAACTACTGACATTTAATGTAAACGAACTATAGAAATTTATCACTTAACATCTAACAAAAACCTGATAATCTGATCTTAGAAATTGCTAAGAGTGTCGTTTTCGCCGATTAAAAATCTGATTTTAGCATTAATATTATCTGATACTAACTATAGGGTAATTATTGAAGGGAATGGTTTTTAATTTTCAATTTGAGATAGTGCACATGAACTTATGCCGACCTTAACCGCCAACTCATTTAAGTGGAGGCTAAGTAATTCTCTTATTCCCTTAATTCGTGCTCCAATTCGGTTCATAGTTCAATATCAGTAGCGCAAAATTAAGAATATAGAACTTCAAAAATTAAGCTACACTTAATAATTTAACAATTATTTAACAGGATTTTTTTTATGATGAATTAAATTAATATCAATTTTGTTGCAATGAAAAGAAGCCGAAAAATAATTTGTAATTTTTTTTTCATACTGACGTTTTTTTTATACGCCGGAATAAATGTCTTTTCATACTACATCTTTAGCCCTACCCACACCGAAGTTTCTTTATGCAAATGCAATGATGAGATTTGTATTTGTCTGGTTACTGATTCTTTTAATGAGGACCAGATTTGTCAATCAATAAACTCACCTTTAGAACAGGAACTTTGCCAGAATCCGCCTTTCAAGGGAACCTTTCTGGTTCAAAGTTTTTACCTGTCATTCTGGCAACCGCCTAAGATTTCCTAGAATAGGTTTCTGATCATGTCATTAGTTATGCATAAGTAATATACTCATGCAAATTTGATCTGATCATACGTATCATCTGTAATAAGTTGTATTTATTCTATTCTATAATCAGAAACCCAAAAAAATGGGACTTGAAGTACTTTTTGAAAACAAAGACAGTTATCATGAAAAAAACAGTAGAATGCTTTACCCTGTTAATAATGGATATGTTCATGATTCGCACAGGTCATCGCATGAACACACTGAAAGTATAGACTGGATAAATATTCTGCAAAAAATCAGGGATAACAAGAAGCTTAACCTACTTGTCATTTTATCTGCATTTCTGGTTTTAACAATTTTAATTGTCGTAGTAATAGTACTGCTACCAATAATAATAAAACTAATTATGACTATCGGTTATGATTAATAATGTTTTGATAATTTGTAGTAACACAGG
>CAZXFB010000007.1:0-138582 GCA_964639725.1 uncultured Rikenellaceae bacterium
GAATAGTTGGCTTTAGAAATAGACTTATTCACACCTACGACTCGGTTGATCCTTCTATGGTTTGGGCCATTCTTAAAAATCATCCAGGACCTCTTAAAGATGAAGTAAAATCAAAAATGTAAATAAGGCCTATTGCTAACAAAGGCTAAATATATTGAGGGTTTAAGTGGCAATCGAATCATTTTGAAACGCATTATATTTTCAGGTACCCGGGCAATTTATATAACGCTGTCCCGCACTATATTTAGCCTAAACCGTTAGGTACAATTGATGGCGGTCTGCGACTAAATAATTAATCTTTTAAATATCTGCCTGATTTTTGTACTTTTGTAATCAAATGAAAACCAAAGACGAAATATTGACATTCCTTACTCAGAATAAAAAACTATTCCGAGACAAATATCATATTATCAGAATCGGGATTTTTGGATCATATGCCCGGGGTGATCAAAACATCAATAGTGACATTGACATATTAGTAGAATTTGAGGATAACACCCAAGACCTGTTTGACCTCAAATTGCAACTAAAAGACTTTTTCCGGTCGAAGCTAGGAACCGAGGTAGATATATGTCGAGAAAAATATATTAAGCCCAGGATAAAAAAATCAATCTTAAAAGAGGCAATCTATGCTGATTAAAGATCATCATTGTCTTGAATCAATAATTGAAGCAACCGATCGAATTATTGAATATACCTCAGGTATCAATTCGGCAGATGATTTCAATAATGACTATCGAAACTTTGACGCTACCATGATGAATTTTGTCGTAATCGGAGAGATGGTAGATAAATTGTCTGATGATTTCAAAAAGAAACACGACAAAGTTGAATGGGTAAAGATCAAAGGATTCAGAAATATTGTCGCTCATGACTACTTCGGGATTGATGCTGAAGAAGTTTGGCAGATAAGTAAAAATAAGATCCCAAAGCTTAAAACAGATATCCAAGGGCTCCTCTAATTTACAACTTGATCAATATCTCAACTGTACCTAACACGGTCGTTTTAAGTAATTTACTCGTCACAATATTTGCAAAGTAACCTTGACAGGATACCAAATGCTAAAGCTAACTACTTATCTATCAACTATCTCCTTGTACCGCGATAGCAAAATAGCCCGCGCGCGTGATGGCAAATATTGTGCCATGCCCGGCGGCTCACCGGGACTCTTCCCTACTCCACTACCGGGACAATCAGCCGGTGAATTGCGCCGTACAACGCAAACTACTTCAATTGCCGTGCCGTTATGCTGCATAATTAGAGACCTGACAACTTATCTGACATTTGGATAATTGTAACTTATAAGTTACCTTTGCATATTACAAATTGACAATGGAAAAGATCCGCGAGATAATTGCCTATAAAAACTATTTTGAGGACTTTTTACAAAAGCAACCGATAAAGGTTCAGAATAAGATCTTTAAAATTTTGGAAGCTATAGAGACTCTTGAAAGGATTCCTACGACCTATCTTAAACTCATAGCTGAAACAAAAGGACTATATGAAGCAAGAATTCAAGTCGGGAGTAATATATGGCGGGTTTTCTGTTTTTTCGATAGTGGACGATTAGTAATTCTCCTAAATGTATTTCAGAAAAAGACACAGAAAACTCCAAAAAATGAGATCGAGAAAGCAATAAAACTAATGAGAGAGTACTATGAAAATAAGGAATAACAAAGACATTTCAACCTGGACCGAGATCAAAGATCGGGTTTATGGTGAAAAAGGGACTGAGAGACGAGACAACCTGGAGAGGGATGCTGAATCATTTAAAATTGGACTGTTATTGAAAAAAGCCAGGGAATCACAACACATGACCCAGGAGGAATTAGGTAAACTCATAGACAAAAAAAGGACTTATATTTCAAGAGTTGAGAATGACGGGAGTAACATCACATTAAGCACTTTATATGATATAGTTGAGAAGGGACTTGGTGGGAAAGTTAAAATCTCCATAGACATCTGATCTATAAAATATTACGCAGCATAACAAAGGCTAAATATATTGAGGGTTTAAGTGGCAATCGAATCATTTTGAAACGCATTATATTTTCAGGTACCCGGGCAATTTATATAACGCTGTCCCGCACTATATTTAGCCTAAACCGTTAGCGTTCATTGGAATGGAAATCTGAAGCGAATTGTAAGAAATTATGTATTTATCTTTAAATTAATTTAAAATGAGAAAAGAAAGAAACATTTGGATTTACTCATTTATTTTAATGAGTACACTGTTCTTGCTTACAAATAGCTGTAAAAAAAACGACCCCGATTACAAACTTAGCGAAAATGGAATTATTTTTAATCCCAAATTAACGTATGGTTCTGTAGTCGATATAGATGGCAATACATATAAAACAGTTGTTATAGGAACCCAAACTTGGATGGCTGAGAACCTGAAAACAACAAAATATTGCAATGAAGAATTAATTGGGACAACCACACCATCAACATTAGAAATCTGGAATGATATTTCCCCTAAATATCAATGGGCAGCGGGTAATGATGAAAACAATGTAGCCACCTATGGTAGATTGTATACATGGTATGTCGTAGCAGATAGTCGGAATCTTTGCCCTAATGGTTGGCATGTGCCTACAGATGCAGAGTGGACAATCCTCACATCATATTTAGGTAATAATCCTATCGCAGGTAAATTGAAAGAAGTGAGTACTTTACATTGGCGAACTCCTAATGCTGGTGCAACCAATGAAAGCGGCTTTACAGCTCTTCCGAGTGGGGGAAGACAAGGGGAGCGTTTTGAATTCGATGGAGGCTATGGTAGTTGGTGGTCAGCTTCCGAGTCATGGCATTATACACTTTACTACGGAGACACTTATGCTGATAGGTCTGAGACTGCAACCTATGTCGGTTTCTCTGTTCGTTGTGTAAAAGACTCGAAAAAATAGCAAATAACCAACGAAACGCTAACAGCCGCAAAACCCAAGCAGGGCTGACTTGCAGACACTAAAGTAATTACTAACTTAGCTAAACCGTTAACGAGGGACGACAGAGTTGCAAGTAACTCCCCGTCTGGGCTTAACGGCATCCGTTAGGTTTCATAGCAATCGAAAAACAGACAGCTGGCTATTTGACAATGCATCATTACACATAATCTTCGTCTACTTACCCGGACTCAGCCATCTACAAACTTTATCTTGACATGACCGGCTTGTTCCAACACTCCTTGCATATGATAATTCACGGTTTTGCTTATTGAGAATTTGCAAAGCCGGTTCATGAGCATCATCTGCAAGTTTTGCCATCCATCAGCAAGCCTAGTTCAGTGCCATCTATCGTGACTGAAAGCTACGAAACCTAACAGCATTAAGATTTTTTTGTATCTTGACGACTCACCTATTACTATAATTTCTTAAAACCATTTTTAGCTGCAGCATCTTAAAAAGCAAATCTCAAAAACCGATGAATTCTAAAACATTACCATCTGTACTTCTTCTCCCAAGCCGACTATTGCTATTCCTGATTTTTCAAATATGTATAGCACTCTTATTAAGTTCTTTTGAGCAATCTGCCAAATATTGGATATTATCAGCATCTGTGACCAATATAATAAGCATTATCGCTCTTATTTATGTCTTTAAATTAGAGGGACTACGATTTTTTGAATTGTTTAGTTTTGACAAAACTTCATTGAAGAAAGACATCCTAATCTTTTTAGGTATTACATTGGTTTGTGGTCCAATCGTTCTTCTTCCTAATTACTATCTCAGTATCTGGCTATGGGGAGATTCAGCTATTCCATATAACATGTTGTTCAAACCAATCCCTCTTCCATTGGTTTATGTCTTATTAATCTTGTTTCCGATTACAATTGCATTCGGAGAATTAGCAACTTACTTTGGCTATATTATGCCTGTGCTAAAAGAAAATCTAAAAAGAAAGTGGTTAGCAGTATTATTCCCTGTTTTATTTTTATCGGCCCAACATTGTACATTACCTTTTATACCAGATTATAAATTTTTATTATACAGGTTATTAATGTATTTTCCATTTGCCTGTTTAATTGGGATTACCTTATATAAGCGCCCAAAATTATTTCCATATTTTGCGATTATGCATGGGTTGCTCGACTTCGGAACGGTAATAGTCCTTCTTGAAATTAGCAAGGGTTAATTAACTCAAGATTCATTTTGGATAAAAATGCAAAACGCAACCTTGGATGATAGAAAAATTGCTACGAAAACCTAACACGGTCGGTTTAAGTAATTTACTCGTCACAATATTTGCAAAGTCACCTTGACAGGATACCAGATGCTTAAACTAACTAATTATCTATCAGCCGTCTCCTTATACCGCGATCGCTAAAACGCCCTCGCGCGTGACAGCAAATATTGCGCCGTACCCGTCTCGCTACCGGGACTAACTCCCGGCTAAAGAATCGGGACTGTAGGCCGGATAGCTTCGCCAGGTAACGTAAACTACATTAAACCGCCGTGCCGTTGTGCGTCATTATAACCAGCATTAGGACATATCGATAGTTTGAATAAATAAGATGAAAATAGATTCTCAAAATAAAGCTGAAAAATTCTGGGACAGAACAGCAAGTAACTATGATAAAGAAGAGAAAAAGGATAAAAAAACTTATTTGCAAATAATTGAGAGAACTAAAAGTTATCTAAAATCAGCGGATATCGTTTTAGATTTAGGTTGTGGAACTGGACTTGTTTCTAATGAAATATCAGAGTATGTAAAAAAGATTGATGCAATTGATTTGTCATCAAAAATGATTGAAATAGCTAAAACAAAAGCTGAAAAACGGGATATACAAAACATTGAATATTCTCAGGCAACAGTTTTTGATGACAGTTTGAAGTTAGCTTCCTATGATGTTATTTTATGTTTTTACATTATTCATTTACTTGATGACCCGCAGGCAGTCATGAGAAAAATTAAGGAGCTTTTAAAACCTGATGGAATTTTAATATCAGTTACACCTTGTATGGGAGAAAAACCTATTCAAAGAGGGGTGTTTTCAATATTAAGTAGAATAGGAATTATTCCTGAGATTAGTTTGTTTAAACGATTTGATTTGGAACGATTATTTGCCATAGGAAGTTTTAGTATAATTGAAAATGAGTGCTTATCTCAAACCTCGCATCAATATTTTATTGTGTCAAAAAAATAGTTTATGGATATAGTAAAACGTAAGACAAGGTTTGCAGGGTTGTTGTTAATCACAGGGTTGGTTGCAGGGGTTTTTAGCGTAGCGCCAGCAATTGATTCAGCAGAATATTTAACAGAGGCTGCCGCAAATTCTAATCAAGTAATAATTGGTGCTATCTTCCAATTTATTATGGCACTTGCATATATCGGGGTAGTAATTTTACTATATCCTATAATCAAGAGCTTTGGTAAAAGCTTGGCAATTGGTTTTATGAGTTTTAGAGTAATTGCAGCAACTCTAGTGATTTTTGGAACCATATTATTGTTGTCAATTTTAGCTTTAAGTCAGGAATTTATAAATTTCTCACCTCAAAAATCTTCGGATTTCGAGGCATTGGGAAATGTGCTTAAAACTTCACGAGATTATGTAAATCATGTATTCATGATTTTGGTTTTGTGTACAGGAAATTTTATGTTTTATATTCTATTAATTAAATCAAAACTAATTCCACAATGGCTTTCGGTATGGGGATTAATTGGTGCTATGTTATCATCGATTGCAAGTGTTTTGGTTTTATTTCGGATTGTAGACATTATTACACCTGAATATATGATTCTAAATGTACCGACAGCGTTGCAAGAATTAATATTAGCGATATGGCTGATAGTAAAGGGGCTTGATAAAAAAATATTATTGATAGAAAATAAATAACGAACGCACAACACACGCTAAATTCCATTTGGGTAGTGCTGCTAAAACCAAAGTTTTTAGTACTTTAGTTTTCTAATTAACGGGGGATAGAAAAGCGGTTCTTAACTTCCAATCGCAATTTAGCGTGGAAACGTTGTGTGCAGGTTTAACAACAAAGAAATGGGACAATGAGACTAACAAGAAATGATATACCTGGACTGATTTTTTATTATCTTTGAGAAAATATTTTACCATGACTGTTTCTGAATTAAAACTTAAACTTTTCCAGCAGATTGATGCTCTGGATAAGAGTAAATTAGAGGAGGTTTATGGTGTCCTGACTAATTATATTAATGGACAAAAGGAAATTTCTGATTGGGATAAATTATCAGATATTCAAAGACATGGGATTTTAGATGCCGTAGAAGAAGCAAAGGCAGGCAAAGGGATTCCAAATAATATCATACTGGATAAGTACCGCAAGAAATATTCTCATGCCTAGGCAGATTGCATGGTCACCTTCAGCCGAACGTGACTTTGCAAATATACTTGAGTACCTCTTTGAGAATTGGGATGAAAAGGTGACAAATCAGTTTATTGATTTAACACAAGAGGTAATTGGACAGATTTCACATAACCCGCGACAATTCCCCTTGATTTATAGAAAAGAAAAAATCAGAAAATGTGTCCTGACTAAGCACAATACTCTGTTTTATCGAGACAGTAAAACACAGGTTGATATTCTTAGGATTTACGATACACGACAAGATCCAAAAACCTTGACCTTCAAATAAAACCAGCACCTAACAGCAGCTAAGCATAATGCGGGATTCAGAGCAACCGAATATTTATCAATCGCTTTAGCTTTTCAGGTACCTCGACTGTTCCATCTACCGCGACCCCTCACTATGCCTAGCTGCCGCCGTTAGGCTTCAAACCGTACCGACCTGAGCATTAATACCATATCTAAGATTTCATAATCAGTAATTTCTGCTCCAATTAAAAGATGTCCAGAGCCTAACGGCGTCTAAATAAATATGCTTAACTTGACAGGAAGTTGACTATATTATGAAAACAATGAATTATATCTTGATTTTCAGCTCGGAAATAATGGTTCCGTTAATCTTCGTCTTGATTGGTATTGGAATATCCTTTTCTGCTATTCTTATATTGCTTAAGGCAAAAAGAACCCTTTACTGGAGTTCAACAACAGGTTTTGTTAAATCATCGGAAGTTACAATTTCACAAAATAGCAAAGGTGCAAGCAGATACAGACCGGAGATTTGCTATTCTTACACAGTCCATGGTAATGAATATGTTTCTAACAGAATTGAATCTATGGATGGGTTTTTGTCTTCTGTTAAGGCATATAAAAAAACGAGTCAATATCCCAAAGGCAGCCAGATATTAATTTTTTATAATCCAGATAAACCTGCTGATTCAGTTATTGAACCCGGGGTAAAACCAGATTATTATTACTTCCTGGCATTTGGTATAATTTGGCTATCGATTTCTGTGATCATTTTGGCAAGTTAAAAATTAAATGATTCAGTCCCATTTGTAACATTTGTTACAATTTGAACATGTGACTGACAGTTGCGAAAGCTTATAAAATGACCGATAATTCTCTTAAAAACCAGGACTATTTCATTCCTGCTCAAAACAAAATTCTGCATTGATTAACAATTGGTTCGAAAGCCTGACACGGACAATATGGGTAAGTTGTTTGTCACACTTTTTGCTTTTGCTCCTGCACCCCAGCTGCTCACTACGCTCGCGCGGGGTACGGTGTGACAGTTTTCTGCCTAAAGGACCAGGATCTGCCTGGTGCTTGCGTCGGGTAACACAACCTTCCCATATTGCCGGTTAGCAGTCAGTATGTCGTCTGGTGTGAACATTTTCACAGTCCTCTAAAAATGATTTATGTAGTTTTTGTTATTCACTTTACAAACCTTTAATATCATGAAAAGCAAAAGATTATTTCCTTTTTCCTTGATTCTTATTCTTTCTTCAACAGTGATCCTTTCTCAAAACAACGAGGTTAGATCAAATAAGGTTCAACGTAATATAAAAGATATATCTAATTTTAATAAAGCAAAAGCCTCTCTTTATAATGGAAATTGGGTTTTTGAAGCCACAAAAATTGGAGGTGTTAAAAGCGTTGAATTGAAAGGAAGTATCAGGCATTTCATCATTAATAAAGGTGATTCTTGCTATTTGCAATTAGACGCTTATATTTTTACCGGTATAGTACCTTCCGGACAAAATGGGTATAGTTATGGGAAATGTCGATCTTCACATAATGAGATAACTGAAGACCGGAAAGGAAAAATCACAAAACAAATGATTGTAGATGGAGATAATTTGCATGCAAAAATATTTATAACCTTAATTGGTAATGGAGGATATGCTAATGTTGATATTTCTCAGATTAGTTCAAATAAAACAATAAAACTCCACTATTTAGGAACAATATTACCTTTCCAGAATTCTGAATATTCATATTTATTACAATAATGCAAAAATGTCAAACTTGCTCTTCTCCCAATTAAAAATCTACCGGCTGCTAACATCATGCAAGCGCAATTGCCTCTCGCAGACGCAACACAGGCAACATGCGCCTGCATGTTTCCGTTAGTTGCCAGGCGGTGAACCTCGATGCGGAGAATAAATTCATGAATCACCGCAAATTGTGCGGATATTATTTTTAGTTGCGGAGATTAATTTATATATTTACCGCAAATATTGCGGAGAATGAAAATTTATATTTACCAACAATCTGATTGGCCTAAGTTTAAATGGGACAGCAAGTCCATCTTATTGCCACATTCTAATGTTAGACACTTGCAGGGAAAGTTGGCAGGAAAGATGGAAGCATTAGGATTTAAACTTAGAAATGAAGCTGTTTTGGAAACCTTGACAACTGAGGTAATAAAAACATCAGAAATTGAAGGTCAGATTCTAAACCTTGACCAGGTTCGATCCTCAATAGCAAGAAGGTTAGGGATTGAGATATCTGGCCTCGTACCATCTGACCAAAATGTAGACGGAGTGGTAGAAATGATGTTAGATTCAACCCAGAACTATAAAAAGACATTAACTGCAGATAGGTTATTTGGTTGGCATTCAGCGCTATTTCCGTCAGGACGGAGTGGTATGTATAAAATTATCGCAGGTAAGTGGAGGGATGATTCAACGGGTCCTATGCAAGTTATTTCAGGGGCTATGGGGAAAGAGAAAGTACATTTCGAAGCTCCACCTGCAGAAGAGATTGGAAAGGAAATGAAATCATTTTTATCATGGTTTAATAAAGAACCTGAACAGGATTTAATAATAAAATCTGCAATATCTCATCTGTGGTTTATTACAATACACCCTTTTGAAGATGGCAATGGTAGAATTGCTCGTGCCTTGTCAGAAATGTTACTTACCAGATCAGACGACACACCGCAACGGTTTTATAGTATGTCTTCACAAATTAGAGAAGAGAGGAAAGACTATTATAACATATTGGAGAAAACTCAGAAAGGGACTCTTGATATAACTGATTGGCTAGTTTGGTATTTAAAATGCTTAGCAGATGCTCTTAATTCATCAGATAACATTCTCTCCAAAGTTCTATATAAGCACAAGTTTTGGATAAAATATTCTTCCGAAACCCTTAATAGTAGACAAGTACTTCTGATAAACAAATTATTAGACAACTTTATGGGTCAATTGACTACTTCAAAGTGGGCAAAAATTGCGAAATGTTCTCAAGATACTGCACTCAGAGATATTCAAGACCTTATAAATAAGGAGATTCTCCAAAAGAATCCTTCAGGTGGACGAAGCACAAGCTATGATCTTGTTACCCTAAAATTAAAACAGCCCAGCAACTAACACGGTCGGTTTAAGTAATTTACTCGTCACAATATTTGAAAGTACTTGTGCAAACAAGCATGGTAAGAAATGCTAAAAACAAAAATCAGATGAAAATGAAAAGATATGTATTAGCAATTTTAATGGCGTGGATAATATTTATTGGCGTGGATTTTTTATTCCATGCTTCAATATTCGAATCGTTATGGAAAGAGAAACTAGCGATATTTAAATCACTTGAGGATCTTACAATTCTAATACCTGTGGGATACTTTAGCTTTCTATTACTCACAATTCTTATTGGATATCTTTTTTTTAGAATATTTAAAACCAAACCTCCTATAAAATATACCTTAGAATTTGCCTTTATCTTCGGAATATTATTTTCTTTAAGTAATTTATTAGGATTGTTTTCTTTTATCGCCATTCCTTTGAACCATTTATTAATATTCAATCTTATATATTTCATAGAGATTATAATTGTAACTCTTTTTCTTCATTTTATTGCATTTTCGATCAACCTAAAAAGATCAATCTGGCTTGCGGTGTTTGTTTTTTTTATTATAATAATTACTGGATTTGTAATTCAGAATGTTTAATGGAACATATCCTTGTGACATGTGGGTTCACAGACACTTTGCAGGTCTGGTCTTTTACATACTTTGGATCATGAAGACAATTAGATCCTTTCTACCAGGACTTTTAAAAGGGGCAACGTTGACAATCTAATGACTGAAAATGCTACTTGTGCTTACACAGCCGGTTGGGGTAATAAACTTCCTGCTGCTAGGGACAAGTTGTCACAATTTTTGCCGGGGAACTGAAGGCCAACTAGACAAAAATCGGATGTGACTATGGGCCCGAACACTCTTTTCTCTTTTAACGATGCCCTGCGCCGGGAATATGTTTCGTCCACATAGAATAAATGCACCGCGAACCCGTCTGCTCTCACCAAAATTTGTACCCGGACGTCAAAAAATGCGCTCCCGATAAATCGGGACTAGCCATGGTGGCTTGCCGCCGGGACAGATTCTCGGCTAAAGTACCGGGACTGGTATCGGCGGACAGCGCCACCAACGTTTACTCCCGCAACTGCCGTGCAGTTATGTTTAAGCCATCTGCCGCCTGCTACCATGACAAATTCATCTGGACATTGGCCTAACCATAACGGGCTTTTCAAGATTCTTTAAATAATTTTCAATTATAGTTCCCATTTTGGGAATTTATTTATATCTTTGCCACAGATAACAATTAAATGGAGCGGATTTTTGCTAAAAGTACCCTTAGACAATTTTGGGAGAAACACTCTGATACTGAACAATATTTGAAGACTTGGTATGACACCGCGATGAACTCAGATTGGAAAAATCCCAATGATGTCAAGAAGACTTATGCAAATGCAAGTATTTTAAAAGACAGCAGGATTGTTTTTAACATAAAAGGCAATTCATACAGACTAGTTGCAAAATTCAATTTTGAAAAACAATGGATCTTCATCAGATTCATTGGAACTCATACTGATTATGAAAAAATTGATTCAAATACGATTTAAATAGAACAACAATGAATATAAAGCTGATTAAAACTGAGGCAGATTACCAAACAGCTCTTAAAAGACTTGAGGAAATCTTTGACGCCAAGATCGGTACACTAGAGAGTGATGAAGCTGACATACTCGGATTAATGATTGACGAATACGAAAAGAAACACTACCAAATAGATGCTCCTGATCCTATTGAGGCAATAAAGATCAGAATGGAGGAAATGCAACTCAAACAGGTTGATCTTGCCGATGTAATTGGTGGAAAAAACAGAGTTTCAGAGGTTTTAAATCGCAAACGTAAGTTAACTGTTGAGATGATCCGTAACCTTACAAAAAAATTAAACCTTTCACCAGGACTTTTAATCCGGGACTACAAACTTGCTGGATAAAAGTGGGCAAGCTGGTTGATAATTTGTGCCCAACAAGACAATAAACATGGCCTAAAACATAACACGGACAATGCTATAATTCATAAGCTCGTCATGCTTTTTGCGCTTACATTCAGGTATTTACAATAAATTTAGCACCGTGACTTTACCCGGATCGAGCCAGTGAATCTTATAAAGCTTTTTACCCGAGGATTAGTATATCGCCCTCAATTTGCTTTGTACTTCGATGCTGTCGTGTTAAACTCTCTTTGTACCATTATTGCAAAAAGCACGCCGTACACTCCTTGCTCCTCCGCTGCTCACTACGCTCGCGCGGGGCGCGGCGTGACTATTTTCTGGCTAAAGTACCAGGACTCTGCCCGGTGGCTGCGTCGGGTAACACTTACTGCCCATACCCTCTGGTTAGGCGTCAGAGTCAGCCCAAACCAACAGCCAGTCTTTGCTAGATAATTTATCTTGACAATTAAATGTCGTTTGTTCTATTGTGCCTTGACTAATCACTTATCAAACTTCATCTTGATGTGACAGTTATCAGCCGTTTAATGGGATCCTTCCATATAGACAACTTTATCCTGATATGACAACTCCTGCCCATCTGCCGGGATTTGAACACTCCGCCGCCTAACGGTTAAAAAGATGGCTCTGTTTCGATCAGCAAATATTTGCAGAATTAGAAAATCTTCTTATCATTGACGTTAGTAACGCTAAACGGAAAATGATTACCTATTTTGGTTCTAAGGAGACTGAAATAATATGGAATGGGAATAGAGTTAAAAGCTTACCACGGAGGAGGAGAGACAGTTCTTCAGGATTTTTTCGTTACTGAATTTTAGCGGTTTGAATACTATCACGTTGAATTTCAGAATTATGCCAGGGTTTTATTTTGCGATGGTGATAAACGGAAATAAATGATCTGCCGGCACGCTGGTTGTCAGATAGAATGAGTATTATTGAATCAATTTATTATAAGTACGAATAGTTACAAAAAAATAATCAAAATGAAAATTCAAATCCGCAGATCAGTAAATGTTTTGTGTGTGTGCTTATTGATATTTATCTCAGGGATTCAATCAATTGCACAAACCAAAAGTACTAAAAGCCTCTCAGTTTTTATCTTTGCCGATATGGAAGGTTGCAGCGGTCTGACTAACCGCGATCAGATATTAACTGAAGAGGGAAGACTCAGGATGGCTGAAGATATTAATGCCTGTATTAGAGGGTGTTTTGAAGCAGGAGCTAAAGGGGTTATCATCAGAGATGGACACGGAGGTGGTATAAATGTTGACCCGAAATTGATTGACAAACGTGCCAGGTTGGTACAAGGTGCTACCAAAAGACGTTTTGAGGGTATTGATAGTTGTCAGGCTCTGATATTATTGGGCTATCATGCTATGGCTCGAACCCCGGAGGCTATTATGGCTCACTCATACAGCTCGGCTACCATACAGTCAATGTTTCTGAACGGGAAGCAGGTGGGTGAAATCGGAGTTGATGCAGCCATTGCTGCCGAACACAAAGTTCCGGTTGTGATGGTTTCCGGTGACGACAAAGTAGCCATTGAGGCACAGAATTGGATACCGGGAGTAGTTATTTGCCAGGTAAAAACTGCAACTTCAGCTCATTCGGGAACATGTCTGCCATTGGAAGACGCTCATGCTTTAATTGTAAAGAAAACAAAAGAGGCATTGGCCAAACGGAAGACAATCGCATTAATAAAAGTAAGTTATCCGGCAACCATGAAATGGGATTATATACCTGAAGGTTCACCCCGTGTCTATGCCGACGATTTCAAACCCATTACAAGTCCTAAATCGAAAGAACTCACCTCGGATAGTGTAGAAAAACTGTTGAGTGGCAAATGAGAAGTTCAGATTTCAAAATTTGACACGGAAATACTAATAGTGAATATCTATATGAAATTGAAAGTGTTTTAAAACAAATTATATTCTTTCACCTGATGCTCATAGTAGTTGAGACTTTTTACCCACAAAAAACACTATTTAAAGACAAATTATTTCAACCGTGACAGTTTTAACCTTGCTCCGGCGCCTTACACGGATGGTATGGGTAATTGCCTTCCCGCATCGCCTGGTTACTCGAGATAAATTCGTTATAACATGACAATGGCTTCTCGGGACACGGTTTGCAGCCCGGAAAGCTTCATAATCAACGACATACACAGATGCGAGAAACATTATTAAAACTTATTAAATTTCGTATATCATAACAAACCCTGCTCATTTATCGGGACTCTGTCATCTGGACAACTTTATCTTGACACGAAAATCCTGCTCCTCTATCAGGACTGTACAAACTGAGTCGTCCTGAAATATATCTACATAAAACATATAGATATGTATAACAATTTGTTATAAAGAATAGGAGTAAAAAAATGAAAAATAAAAAAAGCATTTATTTTATTGTTGGACTTTCTCTAACTGTAGCGTTAATGCATTTTATCATAGGTCCTGATTATAATGGAATCTGCAAACATTTTGTAAGAGGCTATTTAATTGATTTGATACTTCCTATGAACCTTTATTTATTGTTGCAAATTTCACTACGCAAGAAAATTTCAATTGCTAAAAGCAGGGTGATTGGAGCAATGTCTACATTTTTATTTGGAGTTTTTGTTGAAACTCTGCAATTACTTAAAATCAGATTTTTAGGTAGCACCTTTGACCCTTTGGATATTGTAATGTATGGAATCGGTATTATGATAGGCTTATTAGTCGACTACACAATTATTAATAAACTAGAAAATCAACACTAATTAAAAAAGAAGTTCGAAAGCCCAACACGGACAATGCTATGAAAAGCAATCGCCCCGGGTTAACAAAGGTAAATAATATTCTTTCCCTAAAAACTTCTTAAATAAAAATCCTATAAAATCACACTGCTATCTGTGGTCAGTAAAATTCGCCTGCCGCAATCACTTGTCATTTTTTATAGAAAGGGTACGTATGCTATGGGTTGTAATCATTTAGTTACCTGCCGTGTTTTACGTTATCCCTCAACTCATTTGACCTTATAGGTTTTGTTTTTTATGCCACTCCTGTTATATATGGCTTCCTGTTTTTCATTACATATCTTATTCGATTTAATAGTTTACGTGCCACTTTGATCACTACTTTGTGTCCTTTGTTATTTATCAGATGCGCATGATAGTACTGCATCATTGCAGGATCCATCCGTATTGCCTGCCATGAGGATTCAATAAGAAGGGTTCTGAGAAACGAATTACAACGAAAAGTTATACCCCCGGTATGAGTGGTTTCTCCGCTCTCTCTAATTCTTGGAATGAGTCCAACATAACTGCCTAACTGATCAATGTTTTTAAAACGGTTAATATCGCCCAGTTCAGTAATCAATGCTGATGCAGTAAGCGGACCTATTCCAGATACTGATTTTAACAATGTATAGAGCTCTCTGTCATATTCCAGGATCCGTTGTCTTATCTGGCGGCTTTGGGTCAACAAATGACTTCTGTGATACTCGTATGAACTAATCAGATTGGAGAATGCATCCTGACCGCTCATTGTTTGCATCTTTACCTGTTTTAACCACGATACAAACTTTAATGTCCATTGGTTATTATCAAATTCTACAGGTATTGGTTCGCCGTAGTACTGGAGAAAGCTTTTTATTCTGGTCTTACTCCTTCGAAGATCACGCATCAGGTAAAACCTTGTCCGGTTTAAGGTTCGCAACTCTTCCTGTTCACGGTCAAAAATGTGGATCCCATGAAGAGAACCTTTCTCAAGTGAACGGGCAATCTTGCGGCTGTCGACAGGATCGCGCTTTTGAAGCTTGTCTTTCTGGCTTGTCGGGATGTCGGCTGCATTGATTACAATATTATTAATTCCAAGTTCATTTAGCCTGCGATGAATCGCATAACCACAGAATCCAGCCTCATAAGCAGAATTATACTCTCCTCCGGGAAACATTCGTTGAAGATAAGTATTGAGAGATTCCGGGTCGGGAGGTTGAGTGAAAGTACGGTGTTCAGTACCGTCAACAAGGATCGTAACACTCCAGCTCTTCTTATGAACATCCAGTCCAATGAAAAGCTGTTTACCTGTAAAATCGATTTTTTTTGTAACTTGTGTTTGCATAGTCTCTGAAATTTAAGTCATTTACGAACTTTAATTTACATAATTATTGATATCGTACCAGAGACTATGCTTTTATCATAAGTGCTATGGGTAATATGCTGACAGGATGATAATTATAACTGTGAGATAATATAGGAGATCATGAACGAGAAATTCAAATCAAAAAAAAGCAAGGGGTTTGGAGCCTTACTTTTAATAACTAGTGTTCTGTTCATATTTTTAGGGATCGGACTCCCATTAATTTTAAAACATTCTTTTGATTTAATTGAATTGGTAATTAAAACTTTGATAATAATTCTTGTTTTGGGATTATTTGTCTGGATCTGGACAGGGACCTATTACACAATAGATAAAGAAAAACTTATATCTAAATGTGGACCTTTTCGCTTTCTGGTTTTAATCAAAGAAATTAAAACAATCAGGACTGATCAAAACACTATTGGTGGGATAATTAGGCCTACTTTATCATGGAAATGTATCGATATTGAATATGGGAAATATAAAACAATATCAATTTCACCTGAAAATCTAGAGAGGTTTATCAATACCCTGACAGATTTAAACAAAGAGATTAAAATAAAATACTCCGGATAACACAGACAATAAAATTAATAGGTTTGTCACAAGTTTTGCCCCACCAAGGCGGGATTTCGTCGCTTGGCTCCTCAACTTTTGCTCCTGCTGCCAAGCCAATTTTGTAATGATTGTTGCACCCGGACCCATGACGTTTGTTTCACAAAGTCAGGGAAGACACGCGCATCTGTCCGCAATACAAATCTTGCAACGAGGCAAATTATCTTGCACCGGTACCCCCAGACGCTCCCTCCGGTCGGTCTGGGCAGGTGCAAAAATTGCGCTCCTGATAAATCGGGACTAGCTATGGCATCTTGCCAACGGTGCAGTTTCGCGGCTAAAGTAACGGGAATCAATCATCTGGCAAATTATGTATAACATCACCGGCTTGTCCGACACACTTTGCATATAATAATTCACGGTTTTGTTTTTGAAATTTACATAACCTGGTCATGAACATTATCTGCAAGTTTTCTCTCCCTGCTAAAGCCTGCCTTTCTGCCATCTACCGGGATTTTAAATAAGCTTCGAAAGCCTAACTATTTCAAGATAATTTTGTACCTTGATGAATTAAACTTACACTGCCTACATAAATAATGTTAGAATAAAATGGAACCCAATAATTTCATAAAAAACAAAGGGAAATATATTGCTATTAACCTTATACTATTTGCATTATTGTATTTTTCTGTATCCTTGAACAAAGAATATATTCGACCTTTGTTTGAGAATAAACCAATCCTCGGAATTATAACTGGCAGTTTTCCAAATTTTATTGCTGCTTATTTTATTAGTCTTTTCCCTATTGCTTTTATTTTGGCGAAAGAACTAAATGTTAATAAAAGTAGATTTCTGTTTTATATAGTTGCAATTATTGTATTTATCATATTAACTATTGAAGAAGTAAAACCGTTTTTCGATGCTAGTGAAGTATACGATACCTACGATATAATGGCAAATGGATTAGGTTCAATATTTGCTATTTTAACCTTCGAGCTTTTTGTTAGAAGATTTATTAAAAGAAAGTTAAGAAATTAAAACGTGTTCCTATGGAAAATTTTTTTCTCATACTTCCAATTAGCTTGCTACCAGACAATAAACAAATGAACTAAAAAAATAATTCTATAATTACAATCACAGGACAATTGACAACTTCTTAACACCTTGATTATCAACAACAATATTTGCCAATAGTTAAGATTTTATGTACAACACATAAACATAAAACAATGAAATTTATAACTATTAATAATTTAATCATTATCAGTTTAATGAATATTTACATGGGGATTGTAAATGCCCAATCTAATGACTGTAGTAATTCGTTAAATAGTTATTCATTTAATTTATATGGTGAGATAAAAAATAATAATGAAAATATCTTACTATCACCACTAAGTTCTTATTATGCTCTTTTAGTGGCTTATGAAGGTTCGAAAAATAAAACAAAGCAAGAATTTGAAGAGGTATTATATTTAGGTAACCAAGGGTTTATAAAAAAAGCCTGCATACATAGTCTTGAAAGAAAATCGGATAGTTGCTCATTTTTTAGTGTCTCAAATGCAATCTGGGTGGATAAAAGTGTTAAAATAGATGAATCTTATCGAAATTCTGTGGAATATAAATACTTAGCAGATTTTAAGCAAACTGACTTTACCAATTTAGATTTAGCAGTTTCAAAAATCAATGGATGGGTTTCTGAAAAGACAAACCGGAGGATAAACGAAATTGTAAGTTCAGCAAATATTAATTTGGATACAAAAATGCTGATTTCTAATGCTGTTTATTTTAAAGGGGAATGGCTTAATAAGTTCGAAAAGCAAAAGACTATTTCTGCTCCCTTTTTTACAAGTGTTGAAAATCAATATAAAGTTGATTTTATGATAATGACTGAAAATCTTCAATACTTTGAAAACGATAAGTTTCAATTTATATCAAAGCCCTATAAAGGTTCAGATATTTCGTTTTGTATAATTCTTCCTAAGAAACTATTTGGGATAGAAGAAATAGAGAAAAAATTGAGTACAGATTTCTTTAAAGAAATTTTAGATAGTACATATACTTCGAATACTATGCTTTCAATGCCAAAATTAAAATTGGAATCAATTTACAATCTGGAAGGAGCACTTAGAAATGAAGGTCTAAAAACTGCTTTTACCAGTGAAGCAGATTTTTCAGGAATTACTAAAGAAGCACCTTTGATGCTTGGTCAGGTATTGCATAAAACGCAGATTGAGTTGGATGAAGAGAAGACAGAGGCTGCCGCATCAGCGGCTGTAGTTCTAAGAATTGCAGGACAACCATCTTACAATGTTTTTAAAGCCGACCATCCTTTTGTATTTTTTGTAATAGATAATCAGTCACGTGCAATTTTATTTATTGGAAGATATATTAAACCTAATGATGGGGAAAAGATTGAAAATGAAAACTTGATAAAAAATGTAGAGAATAGAATGCAAGAAAAATTTTCAACAGGTAATCAAAATAAGGGGCTATTGTATGTTGTTGATAAAAAGATTAAAACACGAGCTGAATTTGAATTAATAAGTCCTGGTGACATTGAATCCATTTCAGTAATTAAGAATAAAGAGGAAATTCGTAAATATTCTGCTGGGAATTATGATGGAGCTATAATAATTACACTCAAAAAATAAAAAAGTAGCTGTGATGAAAAAAGCTACACGCAACACGGTCAGATGCGGTAATAAAATTCCCGATGAGCGGGACAGGGTGTCACAGTTTTTGCAAAGTGACCTCATCAGGATAGCAAACACTTAAACTATCCAATTATCTGTCAACTGTCTGCGTATACCTCGCTCGTGATAAAGTCCTCGTGCACCGTGATTGCAAAAACTGACGCCATACCTTCCTTGCACCCCCGCTCACACTACGCTCGCACGGGGCGCGGCGTGACAAATTTCTGGCTAAAGTACCGGGACACGTAACGGCGGACGAGATTACAATACAAATGTAAAACCGCATTATCGAAGTAGCAGAAACTCCGTAATTAATAATAAGCCGAAGTTTTTTATTGTCCCTATTAGAACTTAATTACAATGTATACCCTAAGTATGTTATTCGTCAGATCTGTGTGCAAATGACCAAAATAAAAAAGGAGTTATACTAACGTAACTCCTTGAATTTCAACTGTGAACCTGGAGAGGCTCCGCTCACGAGCTCGTCACTTCGTTCCTCGGTTCGAACCCATCCATCCCTTCTGTTCTCGTCCCTCCAGAAAAAATAAAGCCGCTAAATGCGGCTTCTGTGAACCTGGAGGGATTGTTCGCTCCGCTCACGAGCTCGTCACTTCGTTCCTCGGTTCGAACCCATCCATCCCTTCTGTTCTCGTCCCTCCAGAAAAAATAAAGCCGCGAAATGCGGCTTCTGTGAACCTGGAGGGACTCGAACCCCCAACCTTCTGGTCCGTAGCCAGATGCTCTATCCAATTAAGCTACAGGTCCTATTCAACATTTGTATCCGGATATAAAGAATCCTATAAACAGATCAATAACCAGATAGAGTTATTAATTGCGGAGGCAAATATAATAATATTTGCTATTATTCAGTTTGAATATTATGCTCTATTAAAAAATTATTCATTTAATTAATTCAACAACAATTTTGTCAATTACAGGGAACCTGTCACCATTATCTGAAACCAAAACAACTTTGTACTGCAGAAATCTATCCTGCCGATTTACACTGAAAGAGCCTGAAGGATCTGTCTTATACCATTTCACCGAGGAAAGTTCTGTTTTACTGGCAGAAGAACGGACCAAAAATTCCAGAAGGGTACCATCCGGAATTTCTGCTTCATATTTTATCATACCTTGAAGTCTATTCTTATTCCATTGAAATACAGACGATTCATAGGTTTCCTTCCACGATCTGTCATAAATATTACCCATGTCTTCATTTAGCGACCAATGTGGACCAACAGTAGGAATCTTTTCGATATCCGGATCAGTAAACCTTTTTCCATCATTATAAAATATTTTTGATAAAGTTCTGTGATTACCATCTGTTGAATGGTTTGATACTGCCAGATCAAGCCTGCCGTCTTTGTTAAAATCGGCTGCGAGACCATCAGACCCTGAATCATTAATAAGTGATGTACGGTTATGAATATGAAATCCGTCACTGGCACCCCAGTAGATGAAACAAGGCAGAGTCTCACGTGTAAGATCACTGTGGTAACTTGGAGTGAAAATATCAAGATGCCCATCACTGTCAAAGTCAGCAATAACAGGACCAAGTGGTGTTGAAGCCGGAAGCCATTGTGAATTGGCATAATTAAAACCGCTACCACTGCCCCAGAATATAATAATACCCATATCAAAATGACTATTATTGTCCAGATCACTATAACTGCATGCAAGAATATCGAGCCAGCCATCCCCATTGAGATCAGCAGTTTCAAGGTCTATAACTGACGAAGCATCAACTTCTTCTTTTCTGCTGATATCAAAGCCTTCAGCACTTCCAAAAAAGACTCTGACAACTGATTCATTATAAGAATTTACAGCTATATCAAGCCATTTATCATTATTAAAATCGGCCAGTTGAATACTGAGTGACCTTCCAGAGCAGGGAATTGTAACCCTTTTCTCACGGGAAAATCCTTTTTCATTACCATAGTAGATTATAATACTTGAGTTGGCAAACTGCCCTAGTACCAGATCAAGATATCCGTCTTTGTTAAGGTCAGCAGTATTACTTGACCCAAGGTCGGATTCTGTGAGAATTGTGCGTGTACTGAAATCAATTTTATCGCCTTTACCCCAGAATATATTTGCACCAGCCCAGGGATCTTCCTCGAGGGATTGTCCGCCATGCATAGCATTTAAGATTACCAGGTCTGTCTCCCCATCAGCATTAAAATCAGCAGAGGAAGCTTCATATCCGCTTCTCATTGGGATTTCAGTTCTGTTATTTTCATTAAATCCATCACTCCCACCCCAATAGAGGTATGCCGGGAATTTCTCATCTACTCCCCCACCCATGCTATTAGCAAATACAAGTTTTGATCTGGTACTCTCCTTAACAGAAACCGAAAGAACATGAAAAGCTCCGATTGTGGTGATTCCTTTAACGCTTTTTATGAATTCTCTGTTACCTGTACCATAATAAATAATTGATTGTGCCTCAAAATCGGTATCACCCCTGTTAATGGCAACCGCGATATCATTATTACCATCCCCATCAAAGTCACCGAAAGCTGAGGAGCTAAGGTTTTTTGCATCAAGAATTGCTGAACGGACCGGAGAAAATCCATTTTCGCTTCCCCAAAGGATATGAACAGATTCACTAAAACCTTCTTTCGCACCTAAAAACTCTCCGCCTGCAGCATATCTCTGTGAAAAAGAAGATATTAATAAATCATTATAACCATCTTTATCTATGTCACCAACAACTATACCTGATGCATTATCACTTTCAATTTTCTGAGGGAGCTGCCAATTCCTGCCTGGTTTACCGGAAATAGTATAAATCAATTTCCCGGAAGTACCGAGAAGCAAATCAGGTCTTCTGTCATTATCACAATCTCCAGCAGCAATTGAAATAAAAGATGCATCCAGCAACTTAATATTAGTAGTATCAATTTTAACAATCTTTTCATTTGTCAATATCGCCCAACAAACAAGTACGTTTCTATCGTCTTTCAGAATGGCCAGATCAGAAAAAGTGTCAGTATCAAAGTCACAGGATGTAATACCTGATACTCCCCTGATGCCCATGTCATAATACCTTCTGCTCAGGAAACCATTTTTGCTCCCCCAGAAGATACGTATAATATTACCATCAGGCTGACCTGGAGACCATGATTGTCCATTAAAAGTTACAATATCATCCCAGCCATCATGATTTAGGTCAGCAAGTGCAACTGACTTCATATCATCAACCGGAAGCTGTCCTGTACTCCTGTATGAGGGCCACCCATCAGTTCCTCCATAGATTATTGTAACAAATCGCCTGGTATTCTGAACTCCTTTATAATTAGGGCAGAAAACAAGATCATTAAAGCCGTCATGATTAAGATCACCAGATACTGACTGAAGGCTTCCCTCTACTGCAAGATCAGATTGGGTTATTTTCCTGTCGGAGGAGATTTCAGCTATGGTTGCCGGAATTGTATTAAAACCATTGTGGGTCTGGCAGAAAAGTAAATCAATAAAACTATCCTTATTAAAATCGAATTTATGTATTGTACGAATCTTCCCGTCCCTGCTTATATAAACATTGTTTCCGGAAGCCTCCAACTTACCATCATTAAATTCTTCAAATGTATCTTCAACCCACATTTGGGCATAGGAAAAGTGAAGGTTAAAAATTAACACTAATATTATGGAAAAGCAGTTAATTGTTAGTCCCGACATAAAGTTATAAATATCTGCTACACAGCTAATTTTGTTTTGATTCATAACCTAAACATTAATAGAGTTAATAATTAAATACCAGTGGTCAATAAACTGAATAATGCATAAACAGATTTGAGCCAGCTTTCTTCAGTGACACTAAATACAAGCACATACAATAAGGAAAGTTTCATTGAGTAAATATAAAAATTATTGCACAATCAAATAGGTAAAATTGTCTGGAAGGAAATGTGAACTTGTTTAGATAAGATTGGTCAATTTGATCTTGTATATGATAACTTATTTAAAAGATTTTTATATATTTAACTGCATATTAAGATACTAAAAAGTAATGAGATGAAAAAACTTCCTTTCATTGTAACTACAGCTGTTTTTATTGCTGTTCTTTTTTTATCAGCCTTTAGAAATAAAGATGAAGAGCCTCTGAAAGATGTTATAGTTTATAAATATGACAAAGAAAAGAGCCTGTACGGATACCGTATCCCTGCACTGGTAACAACAAAAAATGGCATTTTGCTGGCATTTGCAGAGAGAAGAGTTGGTATGAACGATCATGCTGAAAACGATATTGTTCTCAGGCGGAGTCTTGACAATGGTCAGTCATGGGAGAAGGAAGTAATAATCGCAGAAGAAGGAAAAGCAAGTTTAAATGATCCATGTCCTGTAATCCTTGAAAACGGCACAATTTTATTGATATATCAGTATTATCCATATGGGATACATACATTCAGCTCAGGATATATCCAGATAGCTGACGAAGGTTATGATGGTCCGAGGAATACCCGAACATTTATTATTCAAAGTCATGACGAAGGCAAGACATGGTCAAAACCCCGCGAGATAACCAAATCGGTACGAGCATCTTCAATATTGTCAGTAGGATGTCCGGGAACCGGGATCCAGTTAACACGGGGTGATTTTAAGGGAAGGATCATTATTCCAATGTATGAATTCTGTCCTTCAAAAGATAATGAATGGTCATTCAGGAATAGCATTGCATTTAGTGATGATAACGGGGAAACCTGGAAAGTAAGCAATCAGATACCTCACAACGGCCTTACAGGCTATGGGGATGAAGCACAGGCAGTTGAACTCAAGGATGGCTCTATCCTCTTTATAGCCCGTAATGAGCAGGGATTCTATAAGAAAGTATCTGTTGGCACCGATGGAGGAATGACCTGGAAGAATATGGATATTGATCTTGGATTACCAGGAACAGCATGTCAGGGAACAGTAATACGATATAGCTGGCCTGAAAGTGGAGAGAGTCTTATAGTTCAGGCATCTGCTGCCAATAAATACCGAAGAACAGATGGAACAGTCAGGATCAGTGATGATGAAGGTAAGAGCTGGAAATATTCAAGGGACCTGGTTCCGGGTTCATATTCATATTCATGCCTTTCAAAGTTAAGAACCGGTATGATAGGGTTATTGTATGAAACTGTTGTTGATGGTAAAAGCACAATAAACTTTACATCATTTTCAACAGATTACATAAAAAGCGGAGATCCTCCTAAAAAGACAGCTCCTTACTTTAATATTCCGCTTATTGATCTTGATGGTGATACTCACCGTCAGGTGATAGTTGATAAAGAAAAGGGGCAATATCTTGGTCATCCAACAACAGTTCTTCTTGAAGATAACAAGACAATTCTGACAGTTTACCCTAAAGGTCATGGTCGCGGCGGAATTGTTTACAAGAAGAGTACTGATGCGGGTCTAACCTGGAGCGATCGTCTGCCAACACCACCAAGCTGGGCGACATCGATGGAAGTACCAACCCTTTATCCTGTAACAGACAAATATGGTAAGAAACGGCTAGTTATGTTTTCAGGATTATATCCTACCAGAATGGCAGTTTCAGAGGATAACGGCAACACATGGGGGGAACTTGAACAGGTTGGTGATTGGGGAGGTATTGTTGTAATGGGTTGTATGATACCTCTTAAAACAGGGAAAGGACATTATATGACATTCTTCCATGACGATATGCGATATTTTGATAAGAACGGTCAAAAAAAATTTGAAGAGGATGTCAAGAACTTCAAAAGCAGAATGTTTACACTTTACAAATCTGTAACAGAAGATGGTGGACTGACATGGTCATTTCCGGAGGTTATAACAAAGTCGAGGGAGCTTCATATCTGTGAGCCTGGAATAATACGTTCGCCAGATGGGAAACAGATTGCAATTCTTCTGAGAGAAAACAGCCGAAGAGATAACTCACAGATAATTTTTTCTGAGAATGAAGGAAAAACGTGGACAACCCCCCGTCCCTTACCTAATTCACTTACCGGTGACCGGCATGTATGCAGATATTTGCCTGACGGGCGTCTGATTGTCTTTTTCAGGGATGTTAGTCCAAGCAAATACCACAGTGATCTTCTTAAAATTGCATTGGAACGGAAAGAGACTGATTACAGCCTTATTGCAAGAGAAACCGGTTATGGAAGTCCAACTGAAGGTGACTGGGTTGCCTGGGTGGGTACTTATGAAGATCTTGTTAACCGTAAGGAGGGTCAATACAGGATCAGGATAAAAGACAATAAGAAAGGTTGGGATACTACCTATCCTGCTGTTGAACTTTTAAATGATGGTACAATCGTAACAACTACATATGGTCATTGGGAGAAAGAAGAACAACCTTATATTTTAAGTGTAAGATTTAAAATAGATGAGATTGATGAAAAGGCACGAAAACTGAAATAAATATACTTTTTAATACATATTAAATCAGCTTTATTTTTCAGCCAATTGTAACATAAAAGCTTACTTCTTTTCAGAAATAGACTGAAGTATCTGCCATGCTTTTAAATACATACGGGGTACATGAAATCCTCCTTTCCAGATATTGCCTTTCAGTGGAACAGATATTCTTCCATCACGGTGTAAATAACCATACCATTCACCATATTCGGGATCCGAGAAATTTTTAAATGCATAATCGTGTACCATAGAATGCCACTCGTCATATTTCTTATCCCCTGTAAGATAATAGGCTAAAAGTGTGGCAATTACTGCTTCGTTCTGAGGCCACCACATTTTCATATCCTGCCAGTATTCCTGTACTGGTAACCCTTTGGCATCTCTGAAATAAATTATTCCTCCATATTCCTTATCCCATCCTATCTCCCACATATAATCCAGAATATCAGTTCCTAACTTAATCAGATGTTTGCTTCCTGAAAGCCTTGCCTCTTCCATTATAAACCAGGCACCTTCAATGGCATGACCAGGATTAAGCATTCTGCCGTCAAAGTGGTCAATAAATTCTCCGTTCGGACCAACAGTTTCCATAACCAGTTTAAGGTCATGCTTAACAAAATCGCTTTCAATCTCCTTTATCCAATTGTTAATTAACAATGTATAAGAATCATCCTTGAGATTTTTTCTCATCTCCTGTGCAGTAACAATTCCAATCATTGGTCCCCCGAGGCTTTTTGCTTTCCTGTTTTCGGTATATTTAGGAGTGATCAGACCGGGAGTAGTTGTATACTTATAGTAAATATCAAAACATGAACGGGCCCGATGGGCATACTCTTTTTCACCAGTTGCCTTAAACAGGGCAGCATAAGCAATTGCAGCAAATGATTCTGAATAGACATATCTCCTTTTTCGTAACGGCTTACCTTCCCTGGTAACCTGAAAAAACATCCTGCCGTCAGTATCAAAACAGTATTTTGTAAGAAAATCAGCTCCATGTCTTGCCAATTCAAGCCATTCTTCACGGTGTTCTACTTCATTATATAAAGTTGCAAGCATCCATGTAAAACGACCTGTTTGCCAGACACCTTTATCTGTATCAATTATTGTCCCATCCCTGTTAACACAGAACATGAATCCTCCATATTGCCTGTCAATACTATGTTTGATCCAGAAGGGAATAATATCATTCAACAGACCTTCCCTGTAAATATTTATGTAATCGTTTCTCATAATGTATATAGCTAATTTCTGACTCAATTAATAAGTAACTTTCTCATTATCTGTTACAGTAGTTAAAGAATCCGATCTTTTCAAGTTCAGCCTTCATCTCAATTTCTTTAGTATCTGAAAGAGATCTTAACGGGAGCCGGTTTGGTCCGCAATCGAGACCAATAAATTTCATTATTCGCTTACCGGCAACCATATTTCCACCATACTTAACAAGAATATTTATGAATTCCTGAGATTTATTTTGAATCTCTTTTGCTTTTTTAATATCACCATCATTAAATGCATCTACAATAGCTTTGTAAAGTGAGAAGCAATGGTTATAAGTTCCTCCAACACCACCTTTTGCTCCAAGCATCAGACCAAGTATCAGTGTCTCATCCTGACCATGAAGCATCTCGAACTTTCCATTATCAACCTGCATACATTGATTAAACTGATAAAGGTTTTCATGTGTATATTTAATACCAGCAAAATTGGGAATGGTATTACTAACAATTTTCAGGAATGGAACTAGTGGCAAAGTATCACCGGTAAAGGCAGGAATGTGGTAAAAATAGAAAGGAATATCAGGAGCACAATCAGCAATTTCTTTGCAGTAATCTGCCAGGTCATTAACATTGAGGGGTTTAAAAAAGACAGGATTCATAACTCCAATTCCCCATGCACCACTTTTGGCGGCATGTTTTGCCAGTTCTTTGCTATCTTCAATACCAGTTGCACCAATATGAGGTATCACTTTGAAACCAGCTGGAGCGATTTCGATCCATTTACTGGTGATCAACTTACGTTCATCAGTTGTCAATGAAAATCCTTCTCCTGTTGTTCCGCATACAAAAACACCATCTATCCCATTCCTGATAACTAGATCGCAATAATCTTTTATTGGTTCCAGATTAATGCTACCATCAATATTAAAAGGAGTAAAAGGTGCTGCAATAAATCCATTAATTTTTTTCATAATCTTTATTGTCTTTGGGTTTTAAATGTTGACGCCGGCAATCCTTCTCTATTTGTGAGATTTGCATCTGTAAATGGCTTCCAGCCATATCTTAAGAAGAAAGGATCCAGGCTTTTTTTATGATACACAATTACTCTGTTTTTTGATATTTTAGCATGAGCTTCAGAATAAATTTCATCATTTGAGGCAATCTCAAATCCGCGAAGGGGTTTTCCATCAGATGTCTTCAGTTTATCTGTTGCATAGTCAAATATCACAATAATTTTATTATTTGATATTTTAATACTTTTAAAGAGAGGACCTGAAGGTACAATGTCTCTGCCATATTCAAGTGCAAGTGCCCATCTTGCAATTCTTTCCCCAACATCTTTCTTATTCTTAGGATGAACATCGGTAAAATTGCCTATATCACTTGTAACTGCCATACCTGTTACCGGAATTTGTCCCATCAGTCTTCTCTGGCTATCACGGAATAATGGCCAGCCTTCCCTGTTCAAACTTGAAAGCTGTACATACAGAAAGGGCATGACAGGATCTTTCCATGCTTCCCTCCACCCTTTAACAAGAAGTTTAAAAAGCACCTCATGCTGAAGAGTTTTTTCAGCATTTGATTCACCCTGGTACCAGATCACACCACGAATCGGATAAGCAGTTAATGGCAGAATACCAGCCTGGTAGAGATACCCTGGTTCGTAAGGATGTCGTTGTAATGGATTGGTTGCAGCTGAAAGGTTTATTACAGCTCTATCTCTGCACCACTTCTGAACCAGTTCATTGTGCAACCAGTTGGTAAGCATACTTACAGATGCAGAATCAAACTCAAGATCTTTTCGCCAAATCCATGATTCCGTATTAGAACCACCAACTGCATTATGAATCAGACCTACAGGAACATTGAGTTCCTTTACCAGTCTTGAACCAAAATAATAAGCAACAGCAGAAAAATCTGCAGCGGATTCCGGATTACATATACTCCAGATGCCTCCGGTAAAATATTCTCCTCTGTTTATCTTGTTAAGATCTTCTTGTGAAAAGACAGAGTTATCAGGTAAAATGGCAGGTCTTAAATTAAAAAGACGAAGTTGAGGTTCTGAAATCATGGGAAGATCTACAATGGCATTTTCAGAATCTTTAAGTTTAAATGCCATATTTGATTGACCGGAACAAACCCAAACTTCACCAATGAGTATATCATTTATATATATTAATTTATCTCCCTTAACAGACATTATATAAGGTCCTCCGGCCTCCATGGCTGGAAATTCTACTTTCCATTTCCCGTCCAATCCAGAGATTGATTTTTTTGAAACATTAGCCAAAGTCACTTCGATCGGCATACCAGCATCTGCTGTTCCATATATCTGTATGGGTTTCCTTCGCTGGATTACCATATGGTCACTAAAAACCTCAGGCAGGGATAAACCACCATAATACCCAGTAATTGAAGATCTTATTGTTTCTGCTATAATTCTGGCACCATCTTCTGAAGGATGTACAGCATCTCTGAAAAGATCACTTCTGAAATCTAGTTGTGAATGCAGATCTATTAAGGTAACATTCTGGCTCTCTGACACCTTTTTGATTGCATCCTGGATAGCCCAAAAATAATCACGAGTTCCGTTCTGAAACCTTGAATGCCATGAAAATATCGGAGTCATCCTGCATATCCAGACTTTAGGTTTAGGGATTACATCAATTTCCTTAAATATCTTTATCAATGATTCGTAGTCGGGGATAAATTCATCATGGTAATTTGGCCAGTTCCTGGGATCTGTGTCATTTAGACCGAGGTGAATTATAACTATCTGTGGCTTAAATGCGAGAGCATCATAATATTGGGATTGTATCCAATAAGGTTTATGTCCCTTTTTGAGCATAGTTGCTCCACTGAATCCAAAATTTTTTACTTCATACTTTTCGCCAAGCATTTGCTGCAACTGAGCAGGGTAAGAATCTCTATCACGATTTGAGAAACCATAACCAAAAGTGACACTATTACCTATACAGGCAACTCTGATTTTTGAACTATAATCCGATTCTTTTACCGGTAGAGTTTGACAATGGAGAAGTACACCATTCCATGTCAGAATGAGTAAAAACGCTAAAACTACAGTCAACCTGATTACTCTCATAGGAATTACGGTTCTGTTAAATGCACTAAATATGAAATTTGCAGAAATTAATACTCTTACAATTACCTATTTAAACTTATCTGGCTGATCCGTATTCTATTACAGCATCTCTCATTGCATAGAAATTCTCCAGAGGTATCAACTCATGCAAATTATGACTTGAAGATACTATATAACCACCACCAATTCCAAGAAGTGACATGTAATTTTTAACTTCCTCCTTTATCTCCTGAGGGCTACCATCCTTCAATATAGTATCGATATTTATATTCCCACATAACGTTATCTGACTACCATATTTCTTTTTTATATCAAATATATTCTGAACGCCACCGCTTGGATCAATGGGATGAAGAATATCTATACCCATCCTCACAAATTCCGGGATCATATCCTGAACATCACCATCAATATGAAAAAAAACAGGCATCCCTGCTCCTTTTATCATACCAATCTGTTCGCGGAGGATAGAGGTTTCCAGTTTTTCAAGCATCTCGTAAGAAACCATAGGACCTGTTTTTGTAACCATTCCGCTTCCTATCTTCATTATATCAACCGGAAATTTCATGAATACTTCCATTTCCTTAATACAATATTCATGAAATATCTTAATCAGATCCATAACCATATTCAGGTCCATTATAGTATTCAGCAGAAAATCCTGGTAGCCCATTGCCGTCATAGCAGTAAAAGCAGCTGATTGAGTTCCAACCATTAATCCCAATCCTGATCTTTCAGAAGCCTTTAATGTGTTTTCAAGTTTCTTCTCAAGATTATCAAGATCAGGAAACCATATCTGATCAAATTTTTCCCTTGTTTTAATTAATCCATCAATATAATGTAACCTTCCATCCTTATCTGTCATCTCTTTCCTTCCGACCCTCCATATATGAGAAAAATATACAATATCATTACCCATACGCAGGTTAAGTTCAATATTATCCTCAGGATCAAGCTCGTATGGATGAATATCCATTGGGAGCTTTTTTCCAAGTATCTGACTTACTATTGCCATATCAGGATCAATTTCGAAAATTGCCATATCCTTTCTCTCGATATGAGAAATAGCATCAAAAATCCTTTTTTTATCAGGACCTCTTGAAATTTTAGCGGGTATGCTTTTGCGTTTTATTTCTGATTTTCCAGTCTTAGATATCATGCGGTGCATTTTTCAGCTTCAAGTAAATCATAAAAAACGTGATCCATTTTCACGATTGATCAACTGTTCATTTATAAGATCTGCATCTACGAATAACTGAGGATACCTGATTTCGTCAAAACCACATACGTGAGTCAAAATTGATTTAATATCTGAGTTAAATTTTTTGAAGAAATCAATATCCGCTTTAAACATATTTCCTTCCTCATCTTTAGCATTGAAATGGCAACTGCAAACCAATGCGAAAAGTATTTTATCAAATGGCAAATTATTTTCTATTGCACCACATATAGCTCCGGCAAGACGGTCCTCTGGTCCAAGCTTTCGTGAAAGGTCACATCCGACCCTGAAAATAGTATCCCCCAAAGCCTTGTTGCGGAAACGCAACAAAAGATCATTAATATGTTCATTCAGGTCATCTGCAGTGAACTCGCCAGGGTATTTTTTTCTTAAGATATCAGCTGACTGTTGCATAGCAGCTATCACCAATTTGTATACTTCCTCAACATCAAGTGCTTCGTAGATATAGATAAAATTTGAATTATAAAGATTCCCAATGTATGCGGAAGCTGCATGACCCAGATTATGAATAAAAAGTTTTCTGTCAACCCAGGCTTTCATATTTTCCTTAGGAGCTAATCCATTTATAACAGGGATAGGATTTTTAAATGCTTTTTTATTGAGAATAAGCGTATTATATGGCTCAGCAAATATCTGTAGCAAATCATCATCCATATCTTTCTTCTGCATGATTGGAACCATTTTACCGATACTAGTCTCTATAAGTCCAACCATTTGAGTTAAGGGAAAACTTTCAGGCAGCAGTTTTGATAATTCATAATGAAAATATGAATCAGCGTTCCTCATATTTTCTGCAATAATAATATCCAAAGGATTATTTTTTTCAAGCTTGAATCTTTGCAGCAAGCCTTCTGCCAACAGAGGGAAGATAAATTTAAGACCGTTAAGTCCAACAGAAACAGCAACAATACCAGCAGTTGCAACCTCTTCAACAACTTTTTTTACATCATCAGCATATACACCTCTCACATTTTTAATATTCAGAATTGTCTCAGTATCTGATCTGATCACTACATTATAGTTTCCCCTGCGATTTAATTCATCAATTACAGGTTTGTATACATCAATAAAAACAACTTCATATCCTCCAACACTGAATAATTGGCCAATAAATGATCTTCCTATCTTGCCGGCACCAAAAAGGACCAGTTTCTTTTGTTTAATAATTCCCATTAAAATTTAACGTGTTACACTAGGTTTTTATATCTATCAGCAATCATTAAGTACAATTTCCAGATTATTAACAGTTGTTTCTCCAGGTTCAAGAAAAGGCAATCTTTTTTCCTCCCTCAGGAGTGTACGGTTTTCAGGCAGTACATTGCAAGGTTCAATACCAAGTACATATTCACCATAGCCCATCATTTTCCATTGAGCAAGAAAGGGTAACTTAACCGGATCAAATTTTAAGGTCAATCCGATACCAGTTTTTTTATTTTGCAAAACAGCCATAGCCATACCATCAGAACCGGGTTTCATAAAATGAAAGAAGACTTGTTCTTTATATCCGGATTGAGGCTTAATAAACCGCATACACTCATCTGTACCTACTGCAGAAACCGGATCACGGGGAATAGTCTTCAGAGGATTTACTATTAGCTCGGCATCTTCATTCAATAAGGGATAACCAAGGTTAAAATGGTAAAGAATTGTATATGGGCTTGGTTTCCCTCCAAAATTTGTGATCCTGTCACATATCTTAAGTGAATTTGAATCCTGCTTTGTAGAAATTTCACGTTCGAGCCTCAATTTATTTCCAAAAAGCATACCTTCTTCCATTACCCCCCGTATCCTTATCAGATACTCATCTCCTATCCATTCTGACAAATCTGATACTTGTTTGGCTGGAGTTGTCGAATACCTTCCATGTAAACCATAATGCTCATTTTCATCATTCACAGGATTTCCAATATGAGACAAACCGCATGTTGTAAGCAGCCCCCCTGTAAATGTCCGGAGCCATCCAATATTTTCAGGTTCATAGAAAGATGGATTAGTCTCGCCGTTGCATGTAAGGTAGACAAGATTGATACCTTTGAAACTCGCGAGAGATATATCCATACCACGATCAGGCAGTATTGTATAATTGAGCCCTGAACCGGAATTTATATCAATTGCCCTGAGATTCCTGCCCCAACCATCGGTAAGTGTGTAATGGCGTGAATAACCAATCTGTTGCTGGTTACCAATATATTTCTGTATCTGATCCCGTTTCATTTATAAATTGAATTTAGTTTAACCTAAAATAAGAGTTTATGTTAATAAAGGAAATAAAACATTCTGATCATACATCTTTAAAATCGAGGATTACAGGCTTCTTCTTAAGACCTCCGGTTTTGATTATCAAATATATGAATCCAGACAGAAACCATATTCCACCTGTAATCTTAGCGGGGGCAGGAAGACTGATCCAGATTGAAAAACATACCAGGAAACCTAAAGAAGGCAGTATAGCATCAAAAATAACATTGCGTTTTTCTCCAACTGGACGGAGAAAGTAAAATTGCCTGAATGTGGCAATATTAACACCCATGAATGCCAGGAATGCACCAAAATTCAATAACTCAGCTGCATTCTGATATGATAACGCCATTGACCCAAGTATGGTCAGTGCACCCATTATCAATAAGTTATAGGTTGGAGTGGCACTCTTTAAACTAAGGTGTGAGAAAATCTTGCCAGGAATAACTCCATCCCTGCCCATTGCAAAAAGAAGCCGTGCAGCTCCGACCTGCCCGGCTAAACCACTGCCCAGACAAGCAATAAACAATATTATTGCAACAGCATTAAACAGGAATTTTCCTCCTACTCTTTCAGAAACGTCATAGAATGCTGTTTCAAGATTTTGGAAAGTATTAAAATCAGGCCAGACCTGTTGGGCAAGGTAAATCTGAAGACAGCTGAAGAGACCTGTGAAAAGACAAACCAATGCAGGGGCAAGTAACATATTCCGCCTTGGATTCCTGACATCCTCAGCCAGGGTAGTCACACCATCAAAGCCAATATACGTAAGAGCAGCAAAAGATGTAGCGGTCATTACAGCACCGAAATCAAATGTTTCGGGATTATAAAATGGCTTATATGAAAAGAGTCCATTCCATCCAAGTTCATTAAAAATATACTTAACAGCCAGTACAATAAAAATTCCAATAACAACTAACATAATAGCGAGCAATAGTTCATTGGACCTGGCAGTTGTGCGAATACCGCGGAGATTCAGCAATGTTATAACAATAACAAAGAGAGCTACCCATATAAAGAATGGAGTTCCGGGAATCAACCGTTGTAAAGTCAGAGAAGCATACACAGTATTAATTATTGGAACAATAAGATAGTCAAGGAACATTGCCCATCCTGCCATGAAGCCAATATACGTGTTTAATCCTTTTCCTACATATGTGTATGCGGAACCGGCTGAAGGGTAGAGCGATGCCATTCGTCCATAACTGACTGCAGTAATCAACATGGCAACCATTGCAATAATAAGAGTAGTCACCATGTGACCATTTGAACTTTTTGAAGCAATACCAAACAGGCCAATTGCACCAATAGGTTGGATAAGAACTATACCATAAAAGATCAGATCCCATAATCCGAGTACACGACGCAGATGTGGAGTCGCATTCTGTTTCTGTTCCTGTGGAACACTCCTTTCAAGACCCATAAATAGAGGTATAGTTTACTTATTTCTTTATTCAAAGTTTATAGCTCCGAAATATTGAGGGAGATGAAAATTTGGAACAGGGTTCTTAACTTCAGACCAGGTCAGAAAATGGATATTGGTACCTTTCTCAGCAATTTTGTAAAAATTTGCTCTCCAAACAACACCTTGTTTCGGATGATTGATTTTTGAATATTTTTCAAGCATAGCAAGTGGGATTCTGTATTCGATAGTCCATATAACAGGTTCCGAAATTTCCGGATCAACGATTGCCGGTAAAGAATGAGCTATCTCGACCTTTTTTATATCTTCTGTTTCAAGTGGATTATGAGTTTTGGCAGTGAAATCATTGTAATGCATTAAGGGCGTTCCACCGCAATTGATCTCCAGGTTAAAATATCTGTCAGGATATTCAGGATCAGGTGAAAAGAAGAACTCAACAGCAGGTTCCTCATATACAGGTCCGTTAATATCAGTCACCAGGCAGCGGACAAACTTGTCATTAACATGAAAAATGAGATAGAGGTTTTCATCGTCATACGTCATTTTAGCTTTAACAACAGGAGTGAACAGAGGTTTATCTCCCATCCTGTTATCAATATCGAGCTCTTTGATATTCTGCCATTGTTGTTTATTCCAGTCACCGTCAATTTTCACAGAGTGACTGAGTTTGTGCACTTCATAAACAGCCATATTTTTCTTTTCTTTTTGTGTTAAGGAATTACAACTTAATAGTATGAACACAATGGTGCACAGGAATGAGGCTTTTCTTTTCATATCCAGACAGAATAGTTTATCAGATAGTTACAGCTTAAGAACAAAATCATCGCACATCTTGTTGTTTGGCAGATTCACCCTCTTCAATTTTCCGGACACCAGTGGTTCCTCCCTTTGACAAAGTAATATCAACCGGTGTGTTATTAACATAAGATCCGCATGTATAATCTGGAACAGTTATGGGTTGAGAACCATTAGCAATTGACCAAGCACTTAATGGAACGATTGAACTCCATGCTGCGGCATCATAAACGTCCTCATCGAGCGGCAGACCATTATGCAGGCAATCAATCAAACGCCAATCCATCATGAAATCCATCCCACCATGTCCGCCAACTTTTTTGGCGAGGTCACCTATCCTTTTAACAATTGCAGGTGTGTATTTTTCAGTTATTTCCTGCATCTGAGCATCTGTAAACCATTCATGGGAGTTGGATATTTTTCCCGGAAGAGGGTATTTCTGAGCAACAGCTTTTGTTCCACTGACCATATAAAGACGTGAGTATGGTCGTGGACTAGTGACATCATGCTGCAACATGATTGTTCTTCCTTTTGTAGTTCTGATTACAGAAGTATTCATGTTACCACGATATGAATTTGTATCAAATTCCTTGTAGAAACTATCAGTCTTAGCAAGTTCAGCAGCCTTTTTACCCCAGCTAAAGTCATTTGATTGTGTTGATGTCATATATTCAAGTCTGTCGCCTCTGTTAATGTCCATTACCTGGCATACAGGACCCAGTCCATGAGTCGGATAATGATTTCCATTTCTGGTTTGACTTTCCCGCAGAAGCCACATATTGGGGTAGTTGGTTTTTCCAAAAGATATATCGGTCTGGTCATGTAAGTAACCGGCATCAGCGTGTATAATATCTCCAAAATACCCTTGCCTAACCATATTTAAAACGAGAAGTTCAAAGAAGTCATAGCAGCAATTCTCAAGCATCATATAATGCTTACGGGTTCGTTCTGATGTCTCAACAAGTTTCCAACAATCTTCAATGGTAAGGGCAGCCGGCATTTCGGAAGCAGCATGTTTTCCATGTTCCATAGCATAAATTGAAACAGGCGCATGAAGATTCCATGGTGTAACCTGATAAATAAGGTCAATATCATCTCTTTCGCACATCTGCTTCCATGCCTCATCATTATCACTATAAGTTGTGGCAGGAGGCAATCCGGCATCCTTAAGTATTTTTTCTCCAATCGGTATGCGTTCTTTACGCCTATCACAAATTGCTTTTATCTCTACACCTTCGATAAGGGTTAATCTTCTTAATGATGAAGGGCCTCTGTTTCCAAGACCAACAAATCCAATCCTTACAGTTCCAAGCTTAGGTGCTGCAAAACCGCACATATTAAAGAGTTGTTTATGTTTTTCATTTGCAGCTTTAAGCGTTCCTTCAAATGGCATTTTCCCTTTTTGTATTGAAGGGACTCCTGATGCCAGCATTCCGGTTCCTGCAACTCCAGCTATCTTAATAAAACTTCTGCGGTTTGTTTTCATTTTGAATGTCTTTAGGTTGTCTCTAAACAGTAATTACCTTGCCTGTTTTTGCTGAATTATAACATGCGGCAATTACTTTTTGGCTCTGCAGTCCAATTGAAAAGCTATTAGCAGGTTCCCGATTATTAATAATTGCGTTACCGAATTCTTCAATCTCAGCAAGATAAGGATTAACAGGTGCAGGATTAATAACAATTCCACCACCAGCGGCTCTGGCTTGTTTAGCATCATAGCCCGATACACCTCCCTCAAGGTATGCAATCATTTCACCAGCAGAACCCTGGCCAATGGTTCCTTTTGCAAGGATACTTCCCTTAGATCCATATAGTTCCAGAATATTTTTACTGCTGTTGTCCGGGATACAAAAATATGTATCAACGGATGCCATAGCACCATTTTCAAAAAATAACAAAACAACAGCACTATCTTCCGATTTATAATCATGAACACTATTGTTAATGAAACAACTTACAGATTTGACCTTACCAAAAAACATCTCAAGCAGATCAATACAATGGCTGCCCATATCTACCAGTGAACCTCCTCCACCCAACTTTGGATCCTGTCGAAAAGCACCGGTGATAGGTGGATACCAGCATGAAAGTTGAGCTCTGCCATACACAGGTTTGCCAAGACTTCCTTCCCTGATCAGCTTAAGAGCTTCCTGATGCTGAGCAATGAACCTCATCATAAAACCTGTTCCCAGTTTTACACCGGCATCTTTGCAAGTCCTGATCATTTTCTCGGCCTCTTCAATATTCAGACCTAGAGGTTTCTCACTTAAGACATGCTTACCTGCTTTAGCTGCAGCAACCGTATGTTCGAGGTGTAAATTAACCGGGGAGGCTACATAAACAGCGTCAATATCTGAGTCCAGAAGTTCTGTTAAACTCTTAGAAGCTATAGCATTAAATTCTTTAGCCACAGCTGTATTGGCTTCCTGGTTTAAATCATAAACAGAAACCAATTTTGCGTTTTTTGCATTAGCAATACCTTCAGGTATTGTTCTTCTTCGGGCTATTCCGCCAGAGCCGATAACGCCCCATTTAATACTTTTTTCCAATTTTATTTCCTCCTTATTTATTATCTGATTTTACATATTTTACTCACTTTGAAATAAACTATCAGAAATCCCCGTAAACCGAAGATTACCTGACACTATTAACCCTTGAATTTTTTCATACCTCTGGCAACCTGTACAATAGCTTCTTTATGTCTTTCAAGGCATAAAGCGAGTGTAGGTCTCCATGGAGCTGTCATAAATCCGGAGAGTCTTGATGGATCCACCACATTTTTACAATAATCTACTGTTGATTCGAAGTTAGTAGCGACGGAGTGGTTACTTCCTGTAGGTACCTGATCATAACCATGAGCCTCAAGGTCATTATAAAGTTTTACATATGTCTTATTTGGATCTTTGAGAGAATTAAGGTCAAAATCTGATCCATAATACCAGTTACTCTGAAGTACAGACTTTGGCATTTTCCTGAAAAAGATATCTGGTTTATGCCAGGCATAATCAGACCAAACCCAGGGACGGACACCATTTTTTTCTACTTCACCGATATAGAAATAAAGGTCACCCCACCATAAATCGTTCTGACGTACAACTGCATAATTCTGATTTACCTGATATGATGCCAGTTCTTCATCCATACCAAGATGGAAAAAACGGGGTTTGTCAAAGATTGTGATAACTTCCTCGATAAGATCACGGCATACAGCATAATATATGTCGGTTGAAACCATACGTGAATATGGACCTAACCATATATCATGAGTTGTTGCAAAATTGAGTTTTGGAATCGGTTCCAATCCCATTTTTCGCATCTTGGCAAGTTCAAATTTGAGTTTTTCAATTGTCCATGCATTCCTTACAGCAATTTCCGGATGGCTGTCATAAATAATAGCATCACCAAGGTCAATAATTACCATATTCATTCCGATTGCCGCCATTTCCTTTAACAGAACATCCCATGTTGCATCATCAAATGTAAGGCTGGGTCGGTAACCATGAGCCCATTCTCTGGCTTCCTGACAAGTTGTACACTTATAATTTTCGTCTCTGTATTTTAAAGGAACACTATCTTCCCACATATTGTAGCTTAAATGAATGAGGTTTGCCCATATCATATTCGGAGAAGCCTTTTGTTGTGAAAGGAGAACCGACGGTATTGTACTTGCAATACCAGCTGCTGTTACCTGCTTAATAAAATTCCTGCGATCAGTCATATGAGAGTAAATTTGGTTATTAATAATTTAACAAGGTATTTAATGATTATCCATTATTGAGAAGAGTACATAATTATTTATCCCACATCCCATTTATCTGTTTTACTGTTTCATCAACAAGTTTGTAACCACCTTCCGGTCCAACGAGAAATTTATCAGCACTATACCCTCCACCTTTTAACGCTCTTTCAGTAGGCAGATAACCACTATGCTGGCAGGAAAGCTGCACAAGAAGTGTAATAACAGCTTTACTGCGTGCCTTCATCATTAGCCCATAATCGACAAAAAGTTCAAAAGGATTTGTTGCTATAGCTACATCACCCAAACGAATAACGTGAATTTCAGCAGGATCAACACTGTCTACAAGGTAAAAAGGTGGTACTGGCGGCTCTGTAACAGGAAGCTTCACTTTAACAACCGAATGCCGAAACAGAGGTTTGTCGCTAATATCGCTTTTCACATAGGGAATTACCTCATCAATAGCCCTGAGCATCCTGTTCGCAAGTTCCTGTCTGGCTGTTATACCTTTTCTTTTCAGCATAATATCTTCGGCGCGTTTATAAACGAATTCATGGTTAGCAGGAGTAATATCACCTGCAGTGCCAACCTGAAAAAATACGAATATATTATTTCCATATTTTTTTTTGATTGCTTCGCGTGCTTCATGATAGAAATCGGCTGAAATAAAATTTGTTCCATCTGTCACCTGAGCTGTAGTAACAGAGTTGATCACAATACCTGTAAGTGCTCTGTTTTTATCCCAGAAAAAGAGCATTTCAACTCTACTGTCATCAATGCTTTCATAATGCAAAAAATCAGGATCCCCTACACCATACATTCGTGCCGTTCCGTCTGTTTTTACACTCCTCCTGTTATGACCCAGTAAAGCATTCCCGAGTCCCCAGCTGAAACCTCCGGGTTTTCTATCCTTCCATGCTTTTACAACTGCTTCTGAAACTTTTTCAATAAAGAAAGTTTCAAACTCCGAAGGTTTCATAACACCCTTATCTTTACTTATATCGTACAATCCAAAGAATTCATCATCAATAAACCCTGGTGAGGTATGTGAATGTGTGGCATTAAGAAAAAGCTTTGAAGCATCAAAATCTATGAGTTTTTTTGAAATCACACTCTGAAGCTTTTTTTGAGTCTGAGCCCGGATAAATAAAACATCACATGATACCATTACAGCCTGCTCTTTAAATCCGTTATCTCCTTTTGTTTCGATTGCCAGAACAGTTGCATTTAAATGGTCCTGAACAGATACGGAGATCCGTTTATGTAACTGGCCAACAAGTGCAACAGGTTTTTCAGGAGTAATATCTGCAACTGCCCAGCCAATATATAATTGGTTAACCTGGGCAGATGTAAGAAAGTTTGGAGTCTCAACAAGCATAATTACAAGTATTAAAACATTTCTGATTTTATTCCAACGTATCTTAATCATATTTAACTCTTTAAGTGAAGTTAATCTAATAAGAATTCTGAATGATTGATCCCTTATTTAATTCTTGTAAATAGTTCCAGCAATTTTGAGACAATTTTCCGTGATGCTTCGGTCTCAACGCGATTAGTACCAAGCCAGGTTTCATAACCTCCCAGTTTATGCTGATCGGGTGTAGGTAAATATCCGTAACTACCATTGGCAAGTTCAATAGTAAATGTTGGTTTAAAAGGGCTCTTTGCTTTAATCTCCAATCCTGTTTCAGCAAACGTTTCAAAAGGAATAGTTGCCACCGCCAGGTCGCCAATACGGAATACCTGAAGAACTATATCTACTTTATCCGGCCACTCAAGCAACTGCAGAGTACGGGAAGCATATTCCTTTTCGTGCACATGCACCGGTTTTACAGTATCTGGTCTTTCCATTACCATCCTTGAACGTGCTGCCAGTTCCGGAGAAGGTTTTCGTATTCTAAGTGTAAGTTCATCCTGAGCTGCCTGCAAACGGACCCAGTCGTGATATTGCAGTGATTTATATACCCTGAAGACTTCCTGTGCAACATCATTTGCCACGATATGAATCTTTGCATATGGGGGATTTTTCTGAACCGGACCACGGAAGTTTATGTTGTTAACATCACCTGATGTGCCGTTAGACATGATTCCAACAAATTGTGTATCCTGACGGTCAGCTTTGAGCAACTCCTGCAAACGGTCAGCGAATACAGCAAAGTAGTCAGCTGAAATGTGACCTGCAGGAACACCGCCTACATAATGAAGGGAATAATTTGCAAGCACAGCAATAGGTTTTCCCTGCTTTGATTGTACTGAAATGAAAGATACATCAGGGTCAGTAGGTCCTGCGGGTTCCAGCAAGTTTGGATTACCAACGCCCGGATTCATTACAACCTGGTCCTGACCTCCAAAAGGATTAGGCATAGGAGTGCCTGGTTTCATTTTCCACCGCCTGTTGAAAACATGCTGAGGCACACTTCCGACACCCCAGCCAATACGAGCAGGTTCAAGATTATTGATAGCAATCCGTACAACATCAGCAATGCGACGAATCAGAAATTTCTGGTAATCATCAAATGGCTTGCCATAACTCCATCCCCTCCGGCTTATCCCTTCACCCTGTGAACTTGTTGCAGAATGAGTGTGTATTGCTGATACAAGTACAAATTCCTTTGGAATTTTAGTCTCCTCATTTATAATCCTTTTTGCCTCATCAATTAAATCCCGGTTCATCATAATGTTGTCGACTATAACAAATACCAACCTGTTTTTTCCATCATCGAGTACCAGGCAGCGGGCATGTAAATCGTCATGGATATGTGTTGCCGGGGGTGAGTTCCATCCGCCAACTATACCTCCTCCAAGAAAAGGAGTTATGTTACTGATTGCAGCTCCAGCTTTAAACTGATTAGAACCAGATGGTTTAATTCCACGTAAAGAGTGATTATTTTGTGCACTCAGAATCTGACCATAAAAACAATACGACAACACGAAGACAAGAATACCTATGTTTACGAAGATTTTTTTGAGATTCATATTAATTAAAATTTAACCTGTTAATTTTATTCTACTGCTAAATAATCTTAGATCTGTTTTAGGCTCCAATCCCAATTTCCTCCGGATTATTATTCAGAGAAAGCTTCCAATCTCAACATCAATCTGATATAAATATTCTTATTGTTTGTCCCATAATACCGGCATGAAAAGCCAGTCAGGAGCACCTGACAACCGTTCTTCAATTGTGTTTAATATTTCTCTATTTAACAATCTGAAATCTAAAAGTTTAGAGTTTTCCAGTACCTGATCCGGATTATCTGCACCGATAACCAGAGAGTTAACATAATCAAGGCTGTTAACATAAGCTACCGATAACTGAGAAACTGTAATATTCATTTCTCTTGCAATTTCATTAATTTTTACAAGATATCTATCTATTTCTCTTAGATTTCCTTTAAGTTCTGAAGGATCCAGGAAAAAGAGTCCCTGAAGAAACACACTCCTTGCAAAAACAAGTTTTTCTTTAAGTCTTTTAGAACTCTCACCTCGTGTAATTCTGATATCAAGAAGATTAACCGGTATCTGGAATGCATTAAATATCTCATTTCCAAGCATCGGTTCAATTTCTCCGAATTTGTAACAGGAAGCACCAGCCATTTTAATTGTACCGTCAGTAAGAAGTTTCTCAAGCACTTTAGACACACTTTTCCCAAACGTTGAAAACTCACGTGCATCATGCATTAAAAGGATATCGATATAATCTGTTTTCAGATTTGCCAAAGATTTTTCGACAGATTTCATCACTGCACTTTCAACATCAGATCCGCTAACAGAACCTAATTTAAATTTGGTGACGATAGAAATATCAGATCTTATTTTCTTGCGAACAGAGAAATATCTTCCAATAATTTTTTCTGAATCACCGTAATCGGCCGCAGTATCAAGGCAACTGACACCTGAATCCAATGCAGAATCCAATATCATGAATGCTTTTTCCTCATCCGGCTTTCCTTCTTTGTTGGCGATACCATAATTAAGACCTAACTGGACAGTTCCAAGGGTCATTTTAGATATCGAATCACTATAATCCATTCTAGATCTCCTTTATTAACTTCATATAATTATAGATTTCCTCTTTCAGTTTATCAGAAACCTGCATATTATAATCAGGATGATAATTACCTGGACACCCTAATAATTCCATTGCGTATGAATAGGCAGGAAAAATATCTTCCTTAAGCATTGTATTTCTCAATTTCAGGATATAGTTAAGATGCCTGGAGATTTTGACAGGATCGCCAGTCTCAAAACTTTCATACATCATTTTCGAATTATAAGGAGTACATGTAAACATTCCATCAAGGTTCCTTTTTATTCCTGATTTAATAGCAACATCAAAGGAATCCAATCCACTGTAGAAAATTGAAAAATCAGCTCTGACAGCATCATTTCGCATCAGGTCAAGTATCAGATTAAGATTTGCTGTCTTGATCCCTTTAATATTCTGGATCTTCATAAGCGGCATTAAAACATCAAGAGTGATAGGTGCCTGAGTAACTGATGGAAGGTCGTACACATAAACAGGAAATTTTGAATTTTTCGACACAAGTGTATAAAAACTCTTAATTTCCCCACCATTAAGCTTATAATAATATGGAGGTGTAGCAACAACACCGTCTATTTCGACATTGTTTAATGCTTCAATCCTGTCAAGCACCCTGTTGACTGAGCAGTCCATTACTCCAACCATTACCGGAATTTTTTTTGCAACAGTTTTAACGCAGACTGCAGCGGTCTTTGAGTATTCGCTGTTTCTTATTCCAACCATATTTCCCATTGATCCCATGCAAAGGACTCCTGCAGCACCTGATCCAATCATCAGCTCTATTCCTTTTGCATAACTTGAATCATTTAATTTTCCGTTATCATCTGTTGGTGTTCCCAATGCAGGATAAAATCCGTTATTCATCTTTTTTTCTGACATTTTACTTACTTTTAATCTTATTAATTAGGTATCCTTAATTTAATTACACTCTGCCTCCAACGGTCCTGCAAGTTCACTTAAGAAAAACAATTTTCCTGGAAGAGTTGGCATGAAGCTGGAAGGAACCCACATATCGGGACCATAACGCAATGTCATCCATAGCGACATCCCCTGCCATTGCATTCCTCTGCTCAAAGCACCATCGCAACCGCCAATTATCTTATCTGATTTCAGAAAGAGGCCTGGTCCGACTGAATTGGCACGGCAGGGAACTAGTGTTGTTCTGCTTTTAAAACTGGTAATTGCATTTTGTTCTATTGTCAAAGGATGTAAAAGTGCTGCAATTCTGTAATTTTGTTTTTTCCATTCGGCGACTGATTTAAATTCAGCTGCAAAATGGGGTTCCCAGAAAGCAATGTGGCACATTCTTCCAATACCAAATACAGTTATAAGCCTGGCTCCCTCTTTCTTCAGTTTATCAATTTTTTCAGGATATGTCGGGAGGTTTGTTCTTGTAGCAAAATTCCTCTGTTTCTCAGGAATTGTAAGTTTTCCAAGGGGATCATAAAATGCCTGTTTCATTGCATTCTGAAATGCTGCAGGATTATCCGGTTCGAGAGTGTTTCCCAACCCATCACTCCATTCATCCATATTGAATCCAAAAACATGTTTTGCACTTACGTTCCACTCCTTAAGAAAATAGACAGCCCACTTATACATTCCCATAGGCCCTACAGGCAGAATCATAGCGAGTTTTCTTCCTTCCTGTGAAGTCTGCTTGATCTCCATGGCTATCTCGTGGCCCATCATCATATCAAAGTCGTGTATATCTTCACACCTGACAACATTAAAATTTTTATTCCAGAAGCTTTGCCGGTCAAATATTGCGTCAGCCGGGTGTGAACAACAAGCATCAATCTTCTCAAAATCCCATCCTGCCGGATAGAATCCTTCAAGCATTGATCCTTTTAAAGTATCTATAAAATTCATAAATCATCCTCCGTTTTTAGTGAAATGGCTACTTTGTAAACAAATTCAAATTGTTAAGGTAATAATCTTTTTGTAATAATCCGTGGCCAACTTTTACATACTCTGAATCCTTCAGCATATTTCACACCACTTTGCAGTCCTCTGAACTTAGATACCGTCCTGACGAAATCCAGAAAATCAATGCCGTCATGATCTCTCATCCATTTTATCTGGCTCTCATGTTTTTCGAGTGCTTTAAGTTTAAGATCAAGAGTTTCAGTTATATCTGTATACTCTTCAGGCAAAAATCCCAATCCAGCCAGGGCATCCATATAATATAGTGGCGCAATAGCAGGAAATGGTTTTGATTTGGTTTCATAATGAGGAATGCTGGAAGAAAAACTGGCATTAAAAACCAGCTTGCTGGTTTCTACATGGTCCCGCATATAGTCTTCAGGTGAATGTGTAATGATAATATCCGGACGAACCGACCTTATAACCTCCACCAGGGCCCTTACCTGATCCTCATTGTGAGAATCGACAAACAGGTCGGGAACATTTATATTAAAAACCTTTTTAGCTCCTAATACTGCTCCGGAAGCTTCAGCCTCTGCAGTTCTGAGTTTTGCAAGGTCTCCAGGCATAATAACAGCATGTCCCATATCGCCATTAGCCACATGACACATATACACGGAATGGCCTTTTTTGTCATATAATGCGAGAGTACCACCACATCCGATCTCCAGATCATCAGGATGGCATCCTATTGCAAGTATAATCATCTTTACCTCCAGTTATTTAAGATGGTTTTTTAATGCTGAAGTAAAAGCATCAATACATCTCTGAATATGCTTTTCTTCCCAGGAAGGATGCAGAAACAGACATATAGTCTTTTTTCTCAGTGCATTAGCAACTTTACAAAAAACCTTGTCATATTTTACACTGTTTTTATCAGTATACTCGTCTGATTTAAATGGGAATTTATGAGCACCAAATCCGTTTAATTCTTTGTAAGCTCTCTCCATATAAGCTTCAGGCCATTGAATCCCATAACATGGTATTTTCTTTTCATGTAGTTCATGCAGCAAACCTTCAGCATCAATATTCAAAACATCAGGATTAAGTACAATGGGATACCACCAGTAGGCATTTTTCCTTTCAGAAGTATTAACAGGCAGGCTTTTTATTCCTTTAAGATTTTTAAATGCTTTATCGTACATTTTTGCAAATTTGTATCTTCTTTTGAGATTCCATGAGTCAAGTCTTTTTAACTCGTTCAATCCAATAATTGATTGAATTTCAGTCATCCTGTAATTAAATCCAACCCTGTTATGGATATATGGGAGCTTTTCTTCAAGTGCAAGCATATTCAATCTTTCCTTGACATCGTAACCATGATCCCTGAAAGAACGACATTCCCATGCCAGGTCTTCATCGTTTGTAACAACCATACCGCCTTCACCACCTGTTGTAAAGTGCTTGCTCTGACAGAAACTGAAACACCCAATATCACCAATGACACCAGCCTTAATTCCATTATATTCACCACCAAAACATTGTGCACAATCCTCGATAACCTTCAGTTTATGTTTTTTTGCGATCTTAAGCAATGGCCCCATATCAGTTACAACGCCATAAAGATGAACAACAATAATAGCCTTTGTTCTTTTGGTAATAAGAGACTCTAACTGAGCCGGATCAATTGTATGCTCTTCTGTTACATCACAAAAAACAGGAATTGCTCCAGCCTGCACTATAGCAAATGAAGAGGCGATGAATGAATATGAAGGAACAATTATCTCATCCCCTGGTCCTATTCCAAGGCTTGAAACAGCGATGTGTAAAGCAGCTGTCCCGTTTGTACATGAAACAGCAAATTTTGCGCCGTTCCATTTAGCCCACTTTGTTTCAAATTCCATTCCTTTTTTACCGGTCCAATAATTAACTTTTCCGCTTTTTAAAGGTTCCAGTACATCATCAAATGTTTCTTTTGCAAAAACTGGCCACATCGGGAATCCTAAATCCACTATTCCAGCAGCATTCATAACTTTAGCTTCTTTTTTCATTCTTATTCTTTTTTAGTTAATAATCATTTCTTTATTGCAATTTTTACAGTACAACTTGCTCTATAACAATTGGTTGAATCTTCATCATAAGTATAACCCTGGCGTTCGATTATAGGTCGATAAAGAGCAGGGCAATGGTCGCAGTATGAATGATATGGTTCCATAAATGTCAATTCATTAAGCATTCCCTTTGAAGGACATTTAATCATATCAATGCTGAATTCACCTTTAATCTCATCGAGTACCATCTTAAAATCAGCAGCTTCTTCATTCAAAGAATGAGACCAATATGTATTGCATCCTTCAAGTCCTTCTTCAGCAACCATCTTACTTAAAGTATTCCTTAAGTATAATTCGGAGAGATAACTCCAGAATTTTTCTAATTCCGGCCGCCCCCCAATCAACTCAAAATATTTAAATCCCTCACTGTAGGCAGGGATAAATTCTGTGCATGAGATCATAGTTTCTCCTCCTTCCTTATAAATAGTTGTTTACAAGCTCCTGTTTCGTCATTAAAATATTCCAGAAAATATTCGAATGGAGTGTTTTCGCAAATAGTTTTATAAACCGTGTCGTAAGTTTCCCTGTAGTGAGGGCATGGTTTCCCTCCACTCTTAATGATATGCGAAATAGCAGGACATGAATCCTGGACAATTTCAACTGAATTTTCATTAGGAATGATTGTAACCGGCCATTCCTCTTTTTCATAAATTTCTTTAAAATAGTTTATAATTACATCTTTATTGCCTGTTTTAAGTTTCAGATTAAGAGGTTTATGATAAGCCAGGGAGAATTGTTTCAGATAATCAACAAGGGCACTTTTCCCAAAATGCTCATAAAGGTATGTCATTAAAAGGTTCAGTGCTATGTGGAAATCTTTATGGAGATATTTGTTGTCAGATGCCTGCCTCTCCATAATTTTCACACTTTGCCCGAACAAATTATCCAATATCTTTTCCTTGATCATGGTTACAAGAATATCACCTGCATCATGAACAAGCTGACTTGTCCATGCAGTTTTTACCTCATACCCTCCCTGTGAAAACGCTTCCTTTTTCGGAAGATAACCTGCCTGGCTGTTAGCCAGACCAATAACCATTGTAGGATTATATTGAGAAAGTTCCTTGACTTTCAGTCCAAATTCAACATACACTTCACCAGGAAATGTCACAAGGGCAAAGTGATGAATTGCTAACCCCTGCAAAACTGTTTCACATTCATTATCACTCCTTCCCAGCATACCTTTTATCATTTTGGCATAAGTCTTATCCGGAATACCGTCTAGCTGGTCTTCAACAAGGTCTTTATCCCTTTCAAGGACCATATCGGCCCAGCTTTTCTCCTCTTCAGTAATTTTCCGAAGTGGAATTGTAACTTCCTCAGAAACGAATCTTATTTTCCCGTCAAGAATAGATGACTTATCCAAAGAATCAATCACGTACTCACCAAGCCTGTTGCCAACTCTTTCAGTCTCTTCAAAACTTCGCAACTGATCGGGATCCTTATAGTTGAGATGATTAATATTACCCTCTGCCCCGTTTGCAAAGAGTGTAACAACCTGATCTCCGTATTTCGATAGGATAAACTCATCAAGATAATGAATAAAATCCCTTGAAATAAGCCACTTATAACCAACAAGAATGGCTGGATGAAGAGTAAAATTCACAAGCAATGCAAATAACCTGTTATCTTTATCCCATGCCGATAATGTAATCAGTTCTTCGTCAACAGGGCCTGTGGTGCCAATAATATCGTCTGAATTAAATTCCTCAAAATTCATTATAACGGAACCATCTGTTTTTACCAGACGACGATTGAAACTCAAATCAGGCACAATCGTTTTACCAGCTTTTAAAGTCACTTCCTCAAATTTCTGATTGGATTCTTTCACTCCATCAACAACCTTTCCGATCATATTTTCGACATAATTACTGATCGAATCATCAGATTCTTCATACATTCTCATACCTGTATTGGGTCCTGAATGGGTATGGGTTGTCCAGATAACAATATCTGAAGCAGCAATCCCGGCTACTTTTTCTATTCGGTTCTTAATCTCCTGACAAGTAGAGTACTCAAGGCCAATAAGATCAAATCCGAGTAAACAAATCTTCTTGTTATAATCACTGATGATAAGGATATTGCAAAAAATATCATCATGCACTCCCCTGCATTTATTATCGAGCCTGACATTTCCAGCCATCGGAGTTCCTGTGGGTGGTGTAATGATAACACGCCCTTTCGCTGCTATTATCTTTTTCATTTCTCTAAATATATAATGAGATCATTTTCTGAATTCCAAGTCGTATGTAGGCTGGTAACTGCAAAAAACTGATAGCTCCAAATTAAACAAAATAAAAAAAAATCCCCATAAAAAATGAATATCATAATCACTTACCAGTTTATTACAAATTTAAGTCACAATGATTAAAAATTAATGATACAATTCATTTCATTTATAATATTATCATACAGAATTGATATAGTTTTTACGATTATATTTTCTGACATAAATACTTAACTGGAATTAAGGATAATAAAATGAAAATATGAAAATAAACAGATCATTCCTCCTTAACTACTTGTCAGTCTTTAGAATATTATATTAAGATATTTTTTCGTAACCAGAACACAAGCAATTCTTAAAAGTACAAAAGCAATTACTGCGGGTTTCCCATACAAAATAATTTTGTATAATAATATTGTTATTGCAATGAAAAGTACCATTTATTAATGCCTGATTAATGTTAATTTGATAAATTTAATGCTTAATAAGTTTTTGCCGGGTCATCATGCAAGCAAAAGTAGAATTGCAAATCAAGGTTAAACAGCTTACTGCTATTTTTTATGTTACAGGCAGATCATCTGTTTTGCCAATAAATGGTATTATCTTCATTCTATTCATTTTATCATCGTGTTGTAAAAATTCAAGTACCATGACAAATAAATCTAATCTACTGATTGGAATTGCTGAGGTTAATTACACACCCGAGGTTGGTATGGATCTGGTAGGTAATTACAGGGGCAATGATTATGCATCAAGGGGAGTGCATGATTCGCTATATGCAAGAGCCCTGGTTGCTTCAGATGCAAATGGAGAAAAAGCAGCCTTATTAACAGTTGACATCTGCATATTATTCAGGGAGCCTGTTGAATTTATGCGATCATATATAGCCTCAAGGACGGATATTAAGGCAGAAAATATTCTGATTCATGCGACACATACACACAGTGGGCCAAAATCGGACCTGGATTCACCAAATGCAAAAGAATATCTTAAAAAAGCAGCAGACGCAGTCATACTTGCCGATAAACGTTTAAAACCCACCAATCTTTATGCGGGACGAACTAAGGAAGAGAGGGTCTCTTTTAATCGCCGATTGAAATGTATTGATGGGACAACACATATGTGCTGGGAAAAATTCAAACCAGGTTATGTTGAAGGACCACTGGGACCAATTGATCCTGAACTTATTACACTTTCCATTGAACAGGATGGCAAGGCTGCCGGAGTACTTGTAAATTTTGGCTGTCACGCAACTACGCTGACAGGTAATAATTGGCTCTATTCTGCAGATTATCCGGGATATATTGTGGAATCACTTAAGAAGGTCAAAGGAGAAAATTTTATTCCACTCTTCTTTAACGGATGCTGCGGCAATGTTACGCAGGTTGACTACAAGGTAGGTTTTATTGATACATATCAGGAGTGTCAGAGAATCGGATATATTCTTGGAGTTTCAGCTTTGGAGGCAATCAATAGTCAGGAAAAAGTGTCAGGGGATAAGGTTGCAGTATCAAAAGAGATGGTTCCTCTTAAAAGAATTACCATATCTGATGAACAGTATGAATGGGCAAAAGCAATAATGAAAAAGGTTGAAACAGAAGGCATGCCACCTCTTCAGGCTGACGGGATACCGGATGAACAATATGCTAAAGACTGGCTCGAAATGCGCAGAACGCAGGATATTGTAGACAGTGTTGAAGTAATGATTATACGCATAGGAGATATCGCCTTTGTTGGGTTACCAGGAGAAATATTCTGCGAGTTTGGAATAGATATAAAAAAAAGATCCCCAGTTAAGAATACTATTGTAATGGGATTGACAAATGATGAAAGATCTTATTTCCCTACAAAGGATTCATTTAAGCAGGGTCCCAAAGGTTTTACTCCGATGATAACAGGCTATGAAACAACTCCAGGTACTACTCTGTATGAACCTGGAGCTGGCGAAAAACTAGCTGAATCAGCAATCAGGCAATTAGAATTATTAATTACTAAATAAAAAAAGATGTCTGAAAATCAATCAGTAAGAGCTATTAATGGAACAAAATTACCCAAAGGTGCCTGGCTCGTTGTAGGATTACTTTTTGTTATTGGCGCACTGAATTACCTGGACAGGATAATGATTACAACAATGCGTTCATCAATAATTGATGCTATGCCTATGACTGATGCGCAATTCGGGCTTCTCACTTCAGCGTTTCTATGGACATACGGTTTATTGAGTCCATTTGCGGGATTTCTTGCCGATCGCTTTAACCGAAGCAAGGTAGTAATCGGGAGTCTTTTTGTCTGGTCTTTAGTAACATGGTTAACTGCATATTCAAAAACATTCGACCAGTTACTTATTACAAGGATACTTATGGGTATAAGTGAAGCTTGTTATATTCCGGCTGCACTTGCTCTTATTTCAGATTACCACAGGAGTACAACGCGTTCACTTGCAACCGGAATACATATGACAGGAATTATGGTAGGTTCAAGCCTTGGATTTCTGGGAGGATTGATTGCAGAAAAACATGAATGGAACTTTGTTTTCGTTTTCTTTGGTATTCTGGGAATAGTTTATTCCCTGATTGTATCACTGGTTCTCAGAGATCCACCTAAACAGAATGAGATAAAAGATACCATAAAAGCAGAAAAAGGAGTCAATTTTTTTGAAGGAATTAAGGATCTATTCAGGAAGCGGGCATTTCTCCTAATGCTGGGATATTGGGGACTTTTAGGTGTAGTTGGATGGCTGGTAATCGGATGGCTTCCTACATATTACAAAGAACATTTTCACCTCTCACAAGGGCTTGCAGGGTTATATGCCACAGGGTATCTTTATCCTGCTGCAATAGCAGGTTTACTTTTAGGTGGGTTTATAGCTGACAGATGGAGCAAAAAAAACCGGCTGGCAAGAATTCATGTACCAGCTATAGGACTGTTAATAGCTGCACCATGTATTTTTATGGCAAGCAATACAACAATACTCCCACTTGCAATATCTGCATTCGTACTTTATTCGCTAACCAGAGCGTTTGGCGATTCAAATATGATGCCTATGTTATGTATGGTTGCCGATCCACGTTACCGTGCGACTGGTTATGGAGTTTTAAATTTTTTCAGTACTATCATTGGAGGTATCGCTTTATATGCCGGCGGAATATTACGTGACGCACAGGTTGACCTGAGCAAGATGTATCAGTTCGCAGCATTAATAATGCTTGTGTGTGCAGCCTTTTTATTTATGGCAAGGCCAAAAGCCTCACCAGGTGTAATACCGGAAGATAATAAAAAAAATGTCTGACCAGATTGTAAAACTCATTCTGAATCAAGATCTTTAAATATCTCCGGATAATTGAAATCCATAGCAGCCAATGCCTGATCAATATGGGCAGTTGTCCTGCCACCTATAAGAACTGTTGTTACACTCCTCTGATGCAATGCCCAGGCAAGTGCAAGATGAACAGGTGAATATCCGGTATTTGACGCAACTGAATTCAATTTGTCAAGTCGCCTGAAAGCTGCTTCTTTAAAATAAACATCTTTATGTCCCGGTATAATCTCGAAACGGGTCCCCTTACCTATTCCATCCTGATGTTTTCCTGTGAGAAAACCTGCTGCCAAAGGACTATAAGTCATAATCAAAATCTTGTTTTCCAAACAGATCCTGTATAGATCATCACTGATATCACTAACTGCAAAATTGTTATTGTTCTGAATAAACTTTATTTCAGGAAGATCGTGTTCCTTAAGTAAATCAATTATCTCGGTTAATTGTTGAGTATTAAAATTACTTACACCAAGCATCCTTACTTTTTTTTCCTTAATAAGATCAGCCAGAGATGCAAATGCACCCGGATCCTTTAGATCCTTATCCCATCTGTGAAAAAAAACAAGATCAATTGTATCCTTATTGAGTCGTTCCAGGCTTTTGTTAATGGAATTATTAATGCTAATTGAATCAAAAGGGGGCAAGATTTTCGTAGCAACAGAAACTGAATCAGATGATGGATATCGACTAACCAACCATTCCCCAATTATTGATTCAGAAGAACCGCTACCATAGGCAGCTGCAGTATCAAAAAATGTAATTCCGCATTCAAGAGCGTAATCCATCATTGCAAAAGAAGCGGCTTTATCTATTTCCCTGCCAAATGTAACACATCCCAGGCCAATCCTGCTGAAACGTTTTCCGGTCACTTCGGAAATAATACTTTCCATCCGATAAGATTAACGAGTTAAAAAAATAGTATGATCAGGTATAATAAATAATCTCCTTATGTTAACCTGGCAAATCCATTAAGTGCAATTTTGCCCTTCAATAATTTATGAGCAGGACCTTTTCGCAATCCATTTGCAATTTCTCCAAAAACCTCATCAATAGCATTTTCATAAAGTTCTGCAATTTCGTTAGTATGTGCCATTGTAGGATAAATTGAAAGACCTGCCAGGAATCCCTTTCCCAGCATCATTTGTGTATAGACAGTCTTTAACACGTCCAAATCATGATGCTGAAAGGTGAAGTGAGCCAGTGCGGGGTAACCACCTGTTACAACAGGTAAACCATGCTTCTCACCTAATCTGGACCAGGATTGCATGATTAATCCGCCTATAGAGGAAACATGTTCTGGTATATTTAGATTTTTCATCTTCCTGAGTGTTGCCACCGCAGCAACAGGCCCAATACTTTCTGTCCAGTAAGTGCTGCTTATAAATGAAGCATTTGCACCCTCCATAGCTGCTTTTGTACCAATAACAGCTCCTATCGGGAATCCGTTACCCAGAGCTTTTGCAAAAACAGCAATATCCGGCATAACAGCTGATCGAAGATGAGCCCCTCCATAATTAAGTCGCCAGCCAATGGTTATCTCATCGAAAATAAGTAAAGCACCACATCTATGTGTTTCTTTCCTCACAAGTTCGAGAAATCCTGCATCGGGGTCACTGTTTCGGCAAGGTTCCATTATTACTGCAGCCAGACGAGAACCATATAGGTCTATAATCGTTCTAAAATTCTGAATGTCATTATATTTGAAAGTAACAGTTGTACCACGCAATTCAACAGGAACTCCCAAAGGATCAAGTCCGGGAAGAAGATGCCCTCTCAATGCGTCTGACTCCCCAAGGTTAGCTGCCAGATACCAGTCGTGCCAACCATGATAACCACAAACAGCAATTATAGAACGATCGGTAGTAGCACGAGCAATCCTGACAGCAACAGCACAAGCCTCACCTCCACCCCGCACAAAGCGAGTCTGTTCAGCCCATGGATGAATTGTGCATAACAAATCAGCCAGCTCCACCTCCTCAGGGGGGTTTAGAGAGGACATGTTACCCAGGTTAATACGACGATGTACTGCTGAATTTACATCCGGGTCACTGAAACCAAGAAGACAGGCACCAATGCCATTACTTACCATATCGTAATAATGTTTACCGTCCAAATCCCACACCTCACATCCGCGGGCTTCACAAAAATAGGCAGGCCAAAGACCCGGAGCCATATTCTCAGGTCTTTTACTAAGAAGCTGTACACCTCCCGGAATTCGCTCTTTTGCATGAAGATACAAATTCTGAGTAAACCCTCTCTCTGTCACTTCATTATATACCAACCTTCTCGCATTTTGAGAAAATATATTGATTAAATCTTCCTTGTTTAAACAAAAATCCTCTGCTGCACACTTAAGTGCTCTCAGAGATTCTATGCCAACAAGAAGAGGATTAGCAAATTTCAGGTTTCCGGAATTGAATGAATTTTGATCAATCCAGGAAAAACCATCGCCCAAAGTAATGCATCTGCCTCTTAATTCCGAAATAGGAAAATCACTCCCCCACATTAACTTTTGTGGCCCGAACTCATTTAGAATAGCTTTGATTGGATCAGGTTCACATATGCCCGAAGTATCGAACCATAGATTATTGATCCCCCTGAGCATTTTTACTCCATATTTTGCATTTGGAGCGTGAAAACTTCTGGCAGCATGTGCCAGAATTATTTTGATATCCGGATAATTTCTGCAAATTCTGTTTATTTCATTGATGTTGTCATGATCAGAAATCCCTCTGTTCTTAACAATATGCAGCATCACCACTGACCTGAAACTATTTCCCAGTTCAATTTGCCACTCAGGAAAAAAACCTGATATTGAAGATTCAAAAGTCGGACTTTCGGAACTAAAAAAATGATAAGGTTTCATGCCTATGATACCAGGTTGGTTAAGAAGTTCTGACAATTCTTCGGGAGAATCACCTGGAGACACCATAACCAAACCTCTTGCTGTGTTTACTTTACTTACCTCATCTATAAGAAAGCGATTTGCCATTTGCATATTTACTCCCCGTGAAGGAGCAGGTAAGAAAAGAGCTCCGTTAAGGTCTTTTCCTTTTAAAAACTTTGATATGTTTTCCGACCAGACAGATGCAGAGACGATTGAAGGCCCTTCTGACCATACCGAAGATTCCGGAAGATTAAGATCAGCCAATCTGTAGAGATGGGCGTGGATATCGAAGATAGTGTCAGGCAAAAAGGAAGATAGTTCATCTGCTGCTTTATCATCGAATTCATTAAAAGTCCAGTTATGTTTCATTTTTCATCCGTATATAATTTTGTATTTAAAGGTCGGATAGCTTGCCCCGCTTCAGCGGGGGAACCGCACATGATTGAAAATTTTATTCATATGTGTTTGTGATTTTTGGTCAATCAAGTGGGTTTCATAAGATTATTTATTATGAAATGAATTTATTTAAACAGAATCATTAACTCCGGATTTAGGCTTCACCATGAAAAGAATGGCTGCACAAATAACAATTATAAGTGCTGCAAACTGATACATCCTGCCAAGATCAATATGAGAGTCACGCAATACACCACCGGCAAAGAGTCCTAATCCACCTATTATACAACTGAAAAAGTTCAGCACTCCAAACCCAGTTGCACGGTACTTAGGGTCGGAGACCATACATAATATTGGCATCATATTGGCATCTCCAAAAACACGTGTTATTGCATAAATTATGAAGAATATTAATGCCAGCGGGAGAAGTGTGGTATTGCTGGCAAAGAATATACATGGGGCTGCAATACAGAGTCCGATAACGGGCACATATATTCGTCCCAGGGGGTTTGTACGGCTCCATCTGTCTGCCAGGAAACCACCAAGAATTAATCCGGCAATAGAAGCCGGGTATAAATAGCCTGTTGCGTAAAGACCGGCCATACCCTGTGAAAGATTAAAATGCTCCTTGTAATATGTTGGCAACCATCCAATTACCAACCATCCAACTATTCCGAGCAATCCCCAGAATGCAATGAGCAGCAAGAATGGTCCGCTTTTAAAAAGTTCTTTAATACCCAGGAAAAAGTCAACTCTTTTATCATCATTTACTTCAGCAGATATTAATCGTTTGTCATCAACATCATGAAGGAAAAAAACAAGAATAACAGAATAAATCATTCCAGCCAATCCAAAAATTATAAATGCACTATTCCACTCCTGTTTCTCTGCAATCCATCCACCAACAAATCCCAGGCTTGAACCAACAAGGATACCAGCTTCAAGGATACCTGTAGCCAGGGACCGGGTATCCTTGCGGTGATAATCTGCTATAAGCGCAAGAGATGCAGGTATAAAACAAGCCTCAGTTATCCCCATTAAGACACGCGTAGCCAGTAACTGGCTAAAATTGGTAGAATAAGCAGTGATCAGTGTAACAGCTGACCAGGAGAAAAGGCTTACAATAATTACCCTGCTCCTTTTAAATTTGTCGGCAAGAAAACCTGCAAATGGACTGGATAATCCATATATCCATAAAAAAACAGAAGTAAGAAGACCGAATTGGGCATCGTTCATTGGCATTGTATTGACAATAGAACTTCTCATGGTCGTAATCATTGTTCGATCAAGATAATTCAATCCTCCGGCAACACAAAGAAGAGCAACAATTACCCACCCACCACTAATATAATCCGGCCCACCTCCTCTATTAACAGATGATGAAAAAGACATATTTGTCAGTATTAGAAATTATATTAGATGCTCATAAACTAAATTCATATAAATGATAGTTAAACTTAGTAAATCCCGGAATAAAAAAAAATCATTTCTGGTAAAATCAAGCAACTGGCAATTTTTAGTATATTAGTGTTCTCAGATTAAAATTATTAGAAAATGTTTAAACATATTATACTAATCAGCATTATTACAGGTATATCGGTCTTAAATACCTTGCAATCATCAGTAATTTCAGCAAGTTGGACTTCAGATTATGAAAGCAAAATACAGGATTCCCTTCAAAATGAATATGTATTTGGTATGAGGTACCGATCAGTTCCCAAAGAGGCTGATAAAATTAAGGAACCTGTATATCTTAAACAATCACCAGGTAATGAAGCAACTGTTGTTAACTCATCAAATGGCGATATCAAGATATTCTTTGTGAACAGACCGGGCAAAGCTGACAGAATGATGTCGGTCACTTCATCTGACAATGGTATGAACTGGAGTGATCCAATAGAAGAATTTGCCTTGCCCGGGGAAGCATATTATGCAAATAACCTTGTAAAAGATAATAAGGGTGAGTTGCATTGTGTTTTTCACATTTTCGGAACTGGAGAAAACGGTTACAGAGGACGTCATCTTGATTTATGGTATTGCAAAACTGAAAAGAATGGAAAGCAGTGGAGCAAACCTAAAAAGATCTATTATGGATATGTAGGGTCCATCAGAGGATTTATCCTATTAAAGAACAACAGGCTTTTACTTGTTTTTGCCAGGTCAGTACCTGAATTATCTGTTAAACCTTTGCCAGGGATTACTGATTATGGATGGAATGAGATTATTTCAATGTTTTCGGATGATAACGGAAATACATGGCAAACATCAGATAATGGTATAAAAATTCAGGTTGACAGCTCCCAGGTGACTCGTTACGGGGGTGTAGAACCTTCTGTTATTGAATTGAATGATAATAAAGTATGGATGTTGATCAGGACAAATAAAGGACACTTGTATGAATCGTTTTCCGCAAATTCAGGAAAGACATGGACCTCCCCTTCTGCTACAAAATATATTTCATCCGATTCACCGGCAACACTTTTGAGACTTAAAGATAACCGGCTAATAATTTTATGGTCCGGGAACCAGCGCTGGGATGACCAGCGAAGTTATGCAAATGGTGGCAGGGAGGTTTTACATGCAGCTATATCGGGCAATGATGGTAAATCATGGAGAGGGTTCAGAGAAATCTTAGTAAGTCCTGCCGGTCATTTTATTATTAAAAGGGACATCGGAACAGCTTATCCGTCAGCAGTTGAAACGGATGATGGAAAAATACTTTTTGTCTCTGGCCAGGCCGAAGAGAGGGCAATTGTCATGTTTGATCCCGACTGGCTGGAGGCGAAAAGCGCTAAGGATAACTTCCTTAAAGGATTGTCTCAATGGACATTATTCGGAGCTGATAGCAATACCTGCCTGAGATCGTTACCTTCGGAGAGAGCTAGGGAGGCGTTACTTATCCGGAAATCATTGAATAGCAGGAACCATGATACTGAAGCAGTATGGAATTTCCCATTGACAACCAAAGGAAAAATTGTGATTGAAATAGTAAAAAATCCTGGATACAAAGGCATCAATCTTGCTCTTACAGATCATTTTTCAGTTTCATACGATACGCTTGCTTCAGAAAATAGTATTGTAAATATTTCATTAAAAAATGAGATGCAATTAAATACACCAACGGAATCTAAAATCATAATCCTTTGGGATAGTAATAAGAAAGAGGCATCTTGTTACAATAATAACACACTCCTAAAAATTGTGCCTTTTCAACGCAGTTCACTGACAGGAATAAATTATCTGCGAGCAGGTATTCCGGGTTCAGATGCTGATCTTGCCGGTTATTATATTCAATCGGTCAAACTGGTAATGGGAGAATGACTTTAATTATAAAAAGCTTTTTTCCGTTGTATACAATTACCGATCCTTAAGTAATAACCGCATAGTGATCCATTCTGTTGATTTATATGCGTTTGTATTGCGTGGATAAGTAAGGATGATGTCCTTTGTCTCCCTGTCTTCAATTAGTGCCATGTGTGAAATATCCAACCGTCCCTTAGTAAGGTCTTCCTGTTTTTGAGTATCAACTACTAAAAGAGATGACCGGATCAGTTTAAGTGTCTCAGTATTCACCTCTGCCATAACAAGTGGAAACCGTGGCAAATTGTTCCGGCAATTTACAAATGAGAGGTTTCCAATCCAGAAACATCTTCCACCTGAATGTTTAAATAATGCAGACATTGAGGATGGTGAATAGAATATACTTCCGTCATCGAAAGTCCATTGCTCTGGTTTTGACCATGACTCTCCTCCATCATTTGAAACAGATAACCATTTATAACTTGGCAGCCTGTTTTCCGGATCAAGTTTACCACCATTGCTTCCTCTCATTATCATCATTATCCTGCCGTCGTTCAACTCGAGTAATGTTGGTTCGATCATTCCACGAGTCGATCTTACCGGATCACCGGCTATTCTCTGCGACGCTTTCCATGATAATCTCTTATCATTGTTCCATGTACCAATGAGTACCAACACATCCGTATAGGTAAAGCCTCCTCCCGGATTGGCCAACCCGCTATCAGAATTTAGAATAGTTGTCTGTGCCGGGACAAGAATTTTCTCCTGTTTTGTGACAATTGGGATTGATCCTACATCACCCTGGTAAATTGAATTCTTACCAATAACAATACCTTCAAAGGGGTGTTTCTGAGTATAGTTCCCGTTACTTATAATAGGTTCATCAAAAAGCCATGTTGCAGCTGCATCATCAGAAACAATATATCGCAGATAGTAGGTCTCCTGGGCAACAGGTGGTTCATTTATAGAGGGATCCAGACCAGGAGTATCAAGAGAGTTGATAATAACAACTATCCTTCCTGTAAATCTATCAAGCACTGATGTAACCTGATCGCGCCGATAGCCGTATGGAAGATTTGAGAAAAAATCAGGTTTATATATATATTTGGTCCAAGTGCGACCATTATTATCTGAAAAATTATTACCGGAAAGAAGACCGAAACCATCAGTTTTTGAATAGATTGCATTATGAATTGAAGGCTGACCCGGAGAAACAATTCTGCTTTTAATCAGAAGAGCTGTTGAGCTGTTCTCCTTGTTATCCTGCTGTTCCTTTGGTGGTGAGCATGCCATTAGGATCAGTATACATATTGCAAAAAAAATCCGGGACCAAACATCAGGGATCCAATTTATGGATAGTGAACCAGGATTGTGCACATAAGAAAATCTTTTATTCATAACTCTTCTCCTTTTGATAAGTTGTAATTATAGTCATTTACAAACTATTTCTGATCATAAATAATCTTTTTCACTAAGTGATATCTTGAGGTTACCCTGCCCTGTAGTAATCCATAGGTTACCCGGTTTATTCTCGAAGATGTATGGATAAGCGATAACATTATTCTTTTTGATGACCGCCGAAACAGCAGTGCATCTTGCTACAATATGAGGCGTGCTCCAGTTTTTACCATCATCTGCAGAAAACATGATTGCAAGTTCCTCCCTGTGGTTACTGACAGGTACCTCCGACCAGTTGCTATCTCCACCAGTCAGTGTATATGATGTTTTTCCTTCAGGATAATAACGGTTCCAGATTAGAACAAGTCTACCGCTCTTTAATCTAAACAGATTACCAGGTGCGGAGCTTGCATCAATTCCTGTTGCTTTGAAATTTTTCCATGTAAGGCCCTCATTGTCGGAAAAAGCTTCCCAGAAGTAGCCCCAGTTTGTCCGCATCAACATCCATATCTGGCCATCCCTGAGCTGTTCGATTGTGGCTTCTGTTACGCCCCCATGATGACCAACACCCCCAAGATCAATTATGTTACTGCGAATCCAGCTTTTTCCATCATCTTTTGAAGTATAAGTTAATACTGAATGACGACCAGGATTATGCTGCATCATCATTGAAGTAAACACAATACTGCCATCGTTTGTTTCAATGATATCGCGGATTGATCCGGTCCATTCATCATGAAGTTTCTGAAGGTCCTGCCATGTTTTTCCTCCATCGAGACTTCTGACTGCGTAAGTAGGAAGGATTGCTCCCGGGGAATCATGAATAGTCGTCTGCCAATTCCAATTTGACAATTCAGATGTATTATAGAATGCAAGAATAATTATTCCCTGTTTTGTTTGAATCAAAGCTCTTTCACTGATTGTGTATTTACCTGTTTCAGGAAAGACATTATACGAAGTCCATGAATAGCCTTCATCGTTACTAATAAGACATTTAGTTCCCTCGGCAGTAAGAATTGATCCATCAGTTAACCTGATAAATGGTCCTGTTTTGAGGCCAATAATTTCGAAAACATTCTCAGGTATCCATAAACCAGTTTTTGAAATTTTCCAACCCTCAGGAACATACGGATCATACTTACTGACTATCTCTTCCGGCTTCCTGCAACTAAAAAGAAATAAGAGTGACAAAAAGATCCATAAAATCCTCACAGGGAAGAATTTAAAACTGATATATTCCTGGTTATGAACAGATTTCAAGTCAACCAGAAGCCATATTTGATGAGTTACAGGTAAAACCATTCAGAAGGCAGACTTTTGAGTTTTAGCGAGAGACCGCCTTTATAGTTAAAATATGTAATAAGTGCCCTGTTTCCTATCCAGGTAACAGCAGGATAAGCCCATGAATCGTCTGCTATCTCTTCGATGTTCCTGAAATTCACCCATGTTTCACCTTCATCCTTTGAAATTGCTGAGGTTAATGGATTACGACTTTTTGCACCCGGATTATTGTTCCAGATAGCAAGAATATCGCCTGAATCAGGAATCCTGCTTATTGAAACAGGGGCAGCCGTCCCGAGTAGTGTGGTTGGTACAGGTTCGCTCCATGTTTCTCCACCATCAGAAGAAACACTTTTATACTGACAACCTAGACCAGTACGCATTAGCATCATTACTTTTCTGTCTTTCAGTTCAATACAGGCATTCTCAAAACAGGTTCCGGCTGTGGGTTTTATAAATTGACTATCTCTCCAGGTCTCGCCTTCATCATCAGATATTACACAATAACAGAAACCACCTTGCCAGGCTTCAAGAAGTATCCTGCCATTACTGAGTCGCAATGATCTTCCGTTTGTAAGACCTGTATATTTCCCATCGGGACTCATCTGCTTTTGATTGATCCATGTTTTACCTTCATCAGATGAAGTGCGCATCATAATGCGGCAATCAGTAGCTTCAGTGTTCTTTTGCAGATAAAACAGAGCCAGATTCCCGTTCTTCAATCTTAGAAAATTAACTTCCATAACGTTACATCCACCATCATTTTCAATCAGTGTGTATTTATCTCCCCATGAACGGCCACTATCAATGGAAATTTTCCCTGAAATCCTTGCAGGACCATGATCAGCGCCATTCCCGGCATAAAATTCAGTCCACCCAAGTAATAAGGAGCCATCTTTTAAAGGAATTATTGCAGCTTCACTGTTCCGTGTATTCTGAGGGCCCACAGGTGCCACAAAATATTCATAAATATCACTTTCAGAACCTTTGACAGAACCTTTATCTCTTTCTTGTCGATTCTTACAGCCAGAATTTAACAGGATGGAGACTATAAAACAGATGGAGAATATCTTGTTCATATTATTTTAATGTTAAACATTTGAATTAAAATTAACAGTAAAAGATTGCCCAAAGTTATCAGACTTCGGGCAATCAGAGTGCTTTAGACTAACTTTCCCAACGCAAAAATTCTGTTTTTTGAAGTCATGGTTACCATTTTTGAATAATGATAAACAGTAGCCACCTCTTTATCTCCATCCATTATTGGAGTAGGTGCTTCAATAACGAAGTCGGCAAAATGTGGTTGATTAAATGCAATAAATGCAAGGCTCAGGCAATCAATCTGAATATCGTAGATTTTCGAAAGGTCAGGGAAAGCAACAGGACCAGTGTCAACCTGATAGATCTTTTTAGGATTACTGATATTCATTGTTTTGCAAGGACATTCAATAATGGCTTTCATTCCTGTATCAGCATTTTGAAATTCAGTCTGTGTCACAATCGGGATCCCGGCAGCAGTCGCATCACGTATCTTTTCCCAGGTATCGAGTTCAGTAACCATTTTTGCATAAGGAGTGCGAATTACCGGGTTACCTCCCCACATTTCTTCCATCTTTTTTATTGAACGATAACGATCATCGCGTTTGGACGAATGACGACGGAAGACAAGTACTTTTCCATCTCCGAAAATCGGCAGAAAATCATAATTATCAATATAGAACAAATCCTTCTCCCCAAATGTATTTTCGCTTTTGCAGGATGCCCCCTGATAATAAATAGTATTTGTTCCGGATTTTGTATCAATAATGATCGTCCTGCTTTCGATCCACATTCTGACAGAATTAAACTCTGCAGTATTACAGAAGAACGACTGACCATAATCAATGCAGGCGAGTGGATCAGAAGTAGCTGTTCCTGAGACGGTTTCATTTGCACAGCCAGTTGAAATCTGTGAAACTATTACACCGGATGCTGCAAAAAGACCTCTCTTTAAAAAGTTTCTTCTAGAAGCACCCGCTTTTTGGCCGGAACTGACTGATTCGATTCCGGAGATCAAGCTCTGATCATCTTTCAAAGTTTTCTTCTTCATATTTTAAGAGATTAATAATAAATTAATATGAGTATCGGTTATCAATAATAAATTTAAAACAATTGGTTATGAGATTCCTCGCTAACGCTCGGAATGACAGTATTTTATGTGACATAGGGGAAAGCAGAGGCGATTCGCTGAGCGAATCGCCTCTGCTTTCCCCACAAACAACCAACATCGCATGTCATTCCGAGCGCCAGCGAGGAATCCCCCTCACCTATTTTAATAGTATGAATTAATCCCATTTCAGTTATTATTCATTCCAGATACTCATTTAAATTAATTATGTAATATTCAGAAAAACTGTTCTAAAAAAATCTTACAATACTATCATTCATGTGTTATAAAGAAAGCTTGAACCACCTTATATTTGAGACCATTTTCTCATAGCACCAGAAAGCTATATAAACTGAGTTATCAGGAAGAATTGTAATACATGGTGCTCCGAATTTAAGTTCATTAAAATCTTTCACCATGTTATCTGTTTTATCAGTCAGGCTCTTTTCCTGAGTACCCCAGAGCGGTATATCTGTTTCATTCACCCATTTATTATCTTCAATCCGCACAATAGTGATCCAAAGTCCAGACCTGTCCATTCTCCTGTAAACTGCAAGAATTTTATTGCCAGATAATCCTGCAATTGCCATTGTTTCTCCTTTAATTTCTGTTGAAGCAGGGGGCATCCAGCTCTTACCCCCATCATTGCTAATAGTATATTGGTTTGGCAGATCTTTAGCCTCACTTTCATTATAAGCCCATGCAATACCTAATAAAACTCCTTTTGAAAGTTCAATAATCTTACTTTCCCATAAAATGATTTTTTCATTACTTCTGTTCATGACATCCATGAATTCCGGCCATGATTTACCTTTATCGTTGGAAACCAGAGCTATCATCTTCATACCATTGGGACAATAACCGTCCCATCCACGCCATGTTGAAGTTGGCCAGAGCCACCTGCCATCACTTAATGGAACAAGAGGACTACACATTTCAAATGATGGTCCAACAAGCGGAGGAGTGATTTTTTCAGGTTCGGTCCACGTGTATCCATTATCAAAAGAACCGGCAATAAGCAAGTCTGTCGGAACAAAGCCTAGGTTTTCCGCATTTGCCAATCCATCATCAGGATGCGATTCACGGTGGCATCTTGTTATATTGGCAATAACAGAACCATCAGGCATAGCTGAAATACGGGCATAATCAGAGACCAGGATCTCTGATTTCTTTTTTATCAAACTGATGGGTTCACTCCAGGTCTCCCCCATATCCTTTGAACGAACTACATAGGTATCAGAATTAACTGATTCGAATGCTTCCCCGATAGCAAAAGTTGCCAGCATTTCACCATTGGCTAACACAGCCACTGAGGGGAAATATGCCTGCCTGCTAACTACATGCGTTTTAGGATTACGATAGATTATTCCGCTTCTGATATTTAACTTATGAATATCATTACTTTTTATCTGCCTTTCATTTTGGTTGTTACCGGACTCATTGAAACTTCTACACCCAGGGAATAATATCATCTGAAAAAGTAATGCCAGGCAGAAAATAATTCTGGCAGATTCTGATAGAGATTCAAATTTTGATTTCATCTGTTTAATTTCAGTAGTGTCCGACCAAAAGCAAGAGATTCTTCTCTACGCTCAGAATGACAAGTGTTTATAGAGTTAGTGAGTAGAGGGAGGTGGTTGGAGGTACAGCCTCCAACCACCTCCCTCTTAACAACACAAGTATCTGTCATTCTGAGCGAAACAAAGTGAAGCGAAGAACCGAGCTTTGCGAGCTCACCAAAGGTAATCTCATGCTAATTTCAAATATTATCCGTTTAATAATGATTTAATTTACAAAAATATGCAATATTGAATCATCTGCTAACTGATTTTTAAAAACCTGATATTATGACTTTTATTTGATGAATACCACTGATTTCTTATTCCTTATTCAGATCAGAAAATATTCAGCATAAAACTATGTCCTGATTATCCTGCTTTTTTAAAATCTTACTCCCTTATTATACAAATTTAAGATACAATGGTTATTAAATAATAATACAATTCATCTCATTTATAATATTTTCATACAGAAATAAAGCTATAAGCAATCAACTAAAAGAATCTATGACTTAAATAGCAAAATTGAATCATTTTCTATATCAGCTGGCAAACCATTATGGTATTCTATCAGCATATAAATAACTTAGCTATTTATATACTAATCCTATAGTAAGCCTGTTAATATCAATTGAAGAGTTGTTTTTATCAGCACGGTTCCAATAACCAAGGAAAATATTTTGTCCTGAAAAATGTATGGCAGTATAACAGAATGACCCATTTGGGTCATCCTCAATAACTTTTGTATTGGTCCAGGTATTTCCATCATCCTTTGAGATGGAAATGCATAGGGGTGTCCGTTTCTGGTTAGTGCCATTTCTATTCCAGGCTAAAATTAAATCACCTGTTGAAGGAATTCTGGATATGGATGCTGGTGAGAGCGGAGATACAATATTGCTCCTCTCAGCAGGAGTCCATGTCAAACCTTTGTCTTTAGATATTGATTTATACTGTGCTCCTTTGTTTGTGCGGATAAACATGAAAATATCTTCGTTTTTTAGCTCGACTACTCCAGGTTCCTGGGTAAGTACGTTTTCATAGTTAGGGACTTCACTACCAGATGTCCAGGTTAATCCCGCATCATCTGAATAATATGTACACAGGGTGAAATATTCAGCCCATCCATTATACCCTGGTTTATGAACAGCAACGGGAATCAGAATCCGACCATTTTTAAGCTGTATTACCCGGTCATTATTGACGACAAAATAACCAGATTTATCTGTGATACATGGAAACGGGTCACTCCATGTAGAAGCTTCATCCTTTGAGATCCTCATCATGGGAATACAATCAGTGGTTGAATTTTTCCTCAGGTAAAATAAGGCTATCTCACCATTCTTTAACCTCAGTAAGGAGACTGACATTACATTCATTGTACCTTCCTGCTTAACTATTGTAATATCTTCAGGGCTCCATGTTCTGCCTCCATCATCCGAATATCTTCCTGCGAGGTATGCACTAGCATTATCGCCACCTGAAGTACCCGTATAATGGCTATATATAAATAGTATTCTGCCATTATTCAAAGTAATAAAATCACCTTCGCTGTTTCTTGGATTATCAACACCTGGTAAGATTCTGAATAAGGTTCTTTCAGTTACTAAAGTATCTCCGGCATCATCTTTTCTATATTCGAAATGCGAAACTATTTTCTGATCTGATCTATCTTTTCCCCGGGAGTATCCCAGGAGGCCAGAGAGAAGGAAAATAATAATAAATGAATAGAGGAATAACCATTTGCGGGAATATGTTTCAGTTTCTGCCATATTAATGATCAGTTTGTTAGTAAAAATTATTTATTTGATCATCAATGAAGATAAGTTGTATTTTACACTCTTGCAAATCTCATAAAGAGAATTCTTTAATCAGGAGAATAAACCGGAAATAGTAGTTCAATTATTTAAAACGCAGAGAGAAAATATCGGCATCCTTTATCAGAAACCTTATTTTTACTGGTTTCCCCTTCAATGCCGAAAGATCGCTTCCATTCTTCCATGTAACTATTCTCCCGATTGAATCACCAAATATTGGGGGAGAGTCACATGCGGCATATCCCGGGATTGGTATACCATATTCGTCCATTAATTCTACCTGAATACTTCCGGCTGCAGAAGAAGAGAAATTAATGACAAGTTTACTACCTGTGAAAGTGAGTGTTCTTGTAATCAATTCACCTCCAGACATTGGTGCATAAACTGAAACAAAGCCATCCACTCTCATAGTATACCTTCGGAGAGCACTGCTATTACCTGTCCAGTAATTCTCCACTGCATAAATAGAGAGTTCATCAGGAGCCCCCTCAATAGCTGATCTTGTTTCAACTATTGACCATGCAATATATTGCTGGCCATAGTTCCATGTACCCTCCCGTTCGATTCCAGGGCGGAGAAAAGCCTCGTTCCATCTTTTAAAAGTCACACCATCACGGCTTGTCATAATCAATCCTTCAGTTAAGGCGGTTCCATAGCGAAGGCTGACACTGGAACGCATTTCACGGTGTTCCGGTTCAGGAAGCTGGTGCATTGATTCAGACCAGCCTCGATCAATATAACGTGTCGGGAAACCAATTAAGATATGAGGTGCTCTGTAATAGGGTTTTATCTGGTTTGTATAAAGATGTTCGTCGGGGGAGTCAACATACCTCAGATCAGATTGATTCTCCCAATTAATAAAATCTTTTGAGGTTGCAGTACGTATCGCTCTTATACCTTTATAAAGGTCTGTTGAACGGCCGGTTTCTTTACCTTCAGTGAAATATCTCCAATATGCCCGGTATACACCATGCTCACTATCCCAGAATGCAAGGTTTTGAGAATCGAAAGCACCATCAGAAATTATCGGGTTGTTGCCCATTAGGGACCAATGTATCCCATCGGATGACTTGAATGGCAGCAATCCCCTGGGACCGCCAGAGCGAATAATGGCTTTATAACGCTCATCTTCGGCTGCATCTGGATTCTCATCCCTGAATACTGCCGGATGTCCAGGATCAGCATTAACATTGCCAATCTTTCCTGGAGCAATAACAATGTTGTTAGCTTTTGATCCATTGAATTCATGAAGTCCAAGTTCAGGCTTCCTCCAGTGAATCCCATCATTACTCTCGGCGTAACAACAGAAGAGAGGATGTGATGTATTATCAAGTTTTCCGGGCATAACAGTTAGTTGCCATGCTTTATAGTACATTCTGTAAAGTTCACCATCTTTAAAAACACTATGATAACCACTCCCGCTTCCTTCCCAGGGGGCATCATGAACAATGACTATCTCTTTTGGTTCAGGATGGTGAAGCCGAAGATCAGTTTTGCCGACCATGCTTTCAATGAGGAAGTTATCAGTAAAAAGTTCAAGACGTGTACCAAGATTTATTATCGAACTGGCTTTTTCAATCGCTACTAAACTTTCAGGATGAGAGTCAGAAGGGCTGGCATTCTGTGCAAATACACCGAAGGTACAATATCCTGTCAGGATCGTTGAAATTAGTGTTAAAAAAATAACATTCTTTCTCATTGTTCAAGTTAAAAAATTATCATTAATAAAATTCAAATAATATGTTCCATAACAAATAATGAAAGTTTTTGTATCAACAATTAAACTTTCAATTCCAGGCATACAGCTAATAATTCTCTGCCGTTAAGGTTGAAAGTAACATTTTTCCATTTTTTTATAAAGCCACAATTTTCGAACATAGATATTTTTTCTTCATCCATAACCGCGACTTTCGACCATAATAAATGAGCATTTTTTTTTACGGCCCAGGAGTTAGCGGCATTAATCAAAGACTCCCAGCTTCCTGAGAATTTTGAATCAGTGAATCCGTCTATCTGGAATCTATCTGCACCAGTTCGACGAACAGTCGACAATCCTACTATCTGGTTCAAATTGTTCCAGGCTGAAAACCAGGTACCCAATCCATTATCAGCCAATGAACTATAACGAGGGAAAAGTCCCATACAAGAGTTTTGTTGTTCAAACTTTGATGAGAAAATATTGGTATTATTATCCATAACCTGCCAATTGTGAGGAGCAACTATCAATGGTATAATGGGAATACGGTCAGCTGGGGTCCCGTCTTTAATTCGTACAGGAGTAGCTTCTGTTAAGTAGCCGGAAAGAAATTCTTCAGGTGATTCATCATTAGTGACGTATAACATTACGTTAGTTCCTGGCACCTTTTTCCAACCAAGCCTTTTATAAATTAATGCAGCCACCGGATTAGAAGTTCCAAGAAATAGTGCCCTTCCTCCTTCATAACAGAAATCTTTAAGAGCCCGGGAACATAGAGTACTTGCTATACTTTTACCGCGAAATTGAGGTAGCGTACAAACCTCACCCAGTCCGCCCAGTAGAGAGTTTGCAAGTGATATTGTAAGGTGACAGGTACCCACTATCTGACCATCAATCAAGGCAAAGTATATGATATCCCTGTTGTATTCGCATTCTACTCCTGCCAGGATAGAACTAAAATATTGATAATCAGCATCAAACATAAGTGACCATAAATCAATCAGTTGGACAATTGTTCTCTCATTCAATGGTACCGCTTCAATTGACAGATTGAATAATTCTTGTCTTCCTGAAGAGTTATTATACATTTCGCTAATAACCAATTTTATAAAAGCAAATTATTAAAATGAGTAAAAAGAATAGTCATATAACCAGTTTAAACCACCTAATATTGGATACCATTTTTTCGTAGCACCAGAATGCAATAAAGATGGAATTATCAGGGAGAATTGAAATACAGGGAGCACCAAATTTCAGCTCATTAAAATCCTGCACCATATTATCAGATTTATATAATAAACTTTTCTCCTGGGCACCCCACAAAGGGAAATCTTTTTCGTTGATCCAGATATCCTCATCCAATCGAGCGATAGTTGCCCACAGACCTGGTTTATCCATTCTTCGGTAAACACATAGCAGACTTCCATCGGACAATTCAGTTATGGCCATTGTCTCACCATGAATTTCAGCCGAAGTCGGAACCAGCCATGTTTTACCCCCATCACGACTTACCGAGTAATGGTTGGTTAAATCTTCACCATTCTTTTCATCATAAGTCCAGGCTACTGCTAACAGAAGTCCATTTTTTAACTCAATAATTTTACTTTCCCAGTAAATTATCTTATCGTCGCTTCTATTCATCACATTCATGTATTCCGGCCATGTTTTGCCCTGGTCACTGGAAACAAGTGCTACCATTTTCATCCCATTAGGGCAATATCCATCCCAACCGCGCCAGGTTGATGTTGGCCATAACCATCGACCATCGCGCAAAGGCAATATTGGGCAACACTGTTCAAATGAAGGTCCAATGAGAGGAGCAGTAATTAATTCAGGGATATCCCATGTTTTTCCATAATCGTTGGATCGGACCAGAAACAAATCAGTGGGAACCATTCCAATGTTTTCCGGATTTGCGAGCCCCTCTTCGGGATGCAAATCACGATAACTTAGCACTACATTGGCCACCAGCCTACCATTTGGTAATGCGGTTATACGGGCAAAATCGGATGACAAATTATTTGTATCCACAGTAAACAGAGGAACAGGATCACTCCAAGTTTCACCCATATCATCTGACCGGGAGATAAAAGTATGCAAATTTACAGCTTCAAAGGCCTCCCCAATCGCCATTGAGGCAACCATTTCACCATTATCCATAATTGCAACAGACGGAAAATAGGCTTGTCTGCTTAGAACATGAGGTTTGGGATTTCGGTAAATAAGACCTGTTCCAATGATGAAATTATCCATAATAATATATTAAAAGGTTTCTAAGATAATTTTGATATAAAGTCTAAGTTTGTTTTGATGCTTTCACGAGTAATAGAAGGATTGCGTTGGCCCCAAATATTAATGCCAACATTCGAAATATCATGTTAAAATCTATGTTCGCATCCAATAATATGCCACTTAGATAAATCCCTATACCACCCATTATACAACCTGCCAGATTAAGAATTCCATAACCTGTAGCTCTGTATCGAGGATCTGAAACCATGCATAATACCGGCATCATATTTGGTTCATTAAATGCCAGTGTCAGAAAAATGAAAATAAATCCAAAAATAGCTAAAGGCAATATACTTGTTGTCCCTGACACAAATATGGCAGGAGCAGCAGCACATAGTCCAATTACAGGAACGTAGATCCTTGCCCGTAAATTCTTACGACTCCACCGGTCAGCCCAGGCGCCACCAAGTAAAACACCTATAAAACCTGCAATACTTGGGTATGCAGTAGCATAAATACTGGCCATTCCCTGGGATAAATTGAATTCTCCTTTAAAATATGTGGGCAACCAACCGATAAGAACCCAACCTATTCCCATTACTCCAAAATAAACTAATAACAGAATAAAGGAACTATTGCTGAAGAGGCTCTTCAGGGCATCATGAAAGCGTACCTTTTCTACTTTTCTTTCTTTTAGTTCATCAGCAGGTTCATATGTACCATGAGGAAGATCCCGTAACAGAGGAACCAGGACTGCTAATGCGTATACAACACCTATGATCCCATAAAGCTTGAAGGGAAATGTCCAATCGTTTCTTTCAGACAACCAGCCTCCAGTAAAGCTTAGTGTTTGACCTGCCAATATACCGGCAATATGGAGTCCTGTTGCAAATGACCGAGTCGGTCCACGATGATAATCTGCAATAAGTGCAAGAGCAGCAGGGATATAACATGCCTCGCTTAATCCCATTAATACCCGTGTAAAAAGTAACTGGTCAAATGTCTTTGCCAAACAGGTACTCCATGTGACTATTGACCATACAAACAGGCTCAGGATGATCACATTGCTTCGTTTAAACCTGTCTGCGAGGAAACCTGCAAATGGGCTTACAATACCATATACCCACAGGAATACGGAAGTAAGTAGTCCGAACTGTGCATCTGTGAGAGGCATTGCATCATTTAATGAACCTCTCATATTGGTGATCATTACCCGAACAATATAATTCAGGCAACCAACTACCATAAGTAATATCACAATCAGCCAGGCCCGGGAAGGAAGTTTTGCATCAGAAGGTGAGGTTATCGAAGGAATAAAAGCCAGATTCCTATTATCGCCCTGGTTTAAACTCATCAGTAAAAAAATAAAATGATTCTTAATATTTTAACTTCACTCTTCACATCTAAATGAGCTGAGATATAGATTTCTTATTCAGATTTTTAGCCGAATTATTGATAGATCCAATCAATGTCTATTCGTCTGATAACTGATCCCATGTTTGCCCAATTTGAATAACCCAATAATAAATATTTATCAGTAAAATGTATTGCTGAATAACAGAAGGTTCCTCCAGGGTCAACTTCAAGGTTTTTAATTTTCTCCCAGTTAATACCTTCATCTTTTGAAATAGCTATAGTCAGTGGAGTGCGTTTTTGATCAACACCATTATTATTCCATACCATCAGAAGATCACCCGTTGAAGGAATTCTTGCAATGGAAGCAGGTGAACAGGGAGATTTTATCTCACTCCTCCCAACAGCACTCCATGAATCCCCTCCATCCATGGAATAAGAAACATACTGAACCCCTGAAGTAGTCCTCATAAACATAAAAATTCTGCCATCTTTCAATTCAATTAATCCTGGTTCCTGGGTTATCACACTGTCAGGATTTGCTGCTTCCTTACCTGCCTTCCATGTTCTGCCGTTGTCATCTGAATAATAGCTCCAGATGCTTCCAATTCTCTCTTTAAAAGAGTTATGCAGTGCAACAGCCAGGAGAATACGTCCATTTTGCAATTGAATAACCCTGTTATTATTTAACACAAAATAACCAACTTTATCAGTTATACAGGGTTGCGGATCGCTCCAGGTTTCAGCTTCATCATCCGATATCCGGATTATTGGAATACAGTCGTTTTCTGCATTTATCCTCAAATAGAACAATGCAATCTCACCATTCTTCAATCTGAGCAGTGAAACCGACATAACATTCATTTTTCCTTCCTGCTCAATGATCTTAACACTCTCTTTTGTCCAGGATTTACCATTATCAGTTGAGTATCTTCCTGCAAGATATGCGTTGCCGTTATCATCACCTGAAGACCCGGTATAATGAGTATAAATAAAAAGTATCCTGCCATCTTTAAGAGTAACAAAATCTCCTTCACTATTTCGTGGATTATCAGTTCCGGGATCAAGCCGGAGCATAACATTTTTATTATTTGTTCCTGCTTTACTTGTTTCTGGTTGGCTATTGCAGCCTGAAATAATAAGAATGAGCATGCTATAGGCAATAGATTTTACAATAGCTGAAAATCCAATCTTATTATAAATTCGTAAAGCCCTTAAGGTCCAATAGTTTTTAAAATCTTCCATGTTACGGACAAGGTAAGGAGTTTAATACTTAATAAGTTTGTTGGTTTTTGACCAAATGACCCTGGCACTCCATACAGTTCCATCAGCTCCACGAGGATTTGGTTTATCTCCAACAACGAATTCGGCATCTGTAACCCATGACTCATCCTTTGTGATTGCTGAAGCTCCAAAATTTCCTAGCATAACACCACGCTCTGGCATAAGTATCTGCTCAGTTGCCCTTATAACTTTTAAGTTTATGGGATCAACCTGCGCAAGAAAAATCGGTGCACGGTTACGAGCAATATGATCATTATTGGCACCTCTTCTTGTATATGAGAGAAACAAACCATCGCTATGTACTAACCAATGAGCCTGAGTGTTGTAGCTTCCCAGTTCCTGTCCGTCATCAAACAGCCATGGTTTGAATGCAGTGTAATTTAATCCGTCTTTGCTTGTTGTCACATAGCCTTTGAAGTCATTCCTCATTGTAAGAAAATATGTGCCTTTATAAAGTGCCAGTGAAGGTTCGCCCAAACCACGTCCTCCTTTTACTGTCATCTCATTACCATGCTTTACATATGATAATGTTGTACCATCAAAGGAACATTCAAAGACTGCCACTGAAGACTCATCTGACCCCTGTCCGCTAAAATAGAGTGGAAGTAAAATTGTTCCGTCAGGTTTTACAAGCCATTGCACACAACCCGGATTAACCAGGTAAAATTTAGAATTTAAATCAGGAACCCTGGCAAGCATTTTCCATGTTGACCATGAATTTTTAACAGGATCAAAAACAGCATACGCAGCGTCATGAGAACGTGGTTTATCTACCAGCTGTTTTCCTTCTTTACTGTACCTCACTTTAATTCCGATAGCTATAAGTTTACCAGTTTTCGCATGCCATCCCGGAGTAACGTCAGCAACGCTTACTGTTGTGCCATCAGGTTCAAATTGCCATGCCAGTTCTGGTATCTCAACTGGGTCAGACCAAGTCTTTCCAAGGTCATCAGTCCTCATAAAATACAATCCGGAATAGTAATCACTTACAACAAGATGCTTCTGGATTGTCATAATTACTGCCGGATTTCCACCCTTCCCAAATCCAGGAATTGCAGCAGCTCTGGGATGAAACCAGCAGAATTTTGGACTAAGTTCCTGATGAGCAACATCAGTCTGGACACGAAATCCAATTTGTTTTGTTTTTTCTTCAGGTTTTCCGGAAAAACCGCAAAGGATTATAATAGGAACAACCAAAAGCGAGATACCTACTAATAAATTTGTGTGGATGTTGATTTTCATTTTAATAAGATATGTGAGTGTTTAAAACTTTCGAATAATGAATATCTATAATCATAAGATCATCCTGGTACTTTTTACTTCCTGCCAGGAGGAACCCACATAACCATCGGATCAGGCCCCAGACCTGTTTTAATAATGGCCTCAACAGTAAGAGTTTTCATGTCAATTACATGAACTCCGTCAGATTTTTGACCTGAAAAAGTTAATATTTCTTTGCCATTGGGATCAATCTCAGTTTTATCTGAATCCTCACAACCAACAAAAGCCCGTGTGCCATCAGGTGTTAATTCAATACCGATAGCATAGTCTCCGACCCTTATTCTTTTTATTTCTTTATGAGTAGCCACATCAATTACAGTAAGTACACCCTCTTTTATCCATCCTGGTATCAGTGCAAGTTTGCCGTCATTTGTAAACTTAATACGTACAGGCATTCCAGGGCAGTCGAATGTTTCGAGAGCAATATTTGATGCCACGTCAATAATTGTTATCGTACCACCTGTCTGATTAGCAGCCCAGAGATATTTTCCATCAGGTGTAAATGCCATACCTTCAACTCCACTACCACACTTTATCTGTGTTATAAGATTACCAGACACCCTGTCGATTACCGAAATATTCTCCGATACGATATTTGCTGTATAAAGTTTTTGCCCATCGGGTGAGATATAAACCATATGGGAGATTTTACCATTTGTCGGAATACCTCTCACCACTTCATTAGTCTTTGTATCAATCTCAACAACATATCCCGTTTGTCCTGCGGTAAAGTATGCATTTCTGCCATCGGGTGCCATGGCTGAACCATGTATACGAGTAAATTCTCCGGTATTTATCTGTTTTATGTGCTTTCTGCCCACCAGGTCAATAAGTGAAATAGTATTACCGGGTGGTGCATAATTTGTCAGATAGGCAAATCGTTGGTCTGGTGAAACAATTATCTCGTGCGGATTTGGACCAGTTCTTATTGTCTCAATTACTTTAAGGGTTCTAGGATTGATAAAACATAACGAATTGGAATGTTTGTTGGCTACTAGCAAGAGAGGCTCAGGATTACTCTTTTCACTGGCTGACATAACATTAGCAACAAACAAAATATAAACTGTAATAACAGCACTCTTCATTATCTGAGAAATCAGAACTGAACCTCTCTTCATAATTGTTCAATAGTAACAGATAAAAACACTAGCCAACAGATATGTAAGTACTTCAGGAAAATCAACTTTTTGAAATGTCGATTCAAATTAATGTTCACAATCGGGTAAGATCAATTTTTCTGAAAAACAATTCCGCACCTTCTGATTGTATCTGGATATGTCCGCTGCGAGGTTGGACATCAATGGCCTGGTTCATTAATGTACCATTCAGATATATTGTTATCTCTTGTCCTTTAACTATACACTCAATTCTGTTCCATTTACCAACTGGCTTCTCAATGTTATTCTTTCCACGAAATCCTTTAACATCCTTCCATTCCGGATCACGTCCATACCAATTTATTCGTCCTCCATTAATTGTTACCGGATTTCCACCTGGTTTGAAGACATACGAGCCTCCTTGTTTTTCAGGTTCTACAGGACAGGTAAGTAAAAATGAAGGAGATCCGTCACCTACTACCAGCAAGTCGCCAGTTCCACCTTCAATAATCTGACATTCAATTGAATGCATCCATATACCTGAATATCCACCATCTTCTCCTTTTGAATGCAACAATACACCACTATCTCTTGCCTTATCAATACGTGGGGGAAACGTAATTTCACCATATTTAAACTCAACAACAAGTTTGTAATTCTCGAACTCATCATTTGTTGTTATGCAACCAAATTCCTCACCGGAGATTCGTATCAGATTTTCCCTGACTGTAAATACTTTATTCGGATCATTATCACGACCTTTTCCTTTAATAAAAGTGTACCAGCCGTCAAGGTTATTACCATTAAATAATTTGATTGTCGACTCTCCGGATGATTTTTTTGGTTTATTCTTACCACTCCGTGATTGAGCTGAACCTTGATCAACAATAATCAAAATTGTAAACAGCAAAATAATAGTTGAAACAGTCAGTCTCTTTATTTCAGATGTCATAATTATTTTTTTTATTAATTTCAGATTGGAGTCATTTCCGGAATGATTGCAGCTTTTTGAATTCAGTATGGTCATTTCTTTGCATTCTGTTCTGCCGATTTGTCGGCAGCAAATACAACTTTGTGTGTTAACATTGCATCAGACAGGCTGGTTAATGGCATTTCCTTTCCCTCGTCAACTGCCTTAAAGAAAGCTTCGAACTGGACCTGATAGGGATGATCTGACACATCACCGGAATCAAGCATTTTCATAGAGAGTTCACTCCATTTGCCTTTATTAAGTCCGCCCAGTTTTGTGGAATAGAACTTGTTATCAAGGAGAGATCCCTCACTGCCAACAAGGTGAAAATGGAAATAGTATGGTTGTAAACAATCAATTATGGAGGCAACTTTACCGACAGCACCATTCTTGAATTTTATTATTGATACAGAACTGGTAGGATATTCGTATTTCGAAAAGTCTTTATTGGAAGAAGATGCTGAATAACTGCTCACTGTATCAAATTCGCTGCCCATACATAATAGCAGGGCATCCATAGCATGACATCCAGCTGATAAAAGGCTGCTAACTGCAGCTTCTTTTTTTGTGTTCCAGCGAAACTGGCCATACCAAGGTCCAATACCATGATAATAATCTACTTCGCCATAATGAATTTTTCCAAGCAAACCACTGTCAATAACAGCTTTAATAGAAAGGAGCTGACTTGAAAACCTGCATTCAAAACAGACACAAGTCTTAACTCCGGCTTGTTTTACGGCTGCTTCAATAGCCATACAATCCTCCCATGTGAGGGCAAGGGGTTTCTCAATGATAAGATGTTTTCCTGCTTTGGCAGCAGCAATAGCCTGTTTAGCATGTTCAGCAGGATAACTGCAGATAGAAACAGCATGAATTTCAGGATCAGCAAGCATTTTTGAAAGGTCTGTATAGCAAGCTATTGTCCCGCCGTGTTTGGCACTTATTTCTGCAGAATCAAGTTTTCTGGAAGAACAGAGTGCAGTGACCTGCGCATATGAAGTATTATTTATTGCTGCAATGTGTGCTCCTGCGGCCCAGCTGTAACCAATTATACCAACATTATATTTCTTCATAGTTTATGATATTAATTAAAATTAGTTTTATAAGATTCAAGATGCATGATTGTAATTATACTAATATTCAAATATAATTTTTTTAATAAAGAGATACAATAACATAATTATAAATTACAACCTTTACGTAAATAAAAAAAATATTGAACTTATGAAAGTTTGATTTGAATGAAGTTTGACAGAACTTCAATTTGAAAAAAATAGAATATTGACTATATTTCCATTGAGTTTGAATAGCAGAAGTAAAATAATTAAAAGAATGAAAAAGCAATCTAGAAGGAAGTTTATTGTTACTTCAGGTTCTGGTGCATTGTTCTCGATGGCTGCCAGCAGTATACCATCAGTGTTTAGTAATAATGAAGCAGGCAAACTTGCTTTATCAGGAGGAGATCCGGTGAGAAAGACGAAATTTCCATCCTGGCCTGTTTGGGATGAAAATGATGAAAAAGCAATCATCCCTGTGTTACGAAGCGGAGTATGGTCAAGACGTAATGTTGTTACTCAGGCTGAACAGAAATTCGCCAAACTTATGGGTTCCAATTACTGTCTTCTGACTACAAACGGAACAAATGCTCTAGTTGCTGCTTTAAGAGCATTAGGTGTTGAAGGAGGTGATGAAGTAATTACGACCCCATGGAGTTGGATATCATCAATGGCTTCAATTTTCCTTAATAATGCGCTTCCCGTATTTGTTGACATTGATCCTGAAACATGGATGTTAAATGCAGACCAGATTGAGGCACAAATTAACGCTGACACAAAGGCAATTCTAGCTGTCCAGATCACCGGTGGAATATGTCATATGGATAAAGTAAATAATATTGCCAAAAAGCATAATCTAAAGGTGGTTGAAGATGCCTGTGAGGCCCACATGGCAGAATGGAAGGGAAAGAAAGCAGGAACTCTCGGTGATCTTGGGTGCTTTAGTCTGCAAAATGGAAAACAGTTAACCTGTGGAGAGGGTGGTGCCATACTTGGAAACGACGAACGGATCATGGACCTATGTTATTCAGTACATAATGTCGGAGCAGTATATGGCAAGTATATGCCTAGAGATAAAGGTACATTTCCTGTTTTAGGGACAAAAGCCAGAATGGCAGAATACCAGGCATCAATGGTAATAACACAGATGGATACACTTGAGCTGGAAACACAAAAAAGATGTGAAAATGCTGATTATCTATCATTAAAAATCGGGGAAATTCCCGGAATTGTTCCAAGGAAAGATTATCCTGAGACAAACCGTACTTCATACTATTATTATGGATTCAGGTTTAAAGAAAAAGAATTTGGTATAACTCGCGATGCTTTTGTGAAAGCTATCCAGGCAGAAGGCCTTCCTCCAAGTACCAATCTTGGTGTTACTTCCTATCCTCTTTATCAAAATGGTGTCGTAGATTCTGTAATCAGTTCAAGAACATACCAGAAATTGTATTCTAAAAAGAGACTTGATGATTACCGTGCTTCATTAAATCTGCCGGAAGTGGAAAAATTATGTAAAGAAACTGTAGGTTTTCATAGCAACACTTTGCTGGGTCCGAAATCAGATATGGATGATATTTACCGGGCTATACTTAAAGTATATGAGAACAGGAACCAGCTTAAAGGATAAACTATTAACCTTCATTACAAATGAAATGATAATCAAAAATAGATTTACAGGAGGAACCATGAAAACAGAAAACTTTCTATTAAAACGTCCAGTGTTAATAACTATTATTGCTCTTTTAGTTTTAGTTACAATTATAACATCTTTCAAATTATCTGATCCACGTTTGGTTCGATATGATGGACAAGAAAACATATCGGTTGAAGCTGCTAAAAAAAATCCCTCAATAGCTCCGGTTGCATCTCTAAGGATAGCTCTTGCCCAGGTAAGAAGGTGTGTATATATAAATGAGGGCATTAGGAAAATCGACTCTATTTTGTCGGTATGCAGTCTTCAAAATGTAGATATAGTTTGCTTTCCTGAAACGTATATACCCGGTTTGCGTGGTGGAGGTGATGATTCCATGCTGCCTCCTCCTGATCAGCCGGCAATGGAAAAGGCACTTAAAGAAATAGAGAGATCATGCGGTAAATACAAAGTTGCGGCAATAGTAGGGATGGAATGGTTAAGCATTTCCGGACTTGAAAACCGTGCTTTTGTAATTTCAGATGAAGGTAAATTACTGGGACATCAGACTAAAAACCAGATTACCCCTGGGGGAGAAGAAAAACATTATGTTCCTGAAGATACCCGAAGTCTATTTGTCCTAAAAGGTGTCACATTCGGAATTGTCATATGCCATGAAGGATGGCGTTTTCCTGAAACGGTAAGGTGGGCAGCGGTAAGAGGAGCTAAAATTGTTTTTCAACCTCAGGTGACCGGAGGTAATGAACCTGGAATATTTAAACCAAAGCCATGGGGAGACTCTTACTATGAAATGGCAATGGTACTGCGGTCAAAAGAGAACTCTATCTATTTCGCAAGTGTAAATGAATGCATGAATAAGCAAAATTCCTCAACATCACTTATTGACCCGGAAGGTAATATGATTGATCATTTACCCTGCGGTATTGAAGCAATAATGATAAAAGATATTGACCCTGCAAAAGCTACAGGATTTTATGCATCACGGTACAGACCGGAACGATACAAGGAAGCCAAATAATCTTAATATACTTTCTGATATATCTATATAACCTCAGCTATTTTGAATTATTTTCTGGAGATAATCTTTGGTTTTCAGCAAATATTCACTGTTTCTGCTGGCAAGTTCATATTCAATTGTAATACTGCCACTAAAATCCAGTTGCCTTAGAAAGGAGATTACCTCAGGAAAATTAACCTCTCCTGTTGGTATAGGAACCTCTTTCCCCAACTCATAGGGATTTGTCGGATAATTACCATCTTTTGCATGAAGAGCTCTGACATATTTCCCCAGTACCTTTAATCCGTCAACAGGATTTGATTTCCCGTACATAACAAGGTTAGCCGTGTCATAATTCACGAACAGGTTACCTGTTCCAATATCTAAAATTGCACGTAAAAGGGCAACAGGAGTCTCCTGTCCTGTTTCAAAATAGATGTCAATACCTTTATTGAGTGCATATTCTCCCAGAGGTTTCATAGTGTCAACAAACTCAATATACAGGATATCCTTCGGGTCTTCAGGGATAAAACCAAAATGGGCATGAACTGCAGGGATACCTGCAGCTTTACAAAAATCAATACCCTGTTTAAATCGTTCCACCCGGGCAGTCCGGTTTTCGCGAGGAACAAGACCAATTGTTGAGGGGCCATCAGGGAAATTGTATTTGTAAACTCCGGGGCCCATACAGATCAATGAAGTTGGCAATATCCTGTATTTTTCTAGTGTGGTAACCAACCTTGCTGCCAGTTCCGGTGAATAGCTCTTAAGGTTAAGCTGGCATGTAGGAAAACCCAGGTCTCTGACAATTTTTAAATCTTCTTCGGGATTATTGGCGGCAGAGATCACACCAAGTAAAATATCCTTAGAAGCTACTTTTATATCTGAGACCGGTGCTCTCCCGAAAGAGGAAATAGCAGCAGGCATGGCAGCAATTACAGCTGCGGAACTGATAAACTTCCTTCGATTTATTTTCGCCATATGATTAATGTTTTATTTATCAAATTGTGAAAGATTTAACATTGGATCAAGTTTTGCATTTGAAAATATCATTTCGTCCCATAAAATTTCTTCACCAGCCATTGCAGCTGTTCTGCCCAATATTCCTGAGAGTGTCGATTCGGATCCTGAACGGGCTTCGTTGATATAGTTTCCTGTTTCTATACTCCTGACAAAGTCTTTATCCTTATTTGCATCAGCATCTGATAATGAAGAGAGAAAAATACCGGCAGCTCTCTGTTCCGGTGTCAGGACTGTATCCTTATTCTTCACAACACCTGAATCCCAGGGTTTTTCACCTGTAATAAATACTCCTCCACTGTAATGTGCCTCAGCTATACCTTTAGTTCCGATAAATCTGGCACATACATCACCTGATTGTTTTCCCTGCTGAACATTATAGTAGACAACTTTCACATTTTCAGGATAATCATAAAGAATCTGATAATTAGACCATGTGTCACCAAAACCGGTTCCTCCTTTTTTACTTCCGGTACCAACTGCTTTTAACGGGTGTGCCTGTAAAGCCCAGTTACAAACATCAACCATATGTATTCCCTGGTCAACCAGACTACCCCCCGACAATGCCTGAAAGTGATAATGATTCCTTATCCTTGCTTCATCATACGACATATTTTCATATGGTTTAACCGCCAGACCTGCTGCAATATAATATAATTGAGCATTTACTATTTCACCCAGATCACCCTGCTGAATTCTTCTAATCATTTCAACATAAGCAGATGCAAACCTGATCTGAAAACCAATTGCAAGGCTGAGTTTACCTTTCGCCAATTCACCAAGCCTGATAACCTGCTGACATCCTGCAACATCTACAGCCACCGGTTTTTCAGAATAAACATGCTTACCAGCTGTAATTGCCGCCTCAATATACCCGGGATGCGAATAGCATGGAGAGGAGATGAGAACAGCATCAACATCTTTATTATTCAGAAGGGAAAGATATGCTTTTGAACCCTGATAAATATTTGCTTTTGGTATCTCGGGCAATCCTTTTTCAGTATTTAGCTTATTTAAAACATTATTTGCATTCTGAATCCTGTCACTTAGCAGATCAGCCATTGCTATAATCGCAACGCCGGCGTTTTTGGACATTGAGGTGATAACGGCTGTTCCTCTGCCTCCGCAACCAATAATACCCATGCGTATTGCAGAATTGGCCTGTGACCCGAATGCTGTTCCAGGCTTTAGCAGCGTTATTGCTGATACAGCTGATGCGCTCTTTAGAAATGATCTTCTTTTCATTTTATACTTTTTTTAAATTAATGATAATCATGTTATAAGATATTTGGCTATTGTTTTGGCAAAGGGATTCCTTCACTTATTACTGTTACCTGAACCCGGGGATTAATTCCTCCTTCAGACTTGCAGTTGAAAGAGATTTTGTTTTCTCCATCCCTGATTGTGGGAATAGTTCCTTCAAATGAAACATCTTTAATGAACTCGCCTTTTTTTCCGAATAACTTGCAATCGGAAGCTGATTTGAATTCAAGATACATTCCAGGTTCCATTTTAACCTGAAAGAGTATCTTTTCACTACCAATGGTTACAGAAGGGTTTTCAACCAAAACCGGAACCATTTGCAATGCCTTAACCGGGCTTATGAGACATCCCACATCCCTCCCCATTGGAATATTATTGTACCATAACTGAAGTTTATCTACGCTTTTAAATTGTACTGTGTGACGATATGAATCGTAAACATAAAAACCGGAATCGGGCCAGATGTAATTACTGAATTCAGCTGATTCAATCTCAACAAGTTCAAAATATTTCCAGCCTTTGAAATCTATTTTCACAAAATGGTCACCACGTGCACCATGAGAAATTTGTTTTGGGCTTTCAATCCTCAGATTCAGTAGTTGTCCGTTGCCATCTCCCTTTATCCATACTCCAAGAGCCTGATTTTTATCAAGATCAAGCCATGGATCAAATTTCTTCTCCATTTTGATCCACATACCTTCCTGCTGAGTTGAGTTTTTGTTCACAGCAGAAAACAGTGCAGTTCTCTCCCCTTTTACTTTTTCTACTGACACCTTTAACTCACCATAGACTCCTCCAGCTTTTCCTTCAACAACAAACTCGTCATTTTTTGAAAAATCAGCGATAACAACTGATGTAGGATCATTATATGATTTGACAGACATTAAAGGTTCTATCCTCAGCTTAACAGGTTGCCGGGCAAACTCATTATTCACAATCCATTCTGATGAAGGATGATCAGGTCCTGCAACCTTGTGTTTTCTGTACATAACAGGTTTAAAGTTCCAATCACCGTTCTCTTCCTTAAACAATGTGAACTCTCTGCCAGGCTGACGAAGAATAGCACGTACATTATCACTGAAATAATTCTGATGTCTTAATGTTTCGTATTGTTTTATAATTTCTGTGATTCGCCTGAAAAGAGGGGTCTCATCAAGTGTTTTTTTGTCAACACCTCCCAGCATCGACAAACCGGCATTATTACCTATCATTTTACAGCACAGATATTCAATATCATCAGGAAAAGTGGGTTCTACCTGTGGAGGATTCCAAGTTTGATTGCCCCACCATCCGAGATGAAGAGGGAGAAGAAGTCCACCATTTTCAACCACCGAATATTTTTCAATCAATGGTGAATGGCCACGCCATAAACCATGTTCATTTTCATTTGACTTTATGATGGGTGGGAGGAACAACCGGGTTGATTTGATAGCTGCGGAATGAATGTCCTCAAATCGTTTATATCCACGAACAGGCCTGTCCCATGCCTGCCAGCGAGAACGGTAATGCCACCAGTGATGAGACATTGAACTCATCTCCATTCCAACAGGATGCTCCAACTGCCTTGCAACGGCAAATATAAACTTTGTTCCATAATACCAGAAGTTTTCTTCCCCGCCAAGTATATCACTGCCATCGATGGCATCGAAATATATTCCGTCAAATCCACAGTTGCTTACAATTTCTGCTGTTCTGCGAGCTATTTCATCAAATAGGGCAGTTTCGGGGCCTGGTACAAACCTGCCAAACATCTCACGAAGGTGAAAGAGTTTCTCATCAACCGGGTGAGATGAAGCTTTTGTTCCGTTGACACCTCGTTTGCAGCCAGTAAATTTATATGGAGGTGTATCGGTAACACCACTGAATTCAATCAACTCACCACCAATTCGCAGAGATAGACTGTTTCTTACAAAAAAGCCGGTTGTAGTTGATATATCTGAAGTGGACTCCCTGACAATAATCGCACTATCATCGGCACCCATTGGTTCTGCCAGAGTAAATGAATTGAAGTATCCAAGATCTTCACTCGGAACAGGTGTTACATATTTTGAATTTTTATCAATAAAAAAAGCATAAGTATGAAAAATGGATGAAATTCCAGCTTCATGCAGTTTGTCATTTATGCGTTTATATGAATCCCAACCGTCAGGCCATTTTTCTTTATTAAGTTCAAAATCTCCAAATTTAAAAAATGCACCCCCACCATGATTATCTATCTGATTAAAACCTAAACTTCGACACATCTCAATCCACTCTTCTACAGTACTTTCTGTAAGGGTTCCAAAGTTCATTAGGTATGAACCATAACCCTCTTTCTGCATCAGAGCCCAGGCACCTCCCTTATCAGAATGAGGAACATCTTTTGCTTTCTCCATAATACTCCGGATAGCAGGTAATACTTTTGGATAAGGAAGACCAAGCAGATTAATTTCTGCTCCAACCAGTCCAAACCTGCTGTAACATGTTGCCCACAGATCAGTCTGGAGAGCAGGAATCTGACGGACATGAGTAAATAGATTCATTGAAAGAACACATGCCCCAAACGGTTCGTATGGCATACCCTCTAGCTTTAAAGGAACATTAAGAAATGTCAGAGATTCAATATCTCCGGTAACAGATTTAACTTTTAAAGTAATGTGGTCCTTTGCTTTCCTGAGAAGAATATCGGCCTTAACACCAGAATCACCAAAATCCATTAAAAGGTGATTACCTGAAATTCTTAACGAGCTAATATCATATTTCTTACTTTTACATGTAACAAAGGCACATTTTGAAACCGTGTCAGTATCGAGGTAATCCGTACCTGTCACTTTATCAGTAAAATGAAGGTTTTTCCCGTCGCAACCAATCTTATAGAAAAAATTGCCATTTTCAATTACAACTGATTCTTCTGTTGCAGAAGAGCATTGATATAAGATTATACCAGCTAGAATAAAGCAGAATAACTGTAATATACGGTTCATTCTAAAAAAGATTATTTTCATGGATTCTTAAATAGTTATTAGATCCCCATAAAGATATGAAAATTAATTACCAGCTTGTCCAACCGCCATCCACTAAAAGGTTATGACCTGTAATATATGCTGATGCCTCTGAAGCCAGAAAAACTACAGGACCTTTGATATCATTGTCTTCGGTAAATCTTCTTAAGGGAGTCAGCCGGAGGTAATTCTGAATAAATTCTTCCGGTAATTTATTCTTTCTTATTCCTGGGCCGTATCCTCCGGGGCTGATACAATTTGCCCGGATGTTGAATTTTCCGTAATAATTGGCAATCCATTTTGTAAATCCTACCATTCCCCATTTCTCATAAGTATATGTTACAGCGCTGCTCATCCCCGTATCGCCATATACCCTGAAATTTGGACCAACAGCACCCTGAATAGAGCTGATATTGATGATATTCCCATCTTGCTGCTCTACCATTACCTTAAGTACTGCCTGTGTAAGCAGCATCAGTCCGGTGTAGTTGATCTGCTGGGATTTCTCCAGATCTTCTTTGGTAAGGATATCCAGATCTTTGCATCCTTCGCGGGACACAGCATTATTAACCAGAACATCAATATGCTTAAATCTTTTTACTATTGAATTCGTAAAATCAGTAATTGATTTTTCACTACCCTGGTCAAGTGCCATTCCCTCCACGTTAAAATTTTTCTTACTCAGTTCTGCTGCATACTCTTTGCATTTTTCCTCGTCCCGGGAGGCAATAATAACATGAGCTCCTGCCTCAGCGAGAGCCAGAGATATAGGTTTTCCATAGAGACCAGCTCCACCTGTAACGATAACCACTTTCCCGTCTAACCTGAACATTTCCATAAATTCTTTCATTTATTGATAAATATTAAAAACTATTTTCATACAGTCTTATGTGCTCCCTAAACTATAAATAATCAATGATAAAAGAAAGCATATATTGATAGATTTGTTAAACCCCAGCCAATACCGATATCAGGTAACTACCGGAATTTAGTTTATATCCATTTCTGAAATCTCCATTTTTTAAATGAACAAATGATTCCTTACCATTCAATTGTCTGATAATGACTTTCTGTTGTCTGCCAATCTGCAATCTGACTGAGGCAATACTTCCTTCAGGAATTTTTATTTCGTACTCCTGGTGATTTTTTTCCACAATTCTCCAATTTGAAATTATTTCCCCAAAAGGTGAATTATAAATACATTTTGCATAATCGAGACCAGGTGGAAGAATAGGTGCGATAATAAATCTCTTAAAGCCAGGATAATCCGGATCAGGACTTATACCTCCAAGACGACTGAAGAACCATTCAGTAACAGAACCAAACATAGGATGGCAATTGGAATAGACATTATCACTCTCCTTCCATGTTTCCCACAGAGTTGTTGCTCCTCTGTCAATCATAAAACCCCAACCAGGATAAGAGGTGTTATTAACAACATTATACACTTCCATTGCATAATTGCTATCTGGAAGTGAATTCAGAATGTTCCTTGTTCCGAAAATGCCAGTAGTGAAGTGTCCGTGTGGGGTCGCTTTCAAAGCTTTTAAAAGAGAATCTGTGGCTCTACTAATTTCATGATCAGGAATTAAATTATAATATAACAACGTAGAAAAAAGAGTTTGCCTGTTAACAGGTTCCTGAACCGGTTTTCTCCAGTACATATCAAGTAACAATTCACTTAACTTATCAGTTAATACTGAAAATTTTTCAATATTTGATCTGTCATTCATCAATTTGGCAAATCTTATCATTATTCTTGCGCACTCAAGGTAATGGGCTGTTCCAATCAGTTGGACAGGCACTTTTTCAAGCGACTCATGATCGCTTAAACCTTTATCCACTATACCTGAAGGGTGTAGCCTTGCGACTTTCTCCATCCATTTAAGATCAAGGTTATACAAGTCTTTTACCAGTTGAGTGTCATTGTAATAAAGGAGTAGTTTGTATTGTGTAATAAGGAAAGCTGATTCCCAGCTTAAGCCACAATTTTTTATACCGACATATGGAGCTGTATCAATAAAAATTGAATCCTGCATTGCATCTACCCAGTCATATACTGTTTTGCGGTAGAATGTTTGCATGTTAAAATTATAAATGAACGATTCACACACTGCATTAAGGTCGCCTCCATAACCGAATTTTTCCCGACCGGGACAATCAGACTGAACACTTACAAGGTTATTTAAGAATGTTCTTTTTGTCGCCTTCTGAATTGAGTTAAGGAGTTCAGATGAGCAGGTGAAAGTGTTGATATTTTCAACATTTGAGTTAAGTGCTAATCCCTCTATATCATTTTTATCAGGTTTTTTGGTCAATCCTGAAATTTCCATATACCTGAATATATGAAAAGTAAACTCCGGACTATACCAAATCTCTCTATTGTTTCCAAATATATAACTATCTGTCTGGCATGCTAATGATGGTGATCCTGGCCCTCCCATTCTCTCTCTTTTCAGCTGTCCGGCTACTGTTGTCATTGGATTAAGCATACCATTTTCATAGAGTCTCTCTCCAAAACGAAATTTAATAGTATCCCCTGCATTTCCTCTAAGTCTGATTTTATAAAGTCCGGTGAAGTTCACACCCATGTCAACAATATAAACATCTTTACGGGGTGATAAAATATTTACAGGTGCTATAATTTCAGTGACCTGAACTGCAGGAAAAAAGGACTTTTGCAATCCGCCGCCGGGTCCATCCATAATTTTTACCTCTTTCCATTTAGAGTCATCAAAACCTGCTTTGTTCCAACCGGGAATCTCTTTTGCCGCATCAAAAACTTCACCCGTATATATATTGTTTTTAAGAATAGGTCCATAAGCAAATTTCCAGGAATTATCTGAGTATATTTCTTCTTCCTTTCCATCAAGATAAACCAGTTTCAGATTAGCTATAAATCTGCTCCTTCCTACCGGAAGAGCATCACGAAGATTGTATCTTCCCCACATTTTCATCGGCAGAGGATTATAGAATCCGTTACCAGTTGTTACTCCGATACAATTGATACCTGCATGGACACTTGATGTAATATCATATTCAGAGTAATAGATCCTTTTACTATAATCAGTCCAGGCAGGATCGAGATAATTTTTACCAGTTTTTTCTCCGTTGACTGATGCAATGTAATAGCCGGCAGCAGTAATATAAAGAAGAGCCGATTTAATATCCTCTTTTACTGTAAACTCTCTTCTGAACAAAGGTGCAGGGTCGTCTTCGTAGAACAGTGAGTCGTTAACAGGTGGCACTCTGGTATCGCTAATCCAGGAAGCTTTGCCCAGATCATCTGAGACTGGGACATATACTTTATTATCAGATCTGCTACAACTGTAACATAAACAAACTAAGAATATGAAAATTAGACGGTTCATTGTCTCTATCAGGTATTATACTAAAGAATAATCATCATTCAAAAAATCCATCCCGAAACCAGTTTTCTGTTAAATCCTTATTAAATGAGTTGTTGTTACTCAGTTTAATAGTCTGGTATCAACTAATATTATTCCCGGCTTTACGTAAAATATTGTTAAAATTCTCAAAGAATATTTTTTTCTTCTGACGTTCATTTAATTTTGAAGCCATAATAGTTCCAACACCTTGATAATATGAACCATCTGTGCCAAAGAATAGTCTGTCCTCACCCAGATATTTAAGAGCAAAATCAATCATATTTCCTTCATTATTACTGCCAGCAGTATCAACATAAATATTCGGGTAATCTTTTATTGCCTTGCATGCGTATTCCCAGTCACCGCCTCCGCCAGTATGAGCGTACTGAAACATCGCTTCAGGATATCTTTTTGCTGCATCAACAAAGTTTTCCGGTATTGAACCATTAGGTTGTTTATTTCCATATTTTGTTCGCTGACCGCCAAAACCGAGGGAAGATGCAGCATGCACAAGAATAATCATCCTGAGGTCGATGAATTTTTCAATTATCGGATAGAATAATGGATCGTTTATTTTGACCTGATTATAAACCTTTAATCCTATCATTCCATGATCAATACATCTTTTTATCTCTTCAAGGGATTCTTTACTATAAACTGGATTAACAAAACAGCTCCCCAAATACCTTTCAGGATATTGTTTCATTGCCTTGAGTACGCTATCGTTGCACTTTCTGAATTCTTCAGGGGTTGCGATTGTTCCTGATGCTTCTGATATTGGCCTTGAGATTTCCAGTTTTTCAATTCCCAGTCTGTCAGCATAATCTATCTGAGATTCAATTGTACCACCAAGACCAACATGCTCATGGGCATCGATCTTCCTGTACTTCATCACCTCTGTCATAATAGTGAAATTTGGAGGTTCTGTCTTACCTGTTGTACAAAACTCTGCATGATTATTACCAAGCATAATTCCTGCTGCTGAAAAAGCGCTAACCCTTATAAAGTTTCTCCTATTGGTTATTTTTGTCATCCCGGTGATAGATTTAAGTATTTTTAAAATTTATTCCATCGTGATCCTTAATTACTTATGTGCAACACATTGAAAAAATTGAAGAGAGTTTTTAAATAAACATTTTTAATATAACACAGGATAAATATCCGTTAATTACAAACCCCGATTACCGGTTAATCTCACTTCATGTATTGTGTTTTAAAATTTTGTCAGAACAATTCCTGGCAGGGTATTTCAACAAAAACTATCCTTTTATATTCATCCGCCTCATAAAGAAGACCAATATTACCATTTGGTAATTGTGTTAAACATGAATAGGCCGCACTACCATCATATACTGGAACTTCCTTTTGCCAATTGATTCCTTCATTATTGCTGACACGAACAACAAGATTTTTCCGTAATTTTCTATCAGCGGGATTTGAGAAAATAAGAAGAGATTTACTGTTAAATTCATAATTAATAAAACTACCCTGACAACCTGATTCAATTAATGCCAAATCATCAGACACTTCAGACCATGATTCGCCAAAATCTTCAGTTACAGAAACTTGTCTGTATTCCTCACCTCTAGGCCTTCTCATATTTGCCATAATCCTGCCTCCACTCAAAACCGTGATCTGAGGTTCAGGATTATAGTCACCAACACCTTTGCTCATTTTCCATGTTTTTCCATGATCATTACTGTAAATTAGAAGTGTCTGTTGAGGCCCTTTACCTCCCCTTGTCACAGTATACATTGGAAATACAATAACTCCATTTACATACAATCCGACACCAGGCCCATTCTGAAGCCAGAAATTCTTCCCTTTTGCTAAATAACTAAGATCAACAGGAGACGACCAAGTGTTTCCATCATCATTACTTTTTATAAGATGAATCCGCAAAATTCTCCCTATGTCACCTTGCGGATCTTCAACAGCATAGTCATAAGCGAGCCAGATGGTACCTGTTTGTTTATCAACAACCATACTTGGATCACACGCAGCATCATTATCAGGAAAATCAACAATAACCTTTGCTGCTGACCAGGTTTTCCCTCCATCCGAGCTTCTTTTCATAACAAGATCAATATTATTAGGGGCATCGCCCGGTTTATCCACACGGGCATCGCAAACAGCAATTAATCTGCCACTTTTTGTTGTGACAAGCGATGGTATTCTGTACTCATTTACATTATTCTCCCCGCTTACAAATAAATTTTTGCTGAAAAATTTTTCCTGTGATGCGGCAGGCTCCTGAGAAGTTTCATAACTACTACCATGAATGATGAGAGATAAAGCCGGTATACCTGAGGCAATAATCAGTAAACTGAAAATTTGATTTTTCATGATTTCCAATATATTTTGTTAAGTTGATAAATTGCATTTAATCAGTGTATTATTCTGATAATATCAGAATCGAATCTTAAACAGGAGATTTGATAATTACCTGTTTATAAAAATTGTTCTTCCACCCTGTTCTAGACTCTCTTTCCCTGCTATGAGTGTACGTATTATGTTACTAGTTTTAGCAAATTCAAGCCGTGATTTTCCTTCCTCAACAGATCTTATAAATTCAATTATATTGTCACGGAACATTGAATATGAATTTCTGATTTCAACTATTTTCCATCCCTTCTGGCCAAATAATGAAATCTGAAATGTAGGAGTAATGTCCATGAAAATATTGATTATAACCTGAATCCCGTTATCATATTCGATATAAACAATATCTTTTTGTTCCCTGCCAATATTTTTAACAGAAACAGGATTAGGATCATCGAGAATTGCAACAACAGCTTCAAGTAAATGTACACCATATTTAATCCAGTCTTTTTTTCCAGTAGCAGTTACAAGTTCAAGTTTTCCCAGAGTTGCCGCTTCAGTTTTTGCCGTGCGGCACTCATTTGAATAACGCATTGATGAACCTGACATTATCAATCTGCCTTTGGCATTTTCTCCTGCAAAATAATCAAGATCCTTCAGTGTAATTGCAAGTGGTTTATCAATAAAAACTGGAATACCTTTATCAATGAAATGCTTTGCCATCACTACATGGTTTTCAGGATCGTCACGTGTAAGTAAAACAGCATCTACTTTGCCGATCATATCTTCAATATTTCTTGAAATATTTTGTATACCTGTTGTTCCGGCAATACTCTGAGATATTTTCATATCCTGGGTCCAGACATGAGTAACAATTGCTGAATTTAATCCTATGGTATCCCTGTTAGCATCTAGATAGGCAGATACTCCGGGGTACCCAACCTTTGTAATTTCCTCTGCATCATACTGACCGTTTATTATTGCAGCCCATGAATATGGATGAGCATTACCCGGACTCATACCAATTATACCAAGCTTTAACATTATCTTAATATTTATTTTTTACACAATTTTTAAAAGAGCTCATTAATGTATCACAATATTGGTGTAATCCGACAACATCAGCTCCTATATTAATAAATTGATAGCCCATATCAATAAACTCATTAAGTTTTGATATACTCCCTGTTGTTGCAGCAAATTTACCATGTTTATTGGCTAATTTTGCTACCAGTTTTCGTGTTTCAACCAGGAAGGGATTATTCCAGTCACCCGGAGCACCAATTCCCTGGCTGAAATCACCAGGTCCGAAAAAGAGCATATCATAACCTTCAAGTGCAGCAATAGCTTCCAGATCCTCAAGTGGTTCAGGGTCCTCAATCTGTAATACAACAAACCGCTGTTCATTAGCCTGTTTAAGATATTCATTAAAATCGAGACCCGTGTAGAATCCGTCTGCATTACCTCCATCTACAGGACGACGGCCTACTGGATGAAACCTGGTCATATTAACAACCCTTTTTGCATCTTCAAGATTCATAATATGAGGTACTAAAATACCTGTTGCATCCATTTCAAGCGGCTTGATATAATCGCTGTAACCTCCGCGAGGAATACGAACCATAACATCAACATTGTGAGCTTTTGCTGCCCAGTTCTGAGCATTAAGTATATCCCAGTCACCAGACTGATGCTCCCTGTCGATCCAGATACAGTCAAATCCTTTTCGTCCAACTAGATCGACAGCCTGTCCGTCGCAAAAGTTTACTTTAAAACAATTCACAATTTCTCCTGCTCTCAGTTTTTTTAAAACCCTGCTTTCTCTCATTCTTATTACCATAATTGTATACTTATTAAGTTAACCCTCTTTAATGTGACATGTTTCAATATTGGCCATATTCCTCAACAATATCATAAACCAGTTTTATTCTTTTTAATTCTGTTCCCGGAGGTACCTGATCGCCTGCTGATTGCACCAGACGGCTGTTTATTTTTTTCAGATCAAGCCACTCTATGACATGTGATATAAATTTCCTTTCATTTGTTGAAGGCAGCCACATAACCGGTGAAATACCTCCCATCAAGATCATGTTGTTACCTGCCTGTTGTCTTATCTCCAGAGGAGTTAAGTCGCCGGTAGGTTTAGGGGTACAAGCATCAGCAACATCAATCCCTGCCTCAGCAGTAATTCCAATTATTCCGCTTAGCATTCCATCGATATGAGTTGATACAGTCTTTCCAGCTTTATGAAAATGTTCAGCAATATCTTTATAATGGTCAAAGCTGTATTTCCTGAATATATCTGGTGATTGAACATCGCCCGATAAATTATCAGTGAAAATGATGTGCGGAGCTGGTGATTTGCAATAAAGGGCTACAAGTTCAAGATGCATTTTATTATAGGTACTAATATACCTTTCCATTAGTTCAGGATATTCATACAGAGCATAAATTGTATTCTGAACACCCATATAATACGACATTAGTGAACCCAGTCCGGTATATCCAAGACTTGGAAATCCTAGACCGACATCGCCTCCAATCAGTTCAATCATCTGCCAGTTATCATACCGGGGTATAAATCTTCTCCGCTCAATTGCATATAACAGGATTTGGAGGTCCTTCATGTTTTCTACCATCAGTTTTGCAATGTCCCACGAAAAGCTTACCGGGCTCCATTTTCTTTCCATATAAATCTCACCAATGGGTGTAATAAATCTTTCAATGGCGCGATCACCTGTCAATTCCCTTTCCCTTACTACATTATCTTCATAAAATTCATCATGCAAACTTCCCACTTCTACATACCACCCTGACCTGACCTCCCTGTGAAGGTCAGCTATCTCCTTGGTGCAATTACTAATATTAAATAAGTTCCACTGTTGTCCGCTCTCGGCTCTGAACCAGTGTCCCAGGTCAGCAAACCATGGAACCCTGTCGGGAGTTTCTCCTTTAAGAACTTTTATCAACCTTTCTCTTTCAGTCATGAAGCCAACATTTCAGTTACTCAAATAATATTAAAATAATTATGTTAGGGAATTATACATCAGATTTTTCCTTTGTGCTTAATTTAATGCTCACAATCTTTCATTTAATAAATATTATAAATCTATCCGAATAACCTGTTAGATTTGCTCCAATGGATCCTTGCAATAAATATGCTTCCATCACTACCATATTTTTCTACCCCTTTAGGTTGCATCCATTCAGAAGTAGTAACCCAGGTTTCGTCCCTGCTAACATCTGTTACTCCGAAGTTACCCTGTTGTGCTCCCCTGTTAGGTGTTAATGCAATTTCAGTACTGCGGATTATACATAACCTGTCAGTATCAACCTGAGCCATAAAAAGAGGAGCCCTGTTTCTGGCAACATGATCATTATTTGCACCTCGCCGTGTATAAACAAGGAAAAGAGCATCACTGTGAGTGACCCAATGTGCCTGAGTATTATAACTTCCAAGATCAGAATTATCATCAAACTTCCATGATTGTATCGGATCAAAGTTTAATCCATCCTTACTCCTTGTAACAAACGCTTTTTTATCATTTCGAATTGTCAGAAAAAACTCGTTATTGAATTTTGAAAGTGAAGGTTCATGAAGACCCCTGGTTTCATCATCAATCTTCAATTCATTGCTATGAGAGAGGTAATGCAGAATTTTTCCATCAAATTTACACCGGAGAACTGTAACTCTTGAGTTTTTACCTAACGGTACATAGTATACAGGCAGAAGTATTGTACCATCTTTTTCATCGAATCGTTGTACACATCCGGCACCAGAATCGTGAAATATACCTGTATCCGGCATTTTAAGTTTCTGCCATTCAGCCCATTCATCTGTATCAGAGTTATAAATAGAAAATGTCGTATCCCGCGGGCGTTTGGCTCCGGGAGTCATAACTTTCCAATCTTGTGTGTAAGCTACCGTGTGCCCTGTGCCCAGAAGTGTCTTTGTTGCAGCATGCCATTTTGGCCAAAAATCACTTGCTGCAACCGGACGTTGAACACCATCAATCACCTCCCAGCGATAGGTCATATTCTTAAGTTCCCCAGGTGTGGTCCATGACTTTCCAAGGTCATCGGTCTTCATTGAAAACATACCCTTGAAAACATCACTCCCGGTTAGCTCAGCGGTATTCATCGTCATAATAATTTGAGGTAACCCATTTTTTCCTGCTCCCGGAATAATTCCTGCACGAGGATGTGCCCAACATCTTTGACCATCAAACAGTTTAGCGGGTATGTCAAGAGACAGGTTAAAACCCGGTTTACGCTGTTTTACAGATTCATCGGACTGGAACATTCTTCCTGCTGTCAGTGGCAGAGATAATAATGAAATGCCACTGACAAGAGATTTCTTTATAAAACTACGTCTCTCTATATTAGTATGACCTGAATTTATTTTATTATTCCTTTTCATATCAATATTGTTCATAATAAGATCCAAAACATTATTTAAACCTGATAGAGTATAAATCTGCATCCTTCATATAAATACGCAACCGTACAGGCTTATTTGCCAGTTTTTTTAAACTTTTATTATCTTTCCAGGAGGCAATACCGGCTATCTCATTGCCAACAAGTGATTTTGATTCACTAAAAGAAAAACCCGTAAATGGCTGACCATTAATATCCTGAATCTCAATCTTAATCTCTCCGGCTACAGAAGTAGAATAGTTTAATTCAAGTTCATCACCTGAAAAAGTAAATTGTTTTGTAATCAATTCACCTCCAGTATAAGATGCATTCAAAGAAGTAAAACCGTCGAGCCGCATAGAATAGCGATGAAGATGGGCTGTTGGCTGTGCATAATCCTGGTTAACATAGAGAGACATCTCTTCCGGTCCTGTCTGAACAATATTAAGACAAGGATAATTTGTACGTGCTGACCAGTTATTCAAACCTATTCCTGGGCGAATGAACGACTCCATAAATGTCCGCTCATATCTATTCCCTCCCCGAGTAGTCATAATATACGCATCTGACAATCCTTTGAATTGTGTAGGATCAACTTTTAATTTTTTAAGTTGCTCCTCTGTCATTATCTGCCTGTCAGGAATAAATCTAGCACCAATGGAAAGATAAATCTGAGGAGCCCTGAAATAAGGGCTTGTCTGTTGGGTATAAAGATGCTCAGTTGGAGTATCACCATATGTCATCACAACTGGCTCAGACCAATTGAGAAAGTCTTTGGATGTACTCCTGCTGATTCCACGAAATCGTTTATCAGAAAAAATGCGGAAATAACAAACATAGAGTTTTTCACTTTCTGACCAGAAAGAAACGTTTTGAGAATCAAAAGCACCTTTTCTTATAACTCCTTCATCTTTAATCTTTCTCCAGTGAATACCATCGGGCGAAACAAATGGAATCAAACCCGTTTTTGAATTTCCCCCAAAAGCTTTATATTTCTGATCAGATGTTATGTCAGGATTGGAATCCAAAAAAGGAGAGAAATTATGGGTTACCGGTTCCGTTAAGAGCACTACATTATTCTGCATTGACCCCTTAACTTCATTCAGATCCAATATTGGTTTCACCCATTTGATACCATCATCCGACTCGGCATAACATGTTAGCTGTGGACCTGAAATCTCATCCATCCCACGATAATAGAGTCGAAATATATCTTTATCCTTTATTATGGTACTGTAAGTACAAAATTTACCCTCCCACGGTTTATCAAAATAAACAACAGCTCCTTCGTCATGTGGATGGTGCATAACAATCTTTATGCCTTCAAGTTTATCAATAATATAATAGTCGGTAAAGATCTCCCTGTTATAACCTAACCGGATGATCTCATTTCTGCCAGTTTGGGCAGACTCTTTAAAACCGGATAATGCAATAAGAATTATTAAAAAGAAGAACTTACTCATTTTATTTTTTTATCATGATTGTTAATAATACCGGGGTGATTAATGTAACTGACGAAAAGAGGTTATAATAAACTTAAGTATACTCTTTAATTTCAAAATAATCAATGATCTCCCTCATAATATTCACCTCCGCAAACTGAAGAATTAACATCATAAATTGAGAGTTCCTTAAACATCAGACGTGCAATCTGGGAATGCCCATTCCCATTTGGATGAAGTGGATCATTTAACCAATCCTTATAAACATTAATTGTTGCACTATTTTGAAATGTATCCTGCCAATGGTAATAATTATCAATAAGAATTAGTTTCTCTTTTTCAGCAACCTTCCTGATTACAGATACATAGTCAGGTAATTTTGTTCTTTCAGGAGATTTTCTGAATATTATCAGGTTTGGAGTATGAAGTATAGGTACCGCTTTCATATCCCTTATAGCATTAACCAGCAGAATAAGGTTCTTTTCAAATAGTTCAATCTGAATCCTTTCTTTTGAACAATCATTGGTCCCTATCATCAGAGACACAACGTTTGGCTTGAACTGTTTAATCCTCCACTCCAAATCATCAAGAATAGTTTGAGTTGTATTACCACTAATACCTGTATTGATAATGATATCCCGCATCCTGGACAATTCCCACCTGATACGTTCTGCAAAGATCTCAGGATAAGAACGATATCCTTGTGTATGTTTTGCCCCATGGGTTATACTGTCACCTGTAAATAACCAAATGATCGGATCTTTTAGTTTTAAGTGACCCGAGATCCATTCATGATCCGGAAGTTCCTTTCCGGATGCAACATTTCTATCATATACTCTTATTTTACTATTGCCTGCTGCAATCCGTTGAGATTTTGCTGAAAGAGCAAAAGTGAAGGTTGAAAAGTATAAAGATTTCTCAAAGAATCTTCTTCTGGAAATTCTGATCTCTTTCATACCACTCATGATCTGAAGTTTTTGTATTTTTCAGGATTATACTATTTATTATCTCAACGAACAAACCAACGGATTCTGTATTTTCCCTCTTTGCGTTGAAACTTTAGTGAATAAGGATCAACAATCCATAAGCTGACATTACCATCCGATTTTGGCATCAACCAACCAAAATCCCATTCCTTACTTTTGTATTTTAAAGGAATGGCAGGTTTAACCCTGACCACTGGCTGTGATGCTGCCATAAATTCTTTTCTACCGGTATAATAATAACATGATCCGCAATGAATAAATACCTCATGGTTTATTGTTTCTGTCTTGGCAGGAGACAAATCACTACACAATCCACTAATTCCTACTTTAACCTCTTTCCCATGCTCAAATGCTTCAGCCAGAGCCTCAATTGAACCTGATAAAACCTTATTGTCGGCACTATTTGAATAAACCTCTTCCCAGCTATCGCATACCCAGAATTTATATATATCAAAGTCATATACAAAATTGCTGCTTGGTGCGTTTGTACCAGCATCCCAGCTATCGAACTGGTGATACTTAGGCATGTCACTATGATCATCAATTGGGGATTGTCCAAAGTCTTCTGAGGCAGGTATTCCATCCAGATATGGACGGGCAATAGCCTGGTCAGCATTCTGATTGTAGAGAAAGAATGACATTGATGGTCTCGGACCAAAACCTTTTGGAAGATCAATAGGTTGACGAAGATTTATTATACCGGCAACCCAGCGGTTATCCAATAAGTAAGTGATCCTGAAATCAGCTACTTCCCTGATTAGTTCAGGATCTGAAGATTTAGTGTCAATATGCTCATTATGATGAAATTCGGTATAGATCCTCAGATCTGCACCACGTCGGATAGCTGCAACCAGCATTTCCTCACTGCCTGATATTACCTTCCTGTCGCGGTCAAGTACCAGCATACATTTCCAGTTACTGTTTTCATTCATTTTGTTGTTCCCATTTAAGAGTTCCCCAGGTGACATATTTCCTCTGAATGTTGATGCCATATTTCCATAATTATTTACGGAATCTGACTCTCTATTAAGAAATGCAATTCTTTGGTTTCCCGTTCTGTTCCGGCAACCTAAAAGTAAAAGAATTAGCAAACAAAAAGCCAGTGTTCTATTCATTTCAGATATTTATTATAGCTGAAGTATGTAAAGAATAAAGGATAAATATAAACTCCCTTGCAGGATTTGTCCTATTTATATATCCAGTCTAGGTCCATTCTTACCAGAGTCGATCCCCAGTGAAACCAGTCTGAGTAGCATAATAATACATAATTATCAATAAAATGGAGAGCAGGATAGCAATAGACACCATCTGGTTTGTCGGCAAGGACCTTATTTTTCATCCATGTTTTCCCATCATCTTTTGAAACAGCAATATTTAATGGGGTTCGTTTCTGGTTGAGTCCATTATCATTCCATACCATAAGCAGATCGCCCGTTGAAGGGATTCTTGTTATAATCGCAGGGGAACAGGGAGATTTAATGTTGCTGGGTTCAACAGCACTCCATGTTTCGCCTTTATCCTTAGAATAAGAGAAATATTGAACTCCGGCAGTTGTACGTATATACATAAGTATTTCACCATTATTTAACTCTACCATACCAGGCTCCTGTGTAACAATGGCAGCTGGATTTTCTACTTCCTTACTTGCTTTCCAGTTTCGACCATTATCATCAGAATAATAACTCCACAAACGTCCCACTGCAGCAGCTTTTGTTTCACCCGGGCTCTGATGCATTGCAACAGCTAATAAAAGCCGGCCACTTTTAAGTTGAATTACGCGATTATTATTTAGCACAAAATAAGCTGCTTTATCTGTTATACAGGGTAAAGGATCACTCCATGTTTTAGCTTCATCATTCGATAAACGTATTAATGGAATACAATCTGTTTCAGAATTCTTTTTAAGATAGAACAAGGCTATTTCACCATTCTGTAACCTCAGTAGTGAGACTGACATGACATTCATAGTTCCTTCCTGCCCGACAATTTTCACATCCTCTTCTGACCATGTTTTACCTTTATCGTCTGAGTATCTTCCTGCCAGAAAGGCACTTGCATTATCATCCATTGAAGTACCGGTATAATGGCTATAAATAAAAAGAATTCTGCCATCCTTCAAAGTGATAAAGTCACCTTCACTATTTCGCGGATTATCAGCAACAGGGAGAAGCTTAAGTACATCTTCCATTCCCTGAGCTACTTCATTACTCTTACTGGCAGACCTGTTCCCGCAACCATAACCTATTAGTATTAACAAACAGAGAGCTGATATTTTCATAATATCAGAGAAATGAATACAGGCATCAATATGTGCTGTTCCTGGTTCGCAAATGGCAGAGATCTTTTTCATTTTCTTCTATTTATTTTAATTATAAATCCAATCAAGACTTATTCTAGCTACGTCCAAAACTGCCCAATTTTTCCCTTTAGATGTGCTGCCGGCAGTATAGCCCAATAAAACATTATCCCCGGTAAAATGAATTGCAGTATAGCAATAACGCCCTTCAGGATTCTCTTCAATACTTTTAATATTATTCCATGTGATTCCTTCATCTCTTGAAATGGCAATTTTTAATGGAGAACGTATCTGGTTTAAACCATTGTCATCCCAAACCAGAAGTAAATCACCGGTAGAGGGTATTCTTGCTATTGATGCAGGAGCAACCGGAGAATTTATTTTACTTCTTTCTGAAGGACTCCAGGATTCTCCTTTATCTTTTGAATAGGATATATACTGTACTCCCGCATTAGTGCGTATTAACATAAATATATCACCATTTTTCAGCTCAACCAGAGCCGGTTCCTGAGTCAGTACATTATCCGGATTAGGGACTTCAGCACTGGACCTCCAGCTTCGACCATTATCATCAGAATAGTAACCCCACAGACGATCTGTATAGAGTTTTGATTCTTCTGAAACAGCAAAAAGAATCCGTCCGTTACTTAATTGGATAACATGATTATTGTGAAGGCAAAAGTAACCTTTCTTATCAGTGATGCATGGTCTGGGATCGCCCCAGCTAACAGCTTCATCATCTGATATTCTAATAATGGGAATACAGTCTGTTTCAGAATTTTTCCTTAAATAAAACAACGCTATTTCGCCATTTTGTAACCTGAGAAGTGATACAGACATTACATTCATTGTACCTTCCTGGTCAACAATTTTCTTATCATCGGTGGTCCAGCTTTTACCCTGGTCACTTGAGTATCTCCCAGCCAGGTATGCATTCGCATTGTCATTATCTGAAGAACCAGTATATCTGGTAAAAACAAATAATAACCTTCCATCCTTAAGAGTAATAAAGTCACCCTCACTATTTCGTGGATTATCAAGACCTGACTCGAGTCTGAGAACAATCTCCTTTCCACTTGCTGAACTTTTATTTTCTCCCTGTCTTGTCTTACACCCTGAATTGATAAGTATTAATATTAAAATAACAAATATCTTAATCACTCCTGCCATTTTAAATATTACAAATGTGTTTGATTTGCGGTTTATTAATAAGTTTGGCATTTTACAAATAAATCAATTATTTATATATCCAGTCTATGCTTATTTTTTTTACGGTAACTCCTGTTGCTGTCCAGTCGAAATAGCCTAAAAGGAGATCATTACCGGTAAAATGAATTGCGCTGTAGCAATATGACCCTTGGGGATCATTTTCAAGAATCTTATTATTAATCCAGGTTTTTCCATCATCTTTAGAAATCGCCAGATTAAGAGGAGTTCTGTTCTGATCCACACCATTATCATTCCAAACAACAAGAATATCTCCAGTTGACGGAATTCTTGCCATTGATGCAGGAGAGCAGGGTGATTTAAGTGAACTGGGTTCAACCTGGCTCCATGTTTCTCCTTTATCTTTTGAATATGAGAAATACTGAACCCCTGCAGTAGTCCGGAGAAACATCAGGATATCACCATTTTTTAATTCAATTAAGCCAGGTTCCTGAGTGATAATCTGGCCTGGATTTGGGACTTCAGAACTAGACTTCCATGTCCTTCCATTATCATCTGAATAATAATTCCAGATCCGGCCTATTCTATAAAAGGTTTTATCACCGGGGATTCCATGCATTGCAACAGCAAGCATAAGTCTGCCGTTCTTTAATTGGATCACCCTGTTATTATTAAGTACAAAATAACCCTCTTTATCAGTTATACATCTTGAAGGTTCACTCCAGGTTTTTGCTTCATCGGTTGAAATCCTTATCATCGGGATACAATCAGTAGTAGAATTCTTCTTCAGGTAGAAGAATGCTATCTCACCATTTTGTAACCTGAGGAGAGAGACTGACATAACATTCATTGTTCCTTCCTTGTCAAGAATTTTCGTATCAGCCGTTGTCCAGGTCTTTCCATTATCGGATGAATATCTTCCTGCAAGAAAGGCACTGGCATGATCATCATTTGAAGTTCCTGTGTAATGGGAGTATACATATAGAATTCTACCATCCTTCAGGGTAATAAAGTCACCCTCGCTATTACGGGGATTGTCAGGGCCTGTTGTGAGTTTAAGCACATCCTCAACTCCAGAGCTCTCGCTTTTGATTCCGGCAGGTTTATTACGGCAACTTCCGCTGATTACAATAAGGAAACAGAGTGCCAATATTTTCATAAAAACAGATGGATGAATAAGAGTGGCAATCTTGAACATGTTATTAAGGTTTTTTAAATTCATTTTATTCGATTTAAAGTTAATAATCAAAGAATCCTAGTTCGTACCCGGAATATTGCTTAATGACAGTAAGTGATTACCCTGCTCACTGCTCCCAACTTACTATTCACTATTTATAAATCCAATCCAAACTTAGTTTTGTTATCTGGGTAACCTGCAGACCGGTACGCTTAGGGCGGTTCCCCGCACAATGTCCTAACAAAACATCTTTCTCTGTAAAATGTATGGCAATATAACAATACCATCCATCGGGGTCAGTTTCGATGTTTTTGATCTTTTCCCAGGTTGTGCCTTCGTCCTTAGATATTGCCACTGTGAGTGGTGTACGTTTGCCTTTAATTGCCGGATCATCTCCTCCATTATTGTTCCAAACCAGCAAAAGATCGCCTGTAGAAGGGATTCTTTCTATTGATGCCGGAGATACCGGGGATTTAATATTGCTTCGTTCAACAGGGCTCCAGGTCTCCCCCTTATCTTTTGAATATGACTTACACTGTACTCCTGCATCTGATCTTATTAGCATCAATATATCTCCGTTCTTTAGTTCAACCAGACCTGGTTCCTGAGTCAGTACTTTTTCAGGATTTGAGACTTCAATCCCGGATTTCCAGCTGCGCCCATTATCATCTGAATAATAGCTCCATAAACTTCCCTTATTTAATTGTGATCCTTCCTGAGTATTATAAAGATTTACTGCCATCAGAATACGTCCATTCTGTAACTGGATTACACGATTGTTATTAAGTACAAAATAACCTGCTTTATCTGTTATACATGGTATAGGATCGCTCCAGGATTTCGCATCATCATTTGAAAACCGAACCATCGGTATACAATCTGAATCTGAGTTTTTCTTCAAATAGAACAAAGCTATCTCATCATTTTGCATTCTTAAAAGTGATACTGACATAACATTCATTGTACCTTCCCTTTCAACAATTTTCACATCTTCGTTGGTCCATGTTTTTCCACCATCAGATGAAAATCTTCCGGCAAGAAATGCGGGATCATTATCTCCACCGGAAGCACCAGTATAGTGGGTATAAATGAAGAGAATACGATTATCCTTTAAAGCTATAAAGTCTCCTTCACTGTTACGTGGATTATCAAGACCTGGCTCAAGCCTAAGAGCAATCTCCCTGCCCTTATCCGGACTACCACATCCTGTATTCACCAGGATCAACAAAACAGCTACTAATAAGATTATTAAAGGTATTGAAAGAGAGTTGCCGGAATCTGAATCGTGAAGTTTTATTTTTTTGTCCATATTAAATTAAATTTAATTGTTTTTAACTATTAATCAACTGAAACTCCTCACTGCAATTCACCGCCTAAGCTTTAAAGTGTCAGCGGGAAGCGGTGAGGAGTTTTCAGATAATTTAATTTCCTGAATTTTTTATCTTCCTTAGGTTAATGCGAAAATCAATTACCCATCAACATTTAGAAGATCATAACTTATAATATATCAGTATCCGGGATTTTGTATCACTTTTGGTTCAATAGCCAGTGTTGAGAGCGCTATTGGAAATAGCTCCAGGTAAGTTTTCCCTACTTTGGTTGTAAGTGATGGCACCAATTCGAAAGCTTTTCCAAATCTAAGCAGATCCCACCAGTATTTTCCTTCAAAAGCTGTTTCAAAAAGCCTTTCCTTCAGGATAGCAGCATCGTTTGCTGCCTGTGTACCATTAACAAAAACGTGACTTGAATAACTTGTACCATAAGCACGTTTACGTATTAATTCCATTTCGGCTGAAGGGTCCTGTCCAAGGGCATTTTTAGCTTCAGCGATCATTAATAAGATATCACCATACCTGTAAATTACCCTGTCATCATACCAGTATCTTAAGCCTCCTATTAATGTACCATGATATTTGTAAACAATGGAAGAGTAGTAAGTTTTAACACCGCCCGGGTACGCATATATTACTCTGTAAGAAGCATCCCTGCGCTGATCATCAGCAGTAAATTGTGCCTGTATATGAGGTTCCACTTCAAGTACGGAATATCCGTTTGCTCCTTTGAGTATCTCTTTGGTAGCATCATCAATAGTAGCAGGAATATATGCAGGGTAGAGCCACATATGGTTATAAGGCTGTATATCACCAGTCTCAAGATCAGCATGTTTTACTGCAAAAATAACCTCTTTGTTGCCTTTATTTCCATAATCAAATATGCTGGCATAATTAGCCAGAAGCGTGACATCTGTTGTTTTTATATCATTGAGAGCAGTAAGTGCAGCATTAAAGTCAGCTGCTCCTCCACTCTCTCTTTTCCCGGTCCAGAGATATACTTCTGCTTTGAGAGCGTTAGCTGCAGGTTTTGAAAAGATATTCCTTCCGTCGGGGTATGTGTTATTTGGATAAAGTGCAAGGGCGTCATCAATATCCTTTTTGATGAATTTGAATATATCAGCTTTAGGGCTTCTCTCCCTTTGAACTTTAATGGGATCAAATCCAAGAGTAGGTTCATCAACAAGAACAAGGTCGCCCCATGTTTTTGTCATAACAAAATAACAAAATGCCCTCATTGTATGAGCCTGTGCAAGAATATTGTTTTTGTTATCTTCCGAAAGAAATTTAATACCCGGCACAAATTTCAAGAGTAAATTTGCGTCATGAATTACAGTGTACATACCCTGCCATGTTGAGAGCGCAGAACTTGATGTTAATGTATTATAGAACATTTCAAGTTCATTCTGATTGTTACCTGCAACTCCATTTCCGAGTGTCTGACTTCTCATTTCACCCCAGTAATAGAGATCCTGTCCCAGATTGCGGAACCTTCCATACATTCCATAAAGAGCACCTTTAGCATCATTCTCTGTCTGCCAGAAAGAGGAATTGGATATCTGGCTTATTGGTGCCAGATCCAGATCTTTCGTGCAGGAGACTATCATAAAGACAGCTATTGAAAAGCTTGTCAATATTTTATTTATTCTTTTCATAATTTTTATATTAATGATTTATTTATTGCGATATATCAGTGTGTTTCCAACAATTATAGGGTCACATTAACACCAAAAATAATGTTCCTGGGAATAGGAAATCTGCCATATGTCCGGCCACCTTCTTCAGGGTTAACTCCCCTGTATTTAGTGAAATAGTGCAGGTTGTTGCCGGTCACATTTACTCTAAGGGCCGATATTTTAGCCTTCTGCAGAAGATTCTTTGGAAGATCGTATGAAAGTGTTAACTCCCTTAAAGAGAGAAAATCACCTTTTTCATACAGGAAAGATGTATAATTTCCGCCCCTGTAAAGGTTATTACTTGCCTGCTGATCGGCCCAGTAATACCTTGGAATATCAGTTACATCTCCTTGTTTCTGCCATGATCTCAGGAGGTCCTTTGACAATCCGTTATCGCCCTGGAACTGGCCAATAAGTGTACCATAGGTGTAATTATAGATTGTCTGCCCAAGGGTATAGTCCATACGAACATTAAGTGATAAGTTTTTATAAGAGAATATGCTACCAAAACCACCAGTAGCTGTTGGATACTGATTACCCACATAAACCATGTCTTTGGAATCAATAGTATTATTGCCATCGGCATCAAGGAAGTCAACATCACCCCCACGTTTCTTTTGAAAATCACCAGTTTGCGGTACCTGGGTATCCAGAGGAGCATTAGCTGCTTCAGCATCTGTTGCAAAAACTTTAAGGTGTTTGTAAGCATAATAATCTCCCATTGTGCCTCCTTCCTGCAAACCACCTTTCCATGCGTAGTCACCTATTGAAGCATCCCATACGTAGAATCCTCCAACCCTGTTCTTCTCAACCCCATTATTGGGGAGTTTAAGAATTTTATTCTTGACTGTTGATGCGTTAAAGGATATATCCCACTGAAATTCAGATGTTCTGGGCAAAATACTAGCTCTCAATTCAACTTCCACACCTTTGTTTTCAAGGCTGCCTGAGTTAGTAAGTATACTGCCAAATCCAGTAGATTGAGGTAGTGCAAGACTTGCCAGGAGGTTATCAGTGACACGACGGTAGATATCAAAAAGAATCGAAATTCTTTCATCCAATACGCCGAGATCTATACCAAAATCGAGAGTTTTTGATTGTTCCCATTGTAGCTCGGAGTTTGCAAGGGAAGTGTTCTGAACCATTGCTATACCATTGTACTTTGATCCGACACTATAACTTCCCTGAGCTGTATAGTATCCCAATCCACTTATATTACCATTTACACCATAACTGGCTCTTAACTTTAACCTCAGTAATTTTTCAGGAAGCATTTTCCAGAACTCTTCATTATAGACATTCCAACCAGCTGAAATACCCGGGAAAAATCCCCATTTATTTCCGGAACCCAGATTAGATGCTCCATCATATCTTGCATTAAGGCTTAAAAGATATTTTTCATTAAAATCGTAGTTGATCCTTCCAAAATAACCATAAATTAACTGTTCTGCTTCAGTTCCGCCAACACTAACCGGAGTAGCAGATGCATTAAGGGTTGAAATAAGATCAGTAGCAGCCCCTTTTCCTGCAGCACTTAAGCTGGAATTCATTGTGCCAAAATATGAGAAACCAGCTTTGGCATCAACATGATGTACATTAATATCTTTTGTATAAGAGAAAATAGCATCAGCTTGTTTCTGAAGAACTTTTGAAAAAGAACCATTGGCATTACGATCAGTATTATATGCTTTAGGACCGTTAAAATATGCTCTTTCAAAGTATCTTGACGAATACATTGTCTGATACAATGAAACAAGTGGATCAAAGGATAAACCAGGAAGAATCTCCCAATGCGATCCAAGTGATACAGATAATTTATCGGAACTGTTTTTTGTATCAACATAACCTACAACGTATTCGGGATTACCCAGAGAGGTATTTACACCTGAGGCGAGTGTCCCGTCCTCATATGTATATTTAGCTGTTGGAGGGATCCCCTGGGTTCTTCCGAATAAGTTAGTACCTGTGGGAGGTTCATTGTTGGATGAATTTGTATAGATAATTCGTCCCGATACTCTTAATTTGTCCCTAACCTTCAGATCGCCATTTAAATGGGCACTAAGCCTTTTATACTTTGAAGTGATTACAATTCCATCCTGGTCAAGGTATCCTATCCCGGCACTAAATGTTGCAGCATCTGTTCCTCCTGATGCAGACAATGAGTGGTTATGTGCAATACCAGTCTGGAATAGTTTAGACTGGAAATCGGTATCAGAGAAGATAATGGTTTTATTTGGGTCAGCAGGATCAGCCATACTTTGCCACCCTTCATTTAATTTATATTTATTCAGATCAGTCAGGTACTGAGTAGAAAATGCTGTAAGATTTGTGAGGTCATTCCCGGTACCTGCTGAGTTGGCCTGTGCAAGCATTGAAAGCTGTGCCGGTTTTCGTTCAGCAGATGCCATAATTCCCATTCTCTGAAAATAGATATAATCTCTGGCATTGAGAAGGTTCAGGTCATCAACATTCTGTGAAGTGGTCAGATCATATTTATAGTTAATCTGAGTTTTTCCAGACTTACCAGACTTTGTAACGATAATAACAACGCCATTAGAACCACGCGCACCGTAAATTGATGTAGCAGCGGCATCCTTCAACACCTGTAAAGATTCTATATCTGACTGATCCAGGTCATTCATATTTTCCCTGATAACACCATCAACTATGTATAAAGGTGAAGCGCCATTAGGATTATTAATCGAAGTTCCTCCTCTTATTATTATACGAGGTGAGGCACCAGGCATACCAGTTGTGGTCTGAACCTGCAAACCAGCAATGGCACCCTGCAATGATGAAGCAACGTTTGAATATGAAACGTTGGCAAGTACTTTTGTATCGAGTTTGGAAATTGATGTTGTAAGTCGTGAACGAGTCTGCTGTCCGTAACCAACAACCACAACTTCATTCAATCCTACTAGGCTTTCAGTAAGTGTGACATCATAGACATTTCCGGAACCCAAAGCTATCTCTTTTGATTCCATACCAACAAATGTAAAAACAAGGGTCTTCGAATCAGGTGTAACTGATAGTGAAAATTTACCATCAATACCGGTGATTGTACCTACAGTGGTGCCTTTCACAACAATAGAAACTCCTGGTAGCGGATTATTATCAGATCCGGTTACAGTACCTGTAATTGTTTTTTGTGCAAAAACCATAGAGGTACTTAGCATGAAAAACATCAGAGCCAGAAGAATCTTTCCTGCGTCTGATGTAGCCGACAAAAAATGGCATTTGAACGTTTGTAGTTTTTTCATAGATTAAATAATTAGGGTTATTCCTGCTTAATTTGACTAAGCTGGCATTTTCGGAAATGAGTACTTAAAATTTAGAAGAGTTATATAGAAGAAAAAAGAATTCATCATAAAAAAATAAATTCCTGAATATTCCATTAAAAATAAAGGAATTCAGCACTCTTAAATGATACTTTCCACTTAATAAATGGTATTTTCATACAATTTTTTGGAGATTATTTAAATCATATTTAATATTTTTGAATGTAAATACCATATAATTGCAATAACATGAAAATAGCAAATATCAGGCTTCTCCAGGAACCAAATAAATCTTTTATAGTATATAAGGAGAACCACCCTTTTTCTCAATGGCATCATCATCCTGAGTATGAACTTGTTTTAATTACCCGTGGAAGAGGAAAAAGAATGGTTGGGGATCAAATCAGCCGGTTTGAAGATAATGACCTGGTCTTTGTAGGCTCATATACACCCCATGAATGGCTATGTGATAGTGAATATTTCGAAGGTAAGGACGGATTTCTGGGTGAAGGGATTGTTATTCAGTTCCTTTATGACTTTCTTGGTGAAAAGTTTTTTGAAATACCGGAAAACGTATTATTGAAGAAATTCCTGTTGGAATCATCAAGAGGTTATGAGTTTTCCGGAGAGACCAAGAAAAAAATCGTAACCTTAATGCTGAGCATAGTTGACATGAATGATTTTGACAAACTCCTGGCACTCTTTTCAATTTTTAAAGTATTTACCCAAACAAAGGAACTCAATATCCTTTCAAGTCCGATCTTCACAGAAGCTTTCTACCTGAATGAGCATGAACCGATGCAGAAAGCCCTGAAATTTATTCTGCAGAACTTTCATAAACCGATACTCATCAAAGATCTTCTTGAAGTGACAAATATGTCAAATTCTTCATTTTGCACTGCTTTTAAGAATGCTTACAGAATGACGTTTAAAGATTACCTCCTGAATGTACGGGTAGGTTATGCGTGTAAACTGCTCACCGATTCGACACAGAATATTTCAAGAGTGGCGTATAATTCAGGATTTGAGAATTTATCAAATTTCAATCGTCAGTTTAAAAAAATCAAAGGTATCACTCCTTCCCAGTTTCTAAGAGAAGTGGATATTATACAGAATTAAAAAAATGCAAATTCCGGGAACTGGTCACTTGACACAGTTTTAAATAACTGTCGCTACCAGAACCCGGCTGTTGACTACAATTTATTTAAAATCCAGGTTTTATTTGTTAAGATCACGTATCTTAATATTTCTGAACCATGATTCATCGTTATGGTTTTGCAGAACAATATGGGCTTTGCGTTTATCATGGAAGCCGGCAATTTTATTGAATTTACTTACTTTATAGGCTTCGTCCAGCACAGTTGATCCAAACTCATACTCAAGCACTTTAATTCCGTTAAGCCAATGTTCCACATGTTTTCCATCAACAAGTATCCTGCTGCTGTTAAACTCACCAATCGGCTTAAGCACAACATTTTTTGAAGGCAGCAGATCATAAAGAGAACCCGAGAACTGTGAAAGCTTTAATTTTCCTTTGTAAATATCAGCTCCATCATCAAGTAATTGATACTCAAAACCCAATGCTGAATACTTTGAGCCGTTCTTTTCTGACATCTCTTCAGAAACATTATACTTAAGTCCGCTGTTGCCTGCTTTATTAATTTTCCACTCAAAAGACAATTCAAAATTATCAAATGTTTCTATGGTCATAAGGTCACCACCCTCAACAGGTCGTCCATCTGGTAGTTTTTGTCCTGCACTGGTATTAACTTTATTTATAACCCCATCCTTTACAATCCAAAGACCGGTCGGAACATGATCCCTTCCAATTCCTCTCCAGCCATTAAGTGTCTTTCCATCAAAAAGGAGCCTCCATCCGGCATTTTTTTCAGCTTTGGTAAGAGTATTGATTTTTGATGCCTTTTCTCCCTGGGGACCAGGTATAACAGTCCAATTAATTAAAAAAACAGATAAGGTCAGAGCAAGAATAATTGAGCTAACTTTTAAATTTCTGGTTTTCATTTTAAGATATTTTAATTTATAAATATTACATGATATTTGTTTAACTGACATTTCAAATTATTTTTTAAATGTAGTATATCTGTATAAATCAAAAATATTTATTTTAATTAAATATTGTTAATTTTTACCATACAGTTTCCTGAATTCATTGAATGCTCCGATAGCCTGGGTAGCTTCAAAACCATCAGGGGCGTTACCGTCAGCGGAAGATACATGAGCTACAACAACCATATTCCTTAGCTCGTCTGCATATTTTTCTACAATTGCAAACTCCCTGGATGCCAATATTATATTGCCTTTTTTATGAAATAGAGAGGTTCGAATCATATGATAGATGAACCTGTACATCGAATAACCATAATCAAATCTCTCCTTGTCTTCTTCCAGACGCTTTTGTTCTAAAGGATTAAGGCAATTTAGCAGAGACTCTTCGAGATACCTCTTTGCCAATTCCATGGCATCCATCATTTCAGTCAGATCAGGTCCGTCGTTAAGTAACGGATGAAATTCATCATATTGTAAATGATCGAGAGGAAAAATCTCTCCCTTTAGCAGTCGGCTTCTCAGAGTATAGCTTTTCCCGTTTCCGGTTTCTACGTAATGTTTAAATACTTTAATATTTGAAGTAGCAAATTCAAGCTGTTCATAGAATTTTTCTGAAGTTGCAGTTGTGGTAGGATAATATTTTTTGAAATAATCACCTTTAATTAAACCGGAATTAGAGTTAATATCCCAAAGAAGTTTCCCCATAAGGTATTGATTCAGAGTCCATGTACCCCATAATGTATCAGGAGTATGCATATAATGGAATTGTCGTGCCCCATTGTGATAATACCATGGTATATCAACAGCCATTATCCTGGAAAAAACCACTGGCATATTTTTGAAAGAACTGACGTTGAAATATTCACCAACAAACATTGATCCTTTGTAGTACCTTTGATCACCCATTGTCCAGCCCTGAAAGGCCTTTAACTGCCATTGATTTATTTCAGTACAGACAGGATCTGCAAATGGGTGAACATAACATCTTCCGATAGGAAAAAAAGTTATTGAACTGTTTTTATAATCATAATCTTCAGGTAAAGGTTTTGTTGGAGGTTCAAGAGTTGCATGATAAGCAATACTGCTCACTTCGACACGGCGATTAAGTTTGCCAGACTGATTTAGCTTTTTCAGCTCTTTCAGAATATCATATGTCACTATAAGCAGTCTGTCTGAGTATGAACCAGCTGATTGCTTACATAAATCGCAACTACACCACAGGTTTGGACCTCCGTCAAATAGCCAGAATTCAAACAAATCGACATATTTCCATTGCCCGTCAATTAACTGTTGGGCAATTTTTTTTGCAAATTCTTTCCGGGCATCAACATTTGAAGTGCAGAAATTAGTCCCTGTCTGGGAGGCGTTATCAGAATAAGTAATTTTCATCCGCTTACCATCCTTCATTCCATACCATTCAGGATGAGCTTCAAAATATGACAGTTTTCCGTCATTATTTACATCACCTGCATACTCATTGCTTACTTTATTCGGATCATCCGGTTTCAACTCATCACCTTTAAAAACCGGATGATTATATGAATATTCATCATCAGAATTGAAAACGATGCCCTGAGTACGATGACCACCAGCGCTGAGTTTTATTCCAAGCTTTTTTAAAAAACTGACAGGTTGATTCTCAGTGGTCCAGTAGTTAAGTTTATTTCGTGCCATCCACAGGAAGAACTCAGAATCAGTTTTCCTGTCGTTCCATGTATAGAATCCTCTTGTTAGATAAGATGGATTCTCTATGATATTAATACCTGTGGGAATTGTAACACTGGAATCAGGAAATATAGTGCCTTTTTCACCGAGACCAATGAATTTTATTCCAAGTTCTTCAAGGTAACGGTAAACACCATACAAAGTACCAATTCTGTCTGCACCTTCAATAATTGTCAGCAATCTTCCATTATCTGAAAAGCTCCTGATACTATAAGATTGCTCGTTTTCAAGGAGCTTCCCTTCAGGCAGATCATATTTACCAATAAGTGGATTTGATTTACGGCTGCCTATCAGGAAAACATTACCACTCTTTGGCAAGAAATCTTGCTGGACAATTCTAATTTCAGCTTGATTTATATTAGTTGCTTCCGGGAGAAATCTTGCAAGTTCCATTGCTGCAAAGCTTTCAGTACAGGCGCGGTCGTCAGACAGATCGCTGTCAAAAAAATCAACTTTATCCTCCCCTGTTGCTGCATCCTGAACTGTGGCAAATTTTCCCTTTGTAACAATCATACTTACCTGTGCATGACTTACTAATACATTTAGGGATAATAAAATTATTGATATTACTGATTTCATTGTCTGATGATTAAGTATTTTTATTAATAATTCTTCAACATTTGACAATATGTACAGGAATACAAATTAAAAGAAATGCCAGAATGGTTTTATTCTGGCATTCCGTGCGTATTTCAGATCAAATACGATGAATTTTATTTTTTAAACGGACCGGGGAAACTTATTAGATCGGTTCGTGTCTTTCCGTTCTCTGTGATCCTGCCCAGAGTATATACAGTACCGTCATCACCTATTGCAATCGAGTTCACATAAAGAGGCCGTGAGCCATCAGGATAAAATACAGCACCATGATCCAGATATTTACCTGTAGGTATATCATATGTGATCAGATGAAGATCTTCAAGTCCTTTTGCCTCACCTTTTGCAGTTGAAGAGGCACCCATTACACGTTTGCCATCGACATAAATCGGACCACCGGTCAGATAATAAATTGTCCGGCCATCAGGTCCAAGTTTGAAACCCAGATATCCGTAACTGAACTGGTCGCCCATACCTGTAAGTTTTGAAGGAACAGATGTAAGTCTTTCAAGAACTTCCATACGTGGGATTGCAGGATCGAAACGAAACAGATATCCTGAATTACCATGAACACCATAAACTTTTTTATCAGGAGCATACCAGAATACCTGGCGCCAGTTGTAGGCCATACTTCCTGAAGTAAAAATATCATATGTTCCAAAGTAATCCTTCTTCATATCTTCCCCTTCAATTGTTTCAACAACATCCGATCCGAGTTTGAGGCGCTTTATCTGTCCCTCTGCATTAGTCAGATACACAGTGCCATTATCAGGATCAATGGCAATTGACCGGCAAACTACGCGAAAATCTTTATCCCAACCATCTTCACCTTTACCTGTAAACGGACCAAGATCTTTCATTTCCTTTTTTGCAACATCATAACGGAAGAGGATACCTGTAGGCCATGACAAACCATAGATCAGACCACGCTGGGGATCCATGTTCATTGTAATAATACCTTCCTTATTCGGACCAATTCCAAGATCTTCAAATTTCTTCGTTTTCATGTCATAGGCAAGCAGATGTCCACCACGATATGCTTTGTAGTCCCCGGTAGGAAGACCTGTTTTTTCCATACCTTTGATTATACTATAGTAACCAAGGTGAGTGGCAAAATAGAGTTTACCGTTTGATTCTACAAAGTTCACATGGCTTTTACCCTGGGCAACTACTTTCATATCTTTCTCACCGCAAATCTCAGTAAGGTCACCAAGAAATTCAGTCGCATTGGACTTGGGATCAAATACGAACATCTGACCGGCAACATCCATTAACTGTGAGCAAAGTACATAATAAATCTTCCCATCGCTGGCAGAAGAAATGCCATTATATGTGTCATGGGCATGTACAAAGCCTGAGTTATAAACCGTAGCTGGAATCTTCTTATCAGGAGTTGATTCAACTGCAGGAGCTTCAACTACAGGTTTTGGGGCCTGCTGGCATCCAGCAATTATAAACCCAAGTAGTATGATTGTTAATAAAAGTTGGTGTTTTTTCATAAGTCTTTCGTTTTTATCTTTCTGATTTATTAATAGTTTTTCCTAAAAGTTCTCTGTTTTAATGTGATTCAGTCTGCTTTCAGAGTGAATCAGAATAATTAAATGCAGAAGAGTAACAGATCAGGATCATTTTTTATTTTTGATCTTGTCGGCATTTTTATATATTCTTCCTATTGCTGTAGCAATATCATCCATATCAGACTTCTCAGCAAGTAACATGTTCTGCCCAAACCAGACTGCCTCTTCACATAAAATATCATTTACAGGGCATTCATTACGCTCCATATATTTTTTATAATCAAGCAATTCGGCAGGATGCATAAGCTGAAAATTCTTTGATTTAAAGGCATTTTCTAAATATGGCATCTTATTAAGCGGAGTGTATCCGGATGAAGCAGGAATTCCTTCTGCACCCAGAGCTTTCAGGAATTCTCCTCTTGAAAGGTCTTTAAACTCTTCTTTCTTGTACCGGAAGGGGAACAGATGGAAAGCAGCCCGTGTAACCTTGTCGTTAAATTTATAGGGTAAAATACCAGGGGTCTTCTTTATCTGTGCTCTAAGGTAAGCTGCATTCTCATTTCGTTTTGTTGTTTGCTCTTCCAGGCGCTTTAGCTGGGCAAGACCAATAGCAGCCTGATATTCAGCCATCCTGAGTTTTGTTCCGGCAATTACAGTTCCTGCACCTACTTCACCAACCATGGTTCCGTAAGCATTTCCATAATTATGAAATGAGTAACACCTGTCCATTAATGCATCGTCATCACTCACAATAGCACCCCCTTCACCAATTGGAATGTTCTTGGAATTCTGAAAACTGAAACAGCCTGCATTACCAAAAGTTCCAACTTTTTTGTGGTCTATTTCTGCAAGCCAACCCTGGCATGCATCTTCAACAACAAGAAGGTTATGTTTTTTAGCAATAGCCATTATTTTAATCATATCTGCAGGTAACCCTAAAATATGAACTGGAACAATTGCTTTTGTTCTGGGAGTTATTTTAGCTTCAATTTTAGCAGGATCAATCTGGAATGTTTCCGGATCTGTGTCAGCAAAAATTGGCATCGCTCCAGTCTGAAGTACTGCTGCGATAGTTGCTATAAAAGTATAGGGAGGAACAATTACTTCGTCCCCACCCCCTATTCCGAGCTGTATCATAGCAGCAATAAGAGCATTGGTCCCATTTACAACAGCAAGACACCTTTTTGCACCGATAGCTTCAGCCCATTTCTTCTCGAATTCAGTAACAACGCCTGCACGCGACCAGGTGCCACTACGGATAACTTTCATAAGTTGCTCCTCATCAGTGGCAGGATTCCACATTGGCCACTCAGGCCAGCCTTTGGTTCTTATTTTCTGACCACCAAGAATAGCAGGAACAGCAGTATCAGTAGCGCAATTTGCCAATAGAGTAGGTGTTACACCCAAAGCGACAGCGGCACCAATACCTGCCAGTGAATTTTGTTTTACAAATTCACGTCTTGAAAAATTTTTCTTTGACATAATCAATTTCTTTTATGATTTTCAATAATATCAGATAGAATTTAATTTATCTCTGTTATCATACACTTTCATGATTGCATTGATAACATCATCCATATCGGCAAGTGTTCCAAGTAAAGGACCTGATGCCCAAAGCATTACCATATCTTCACATACCTTATCACACATAGGAAGTGCCAGTTCAGTCTGGAATTTCTTGAGTCTTGCTGAACCATAAAATTTCTTGTATTCAGGTAATGTCTGAATATGCTGGGTCCAGGGTTCTTTATGCAAGCCATTTGCAATGTAAGGACTAAGTACAATACCTTCAGCGGAAACAGCTTTCAGAAATTTATCGCGTGGTGCGTTATTGAAATGTTCTTTTTTATAAGACCATGTATAGAGGTAAAATGAGCCAGCAGTAGTTCCTTCGTATAACTTCTGAGGAACAAGACCCGGGCAACCTTTGAGTTTTTCAGTAAGGTATTTTGCATTTCTGTTACGCAAGTTATGACGCTCCTTAACACCAGGTAACTGTCCAAGAAGAACAGCACCTTCAAATTCATTCATACGATACTTCGAACCAATAGTCTCTGTTTTACCACGTTTTGAAGTACCATGATTCTGAACAGTATAGCACTTATCCATCAATTCATCATTATTACTGATGATTCCTCCTCCTTCACCGCATGATATGACTTTGCTTGTCTGGAAGCTGAAGCAGCCGACATCACCAATAGTTCCCAGCACTTTACCTTGGTATTCAGCAAGATGTGCCTGACAGGCATCTTCAATCACCAGTAAGTTGTTTTTCTTGGCAATTGCCATAATACGTTCCATATTAGCAGGTTGTCCCATAATATGAACAGGCATAAGCGCCTTTGTTCTTTTTGTTATCTTCCTTTCTACATCATCCGGATCAAGCTGGAATGAATCAGGATCCAGATCTGCCATAACTGGAAGAACACGGCTGACCAAAATTCCCTGGATTGTACCCGGATCTGTATAAGGTGAAGTAATGATCTCATCGCCAGGTCCGATTCCCAAAGCTTCAACAGCTGTATTCAGTGACTGGGTACCTGAACCGGTACATACACTGGATTTTGTTCCCATTAACTTTGCAAACTCTTTTTCAAAAGTCGGAACAGTTCCATTTGCGGACTGTATTCTGCACCAGATACCACTGCGGGTAGTCTTCACAATCTCTTCAACAACTCTCTCATCAACATATGGCCAATCGGGCCAAACTTTTGCCGGAGCAACAGGTGTACCACCCAAAATAGCGAGTTTGCCGGAATTATTGTTAATTGAAGTAATTCCGCCAAATGATGGGATAGCACTTGAAACAACCGCTGCTGCTGACCCTGCTGATACTGTTGAAATAAAATTCCTTCTTGTAAATTCTTTCTTTTTCATTTGCATTGATATAAAAATTTATAATATTCTGTTAGGTTAAATTGTAGTCAATAGATCTCTGTTATCGTATACTTTCATAATTGCATTGATTATATCATCCATATCCTCTTTAGTTCCGAGAAGAGGGCCCGGTCCTGCAAGAACGATAACATCACGGCAAACATTATCACAGTTTGGAAAATTAAGTCCATCATGATACTCCTTTAGTCTTTGTGGGGAATACATCTTCTGATATACTTTCATATTCATAATATAATCGGTCCATGGCTCTTTATGTAAACCATGTGCGATATAACCACTTAGCCCGATACCTTCAGCAGCAATTGCTTTCAAAAATTTACTGCGTTCAACACCATTAAATTGTTCTTTGTGATATGTCATTGCAAATTTGTAATAAGCACTGCTGGTTGTTCCTTCGTACTGTTTCTGTGGAGTGAGTCCCTTGAAATCTTTAAGTTTTGCTCTGAGGTAATTGGCATTACTATTTCGGATTTCATGACGCTCTTTAAAACCTGGCAACTGACCCATCAGGATCGCACCTTCAAATTCAGTCATCCTGTATTTTGGACCTATTCTCTCTGTAACACCTTTACGTGTAGTTCCATGGTTCTGAACAGTAAATATCCTTTCCATCATCATCTCATCATTACCTACAACACCACCACCTTCACCGCATGAAATGACTTTACTTTCCTGAAAGCTGAAAGAACCCAGATCACCAATAGTTCCAATTTTTTTACCTTGATATTCAGCAAGATGGGCCTGACAAGAATCTTCAATCACTTTAAGATTATGTTTTTTGGCTATTGCCATGATTTTTTCCAGATTACATGGTACACCCATTATGTGTACAGGCATAATTGCTTTTGTATTGGGAGTTATTTTTCTTTCAACATCAGCAGGATCTATCTGATACGATTCCGGATCAAGGTCAGCCATTACTGGTAATGCCCTGCAAACAAGTATTGCAGCAATTGTTCCCATATCGCTGTAAGGAGAAGTTATAACTTCATCTCCTGCTCCTATTTCCAGTGCTTCAACGCATGTATTAAGTGCCTGTGTTCCAGATCCTGTCCCAACGAAAAATTTTGCACCAAGCATGCCGGCAAACTGCTGTTCAAAGGCCGTAACTGTACTATTCTTTACTCCCATTCTGCACCATTTTCCACTGTTAGTAGTGGCAACGATTGAATCAACTACATTTTTATCAATAAATGGCCAGCTGTGCCATGGTTTATTTTTCCGTACAGGATCTCCACCAAGAATTGCCAGTTTACTGGCTGCATTGGTAGTACCCGAAATATTCATAATTGAAGGAATAGTACCTGAAGCAACTGCAGCAACAGAACCTGCTGAAACAACGGAGACAAAGCGCCTCCTGGTAAAATCTTTTGTTCTCATAATATATGTATTGTTTATAACAGATAAATACAGAATTAAAATTTATTTAAAGACGTCCTGCAATGAAAAAACCACATTATTAAAATATTTTTCAGCAAATTAACAGGGCCATTCTTTAATATGTTTGACATATAACAAAAATCTACTATTATATTAAATTAAAACAGGCAATTTAAAATAAAATTTTCACATTTTTATAATGATCTGCCTAATAATCTAATTCTTTGCTATCCAGAGATAATTATACTTAAAATAAAGGTGGGTAAATCATTGAGATTAACCCACCCTATCATAAAAAACTTCAATTAATCAATAATTAGCCTGATTTTCATCCTGCCATTCGTTAACGCCATCGCGGAGTCTGTTTCTGAAGGTAAGGGTATCCTTGGCAAAACAGGTGTTACCAGCAGCGTTTACATATTTGTAACTCAGATATAGCTTTCTGTCCTGAAGGAGTTTTGGCCTGTTAAAGGTACTTGCTCCATCGGGTAAAAATGTAAAAGTCGATCCTGCTGCACTTCCGATCGTTACATTATTTCCATCAAGGGTGAGAAGTAACTCCTTTTTTGTTGAAGCTACACCGCTGTATCCATTAACAGCCAGTTGATTTGGTGCAACTGTTACAAGCGACCATGTCTTTGCCTGTGGCTGTGGAATGGTTGTGTAATATGGCTGAGGCTGGGTGGCGATCAAATTGCCTGATGCATCTTTCTCAACAGTCAAACCTCCATGCCAGTAGCTCCCAAACAGCATATTCTCATACTTAACACCTATAACAGCAAACCGTTTAGGCTCAAGTATTGAATCAGCATCTGCACTTTTAATGTAGAAGGGGATTACATAGCCAGCATTAATAGTTGCTGCATCGGCAAGAAATTTAGCTGAGTCGGCTTTCACCAGGATAGTTCCGTTATGCTGACCTGCCTTTATCACTATCCTGCTGGTATTACTAAGAGTATAGTAATTAGCAGGAAGAGCAGTCAGGGCTGTAACAGCTGCCGGGACAGAATTCTTAATGTAAGCGGCTGCGGCTTTCATTGCTGTAAGTCTGGCAGGAGTGATGAATGTGTTATCAAGAACGAAATCAACATTCCGGTCCCTGGTGTTCTCCATTACCCCGCCAAGTGCAGCGCCTACCTCTATACTCATCCCTTCACCGACAACAAATGTGCGAACATCTATCTGGTAAGGGAAGTAGACAGCATCAAAGTCATAGTCCTTTATATAATCATCGTAGCACGATACCATGGCTACAGACAGAATAAGAAATGCTAGTATTTTTTTCATATTTTCTTTTTTAAAATTATTAATTCCATCCATCCCATCCTTCGTTCTGAACAAGATTGCTCATCCTTAGTATCTCGCTGTATGGTATTGGAAGGTATGCTGATGAAAAGGAACGTGCTCCAACCTCATAATTAAGATTGTATGTAAAGGTAACACCGTCAGGGTTTTTGGTAACACCTGCACCATGCACTGATTTATTCAGTTCAGTCAGGTCAGTTGTCCAGCGGCGAAGGTCATAAAACCTCATTCCTTCGAAACATGTTTCGATTCTTCGCTCGTTTTTAACCAGAGCTGCAAATGCAGTTTTTCCTGCAGCAGAAACTTCAGCCAGATAAGCATCGGGGGCACCTGGAGGAACGACGGTTGAAATTCCATTATCACCGTCTGTTGTTTTCCTGGTACGCAGATATTGAATTGCAGTTGTAGCAGACATTCCATATTTTGCAGCATCAGTAGGTCCTACAACCTGGTTTGCTGCTTCGGCAAATGTAAGACACATATGTGACCAGGTGATAAAGAATTTGGCATGAGGCTGTCTGTTAATCACATTATCGCTCCAGTTAAGTCCCATAAATACCATCTTCTTGATATGGTAGTTTGTAAGACTGTTATTTGAATTAATCCCGGCAGCATCCTTGCCTCCGTTAACCCAGTTTTCGAAAGTGTACATTAAAACGCCCGTATTACCCTTCTTAGCCTGAACACCGTTATAAAAAATGGAGCTGTAAAACCTTGGATCGCGGTCTTTATAAGGATCTGTTGCACTATATCCTCCTCTGTTAGCGGGGTCGTTAATCGGATAACCGTTTTTCATAGGGAAGGCATTTGCAAGTTCCTGTGTTGCTCCAATGGAACCGGTACCCTGAAATCCGCCCGGATAGAACATCCTTTCCATTACATCACTGGCAGCAGTGAACCTGGCGGTATATACAACTGCAGGGGAGTTCGGATCAAACCAGTTCATTGAGTTAACAGCTTTAAATCCGTTTGTCTGAACACCATCTAAATTAAGTTTAAAATCCATAACCTTTTTAGCATTTGAAGCAGCACTGTCCCAACGTGAAACATCATTGGTGGGGTTGAACCGCGGGCTTGCCCAGGTCAGGTAAACCATAGCTTTTATTGCACGGGTTGTAATACCATCCATTCTACCCCAGTATTTGCCACCGGCATATATTCTGTCACTGACGTTAGGTACAAGATAGTCGCGATGAGCAATAGCGAGATATTTGTATGCTGAATCGCAATCAGCGATGATCTGTTTAACACAATCATCATAAGTATTGCGTGCAAGGTTCACACCAGTAACCTCAGCAAACGGTTCTTTAACAATCGGGAATCCTAGCATCTGACCATTTGTACCTTTTCCTCCGAATTTCTGAAGAAGGTCCCACTCAAACCATGCTCGCAGTGCAAAAGCTTCACCCTGCAAACGTTTTCTAACCAAGTCATTCCATGTAGCATTGACAAGATACTTTGTATTAAAACCTCTCCTGTCTTTCAAAAACATGTTAACCAGGTATATTGACTGGTAATCGCGGTTCCAGTAAGTTAGAAAAGGATCTATACCGGTAGTAAGTGAACCGGTAGCAAGCCTTTTCATCGCCTGTGTTGAACTGGTAATAACTGCGTTGTCGGTAGCTCCATCTAAGTAGACTCCTTCGTTATCGTTATATAATCTGGGCATATTGTCATAACACCTGCCAACAAGGCCTTGTACCCTCTCCTGGAATTTCCAGAGATCCTCATCGGAAATATCGCCATTGGGCAAAGGGTCAAGATACTTGACACATGAACTAAACAGTACCAGTATAACCCCAAATAGTAATCTTATTTTTGTATTCATAATTGATATTGCTTAAAAGGTTAGTTTAATTCCGCCCGTAAAAGTCTTAAATAACGGATAAGAATCAATGCCTGAAGTAGGTGATTCAGGATCAATATCTTTAACTTTGGAAATAGTTAACAGATTGGATCCCCTGACATAGAAGCGGATTCCGCGTGATCTGATTATCTGCAATTTATCAGCTGGCAAATTGTATGCTAATTCAACATTCTGAATCTTGAAATAATCACCTTTTGTCAGCCAGAAATCGGAGGTTACGAAGTTATTCGACACTTTGTAATATGTAAGTCTCGGATATGCTCCATCGATATTGTTCTTTACGAAATCCGAATAGTTATTGTCACTCCATCCATTCCAGAAATATTTGCTGGTCAATGGAATATCAAAAAAGGCATAACCAGTTCCGATCAAAGTAAGATCGAAGTTCTTAAAATTGAATTGTGCATTCAAAGCATAGTATACTCGTGGTGTTGTATGTCCGATTGCACTCATATCATTATCATCGATAAATCCATCACCATTCATATCCTTATATTTCAGATCGCCTTTCTTAAGAACGGCATCATATAACTGAGGAACAACCAATGCTTCTGCGTCACTTGCAAATTTGCCAACGTAAGTCTGACCCCAGTAGGTGTCGGCTGCCAAACCTGTACGTGATTGATAACCATATCTGTAAGCGGGTTCATCATGCTTAACAATTTTAGAATTCTGGATGGTAATGTTACCTCCGAATGAGTAACCGAAATTGTTGTTTTTTTCGTTATACTGAACACCTGCCTCTACACCATAGTACTTTGTTTTATTATAGTTGTAACGGGGTAAGGCAGCAGAAATACCTGTAACATAGGGCACAGTACTGGTTAACTGAGTGATCTGTCCGTCACGGATATTATTATAATAGTTTACTTCAAGAGAGAGTTTCTCATTAAGCATCAGGGCATCAAGTCCAAAATTAAACTCTTTCCTTTTTTCCCATGAAAGGTCCGGATTTCCGAATCTGTTGGGATATGTGCTGTAAACAGTACTCTCGTTGGTGGATCCAAACCACCTTGTTGTAAGGGATGAGGGACCAAAAGTGGTTCCTGTAGTTCCTGTCCAGGCAGTTCTGTATAAAAACGGCGACATAAAACTTTCAGATCCAATTATTCCGGCTTCTCCGCGTAACTTCAGATAATTTATAGCTTTTACATTCGACATAAAACTCTCTTCTGAGATTACCCAGCTTGCTCCCAATGAGGGAAACAACTCATATCTTTTCCCTTCGTCAAAGCTTGAAGTACCTGTATAGTTCAATAATCCCTGAATACTGTACTTATCATTTATCGAATAGAGAGCTGTTAGAACAACATTCTGCTGACGGCGTGGATCCCTGTAACCATTTCTGGTGAACTGGTTAAGAAAATAGGTTAAAGTAGTCTGAAGTTTGTTTTCACCAAAGTCCTTCTCATATTTCAGTCTCTCATAAAAGGCATAGCGCTGGTAATAATAGTCATGCAAATTCAATAGGTTTGCATTATCAATACCATCATGAACCTTTGCGAGATTTATTGTATCACTTCCTGTTTTAGGGCTGATTCCAGGTGTTACGGTATATGCTATGTAATCTTCAGCCTGCCCGATGCGTACAAGGTTTAATGCACTGAACGAAAAGAAGGTTTTAGATGTAAGACCATCAAGAATTCCTTTCATGTCATAATCAAGGGCAGCACTTGCTACTCCTGTTCTGCCTCTCTCATTATAATAACCATTTTCTTTAAGATTACCAACAGGATTGATTGGGTAGTTAGTACTTACGCCATACCAGGGAGCTTTCAGCTTCGGATCATTATTTGCATATATTGGAAATGCAATTGGAGGAGTATCAGTAATGTTAGCAACGGCAGAGCTGAATTCTACAAGGTCTGTCAGTCCGCTTCCTTCACTTGTTGCATAACCGTAGTTTGGAGAACGTCTGAAAGTTAGTCCTGCAAATATATCAAACTGAACCTTAAAAATTTCATTGATTTTTATATCAAGATTTGCACGGGTATTTACCCTGTTATAATCTGATGTCTTTCCCAGCTTATAAATATCACCCTCCCCACCATAACCAAGGTAAGCAGAATACTGAACAACATCGTTACCTCCAGATGACGATACATTAGCTCTTTTGAATGACATTGAATTTTTAAGCATTAAATCACGGTAATTGACACTTGGATGATACATGTCATAAGGATCATTTTTTGCATAGGCTGCAATGTCATCAGTAGAATAGTTTTCTTTGAGCAGATCAGCCTTTCGTGCAATATTGTTTAAAGATGCATACTCAGAACCTGAAGCCCAACCCGGCATCCTGTCAATAGAGCTAACTCCATTCTCGATATTTACATTGAGAAGACGTTCATTTGTTCTTCCTCTCTTTGTTTTGATAAGGATAATTCCACCTGCACCTGCAGAACCAAACATTGCTTTTCCTACGATGTCCTTAATAATTGTCATTGACTCAATTTCTGCAGGATCGATCTGGGCTTCTGTTGCATCCATTGGAACATCATCAACAATGTATATCATACGATATCCTCTTGAGGTAACACTGACCTTTTCCATATACCTGTAGGAACCATTGTTTTCCTCTGCAGTCATACCGGGAGCACCATTTCTCTCAGAAACCTGCAGTCCGGTAGCAAGTCCTGACATAGCATTCCGGATATCAGTTGAAGGATATTTTTCAAGCTGATCTCCGGTTATTATAGTTGAACTTCCGGTTATATTACGTTTTTTAAGTGTCATATAAGGAAGAGGAATATTATCTTCAGATGTCATATAAAGCTTGGATTTAACAAGCTTAATTGTATTATTCACGATAATATCCTGAGCCAGAGAGACACTTTTCTCATAACCTGAGGCGGAGATAGTAACAAAATCAGCAGGGTATGCACTGAATGAGAAAGAGCCGTTCTGATCAGTTTCGGCATGGATCATTCCTTCACCCACTACCACCTTCGCTTTTGCAATCGGAGCTGCGTTTTCATCAACAACTTTCACACTGACAGTGATCATTTTTGCCCTGGTTTGTGTTTTATCCTGCGCATTGATTGCCCCTGTCAGAAAAACACACAGTAAAAGCAAACTGATATATCTGTGTTTTTGAAATATTATATTAACAAATCTCATAATACTTATTTTTATTGGTTTATACTACCAAATCGGGTTTGGGACAAATTTTTTCATTTTGTAATTATCTGCCTCATTAAACGGCCAGTAATACATGTGAGGGAACCAAACACTCTGGCGGTCGGGTGGCAAAGGCTGACGTAAGTATTTATAACCAGTAGGATATGTTGCACTTACAGCTACCTTTTCAATATCAACACCCATAAGTGGACCCTGGTAGACCGTCGGAGCATCCATCCAGCGACGGATATCGTGATAGTAGTGAGCTCCTTCAGAAACCAGTTCTATAATGCGTTCGTTCTTGATTCTTTCTCTGAAAGCATCAGTATTTGTTGTAAACTGAGGCAATACATTGACCATAGCTATCCTGTTCCTGATCTTGTTTATTGCCTGGACAGATGTCATGGAGGAATTAGGTGCAGCAGTATTAGGACCATAAGCTTCGTTTGCAGCTTCAGCATAGTTCAGGTAGAGTTCACCTAAACGCATAAGAGGGTCGGTATACTGACATAAAACCTGGTTCTTAACACTCTGATCACCCCAGCGTTTTCTCATATAATAACCTGTGCGTGTAGTTCCAGCATAAGAAAAATCGAGAAGTTCACCGTTAGGCTTACCAACCTCATAGTAAATTTTTGCTGTACCATAGGCTGGAATATCGGCTCCATTATAAATAATATCAATTTTAAAACGTGGATCTCTGTTAGTATACGGATCCTGCTCTTTATAAAATCCCAGTGCAGTAGCTGTTGCCCGTTCTGCTTCAGTACGGACAGGATAGCCGTTTGCAGTCTCAAACCTGTCAACTGTATTCTGAGTTGGATTTTCTCCTGAAAATGAGGTTTTAGAACCAGCAAACACACCATTAATAAAAAGACAGCCATAATAACTGTAGGTTACAGCTGGAGGTACCCAAGCCCATAATTGCTCATCAGTATAAGTTGCACCAACAAAGTTTTTCTTATAATCAGCAGCACTTAGAAGAAAGTATCCATACTGTTCTGCTGTTTTAATAGCTTCCCAGTTGGCAACTGCTGCTTCCTGCCAGTCAGCGACACCTTTTTCATTGTTTAGCGGACTTGCCCTGTAAAGGAGAGCACGGGCTTTATAACCCAATGCAGTACAACCATTTGGAAGTTTCTGATCTGGAGCATTCAGGTGGCCTACTGCAGTTAAACCGGCAGGGTCACGACGCATTTTGCCTGCTTTCTGGAAATAGGTAACTGCAGTATCAAAATCAAGAGCGATCTGTGTATATGTTTCCCATTTGGTAAGCCTTGGAATGTCCCACTGATCATCAGGCCCTATTACGTTTGTAATATAAGGCATAGGGCCCCAGCACTTCATAAGTTCAAAATGAGCGAAAGCTCTGACAAAATGTGCCTGAGCAATAAAGTCATCCTTCTCTTCCTGGCTGATGTCCTTAACCATATCGATCTTTTTGAGAGCCATGTTTGCAATTCTTATTGAATTGAACATAGGAACCAGAATCGGATAATAAATACCACCTGTGAAATATGTCCAACCCTGGTAATTACCGATACGACCGTTCCTAACTCCCTGTGTTTCCTTAACACGTCCGGCATCACTCATATCTGTCATGCCTGCCCAGAAATGGTCATTTCTGAAATCAAAGAAGAGAGGATATCCGCATTTAATACCGTTATCTCTCTGGTCACCGCCTCCGACCATCTGTTCACCTTCATAAACAGCATAGAAGAATTGCTTGAAGTTCTCATATTTTGTAAATACGTCCTGCTCAGTTAATCCCGACTCGGGGGCTTTATCCAGGTAACTTTCAAGGCACGAGTTTAATAAAACCGTGCACAATCCTATACATAAAAATAAAATGATGTATCTTTTCATTGTTACTAGATTAATAGATTAAAAACTAAACTTCCAGCCAAACTTAATACTGGTCATCTGAGGATAGAAACCCTGTGTAAAATCTTTTCTTTCAGGGTCACCTTCAATAAGGCTGGTCAGAGTCCATAGATTCGTACCTGCCACATAGACCTGCATCCCTGTGATATGAGCAGCTCTGGCAAGAAAATCAGATTTTATGTTATATGCTGCATTTATCTCTTTCAGACGAAGGTAATCAGCTTTTCTCCAGAAACGGTCTTCAACCATACAGGCATAACCATCATCACCTGAACCACCGCTCCAATAAAGAATATCAGCATTACCCTGACCGCTGTAATGCAAAGTTGAGTGAGCAGCATCCTGGTTATCTGGTCTCCAGTAGTCTAACTGTGATATATGAACACGACGAACACCTTTAACAAATTCAACTTCATATGTCTGGTTGAATACAACATATTTTCCATGGTTCCCGGCAAACATAAAATTGAATTCAAAATTTTTGTATGCAAAACCACTTGCAAATGAATATGTAATAGGAGGATAAGTTGATCCTTTAATTGGATATTTGTCAAGTACCGAGACTATCCCGTCAGCTTTATAATCGAGGAATTTATAATCCCCAACATTGATTTTCTCAATCGGGATAGGAGCGGTATTATTATGAATATCATTAACTGAAGTATAGTACCCGGTGCCAGTAAGTAAAACCCCGCTTGTCTGTGATCCGAGAGGTTTGCCTGCCTGCTTTGTATAATCAGGAGCATATGCCGGGTCATCCTTAAAGATGATACGGTTTTCGTTAAACCCGAAGATGCCTCTGATGTTATAAGTAAGACCGGACAGAGTGGTTTTTCTGAATTCAGCTTCAACCTCAACTCCGTGTTTTTTCATACTTCCAAGGTTAAGGTCTTTGAATGAGTTACCAACCATCATAGTAACACTTCGCGGCTCAAGTAACATCTTATCACGGAACTCATCAAAGAAGTCTATATTGATAGTAAACACATCTTTAAATACCCCAATTTCAATACCAATATCTTTTTTTCTGGCTTCCTCCCACTGTGCACTGTTATTTGCTCCTTTATCCTCATGGATGTAACCACGGTTGTCTTTGTAATACTCGCTTACATATAACCAGCGGTTTGCAGCATAATCGCTACCAACAATACCGTCTGAATAACGAAGCTTAAGTTTACTAACCCATGGAACAGCATTTTTAAAGAAAGCTTCTTCAGAGATTACCCATCCCAGAGCACCTGAAGGGAAGAATCCGAACCTGTTACCCGGAGCAAAACGTTCTGAACCGGTATAACCCAGGTTAACTTCAACCAGATATTTATGACCATAATCATAAGTTGCTCGTCCAACAAGTGCTTCATTATAATATGGGAAAGCCACTTCAGAATTCTTTTGCTGGCGGTTCAACAGAGCCAGACCGGTTACGCTGTGCTTTCCAAAGGTATTGTTATAGTTCAGCGCCATCTCATAATAAAGGTCGGTATAATAACCACCTCCCATACTTCCAACATTTATGCTAAGGAGAGGTAACTGGTAGGTTGCATCACCCTGTCCTGTTCTGAACCATGGGTTCTGGTCAACCTTCCCGTCATTATTGGCATCCACTCCGATTCTATCATAGTAAATCTGATATTCAGGGAATGCATAGGAGGCAGTTAATGCTGTATTCCGGTAATAAGTACTTAAAGAAACTTTACCCTGTGCAGACAACCCTTTTGTTATAAAATCAAGTTTCTGATTAAGGATAAGGTCGGTAAATAATTTAGAATCGTTGTAACGGTTAAATGATCCCTGATTAAAAACTGAATAAGGGTTACCGATAAAATCATCAAAGTTCATTGCATATCTTACTCCTGAAGCATTAGGATAATCTGTATCCGGAACTTCATTTAGGACCCATGCAGGGAAATAGGCAGGGAACCTTGAGGTACTCGCCTGGTATAACATACGCCAGGGGGTTGTTACCGGCTGGTTTTTAATACCCACTTCACCTCCCAGGTTCAGCGATAAAAGTGTTGATTCAGTAAGGTTGAAGTCTATATTGGCACGGTAATTAAACCTGTTAAAATAGAAACGTGTATCCTGAACACCATTTTTGTACGCTTCAAAATAGTCGCCCTGGTGGAAATATGCCAGAGATGTAAAATATTTTATGAAGTTTGTTCCTCCTGATATGTTGAAATTGGCATTGTATGTGGCTGCAAAAGGCTTGCTCACTGTCTCAAACCAGTTAACATCGGGATAACGCAATGCGTTTAAAGGAGTGGATGGATTACGATATTCCTCAAGTATATTTTTAGGAACAAGATCAGCCCAGTTCTGATTATTACTGTTCGCTACGTTAAGCATAGACATTGTAGTATAGGAACTGATATGATCTGCCATCCTTGTAGCTCTTTCCATACCATATGATGCAGAAAAATCAAGTTTAGGCTTACCGAGAGAACCACGTTTGGTAGTCACAATAATAACCCCGTTGGCTCCTTTAGCACCAAATACTGCAGTTGCAGAGGCATCTTTTAGAACTGATATAGTATTAATCTCGTTTGGATCAAGGTCTTTAAAATCACGCTCAACACCATCAACCAAAGCCAGTGGTTGTGAACCGTTCCATGATGACAAACCACGGATAATGATCTCAGACTGGTCAGCACCAGGTTCACCTGTCTGCTGTATTGTTAAAACGCCTGAAAGTTTACCTGTAATAGCGTTTGTAACGTTAATGTTTCCACCTCTCATAAGAGTTGCGGAGTTTACCTGTGTTATAGCACCAACCACACTCTCCTTTTTCTGAGTACCATAACCTATTACAACAACTTCTGATATTTTGGTGAGTTCAAGCGACATAGCTACACTCATATCAGAACCTATTATTGCAGGAAGTTCCTGAGTAGTGAAACCAATGAAGGAGAAAGACAGAATGGCTTTTCTGTCAGGAACATTAACAGAGAATTTACCATTGGCATCGGATAATGAACCGATAGTAGTACCCTTTACCATAACAGTTACTCCGGGGAGAGGGTCACCAGTTTCAGAATCTTTTATCGTACCCCTGACGGTAAGTTGCTGATCTGCAACCAGAAGAGATATCTCCGGCTTTGATTTTTCTGATTCGTCATTGTACGCAATTTCTGTCGCTGCTGCTGACATCGATGTCTGGAAGCAGAATAGTAATAAAACGCACAATTTTGTCATAATCAATAGCTTTAGCTTATTATTGATGACAAAAGACAATCGCTTTTCATTAATTTTTTTCATGCATTTGGAATAATTTAAAACATTAATACTTAGCTTGGTTAGTGCCTGAATTCTGATGGGATTAATAAAATAGTTTATTATCCCCCTTCGCATTTCATCATGTAATTCTCATATCAGTCAATTAGTTAGTTAGTTAGTTAGTTAATTAGTTGTTTAATAGTTTAGATGTTTAGCAAATATTTTATCCATCTTCTTGTTTTCAGTAAGAATGGCAATAAATAACACGTTATTAATTAGATCATTATTAGTATTAAGCATATTAAGATATAACAGAAAGAAGTATCTGCACAAAAAGATAGGGTTTAACAGATCTAAGCTTTTAACCATCCTATTTCTATTTCAAGATAATTAATAAAAACTATCTTTCAAATTAATCAAATTCACTGATTGAATCAGGGTTTATCACATTCAGGACTTTAGCTTCTTAATACCAGGTTAGGAGTATCATTAATCAGAAACATCATCCTATTCCGGCAAATGTATTAAACTAAATTAAAAATTCAAATTTTTAGACATTCAGATTAGTAATTTAGACTTATTCTAAAGATTGAATATTTTATGATTTAAGCCACCTGTCAAACCATTCAAATGCTTCAGCCTGCATTTTTTTATCAAACTTATGCGGACCGGGGTAGAAAGAACATTTATACATGTCCCCAGCATCTGCCTTATTGTAAACTCTCCTCATGATCTCGTCTGCCTCTTTCATACCCTGAGGAGTATACAGATCATCATCCTCGTCATTCAGAACAAGAGTAGGAAGAGGAACACGCAATGCCAATATCTCTGGAAAATCGAGTTCATTGGGAAGCAAAGGTACATAGGTCATCCATGTATGAGTAAATGACTTATTGAGTACAAAATCCTTCCATGTTGTCATAAAACCCACACAGACTGCACATTTTATCCTGGGATCAAGTCCTCCCATGAATACCGTCCTCATACCGCCACCTGACAGACCCCCACAGCCAATTTTCTGTTTATCGACATCTTTTCGGGAGCATAATATATCAAGAGCTTTTCTGTCCTCGGCAAAAAATACTCCCGGCCATGTTGTTCCGGCGCTGAAAAGTGACTTGGCCATAATATGTTCGTGTTCTGCAGCCCACTTGTTATATTCTAATATATTATCGGAGTTTTCCGGGTCATTATCGTTAAGATTTTGCCGCAAATGTTCAGGGACATCCTGCATCATAACCCTTCTGCTGGCAAAGGGGAATGCATCAGAGACAAGAACAACATATCCTCTCTTTGCTATTTCATTGGCCCAGGCAAGGTTATCATAATACTCTTTCTGGTGAGCTTCAATAATCGGATGCCTTTTATCATTTGTCCGTGTTATCTTCCTGTTGCCAAAATACTTATTTGCCCCATGATCATGAAATGCAAGAATTCCCGGCAGTGGTTTAACAGCATCAACAGGTTTCAGAACTATGCCTGAGGTTGTTCGCCCGTAAGGTAACTGCCAGCTAAGCTCTTCGATGTGCAAACCATCGTAGGTGTATTGTTTGTTGATTTTAACTTCAGGGAGTCCGCCTATATCAGGAATTGCCAATCTTTCTATTGTCCTTCCTTTTGCAGCCTTCTGCCAATCGTCAATTTTGGACCATTCTTTTCTTCTGAAGGATAAGGAAGGAAGCTCTCCTTTCAATAATGTTGAAGCCCAATCGCCATAGCCACCAATAAGACTCATAGAATCCTGATTTCCAATGTCTTTAACTTCATCAGTAACCAACCATTGATTTGCAATCGCATCGGATGATGTTCCATTTATCAGCATACCACCTACTGTAGCAGATGTAATATTGATAAATTTTCTTCGGGAAAAAGAACCGGATTTTTTGCTTTTTTTAGAATTTTCTTTCATAAAGTATATTTATTATTCCCTTTAAAGATCAAAGATTGAGTCTGCTCCTAAAAGTATTTCTTAAATATCATATTCTTCATATTCATTTTATTATTTCATGAGAATCGGTTTTTAGCAATAAACAATTTTAAGTGATTATATTTCAATTAAATAATCACATGAACTCACCCCAAACCCTCTCTGCTTCGCAAAGAGGGGCAAAAGCTTTACTATCCCTTTCTCCTGCAGACAATTATCAACATGAACTCACCCCAACCCCTCTCTGCTTCGCAAAGAGGGGCAAAAGCATTACTTCCCCTTCTTTTGCAGACAGATAATCACATGAACTCACCCCAACCCCTCTCTGCTTTGCAAAGAGGGGCAAAAGCATTACTTCCCCTTCTCGCTCTATTATTTATCAATCGCCATTGTCATATATTATTTCACCTAGTTCGTTTCCGCTCAAGATTATTTGGTTATGCTCACAGTGGCAGGGCCATCAATTTTCCAGGTACCGTTTGAATTACGTTTCGCCTGACTCCAGACAGGAACTTCAAATGAATCGCCCGGAGCTATCAGTTGAATTTCAAATTTATCGCCAGTTTTGAAAATATTTTTTGAATCACTGTCAAGTATAATTTGAGTCCGTTTTTTTTGGAGTGTCATAATTGCTGCTCTTTTTAGAGGATCCTGGTTGTCAACCAACCAGAAACCATTATATCCTCCGTTATAATCATACTGAACGTCTTTTTCAGCCTGTGAGCCGAAGCCAGTGGTTTCGGAATAAGTATATGTATAAGGACGAGTGTGCGGGAAAGGAGCATCAGTAATAATACTATTCGTCTCCGGATCATAACTTTGAACAACACCAACCGCGTGTATGTTGCTGGAAGCGTCTAAAGTGAGCCAGCTGTTCTTACCTGCTGCTTCACTTTTATTTACACGTAATACAAAAGGCCGGATAAGTCCGGGTTTATTTAAACGTATTATACTTCCTGTCAGGTTTTTAGTTTTCTCGTATGTTGCGTTTACAAGTATACGCAGTGGCTGGCTCTCTACCTTAATGACTTCCAGCGGCTTTGTAAAAAGAGGTGTTGCGATAAATTTAAAGTCACCTTTTATAATTGTACCGGGTCCGGTTAAAGAAACTGAAACCACTTTCCCGGAGGCATCCAAACCTAAAAACCCTTCTTCACCTGAGAAGGAAAGTCCTCCCTCAAAATTCACTGCTTCAGTAACTTTATCCGATGCCATATAAAAATGTTCCCGAACTGTTGAAGACACTTTTGGAATTAGTTTGATCCGCAATGCAATAACTGAATTAGACCCGTCAAGCACCGTTAGCTGTTTTACATCTGCAAGTTTAGTATCTCCTGCTGTATTGAGTATAACTGAAGTGAAACGCACAGTTTCCGAGGCAGGAACCTTAACATGCGATAAAGCATAAGTTACATCGATAGGGCCTGTTGGCTTTGGTGATTGTGCAACAATAAGTTCTGCAGATGATGGTGCAAAATGCCAGACATACATTTCATGACCTGTCTTGTCAGTTGATGACCACTGGAGACGAGCTGGTCCTTTCATCGTATAAAAGCCCGGATGACTCAAGAAGCCGTATCCGGCACCTGGTGGCGCATAATAAAAGGGTTTATCTGAATAAGAATTAACCCGGCCGTTAGGATCCATTTCTGAAGAATAATCGGCATCAGGACTAAGTACAGAACCGGCCCTGTTCTCTTTCAGCTTAGTTTCCTTTGCTGAAAGTATTTGTAATTTTCCCTTAGATATTCCATGCAGGCTGTAATCATATTCCATACCACCACATGCCCAGAAGTTATCAATTATATAGCTTTCTTCAGGTGACAGATCAATAATCGCCACCCTTCTCTTATATTCTGAAACACCGTGAAAAGCATAAGCGAGCGGGTCATTTACAGCGGCCGAGCGCAAAACTTCGCCGTCAGTGAAGGTTTGCAGATCACCGCCCGGAGCCGGACGACGCAACTGGTTACTACGGTTTACCACCAAAATATTATGTGCAACTGTAGTTGTAGTAAATCCAAAGCGCAAATGAGTATTATAATAGCCCGGGTCGAAAGAAAATTCACGTCCTCTGGCATAAAAAGCCAATCCAAGCTCATCGGCCTGACCATGGTTTAAGGTAGGCCCAAAGCGCATCAGCGCTGCACGTTCCTTTTCCTTTTCACCGGAACGTAAGATCAGAATGCCATAATCAAAAAGTAAGGTGCTTCGGGGCAACAATGGCAAACTTGCCAGAGATTTTTCCTGCTTAATTATTTCTTTCAGGCTTAGAGTGCGAAAAAGGTCCGCTTCGTTATAACTATAATCATCCGGCAAATTCTGCATCATTTGGGAGGCTGTCTTCAGTGCGGCATCACGTATATCTTTGTTTTGAGTATAGCGATAAAACTGTTGTGCAGCTGCCAGAGTACCGTTGTCGAATATCCTTCCATCGGTTTGTAAAAAGTTATCGGGACCTGCATCGCCAAAAAGAGGTAAACGCCCGGCTACCTGGATACCGGTGAAGAAGTCAAGACAGAATTGTGCGAACCGCGTATCGTCAAATGCTTCAAAGCCCTGGGGGTATGACGGCAATCGCATCCGTTTAAGGAACAGGGCGGTAGAAAGTAATAAATCACGTGTATGTTGTGCATATAAAGTACCGGTTTCAAAATAGCGGCCATTTATATCTATTGTATTTGTAACCGCATATTTAAATCCCAGAGGACCATTTAGCGCCCAATCAACCCATTCAGTAATACCCAGCATCGCTCCCACAACCAGCGGCGCACGGTTATAATCAATATTCCCGTTATTTAATTCATAGCTGGCACCCTTTCCAGCTCTGGTCATACGCAGGCAATAATCAGCTCCATTCATCAGAAGATTCAACTCGATGTTTTTATTTATCGAATAGTCAGGATTTGAAAGGGAGGGTTTATTTGCATGAATACTCACGGAGAGCATTTCGACATAGTAAGCATAGTTCATCATTGCACGTGCCGCCTGATAGTATGGTCTTTCTAAACGTCCCCCATCGGGTTTGCCGGGCGCGAGACCAGGGTAATCGATAGGCCCCTCATTTGCACGGGGGTAAATAGTTGCTATGGCATCCAATATCCACAGGGCGCGTTCTGCATAGGTCTCATTACCTGTAAGCAGGTAGGCGTTAACCAATGAATGAAGATCAACAGATTCTAACTGCTTTATTGTCATCCCATTAGCAAGAGCAATAAAATAGTATTTCGTTTTCGTTTTTGGATCAGTCCAGCCACTGCCATCATCCTGATGAGTTGCATCCGGATAAATGGCACCATTGGCAGCTTCCACATGACGGGGATCTTTCCAACCCCTCCATTTCATCTTTTTCTGTTGCAGGGGATCGAGATCAAGACCTAATCCGTAGGTGTAAATTGACCCTTTTGCAGGGATGATCCTTTTAACAAAATCATAATCGCGCGAAACCCAGGTATCAGCAATTCTGATGTAATTTTCTTTCAGTTTTTTTGCCCAATCTTCTTTGTCAGCACGGGAACGTGCTGCGGCAATCTCATCGCGGTTTAAATGGAGGAAAGGGCGACCGGGTACCTGAACACGGGAAATTTTCTCAAAATCACCTGCTCGTCTTACAGCAGTTTCAGACGTTAATTCCGGCTGTGAAATTAGAACTAACGGATTGGTTAAAATTACAAAGAATGAAAACCAAAAAATTATCAGTTCTCTGGTTTGTTTCTTTTTAAAACTGATTTCTATCATAGACCAAATTTTTGAATAAACCCTAATGATACTCATCCAGATAAATAAGCCTGTCTAACAAATATATTTATAATGCTCTTAAAAGCAAATACTGAAGTAAAAAATATAAATTTGCTCCACATGGAAAGAATATTTATTCTAGAATATTTAAAATTTGATACTAAATTTGATTTGGATTTCCCTGACATATGGCAGGAATAATATAATCATTTATATGTTTTTAATTGTTCGAAAAGTTCTAAAACAAGTATTATCATGAAAAAGCAACTGTTAAATGAATTAAAAAGACAAAGGAGTTCGGTTATCCAACTAAGACTTGTCTCTGTTGTCTTTATTGCCTCAGTGCTGTTTGGTCTGACAACATGTACGCCCAAAGCCGGAAAAGATAATACTGTTTCAGTTTATCAAAACTATGACAATTACCCGCCTGAATTAACTTCTTATATAAAAGAACAATGCCGGCTACATAATTCTGCACATAGAAAATCTGAAACTTACGTTGAAATAGATCAGTTAGCATACTATGACAATATTCAACTCTTGAAAAAACGATTTTTAAAGGATAGCTGTCTTTTATTGGCAGTTGTTAAAACAGATGCTTATGGTTGTGGCATTGAATATTTGGCAAAAGTGGCAGAATTTGCCGGTGCTGATTATATTGGTATTACGGAAAACAGTGAAATCTTAAAACTCAGGAGTGTGAATATTAAACTGCCAGTTCTTCGGTTACGATTAGCCGGTATTGATGAACTGAAAGCAGTGCACACTAATCCAAAATCCTACGGGGAAATTGAAGAACTGGTTGGAAACCTTAGTATGGCTCGTTTTATTTCAAAACTGGCAGTTGAACAAAATAAAATAATTAAAATCCATATAAGTCTCAATACTGGAGGAATGTCCAGAGAGGGTTTCGAAATGCATGTTCCCAGTACTAAAGACTCAATAGGTGAATTGCTTAAGCTTAAAAACATTTATGTAAGAGGAATAATGACGCATTTTGCCAATGCTGACACTGACAGTATCGAAAATCTGAAGAAGCTGGTTACAGAATTCAGGAACGATGCAGAGTCGATTATCAGTATGGGTCAACTGAATAGGCAGGATGTGCTTCTTCACGCAGCAGCATCATCTCTTACCATCCGGGTTCCGGAATCTCACCTGGATATGGTTCGCCCTGGCACCATCACTTACGGCGCGCACCCTACAAAGGAAGCTATGGAAGCACAGAAAGACTTTAAACCGGTAATGTCCTTTTATTCAAGTATTGGTCAGATCATGTTTTATCCTGCAGGTAATAAAGTTGGTTACGGAAGTACATACCAGCTTGAGAAAGACAGTTATCTGGCTAACCTGCCATTTGGATGGAGCAATGGCTTACCCCGGACATCAAAATATGCTCTGATAAATGGTCAGAGGATTAATATCGTTGGCCGTATTTCTATGAATGCGACAATGATTGACTATTCCGGCCAATGTGTACAACGATTCCGGAGTATACTGTACAAT